>NZ_JBWKOL010000008.1:0-149149 GCF_059416065.1 Brevundimonas sp. GW821-FHT09G01
CCCCTAGCCGCCGCTCCGGCCGCCCCGCCGGTCGCCGCGCCCGCCGCCGCCAACGCGCCGTCCGCTCCGCCGGCGGTGGCCCCCGTCACCATCCGCGTCGACCTGGACCGCGTCGACCGCCTGATCAACGTCGTCGGCGAACTGGTCATCCAGCAGGCCATGCTGGCCCAGCGCGTCGCCGAAAGCGGCCTCACGCGCTCCTCGGGCGTGCTCATGGGTCTGGAAGACCTGGAGCTGCTGACCCGCGAGATCCAGGACAGCGTCATGGCTATCCGGGCCCAGCCGGTGAAATCGGTGTTCCAGCGCATGCCGCGCCTGGTCCGCGAAGTCGCCGACATGACCGGCAAGCGGGTTAAGCTGGTCACCGCCGGCGAGGACACCGAGGTCGACAAGACCGTGGTCGAACGCCTGGCCGAGCCGATCACCCACATGCTGCGCAACGCCATCGATCACGGGCTGGAGACGCCCGCGGACCGCGAGGCCGCCGGCAAGAGCCCCGAGGGCGTGGTCCACCTGGCCGCCCTGCACCGCTCGGGCCGCATCGTCATCGAGATCAGCGACGACGGCCGCGGCATCAACCGCGAACGCGTCAGGGGCATCGCCGTCAGCCGCGGCCTGATCGCCGAGGACGCCGTCCTGACCGACGAGGAGGTCGACAACCTGATCTTCCTGCCCGGCTTCTCGACCGCCGAGACGATCACGGACGTCTCGGGCCGCGGCGTGGGCATGGATGTGGTCAAGCGCTCCATCCAGGCGCTGGGCGGCCGAATCTCCATCAGCTCGATCCCGGGCAAGGGCTCGACCTTCACCCTCAGCCTGCCGCTGACGCTGGCCGTGCTGGACGGCATGGTCGTCGGCGCCGCCGAACAGACCCTGGTCGCCCCGCTGACCAATATCGTCGAGAGCCTGACCCCCCGCGCCGAGGACGTGCATTACGTCGGCGGCCGCGACGCGGTCATCCGCTTCCGCGACAGCTTCGTGCCGCTGGTCGACGTGGCCCAGGTCATGGGCTTCCGGGACACGCCGGTCCCGCCCGGTCAGGGCGTGGCCCTGGTCGTCGAAACCGAATCCGGCGCCCGCGCCGCCCTGATGGTCGACGCCATCCAGGGCCAGCGACAGGTCGTCATCAAGAGCCTGGAGACCAACTACCAGCAGGTCCCCGGGGTCGCCGCCGCCACCATTCTCGGCGACGGCCGCGTCGCCCTGATCCTCGATGTGGACGCCATCGTCGCCAACGCCCGTCGCCGCGCGGCGGGTCCCGAACTCAAGCTCGCGAGCTGATCCATGACCGAAGTGCAAACCAACGCCGCTGTCCGTGAACTGATCGCCTTCCGTATCGGCGAGCAGGAATTCTGCGTCGACATCATGTCGGTGCGCGAGATCCGCGGCTGGACCCCCGCCACCCCGCTGCCCAGGTCCCCCGGCTATATGAAGGGCGTCATCAACCTGCGCGGGGCCGTGCTGCCGATCGTCGATCTGGGCGCCCGCTTCGGCCTCAGCACCTCGGACCCGACCGCGCGCCACGTCATCATGGTGGCCCACATCGGCGGCCGCACCGTGGGCCTGCTGGTCGACGCCGTCTCGGACATCATCCAGCTGACCGACGGCGCCGTGCAGCCGACCCCCGACGTGGCCAGCGACGACGTGCGCACCTTCGTGAAGGGCATCTTCGCCCTGGAAGGCCGGATGATCAGCCTGATCGAGCTGGACATGATCCTGCCGGAAACGGAAGCCGAAGCCGCATGACGTCCGCCGCCGGGGCGTCGTCGATGGTGGAGGGCGAGTTCGTCCTCACGCCGGAAGACTTCCGCCACATCGCCCACACCCTGCATTCCTACGCCGGCATCGCGCTGGGCGAGGGCAAGGCCGCGCTGGTCTATTCGCGCCTGGCCAAGCGCCTGCGCGTGCTCGGCCTGCGCAGCTTCCGTGAGTATTGCGCCCTGATCGACGGCGTGGACGGGGTGGACGAGCGCCAGCTGATGACCGCGGCCCTGACCACCAACGTCACCCGCTTCTACCGCGAGCCGCACCATTTCGATCATCTCCGGGACAAGGTGATGCCCCGCCTGGCCGAGCGCGCCCGCGCCGGCGGCCGGGTCCGGCTGTGGTCGGCCGCCTGTTCGAACGGGCAGGAGCCCTATTCGATGGCCCTGACCGTCCTGCAGACCCTGCCCGAGGCGGCCGAGCTGGACGTGAAGATCCTGGCCACCGACATCGACTCCAACATGGTCGCCCAGGGCCACGACGGCACCTATTCGGAAGAGGCGCTGGAGCCCGCGCCCGTCACCCTGTGGCGCAAATATTTCGACCGCGCCGACCGCGGAAACTGGACCGCCGGGGCCCAGCTGAAGCGTCTGGTGTCGTTCAAGGAGCTGAACCTGATCGGCGACTGGCCGATGAAGGGCAAGTTCGACGTCATCTTCTGCCGCAACGTGGTCATCTATTTCGACGACGCCACGCAGGAGAAGGTCTGGAACCGGTTCACCCCGCTGATGAACCCGGGCGCCACCCTCTACATCGGCCACTCCGAACGGGTCGCCGGCGCGGCGATGTCCCGCCTGCAGACCAGCGGCCTGACCACCTACCAGCTCGGGACCGCCGCATGAGCCGTCCGGTCACCGTCCTGGTCGTAGACGACAGCCCCACCATGCGGGGGCTGCTGACGGCCGCCCTGCGCCGCGATCCCGAGATCGAGGTCGTCGGCTCGGCCGCCGATCCGCTCGAGGCCCGCGAGGCGATCAAGCGGCTGAACCCGGACGTCATCACCCTCGACGTCGAGATGCCCAACATGAATGGGCTGGAGTTCCTCGAGAAGATCATGCGCCTGCGGCCGATGCCGGTGGTCATGGTTTCGACCCTGACCCAGGCCGGGGCCGAGACGACCGTCGCGGCGCTGGAGATGGGCGCCGTCGACGCGATCGGGAAACCCATGGACGGCACCCCCGCCGCCACCGCCTTCGCCGAGCTGGCGACCAAGGTGAAGACCGCCGGCCGCTCGCGCGTCCGCGCTCGGGGCGACGCGCCCGCGGCGCCGCCGCCGGTCGACACCGACTATCGTCCGGATCCGAACCATGTCCTGGCCATCGGCGCCTCGACCGGCGGCGTCGAGGCCCTGCTGACCATCCTGCAGGGCTTCCCCGCCGACTGCCCGGCCACGGTCATCACCCAGCACATGCCGGCGACCTTCACCAAGAGCTTCGCCGCCCGCCTGGACAAGGTCTGCGCCCCGACCGTCTCCGAGGCCGAGGACGGCGCGCCGGTGAAACCCGGCCACGTCTACATCGCTCCCGGCGGCGAGGCTCATCTGGAAGTCTCCGGCGCCTCCCCGCGTTGCCGCCTGGTGCGCAGCGAGACCGTCAACGGCCACCGTCCGTCGGTCGATGTCCTGTTCCACTCGGTCGCCCGCCTGGGCCGTCCCATGACCGGCGTCATCCTCACCGGCATGGGCAAGGACGGGGCCCAGGGCCTGCTGGCCATGCGCGCCGCCGGAGCCCGGACGCTGGGCCAGGACGAGAATTCCTCGGTCGTCTACGGCATGCCGCGCGCCGCCCAAGAGATCGGCGCCGTCGAGCGCCAGCTCCCGCTCCACCGCCTCCGTCCCGCCATTCTCGACCTCTGCGCCGCGTCCCCCCGCGCCGTAACGCCTGCCGCCTGAAGGATTCCGCATGCCCTCCGCCGCCGCCCTGAATGTCCTTGTGGTTGATGACCAGCTGACGATGCGTTCGCTGGTCCGCAACAGCCTGCAGCAGCTCGGCGTGCGCGAAATCCGTGAGGCCGCGGACGGCGAGATCGCCCTGCGGGAGGTCGTGACCAAGCCCGTCCATCTGGTGATCTCGGACTTCAACATGCCGAACCTGGACGGCCTGGGCCTGCTGCGCGCCATCCGCGCCCACCCGCCGATCCAGACCACGGCCTTCATCATGCTGACCGGCCGCGCCGACCGCGAACTGGTCCAGCGCGCGGTCCAGTTCGGCGTCAACAACTACCTGGTCAAACCCTTCACCGTCGCCCAGCTGAAAGAGAAGCTGGAAGGCGTGTTCGGACCCCTGACATGACCCCCGCCCAGTCTTCGGACCGCGGCGAGATCCGCATCCACGTCGGCCAGGGCGAGCACCATGTGACGGCCGATCCGTCGGTCATGCTGACCACGGTGCTGGGCTCCTGCGTCGCCGCCTGCCTGACCGATCCGGTGGCCGGTGTCGGCGGCATGAACCACTTCCTGCTGCCGGACGGCGCGGGCGCCGGGACCGACGCGGGCCGCCGCTACGGCGCCTATGCGATGGAGCTGCTGATCAACGAGCTGATCAAGGCGGGCGCTCGCCGCGAGCGGCTGGAGGCCAAGCTGTTCGGCGGCGGCCGCATGTTCGACAGCCTGCGCGATGTGGGCATGGCCAACGCCGACTTCGCCGAACGCTTCCTGCGCGACGAAGGCATCCGCGTCATCGGCGGCAGCCTGCGCGGCGCCGGCGGACGCCGGCTGCACTATTGGCCCGTCAGCGGCCGCGCCCTGCAGCGCGGCGTGACCGACGCCGCCACCGTTCCGACGCGTCCGGCGCCCATTCTTCCGCCGGTGGTCGCCGGCGGCGAACTGGAGCTGTTCTGATGCCCGCGGACGCGCCCGCCCTGCTGGCCGCCCTGGCCGCCGAGATCGGCGACGTCCGCGCGGGCGTGGACCGCATGTCCACGCTCGTTTCCGACCTGGTGCGCCGCCTTCCCGCCGAGGACCGGGCCGAGGCCCTGACCGACGCCCAGGCGCTGGACGTGCTGATCCAGCGCCTCGACGCCGTGGCGGGCGTCCTGCACGGCCTGTCCGATGGCCAGACCTCGGCCGACGCCGTCTCCACCGTCCTGCTGGCCGATGTGGCCGGCCGACTGAAGGGCGAGACGCCCGCGTCGCCCGCTGTCGCCCACCCGCCGCCCGCCTCGGGCGATGTCCTGCTGTTCGACTGATCCCATGTCCGCCGCTTCCTCCCAGTCCGCCGCCAACACCCGGGTCAACCTCGAGCACTCGACGGTCCTGCTGATCGACGACAATCCCAAGTCGCTGGATATGCTCAGCTCGATCTTCCACGGCTTCGGCGTGAAGGAGCAGATCAAGTGCGAGAGCGCGGCCGAGGCGGCCGAGATCGTCAAGCGCCGCGCCGTCGACCTGATCCTGGTCGACTGCTCGATGCCCGAGATGGACGGCTATGACTTCACCCGCTGGCTGCGCCGCGAGACCCCCGCGCCGACCCGCCACACGCCGGTGATCATGCTGACCGGCCACGCGGCCCAGTCCAGCATCCAGAAGAGCCGCGACTGCGGCGCCAGCTTCGTGGTCGCCAAGCCCCTGACCCCGACGGTGCTGCTGCGCCGAATCCTGTGGCTGGGCGGCGACGAGCGCGAGTTCGTGGAGTGCGAGACCTACGTCGGCCCCGACCGCCGGGTGCGCAATTTCGGCCCGCCGCTCGGCGAGCCCGGCCGCCGCGCCGGCGACCTGTCCACCCACGTGGGCGAACCGGCCGAGGCGAACATGGATCAGTCCGATATCGACATGCTGATGAAACCCATGCGGGTGGCCCTGTGACCCAAGTGCGCACGACGAAGATCAAGAGCTCGCTGGCGAAGCAGCTGGAACGGCCGGGCGGTCGCACCATCGCCGACGCCCAGCGCCTGGCCGAGGCCGGCCTGCAGAGCCACAAGGCCGACATCATGGCCGACCTCGGCCGCCTGATCGGCCAGCTGGAGGATCTGTGCGCGGCCGCCGCGCCGGAGGGCCGGGAACGGGTCTACGTGCTGGCCGCCGCCCTGGTCGACCTGGCCGGTTTCTTCGACACCGGTCCGCTGTACAGCGCCGGCTACAGCCTGTGCGACCTCAGCGACCGCATGCGCGCGCCCGCGCCGTGGAACTGGCCGGCGGTCGAGGTGCATGTGAAGGCCCTGCGCCTGATCCACACGGGCGGCTGCAAGGCCGGGGCCGAGTCCGATATCCTGCTGGCGGGGCTCCGCAGCGTGCTGGGCGCGTTCACGGCGGCGGCGTGAGGCCAGTTTTCTCCCTCCCCCGGAGTGGGGAGGGATGTCGGCGCGAAGCGACGACAGGGTGGGGAATTTCGGTTCGCCGCCGTTCCCCACCCGTCCCGCTTCGCGGTCCACCCTCCCCATGAGGGGAGGGAAATTTACTATCCGAACCGCGCCTTCAGCTCGGCCTTGACCACCTTGCCCGCCGCGTTGCGGGGCAGGGGGCCGTCGATCACGAAGATCTCCACCGGCGTCTTGAACGCCGCCAGCCGCGCCGCCGTCAGCGCCTTCAGCGTCGCCGCGTCCACCGTCTGGCCGGGCGCCAGCGAGACCACGGCCACCGGCTCCTCGCCCAGCACCGGATGCGGCCGGGCGATCAGCGCGGCCTCGGCCACCGCCGGGTGGTCGAACAGCACCGCCTCGACCTCCTGGCAGTAGATGTTCTCGCCGCCGCGGATGATGATGTCTTTCTTGCGATCGACGATGAAGCAGAAGCCCTCCTCATCGATCCGCGCCAGGTCGCCGGTGCGCACCCAGCCGTCGACGAAGGTCGCGGCGGTCTCCTCCGGCCGGTTCCAGTAGCCCTTGACCACATTGGGCCCATAGGCCAGCAGCTCGCCGACCTCGCCCGCCGGCAGATCGGCGCCGTCCGGACCGACCACCTTGATCGCGCTGACCGGCATGGCCGGGCCGCAGCTGTCGGGGCGGTTGACGTAGTCCTCGCCGAAATGATGGGTGTGGGTGGCCGAGGTCTCGGTCATGCCCCAGCCCGATCCCGGCGAGGCGCTGGTCCGATCGGCGATCTGGCGCACCAGGTCCGTGGGCGCCGCCGCCCCGCCGTAGGTCACGGTCTCCAGCGAGGACAGATCGTACTTGTCCCGGTCCGGATGCTGCAGCAGCTGGATCGCCACCGTCGGCACCCCGCCGATCAGGTTGATCTTCTCCCGCTCGATCAGCATCAGCGCCTCGGCGGCGTCGAACCGGCGCTGGCAGACCAGCGTCTGCCCCGTCACCAGCGCGGGCAGCAGCAGGGCGTTGCAGCCGGTCGTGTGGAAGAAGGGGATAGACACCAGCCCGACCTTGGCCGGGGCCGCCGGGTCCGGCGTCGGCGGCGCCTCGCCCCGGCGCACGAAGCTGCGGACATAGGAATACAGCCCCGCCACCGCGCCGCAGCCGGCGTTCCGATGGGTGCCCAGCGCCCCCTTGGGGAAGCCGGTGGTGCCGGAGGTGTAGAAGATCGCCGCCGGATCCTCGGGGTCCAGCGGCACGCCGGGCATCTCGCCCGCGGGCAGGTCCGCCCAGGTCGCCGGGGCGCCGATGACGGCCTCCAGCCGGCGCACGCGCGGATCGCCGACCGCCTCGGTTCCGCGGCAGACCAGCACGTCGGCCAGGGCCGTCAGCTCCGGCAGGTGGGGCGCGATCCGTTCCAGCCGCTCGATGTCGACGATGGCGACCGTGCTGCCCGAGTCCGCCAGTCCATAGGCCAGCTCCGCCCCGGTCCACCAGGCGTTCAGCGGCGTGGCGACGGCGCCGCACAGGGCGGCGGCGAAGAAGGCCACGGGCCATTCCGGCAGGTTGCGCATGGCGATGGCGACCCGGTCGCCCTTCTTCAGCCCGCGCGCCTTCAGGTCCGCGGCCAGCGCCAGGGTGGCGCGTGCGAAGGCCTCGTACGACACCCGTTCGTCGCCGTAGACGATGAAGGTTCGCCCGCCCCACTGGCGTCCGGCCATGAAGCTGTGCAGCAGCGTCGGCGGCGCGTTCTTCCAGATCTTGTAAGGCCGCCCCTCGATCACGGCGTCGACGACCTCGAACGGCGAGCCCGGCGCGGTCAGGGCGGCGGTCGCATGGGCCAGGGGCAGGGCGGGCCACGGGCGTGTGGTGGTGTCGGTCATGGAGCGTTTCCTGGTCGGGGCCGCCGCTTTGCGCGGTCTGGTCTGGCGCCACACTGACCCCGATTACCGCAACTGATCAAGGTTCAGTTGGTCGCAGCAAGGCGGAGTCTGAAACGGGCGGAGCCTGGCGCTCCGCCCGTGCCCTCGGTTTACTGATTGCGGCCAGTGCTCCGCGCCGCCTGATCGATCACGTCGGCGACCTCGTGCGGCCGGGACACCATCGGAACGTGGCTGGCCTCGATCTCACGCACTTCGGCGCCGATCTTGCGCGCCTGCTGGCGAAGCATGGCCGGGGCGATTGCCGCGTCCTCCGTGGCGACGATGAACCAGCTCGGACGTGTTCTCCAAGCGGCTTGGGTCACCGGCGTTCCAAAGACCGACATTGCGATCGGCACCTGAGAGTCGCGCATGAAGGCGGCGTCCGCGTCATTCACGTCAGCGGCGAAGCCCTCCTGGAAGCGCTCGGGGTTGATGAAGCCGAAGCCGTCGGCCTGGGTGTCGATCACGAAGGTCGAGGGGATGCCAAAGCCTTCGTACTGGTCGCCGGCCGTCTCGCCCACGTCCGGGGTCAGGGCCGAGACATAGACCAGACCCTTCACCTTGTCGTCCACGCCCGCCTCGGTGATCACCACGCCGCCCCAGGAATGGCCGACCAGGATGACGCCGCCCTCCTGGCGGGCGATGGCGCGCCGCGTCGCCGCCACGTCATCGGCCAGCGAGGTCAACGGGTTCTGGACGATCGTCACTCGGTAGCCTCGGGCGGTGAGGTCATCATAGACCCCGCGCCAGCCGGAGCCGTCGGCGAAGGCGCCGTGCACCAGCACGACGTTGCGGACGCTTTGATCCACGGGGATGTGTTGAACGGACTGGGCCTGGGCGGCTCCGCCGATGCTGGCGGCGCCGACGGCGGCGAGGAGGATGTTGCGGAACGTGATCATGGTGGTCTCCTGTCGATGGTGTGAGCGGCGCTGACCGCGCGGGGAAGAAGGTCCCGCGACAACTTTTATCGCGATAAATGAACGTATCGACGAGGGCGGGTTTGTTGTCAAGCGAATAGTTGTCGCGATATAGGTTGCGCCGTATCGCAGGACTGGATGCCGTCATGACCGCCCGCTCCGGGCCCGTTCCAATGGAAGATCAGCTGTGCCCTTGGGCGGCGAGCGGCGTCGCAAGCCTGACTTCTGTCGGATCGATGGGGCGTCCACGACGTCAAACCGTCGGTATGGTCCCTCCGTCGATGACGTAGTCGCCACCGTGGATGGACGACGCCCGGTCCGAGGCGAGGAAGGCGATCAGCTCGGCGATCTCTTCGGGCTCGGCGGGGCGACCCAGCGGGATGCCACCCAGGCCCGCGAGCACGCTCTGTCGGGCGTCCTCGATCGTGCCGCCCGTACCCTCGGCGATCCGTTCGAGCAGTCGCCCCGACGCCTCGGTCATGATCCAGCCGGGGGAGACGACATTGACCCGCACGCCTTTCGGGCCAACCTCCTTGGACAGCGCCTTGCTGTAGGTTGTCAGCGCCGCCTTGGCCGCGGCGTAGGCTGTGGTGGAGTCAGGCAGCGGCAGCCGCCCCTGGATCGATGAGACGTGGATGACGGCTCCGGAGCCGCGCGCGATCATCTGCGGGACCAGCAGGCGATCAAGGCGAACCGCCGGCATCAGGTTGATATCGAACTCTGCCCGCCAGTGGTCGTCGGTCAGGGCCGAAAAGCCGCCTGCCGGCGATGACGACCCGCCCACGACGTGAACCAGGACATCGACGCCGCCCAGCCGGCTCATGGCCGCGTCGGCCAGGGTCTCGCAACCGTCAGGCGCCGCCAGATCGGCCTGGATGAACTCGACTCCGTCGAGGCTGTCCGGCGTGGCGCGGGCGGCGGTGATCACGCGGGCGCCGCCGGCCAGGAAGCGCTGCACGGTCGCCCGGCCGGCGCCCTTGGTGCCGGCGGTGACGAGGATGCGTCGGCCTTCAAACTCGGTGGGATCCGGACGGGGCATGGTCATCCGATCTCCAGGGCGCGGATGACGTCGCCCTTAAGCGTAAAGCGCAGGGTGAACCGTAGCGGACTGCCCTTGAAGTCGCCGCTGGTCACGCCGTCGACGACCACCTGGCCATTCTCCTCGCGATGCGTTTCAGGGGTGAAGATCGCCCGGGCGGCGATGGTCGCGTTCTGGATCCAGGTCCGGAGTTCGGCATGGCCTCGGTGCTCTCCGCCGTCGTCTTGCACGACGCAGTCGGGGGCGAATGGCCGCAACATTCCCTCAGGATCGAGGCGGGCATTAGCCGCGACATAGTCGGCTATGGGCTTGGGAAGGGCGGTGGCCATGTGGCTCTCCGGTTCAGGTGGTTGCCTGAGACCCAAACTGGAAATAAGCTGCGAGGATGGCAAGTACGGACGAAAAAGTAAGGTACTCACCTGAAGGTGAGCGCATCGACTACACGCCGTGGACGGCGGCCTCGAGCGCGCAGAACGTCATCCGGATTCTGGAGGGGCGATGGAAGCTGGTGATCCTGTTCCAGCTCTTCGGGTCGAACGTCCGCCGGTTCTCGGAGCTGGAACGGGCGATACCGGGCGTGTCGCAGAAGATGCTGATCCAGCAACTGCGACAGCTCGAACTTGACGGAGTGGTGGCCCGGATCGTCCATCCCCAGGTCCCGCCCAAGGTCGAGTATCACCTTACGGAATGGGGCCAGTCGCTCTGCCCTGTGCTCGACAAGCTCCTGACCTGGGCCGAAGCCGCGCCTCTCGACGTCCGTGATCGGCTGATCGAGACAGAGAGGAGCTAGCCGAATGGGGCGAGCAGATGTTCGAAAGGGAAAATGGCGCACCCGAGAGGATTCGAACCTCTGACCCCTGCCTTCGGAGGGCAGTACTCTATCCAGCTGAGCTACGGGTGCGTCTGGCGGCGAGAACGCCGGAGGCAAGGCCTCTACAGGATGAGCGGCCCGCCCTCAATCCCGAAAGCATGACCGCTCTTGGCCGGACGGCGCCGCGGGCCTAGGGCGAAATCGGCGGTGCGGGACATCGGTCCCGTGCAGCTCAGATTTCGCTCCTGGATGATGCTGGACCATTTTTTGGGTTCAGGGCGGGTCGCCCTGAAGCAAAAATGGTCTAGCCTGCCGCCGCTTCATCGACGGGAGGTTCCGATGCGCGCCCTCATTCTCGCCCTGCTCTGTCTCGTGGGGGCCTGCGCCACCGCGCCGTCAGCTCCGCCGACCGGACCCGGGGGCGACACCCTGGACGCGGTGGCCCGCGACTATGTCGCGCTGATCCTGGAGATCGGCGAGCGCGAGCCCGGCTATGTCGACGCCTACTACGGCCCGGCCGAGTGGCAGGCGGCGGCGCACGCCAATCCGCGCACCGTGCCGCAGCTGATCCAGGGCGCCGCGACGCTGACCGATCGTCTGAACGCCATCTCAACGACCGGCGCGGAAGCCATGACCGACCAGCGCAAGGCCTATCTGCTGGCCCACGTTTCGGCGGCTTCGGCCCGCCTGCGCATGCTGTCGGGTGAGAAGATGAGCTTCGCCGACGAGGCCTTCGCCCTGTTCGGCGTGCGGCCCGAGCTGAAGCCCCTGTCGGACTATGACACGGTGCTGGCCGAGATCGACGCCCTGCTTCCCGGTCCGGGGGCCCTGTCGGACCGGGTGACCGAGTTCAAATCGCACTACGTCATTCCGAAGGATCGGCTGCAGGCCGTCATGGACGCCGCCATCGCCGAGTGCCGCGCGCGAACCGCCCGTCACATCCGCCTGCCCGCGAACGAGAACTTCACCCTGGCCTTCGTCGGCGACAAGCCGTGGTCCGGATATAATTATTACCAAGGCAATTCGCAGTCCAAGATCGAGATCAACGCCGACTTCCCGATCTACACCGAACGCGCCATCGATCTGGGCTGCCACGAGGGCTATCCCGGCCATCACGTCTATAACGCCCTGCTGGAACAGACCTTCGTGCGCGACCGCGGCTGGGTGGAGATGAGCGTCTATCCGCTGTTCAGCCCCATGTCCTTCGTCGCCGAGGGCAGCGCCAACTACGGCATCGACCTGGCCTTCCCCGGCAGCGAGGGAACCCGTTTCGAGCGCGAGGTGCTGTTCCCCCTGGCCGGCCTGGACCCGGCGACGGCGGAGAAGAAGGCCCGGCTGGGCGCGTTGACCCGCCGCCTGGCCCGCGCCGAATACACCATCGCCGACGACTATCTGGCCGGACGCGTCAGCCGCGACGAGAGCATCGAGCGGCTGATGAAATACAGTCTCGCCGACCGCGCCAAGGCGACCCAGCGGCTGCGCTTCATCGACACCTACCGCAGCTACATCATCAACTACGGCCTGGGCCGCGACGTGGTTCAGGCCTGGGTCGAGCGGCAGGGACCGGATCACTGGCGGGGCATGGAGACCCTGCTGTCCAGCCAGATCCTGCCGGCCGACCTTACGGACTGAACCTCAGCCGGCGACGCGCGGGTCCTGGTCCAGGCGCCGCATGAAGGCGGTCAGCCGGGCCAGGGCGCCCAGGTCCCGGTCGTCCGTCCGGCTGCCGGCGCGCAGATTGTCCTGGAGCACTTCCAGGATCATCGCCGCGTGCTTGGGCGTCTCCGGTTTCTGGTCGAGGATCTGGGCCTCGGCGCGGGCGCGCCGGACCTCGTCGCTGGTGTCAGGGCCGCTGGATTGCGTCCAGATCGACCAGGCTTGATCGATGTTTGTCTTGGTCATGAAACCCGCCCTCCCGGGCAAAGCGTCGAGCGGCCCAGGCTTCCCAGGCGCCGACGAAGAAAGTGATACAGATCAGTAGCCACACCTCCAGGCGGATGGTGATGGCGGTCCATGCGAAGTGCCGGCCGGCGGCCAGCACGGGTACGACGTGGGTCAGGACCGAGATCAGCTGGAAGCCGGCCAGGGCGGTCAGCCACCAGCGATCACGGACATAGGTCAGCCACAGGATCGCGAACAGGAAGGCGATCTCCAGTCCCGCCACTCCGGCGCGCAGGGTGCCGATCTGGATCGGCTCCACGACGCGAATGAGGATCAGCAGGGCCAGAACCATCACGCCGACGGCGCGCTCTTCCCATCCGCCGAAGCGGAACAGGGCCAGCACACCCGCGAGGGTGATGGCGATGATCACGATTGTGGTCACGCGGGGCTGATCGTCAGACCGTGGCCAGACGGCCGGTCGGTTTCGGATTGGGCGTCAGCACCTCGCCGTCCTGGGGCTTGGTCTCGCCCGGGATCAGCAGGGTGTGGTTCAGCCCCATGCGGCGCGCGTCGCGCAGGGCGTGGCCATGGGCCTCGACCAGCTCGCCGCGGGCTTCGGTCAGGGTGTGCAGCGCCTTGGCGGCGGCGCTGAACGCCCGGTGACCGGCGCCGGCGGCCAGGCCGGCGCTCATGCGGCCGGACAGGGCGTGGGAGATCATGTCGGCCAGCCGGGCGCCGGCCGCGTCGATCATGTGTTCGGCTTCCCGCAGATCCAGCGCGACGGCGCTGGCGTACTGGTCGGGCTTCTGAGCGATGTTCATGAGATCCTTCAGGGTCAGGGATTGCCACCTGTCGGTGCGAAAGGATCCGTTCCCCCGAAGACCAGACCGACCAGCCCCGTAAGGATGGTCAGCAGGATCAGCCCGACCATGGCCCATCCGAAGATGGCGAAGGTCCGGACGCGCAGAGAGCCTGGCGTCCGCCACCGTCCCAGTCGGCTGTAGACTCCGTAGAGGCTGCGGTCGGCCGGAACAGTGGAGGCGAGGGAACCGGCGACCCGGTCCGCATCGACCCCGCGATCTGGCGTTGAAAAAGGGCCGGGCGGTATGGCGTCCGTCGCGTATGACGCGTCAGACGCCAGTAGGCGCAAGGCGGCTTTTCGCGTGTTGACCCCGAATTTCCGGAGGATTTCGCGGAAGTGTTTGTCGACGGTGTTTTCAGAGATGCCGAGCGCGCGCGCGATCTCCTTGTCGGTCATGGTCGCCGACAGGCGCAGGCATTCTTCCTGCCGTTTCGTCAACCTTTCCGGCATTCCGCGACCCCTCCCGGAGACAGCTAAGTCCGTTAGGTCGTGGCCGTCCAGAGCCTTGATTCTTCACGCGGCTTTCGAGGCGCCGGGACCACGTTCATCCTTAACGCCCCAAGGTAGTGTTGAGCACCTGACAGACAGATGAATGCGTGAGAAAGGGCGTTCGGCGCGGGCCGTTCGCGGTATGCGAGTCCGCGCTCCCCGCTTTGTCCGGAGCCGGATTGTTCGAGCGCGTCCCGATGAAAAAGGGCCGCGACAATAGTTCGCGGCCCCTTCCGTTCGGTTTGATCGCGACTCAGCCCGGGTCGCCGGGACGTGTGCCGCAGGCGGGGGACGGAGCGTCATCGATCATGACCGAGCCCGCTCTCACAATCCCGGGATCACTGGCCCGGCGAAGGCGCCGCGGGAGCCGCCGGAGCGACGCTCTGGAACAGGGTGCGGGCGAACTGGGTCAGGAGTTGGAGCCAGATGTAGGTCGGCTCCTGCAGCTGGGTGTTTCCGTCGGCGAGCAGCAGGACATCGTACTGGGCCAGGATGGTGGCGTCGGCGCCCGCCGTGGCGGGGGCGACCCAGACCGCCTTCAGATAGCGGTTGTCACGATTCCAGGCGGTGACCTGGGCCTCGGTGATCGGGCCGGTGAAGACGGCGTTGTACTGGATGTCGTCGCAGCGGGTCTGGCAGCCGAACAGGCTGAGGCTCCACGGCAGCGGTTCGTCGGACACGCGCAGCAGGAAGCCGCCGTCGACCGGCGCGGGGTCTGCGACCGTGCCGCCCAGGCTGGTCAGCCAAGCCTTCACCTCGGCCGGAACCACGCCGCGCTCGGGCGCCGCCGCCGCCGGGGGCGGAGTCTGGGCGGCGGCCGGCAGGGCGATGGCGAGCGTCAGGCCGAGAGCGGCGGCGAAGGGGGTCAGGCGGCGCATGGCGATCTCCGTGGGTTCGCGATCAGGTCCGACCGGCGAAGCGAAATTGTGGCCACACCCTAAGCCGCTCTTTCGTGCTCAAGCCAGTCCGCCGAGGCCATTTCATTCAGGCGCGAGACCGTCCGCTCGAACTCGAAGGCGCCGACGCCCTCGGTGTAAAGCGCCTCGGGCGGAGCGGCGGCCAGCGCCACCAAACGCGTCTTCGCCTCATACAGGGCGTCGATCAGGGTCACGAAGCGGCGCGCCTCGTGATGATTGGCGGGGCCCAGGACCGGGACGGCCTCGATGAAGACGGTGTGGAAACGTCCGGCGACGGCCAGATAGTCCTTCGGTCCCAGCGGACGACCGCACAGCTCCTCGAACGTCGCGCGCGCCATGCCGCCGTCGGTCCGCTCGATGACCACGTCACGGCCCAGAACGGTCAGATGCGTCGGACATTCGTGCTGGTCGCCCTTGAGGTCGGACCACAGGGCTTCGAAACCGGCGCGGGCGTCGGCGTCGTTCGGCGCGAACCACATGCGGTCGCCCCTCAGCCGGTCCAGCCGCCAGTCCCGGGCGCCCTGAACCGAGACGACCTCGCACTTCGCCTCGATCATGTCGATGAAGGGCAGGAAGAGCTGGCGGTTGATTCCGTTCAGATAGAGCTGGTCCGGCGCACGGTTGGAGGTGACGGCCAGCACCACCTTCTTCTCGAACAGGGCTTCGAACAGCCGGCCCAGGATCATGGCGTCGGCGATGTCGGTGACCTGCAACTCATCGAAGCACAGCAGCCGGGCTTCCGAGGCGATCAGGTCGGCCACCGGCTCGATGGGGTCGTCGCCCTTGTGCGTCCCGAACACCGCCTGGCGAGCCTTCTTGTCGCCCTTGCGCCACTGGCCGATCAGGTCGTGGATGCGGGCCATGAAGGCATGGAAATGGGCGCGGACCTTCCGCTCTTCCGGCGCGCTGGCGAAGAACAGGTCCATCAGGATGGATTTGCCGCGTCCCGGCGGGCCCCAAAGATAGACGCCGCGCACCTCCGGCCGGGCGCCGAACAGGCCCCGTTTCTCAAGGTCGGCCTCCAGCCGCCCCAGCGCCTCGACCACCGTCACCTGCGACGGATCGGGCGTCAGCCGCCCATCGGCCAAACGACGGTCATAAGCTGTGCGTATGCGAGAGGACATCGTTCTCGGGCTTAACCGTCGCCGTCCCGCCTGAAAAGCGATTGCTTCGCGCCTGCGAAGGGCTACATGCAATCTTGCTTATCCACACCCCCTATCGCGCTCAAGCCGCAAGCCACCGTGTGGCGAGCGTAGGCGCACCAAGGAATATGCTCATGGGCTATCGCGTCGCTGTCGTTGGCGCCACCGGCAATGTCGGTCGGGAGATGATGAACATCATCGAGGAACTGGAATTCCCCGTCGATGAAATGCACGCCATCGCCTCGCGCAAATCCAAAGGCATGGAGGTCTCCTTCGGCGACCGCACGCTGAAGGCCCAGGACCTGGAGCAGTTCGACTTCTCGACCGTCGACCTGGTCCTGATGTCGGCCGGCAGCGGGGTGTCGAAGGAATGGTCCGAAAAGATCGGCAAGGCCGGTCCGATCGTGATCGACAACTCCTCCGCCTTCCGCATGGACCCGGATGTGCCGCTGATCGTGCCGGAAGTGAATCCGGACGACATCAAGCTGGCGAAGAAGAAGAACATCATCGCCAACCCGAACTGCTCGACCGTCCAGCTGGTCGTGGCCCTGAAGCCCCTGCACGACGCCGCCAAGATCAAGCGCGTCGTGGTCTCGACCTATCAGTCGGTGTCGGGCGCCGGGAAGGAAGGCATGGACGAGCTGTGGAACCAGACCAAGGCCATCTACGGCCTGGGCGACGCCACGCCGAAAAAATTCCCCAAGCAGATCGCCTTCAACGTCCTGCCCTTCATCGGCTCGTTCCGCGACGACGGCTACACCGACGAGGAAGCCAAGATGTGGGACGAGACCCACAAGATGCTGGATCCGAACATCAAGCTGACGGTCACTTGCGTCCGCGTGCCGGTCTTCGTCGGCCACTCCGAGTCGGTGACCGTCGAGTTCGACAAGTCGATCAGCCCCGACGAGGCCCGCGCCATCCTGCGTGACGCGCCCGGCGTGCAGGTCATCGATAAGCACGAGGCCGACGGCTACATCACCCCGGTCGACGCCGCCGGCGAGCACGCCGTCTACGTCAGCCGCATCCGCAAGGATCACACGGTCGAGAACGGCCTGTCGTTCTGGGTGGTGTCGGACAACCTGCGCAAGGGCGCGGCCCTGAACGCCGTCCAGATCGCCCAGCTGCTCGACGAGACCGGCACGATCAAATCCTCCAGCGGCTATCGCACCCTGACTGTCTAAGCGTCGGCGCGTCTCCAGACGCGGCCGTTTCCCGCCAGCCTCGCCGCCCTCCCCGGACTAGTCCGTCGGCGAAGGAGAAGCCCATGGCCCCCGCTCCCGGCTCCGACCAGAGCCGTCCCGCCCTGCTGTCCGCCTTCGCCTGCTACACCCTGTGGGGGCTGATGCCCCTGCTGTTCATGGGCCAGCACGCCGTCGGTTTCGACGCGTTCGAGATCCTGGCCCACCGCGCCCTGTGGGCGGTGGTGGTCGCGGGCCTGCTGGTCCTGCTGGCGAAACAGGGCGGCCAGGTCCTGGCGGTCTTCCGCACGCCCAAGGTCCTGGCCTGGCTGTCGCTGTCGACGGTGCTGATCGCAGTGAACTGGGGCATCTACGTCTGGGCGACCACCCACCATTCCACCCTGGAAGCCAGCCTCGGCTACTACATCAACCCGCTGCTCAACATGGTCGTGGGCCTGTGGCTGTTCCGCGAGAAGATCGACAAATGGGGCTGGGTCGCCATCGGCCTGGCCGCCGTCGGCGTCACGCTCCAGGCGGTGGCCCTGGGTCGGCCGCCATGGATCTCCATAGCCCTGGCCCTGTCGTTCGCCAGCTACGGCGTGATCCGCAAGCGCGTGCCGATCGACGCGCAGGCCGGCCTGCTGGTCGAATGCCTGCTGTTGGCGCCGCTGGGTCTGGTCTGGGTGCTGTGGCTGCAGCACACCGGCGGGGGCGTGGCCTTCGACAGCCCGACGAACACCCTCTGGGCCCTGGTCAACGGGCCGGCGACGGTGCTGCCCCTGGCCCTGTTCGCCTGGTCCGCGCGCCGTCTGCCGCTGTCGACCATCGGCTTCATCCAGTTCCTGGCCCCGACCCTTCAGTTCGCCGTCGGCGTCTGGGCGGGCGAGGCGCTGACAGGGCTTCGCATCGCCTCCTTCGCCTTCATCTGGATCGGCGCTGGCGTGTTCGCGGCGGCCGCCTGGTTCCGGGTGCGCGCCGCGCGTCAGGCGTTGAAGGATTCCGCTGAACCGGCGTAGCGTCGGTTCATGACCCTGTCCAAGAGCCGTAAACACTGGGTGCTGGTCGCCACGGTGCTGGGCAGCAGCCTGACCTTCATCGACGGCTCGGCCCTGGGTGTGGCCCTGCCCGCCATCCAGCGCGATCTGGGCGCCGGGCCCGCCGCCGTGCAGTGGGTGTCGAACGCCTATCTGCTGACCCTGGGCGCCCTGGTGCTGATCGGCGGGGCGGCGGGCGACCGGTTCGGACGGCGTCGGGTCTTCCTGATCGGGGTGGCGCTTTTCGCTCTCGCCTCCGTCGCCTGCGGCCTGGCGCCGAGCGTCGAACTCCTGATCGCGGGGCGGGCGGTGCAGGGGGTCGGCGCGGCCCTGCTGACGCCGGGGGCCCTGGCCGTCATCGGCGCGGTCTTCCCGCCCGAGGAGCGCGGCAAGGCCTTCGGGACTTGGGCCGGGGCGGGCGCCCTGTTCGGCATGATCGGTCCGCTGGTCGGCGGCTGGCTGGCCGATGCGGCGGACTGGCGCTTCATCTTCTGGATCAATGTCCCGCTGGCCGCCCTGACCGCCCTGGTCACCCTGAAGGCCGTGCCCGAAAGCCGGGACGCGGACGCCAAGGGACTGGACTGGCTCGGCGCCGTGCTGGCCATGACCGGGCTGGCCGCCCTGACCTGGGCGCTGACGGCGGCGCCGGACCTGGGCTGGACCGACCCGTGGATCGTCGGCGGCCTGGCGGGCGGAACGGCCCTGCTGGCGGCCTTCCTGTGGGCCGAGGCGCGGGAGAAACACCCGATGATGCCGCTGGGCCTGTTCCGGTCCCCCGTGTTCAGCGGGATCAACCTGCTGACCCTGCTGCTCTATTTCGCGCTCGGCGGGGCGATGTTCTTCCTACCGTTCCAGCTGATCCGGGTGCACGGCTGGAGCGCGACGATGGCGGGCGCCGCCATGCTGCCCTTCGCCGTGATCATGAGTCTGTTCTCGGGCGCGGCCGGAAAGCTGGCCGACCGGTTCGGAGCGCGGCTGTCGCTGGGGCTGGGCCCCGCCCTGGCCGGCGTCGGCCTGATCCTTCTGGCCATCATGCCGCGCACCGCGGGCTATGTCGGAGGTCCCCTGGCCGGAATGACCGTGCTGGCCGTCGGCATGACGCTGGCGGTCGGACCGCTGACGGCGGCGGTGATGGGCGCCGTTCCCGAAGGCCACACCGGCGTGGCCTCGGGGATCAACAACGCCGTCGCCCGAGTGGCCGGTCTGCTCGCGGTCGCGGTGTTGGGCGTGGTGCTGTCGGCGCAGTTCGCCCACCATGCCGAGGGCCGTGGCGTCGCCCGGGACTTGCTCGGCGCCTTCATGTCGGGAGAGACCGACGACGGCGGGCTGAGGAACGCGTTTCACTGGGGCTACATCTGGGTGATGTTCAGCTGCGCGCTGGCGGCCTTCGCCGCCGGGATCATCGGCGCCCTGACGGCGCCGAAGCGAAGTCAGAGCGCGCCGTAGAGGGCCCCGATCAGCCGCTGGGCGCGCGGGTCGCCGATCAGATAGGCCGACTGGCGGGTCATCACATAAGCCGCCGACAGGCCGCGCGCCGGGTCTGCCAGGACGCAGCTGCCGCCCCAGCCGCAGTGGCCGACCGTGGTCTCGTCCGGGCCGAAGATGTTCAGCCCGTCGTTGCGGGTGAAGCCGACCGCCCAGCCCATGACGAAGGGCAGCACCTTGTCCAGGCCGTGGATGCGCTCGCGCGTCGCAGCGGCGAGGGTTTCCGGCGACAGGACGGTCCGCCCCTCGAACGCGCCGCCGTTGGCGATGACGCCGGCGATGCGGGCCAGATCCAGCGCGGTCCCGTGCAGGTTGGCCGACGGGATCTCGATCGAGCGCCACTCGGCCGAGCCCCGCCCGCCGGGCGACGAGCCCTTGTCCAGGAAGGCGGCGGTCTTGATGGCGTCGATGCGCCCCAGGTCCGTCGCCTTGGCCGGCTTGCGCATCTGCGCCACCCGGTCGTGCTCCGCCTCCGGTAGGCCGATCCACAGGTCGAGGCCGGGGAAGTCCTGCCGCAGCGCCGTGCCCATGGTCCGGCCGTCGACGATGCGGAACAGCTCGCCCGCCAGATAGCCGATGACGATCGGGCTGTATCCTGACGCGGTGCCCGGCTCCCACATCGGCGTCTGGGCGCACAGCCGCGCCAGGGTCGCCTCGCGGTCGAACCAGATCGCCGGGTCCTCCGGCGTGTCGAAGCCCGGCAGGCCCGCCTGATGGCTCATCATCTGGGCGACGGTGATCCGGTCCTTGCCCGCCTGCCCGAAGGCCGGCCAATAGCTGGCGACCGTCGCCTCGTAATCCAGCAGCCCGCGCTCGACGCAGGTCGCGATCAGCAGGGCCATCACCGCCTTGCCGGTCGAGAACACCGGCGTCAGGGTCCGCTCGCCGAACGGAACCGTCTTCGCTGCGTCGGCCCAGCCGCCCCACAGGTCGACGATCACCTCGCCGCCCCTGCAGACGCTGAACCGCGCGCCCTGCTCGTTCAGCCCCTCGGGCGCATCGGTGAAGTTGGCCGCGAAGGCGTCCTTCACGGCGGCGAATTCGGGCGGGCAGACGCCGTGGATGTCGGGCAGGTCGGTCATGCGGTCCTCCTACCGGCCTCGCCCGCGTCCGTCACTCCCGCCGATCCGCCGAGGCGTTCCGCGCCGCCTCGAACTCGGCGCCTGCGTTCCATTGCGGCCACTCCCGGCTGTCGGCCAGGTCGCGGCCAACGGCGTAGAGCAGGTTCACGTCCACGGCGGCGGCGTCCATCACCCAGTCCGGCGTCCACTCGTCCGAAGGCTGATGATAGCGGTTCTGGACGTAGTCCCGGCTGGCGGCGTTGTGGCCGGTGAAGCCGGCGGCGGCGAACAGGGCCGGGACGCCCATCTTGGCCAGCGGGAAGTGGTCGGAGCGGTAGAAGCCGCCGGCCTGGGGCGCGGGGTCGGGGATCAGGCGGCGGCCCTGTTCGGTCGCCCGGCGTTCGATCCAGGCGTCGGTCTGGCTCTTGCCGGCGCCGATGACGACGATCTCGGGCGAGACCTCCGTGCCCGGAAGGAAGCTGTCCATATTGATGTTGGCGACCGTGGTCTCCAGCGACCAGACCGGATTGGCGGCGTAGTATTCCGCGCCCAGCAGCCCCGCCTCCTCTGCGGTCCAGGCGGCGAAGACCACCGAGCGCTGCGGCGGCGGGCCTTCCTTGAACAGCCGCGCCAGTTCCAGCACGGCGGCCACGCCGGTCGCGTTGTCCACGGCGCCGTTATAGATGTCGTCGCCGTTCTTCGGCGTGGCGCGGCCATAGGCGTCCCAGTGGGCGCCGTAGAGCACCGTCTCGTCCGGATGCTCCGACCCCGGAATGCGGGCCAGGATGTTGCGGCTTTCGATGTTGGCGTGGGTCTGGCCGAAGTCGATCGACATCGTCACCCCGGGCAGTGCGACCGGCCGGAACTCCGGCGTACGGGCCTGATCGCGCAGGGCGGCGTAGTCGAGACCCGCGTCGCGGATCAGCTGTTCCGCCACCGCGCCCTGGATCCACCCTTGGGCCGGCACGCGCTCGGCCTCCCAGTTGGTCCGCACGATGTCGAAGTCGGGCGCGGTGGAGGAGTTCTCCAACACGCTCCAGCCATAGCCGGCGCCGGCGGTGTCGTGGATGACCAGAACGCCCGCGGCCCCCTGCCGCGCCGCCTCCTGGAATTTGTAGGTCCAGCGACCGTAGAAGGTCATCGCATTGCCGTCGAACCGGTCCGTCACAGGGTGGCCCTCGGGCGCGCCGAAGTCGGGGTCGTTGACGATGACGAGCAGGATCTTGCCCCGCACATCGACGTCCTTGAAGTCGTCCCAGTTCCGCTCGGGCGCATCGACGCCGTAGCCGGCGAAGATCACCGGGGCGTCGGCGACGGTGATGCGGTCGACGGGCCGGTCGCTGGCCACGAGGATCTGCGGACCCCGCTCCAGCGTCCGGGTCGCGCCGCCGACGGTGGCCGTGATGACGGCGGGTCCGTCCTGCTGGGTGCGGCTGAGATGGGCGGTCTGCACCCATTGGCCGTCCGGTCCCCCCGGCTCGAGGCCGAGCGCCCGGAATTGCGCCACTACATAGTCGACGGTCTTCTGTTCGCCCGGCGTGGCCACGCCCCGGCCTTCGAATTCATCCGAGGCGAGGACGCGGGTGTATTCGTTGAGGCGGGCTGGGTTGGCCTGCTGGGCCCAGGACAGACTGGGGGCGGCGCTCGCGAGACAGAGCAGCGCCGTGGCCGAAACGAGGATCGATCTCAGGCGCATGCGGATACTCCGGGCGGTCAGGACGGGCGGTCACCCTGCCCCGCGGGACCCAGCCAGTCCAGCAGCCCGTCCGCCGCGACCACGCCCGACGCCAGGCTGGCCTGAAGCAGATAGCCGCCTGTCGGAGCCTCCCAGTCCAGCATCTCGCCGGCCACGAAGACGCCCGGCAGGGCCTTGAGCATCAGCCGATCGTCGACCTGGTCCAGACGGACGCCCCCCGCCGAGGAAATGGCCCGCTCCAGCCCCTGCACCCCGGTCAGGGTCAGGCGCACCGCCTTGATCCGCCGGGCCAGCTTGTCGGCGCCTTCCGGGATCGCGCCCGGGATTTCCCGCATCAGTCCGACCGCCGCAGGCGACAGGCCGCCCGCCTTGCGCAGCCAGTTGGTGACGCTGTCCTTGCCGCGCGCCCGGGTCAGCCGGGCCGCGAGTTGTTCGATGGTCAGGTCGGGGCGGAGATCGACCGCCACCGTCGCGGCGCCGTCGCGCGCGATGGCGTCGCGCAGGGCGGCGGACAGGGCGTAGACCACCCCGCCCTCCAGTCCGTAGCGGGTCAGCATCAGATCGCCGCGCACGGTCTGGCCATCGTGGGTCAGGCTGATGGTCTTCAGCGGCTCGCCCGCGAACCGCTCGATCAGGACCTCGCTCCACGCCACGTCGAAGCCGACGTTGGAGGGGCGGAAATCCGCGACCTCGACTCCCGCCGTGCGCAGATCGTCCGCCCAGCTCCCGTCCGAACCCAGACGCGGCCAACTGGCTCCACCGAGCGCCAGAACCACGGCGTCGGCCTGTTCGACGGTCTCGCCGTTCGGGGTGGCGAAGACCCAGCCGCCGTCGCGGCGGCCGGTCCAGCGCGAACGGGTCCGCACCTCGACGCCCAGGTCCGACAGCCGGCCCAGCCAAGCCCGCAGAAGGGGGGAGGCCTTCATCGCCCTGGGGAACACCCGGCCCGAGGAGCCGGTGAAGGTCGCCTGTCCCAGACCCTCCGCCCAGCCGATCAGGCGGGTGGGGGAGAAGCGGTCCAGCCAGGCCGAGACCGCCGGCGCGGCCTCATTGTAGCGGCCCAGGAAGCTGTCCAGCGGCTCGGAGTGGGTCAGGTTCAGGCCGCCGCGTCCGGCCATCAGGAATTTGCGAGCGACCGACGGCATGGCCTCGTGGACCACGACGCGGACGCCGCCGCCGGCCAGCCGTTCGGCGGCCATCAGGCCCGCGGGTCCGGCGCCGATCACATGGACGGTCTTCATCACGGTTTTGCTTTCGATCGGACGGGCGGGACCTCAAGCGCGGTTCGGGCCGCCGCGCAACCTCAGACCGCCGCGCGCTCGCGCTCGCCCGGAGCGTTGGGATCGGGCGCGGTAGCGGGTTTGCGCGTGTCCTGGCGGCGCGGCAGCCGCCAGGTCTGGCTGGGCTCGAACCGCTCGCCGGTCCAGGCGATCGCCGTCACCGTGATCTCGTGGGCGTCCCATTCGATCTGGTTGAAGCCGGCCGGAACCCCCCGCTCGCGGTGCGACAGCGTCCCGCAGCCGACCGCATAGGAGCAGTGGTCGCCCAGGTTGATCGGCAGGGCGAAGGGCACATGGACGTGGCCCGTGGTGATGAGATCGACCCCGGCCTCGGCGAAGATCAGCGCCGCCTCGTCGCCGCGCTTCACATCGCCGGTCATGGGCGTGCCGATCATCTCGACCAGCGGATGATGGCAGGCCAGCACGCGCAGGGCGCCGACCGGGGCCTGCCGCAGGGCTTCGGCGGCCTTGCGGGTCTGATCCAGGTCGATGATGCCCTTGGACCAGTTGGCACGGGCCTGCCAGCCGCGCGCCGTCACCACGCCGCGCACCATGAGGTCGGGGCTGAGGAACTGGTGATCGTGGGCCGGATGTCCGGTGGCCTTCTCAAACGCCTTCCACGGATGGAACAGGCGCGCGGTCAGGCTCCAGTAGGGCACGTCGTGATTGCCGACGATGACGAAGCGCGGGTCTGGCATGCGCCGGATCCACTCGCCCGCCGCGGCGAACTCGTCAGGGAAGCCCTGCTGGGTGATGTCGCCGGTGATCAGGATCAGGTCGGCCGGGTGGGCATGGGCGTAGTCGAGCGCGGCGGCGCAGGCGTGGCGATGCTCGCAGCCGAAATGGATGTCAGAGAACTGGAGGATACGCCCCACTAGACGGCGTCCTCCGCCGCCGGCGGGATGGGCGCCAGCGCCTGGAAGGCCTTGGGAATGAAGCGCACCTTGGCCTCATGCCGCAGCAGCACCGGCTCGCCGTCGATGACGGCCGGGATGCGCGAACGGGCGCGGATCGTGACGTTCCGGGTGGCGCGGGTGGTCACCGCCGGATCCTGTCGCCAGTCGTCCATCACCGCATGCGCCGCCAGACGGAAGGCTTCCATGGCGTCGCTGGGGTTCATGGCCGCAGCCTCCAGCCCGGTGTTCTCCTCCATGGCGCGCGAGATCATCGGGCTGATCAGGACCAGGGCCTCTGCGCGGCGCTCGGGCCGCTGGTCCAGCGAGAAGCGCAGGCGGCCGCTGAACGCCCGCTTGAAGGCCCGGCGGGCGTAGAGCCAGGCCAGTTTCAGCTTGCCGGTCCGCATGGCCTCGCGGGCGGGCGCCCACAGCGCCGGCGAGCCCATGATGGCCGCGCAATAGAAGGCCTGTTTGACCTCGCCGTCCGTGACCTCGCCGCCCGCGACGCACTGGGGCGCGCCCTCCTCGAGGGCTTTCTGGAGCGCCAGCTTCCAGTCGGCGGTGCCGTACAGCGCCCGCGGCAGCATGTTCATGGTGCCGCCGGGCAGGGGCGCGACAAGGGGGCCGTCCGGACCGGCGCGCGAGGCGATCGTGCCAGCGGTGCCGTCGCCCGCCAGCACGAACAGGACGTCGGGCCTGGCGTCGAGCGCATCCTGGATCTGCTGGTCGAACTGGTCGCCTTCCAGCGACACCACCGAGGCGTCACAGGCGTACTGGGACAGGATGGCCTCGGCCTCCGCCACCGCGCGCGAGCCCACGCCGCCGGACAGCGGATTGACCAGCATGATCACCCGCGACAGCTCCAGATGGGGCGTCAGCGGGCGTGGTTCGACGACCGCATCCGGAGATGCGGCCGCCGGGTCGGAAACCGTAGCCGTTGTCGTGCTCATGCCGCCCGAACGTCCCGCGACGGGGGATGTTCCGGCGGCGCGAGGCCCCGCGGCGCCGGTTATTTCTTGAGTTCGTCGGTGGCGGCGGCGGCGCCGGCCTGGGCCGCGTCACCCGCCTTGCCGGCCGCGGCGCCGGCGGCGTCGACCGCCTCGTCAGCGACCTTGGGCGCCTCGCCCTTCACGGCGGCCACGGCGCTGGAGATCCAGCCGTCCATGATCGCGCCGCCTTCAGCCAGCGACCGTTCCTTGACGCCCAGCACGGCCGTCAGAACGCCGAACACCGCCAGCAGGGTCACGATGACGCCCACCAGGGGATTGGCCCCGCGCCGACGCCTGGTGCGCGCCCATACCGGGCTGTGCTCGCCATCGTCCGCCATACGAACCGGTTCAGAAAAACGCATACGAAACCCCCGTCTCACCCGAAAATCCCGACGCGCGCCCTCCGCGCCGCCGGAACCAAGCCTAATACAGGCTTAACCTTCGTCATAGGCCGGGGAACCGTGACGCTTATCCAGCGTTCTCACCCACGGGGCGAACCCGAGGGATGTGAGGAACACACCATGAAGAAGGCGATCATCGCGATTGCGGCCGCCGGCATGATGGCTTCGGCCTGCGCCAGCGACGGCTACGGCGGCTCGAATGAAACGGTCCGTCAGGGCGCCATCGGCGCCGGCATCGGCGCTGTCGCCGGCGCCATCATCGGCAACAACGTAGGTAACGGCAACGCCGGCACCGGCGCGGCCATCGGCGCCGTCGTCGGCGGCGCCGCCGGTGCGATCCGCGGCTCGTCGCAAGACCGCGCCAACCAGCGCCGTTACAGCGACAGCCAAGGCCGGTACTACTATTGCTACGACGGCCGTCAGGACGAGTGCTATTGGGAAAACGGTCAGCGCCGCCGCTAGGGAGCGCGGGCCTTTAGCCTGAAGTTCCGGGGCGGTTCGTCGGCGACGAGCCGCCCTTTTTCTTGCGCCGCCCGGGGCTGGGCGGAGGAGACAGGGGATGCCTATGAAACGTCTGATCATCATCACGACCGCCGCGGCGGCCCTGGCCGGGTGCGGCTGGACGCCGGGCATGCGGGACCGCAGCGAATTGGTCGCCGAGCCATCGGCGTGCTCGACGAAGCGGTTCGAGGTCTATTTCGCCGAGAACGAGGCGCGGCTGACCAATCCGGCGCTGCAGGCCATCGGCCTGACGGCGACGCAGCTGCAGGGCTGCGACATCAAGCGGGTGCAGGTGCTGGGCCTGGCCTCGGCCACCGGCGACGTGGCCTCGAACCTGAGCCTGTCCGAACGCCGGGCCGTGGCGGTGGCCGAGGCGCTGGCGGCCGCCGGATGGCCGACCCCGGCCTTCGAGCTGGGCGCGGTCGGCGACGCGGGCGCGACCACGACGGCGGGCGCCAACGAGCCCATGCGCCGCCGCACCGAGGTGCTGGTGGAAGCCGCGCCCCGCGGACGCTGATCCGGAACGCTGAGGCGACCTGACGCTGGCGGCGGACAGTGACGGCGGGGGGCAGGGGCGGCTAAGGTCCCCGCTTCCCGAGCGAGAGACCGTCGCGTGCGCCGCCTGCTGTTCCGTTTCCTGATCCTGACCGGCCTGCTGCTGGCCCCCGCCATGGCTTGGGCGCAGGCCGGCCCCCAGCGCAGCGAGCGCATCGAGGCCGAGCTGGTCTCGATGAGCCGCTGGGCCGCGCCGGGTTCGACCGCCGTGGTGGCGATCCGTCAGGACATCCAGCCCGGCTGGCATACCTACTGGCGCAATCCGGGCGATTCCGGCGGCGCGACCACCCTGAACTGGACCCTGCCCAACGGCGTGCGCGCCGGCGAGATCGTCTGGCCCCTGCCCGAGCGGCAGCGGCTGCAGGGGCTGGTCAACTACGGCTATGAGGGCAAGGTCTATCTGCCGGTGCCGGTCGAGATTCCCGCCGACGCCCGGCCCGGCTCGACCCTGCCGCTGTCGGTGAAGGCCCTGTTCCTGGTCTGCAGCGCCGAGATGTGCGTGCCGGACGAACTGACCCTGAACATGGACCTGCCCATCCGCGAGGGCGCCGCGCCCCAGGATTCCGCCCACGGCGCGGCCATCGCCCGGGTTCTGGAACAGGCCCCGCGCCCGGCCGGGATCACCGCCCGGGCGACGCTGGACAACGGCGTCCTGACCCTGACCGCGACCGGCGGGCCGCTGGCGGGCAAGGATCCGGGCGCCGGCTACTTCTTCCCCTACGCCGCCGGGACCATCGACCACGCCGCCGCGCAGACGGGCTCATGGGGCCCGAACGGCCTGACGCTGGTGCTGGGCGCGGGCGGCAAGGTCCTGGCCGGAGGGTTGACCGGCCCGGTGACGGGCGTTCTGGCCACCTCAGAAGGGGCGTTCGAGATCACCGCTGAGCCGGGTCCCGTCCTGCCGGGCGCGACCGGGTCGGGCGACCTTGCCGCCCTGCCCGACGCGGCCCCGGCGGCGCAGGCCCCGGGGACCGGCTGGGCCGTCTTCGCCCAGGCCATGGCCTTCGCCCTGCTGGGCGGGCTGATCCTGAACCTGATGCCCTGCGTCTTCCCCATCCTGGCGATGAAGGCGGCGGCGTTGGCGGCCTCGGCTCACAACGCCCGGCGCTCGCGGATGGACGGGCTGGCCTTCCTGGCGGGCGTTCTCGTCACCTTCCTGGTCCTGGCGGGCGTGCTGCTGGGCCTGAGGGCGGCCGGCGAGGCGATCGGCTGGGGCTTCCAGCTGCAGTCGCCGCCGGTGACGGCGGGACTGGCCGTGCTGATGCTGGCCGTGGCCCTGAACCTGTCAGGGGTCTTCCACGTCGGGGCCGGGCTGCAGGGCGCCGGGTCCGGTCCGCTGGCCCGCCTGCCGGGCGGGATCGGCGCCTTCTTCACCGGGGCGCTGGCCGTGATCGTGGCCGCGCCCTGCACGGCGCCCTTCATGGCCTTCGCCCTGGGCGCCGCCCTGCTGATGCCCTGGCCGATGGCGCTGGCGGTCTTCCTGATGCTGGGGCTGGGCCTGGCCCTGCCCTATGTGCTGGTCAGCCTGAGCCCGCGCCTGCTGGCCAGGCTGCCGCGCCCCGGCGCCTGGATGGAGCGGCTGAAAGGCCTGCTGGCCTTCCCCATGTACGGCGCCGCCCTGTGGCTGGCCTGGGTGTTCAGCCGCCAGACCGGAGCGGACGCCCTGGGCCTGCTGTTCGTGGCCGGACTGCTGGCGGCGGCGGGTCTGTGGCTGGTCGGCGCCGGTCAGGGGCAGCAGGCGCTGGGCCGACGCGGCGTGATCCATGCGACGGCGGGTCTGGTCCTGCTGGTGCTGGCGGGCGGAGCCCTGACGCTGGCCGTGCGGGCGCCGGTCGAAGCCGCCGCCGATCCCGCCGGACCCGAGGCGGCCGCCTGGTCGGCGCCGGCCGTCGACGCCGCGCTGGCGCAAGGCCGCCCCGTGCTGGTCAACTTCACCGCCGACTGGTGCGTGACCTGCAAGATCAACGAGCGCACCGCCCTGGGCGCGCCGGGGGTGAAGCGGGCGATGGAACAGACCAACGCCGTCTACCTGGTCGGGGACTGGACGCGGCGCGATGACGCAATCACCGCCGAGCTGCAGCGCCGGGGCCGCTCCGGCGTTCCTCTTTATCTGCTGTACCGGCCCGGACAGGCGGAGCCCGAAGTCCTGCCCCAGTTGCTGACCGAGGGCGTCGTCGTCGAGGCCCTGACCCGCCGCTGAAGGAGACCGCCATGATCCGCCTGACCGTCGCCGCTCTCGCCGTTCTCGCCCTAGCCGCCTGCCAGCAGCCCGCCGCCGCGCCGGAGAAGGCGAAGGCTCCGGCCCCGGCGGCCGCTCCGGGCGCGATGCCGATGGCCGGTCAGGCGGCTCCAGCCTTCACCCTGGTCGACGCCGAAGGCGCGCCGCGTTCCCTGGCCGACTACCGCGGCAAGGTGGTGGTGCTGGAGTGGACCAATGAGGGCTGTCCCTATGTGAAGAAGCACTACTCCGGCGCCATGCAGGCCCTGCAGCGCGAGGCCGTCGAGGACGGCGTCGTCTGGCTGAGCGTCATCTCCTCGGCGCCGGGGACGCAGGGCTATGTGACCGGAGACGACGCGCGCGGCTGGAAGGCCCGGACCGGAGCCAACTCGACCCATCTGCTGCTGGATCCGACGGGCCAGGTCGGCAAACTGTACGGGGCCAGGACCACGCCGGACATGCGGATCATCGATCGCGAGGGGCGGCTGGTCTATGTCGGCGGCATCGACGACAAGCCGACCACCGATACGGCCGACCTGCAGGGCGCGACCAATTTCGTGCGCCGGGCCCTGGACGATCTGGCGTCGGGCAACCCCATGCGCACCGCCTTCGCCACCCCTTACGGGTGCTCGGTGAAGTATGCGGAGACGGCGGAGACCTAGACCGGCGGCGCGGGCGGGGCGGTGATGACCTCGACGTTGTCGTTCAGCAGATAGGCCAGCTCATCCAGGGCCACGCGGCGGGCGGCGGGCGAAGCGGCGGATTCCACGGCCTCGACCTTTTTCGGCATGTCTTCTGAAATGCCGCGCAGGATGCATTTCAGGTCGCCGTCGGTGCCGCGTTCCTTGAGGATCAGGTGACCCTGCATGTCCAGCGCTGCCAGTTCGGCGGCGCGCGCCTTGAAACCGGTGAAGATCGCGCCGGTCAGGAAGTTGGGCTGGTCGGCGGCGCCCGAGGCCATCCAGTCGCGGACGACGCCGCGCAGGTCGCCCGAGCGGGAGATGATGTCGGCGAACAGGGGCTCGCCGGCGACCGAAACCGGTGCATCGGCGGCGGGCGGCGGCAGGGCCGCGGCGGCGGCCACGTTCGGATCGGTGAGCAGCAGGGAAATGGCCAGGGCGACGCCGCAAGACATGGCGAACCTCAATTGTTTTGCCGAATCACGGATTCAGCGTTGAACCGGCTTACGCCCGACCCGTAAACGAGGGTTTACCTCTCCCGCATCGAGTCCCCCGCCGATGACCGCTCGCAAACAAGCCCTCGACCTGCTCCGCGCCGTCGCGCGCAAGGACGCAGGGGCGCGCATCGTCCATCATTTCGCGACCGATCCGGGCCGCGTCGACCGGATGAGCGTGGACGCCGCGGGCCTGTATCTGGACCTGTCGAAACAGTCGTGGAGCGCCGAGGGCTTCGAGGCCGCGCTGGACGTGGCGCGGGCCTGTGACGTCGAGGGCCGTCGCGCCGCCCTGTTCGGCGGCGAGGCCGTGAACAACACCGAAGGCCGCGCGGTCCTGCACCCGGCCCTGCGCGCCGCCGCCGGCGCCGACTTCCACGCCCTGGGCGAACCGGTGTCGAAGGAGGTCGACGAGACCCGCAAGGCCATGGCGGCCTGGACCGCCGACATCCGGTCGGGCGCGGACACCGGCGGGACCAAGCAGCCGTTCACGGCCATCGTCCACATCGGCATCGGCGGCTCGGACCTGGGGCCGCGCCTGCTGTGGGACGCCCTGCGCCCGCTGGAGCCGGCTATCGACCTGCGCTTCGTCGCCAACATCGATCCGCGCGACATGGCCGAGGCCCTGGCCGGGCTGGATCCGGAGACGACGCTGATCGTGGTGGTGTCCAAGACCTTCACCACGCAGGAGACGCTGGCCAACGCCGACCTGGCCAAGGCCTGGCTGGCCGAGAGCCTGTCGCCGCGCCGTATGGTCCGGCATCTGGTCGGGGTCACCGCCGCGCCGGAGAAGGCCAAGGACTGGGGCTGCGGCCGCACCTTCGGCTTCCGCGACTGGGTCGGCGGCCGCTATTCGCTGTGGTCGGCGGTCAGCCTGTCGGTCGCCGTGGCGCTGGGCTGGGACGTGTTCGAGCGGGTGCTGGCCGGCGCCCGCGCCATGGACGAGCATTTCACTCACGCGGACCTTGAGAAGAACGCCCCGGTGCTGCTGGCCCTGGCGCAGATCTTCAACGTCGAGGGCCTGGGCCGCAACGCCCGCACCGTCGCCCCCTACGCCCACGGCCTGCGCCGCCTGCCCGCCTTCCTGCAGCAGTTGGAGATGGAGTCGAACGGCAAGCGGGTGAAGCGTGACGGAAGCCCCGTGGACACCGGCACAGGCCCCATCGTCTTCGGCGAGCCCGGCACCAACGGTCAGCACGCCTTCTTCCAGCAGATTCACCAGGGTCCGACGGTGGTCCCCGCCGAGTTCGTGGTGGTCGCCCACACCTCGACGGCGGCGATCGACGACCGCGAGGGCGACGCCCCCCTGTGGTCGAACGCCCTGGCCCAGGCCCAGGCCCTGATGGTCGGCAAGACCGAGGCCCAGGCGCGGGCCGAGCTGATCGCGGCGGGCGCCGACGAAGCCGAGGCCGACCGTCTGGCCCCGCACAAGACCTTCCCCGGCGACCGGCCCTCGACCACCATCCTGACCGACGCCCTGACCCCCGAGGCCGTGGGCGCCCTGCTGGCCCTTTATGAGCACAAGACGTTCGTCGAGGGCGTGATCTGGGACATCAACAGCTTCGACCAGTGGGGCGTCGAGCTGGGCAAGGTCCTGGCCAAGGCGATCCTCAAGGACGTCGAGGCGGGCGAACCCTCGCCGGGGCTGGACCCGTCGACGGCGGAACTGATGAAGCGGCTGATGGTGTGACCCACAGGGACCTTCTCCCGATGGGAGAAGGTGGCCGGGCGTAGCCCGCTCGGATGAGGGGACGCTGATTCATTCGGCCTTCCGCCGCTCCGGTCGGCGACACAGCTTACGCCGACCGCCAAGGATCGACCCTCACCCTTTCGCGCAGGGACGACGGCTGCGCCCTCGTGCGCTCAAGCCCTCTCCATCGGGAGAGGGTGCGAAGAAAAAGGCGGCCCCGTTGCAGAGGGGCCGCCTTCCTCGCCCACGTCCGGCCTACTTATGCGGCCGGACGAAGAGGTGTCTGACTACCAGCGGCGATCGTAGCGGTAGTCGCGGTCGCGACGGTCATAGCGGTCGTCGCGGCGATCACGACGGTAGTCGCGATAGTCCTGGCGCTGCTCCCAGCGCGGGTCGCGGCTGTTGATGCCGTGCTCGCGTTCCCAGTGGCCCTGGTTCCGGTAGCACCGGCCGCCGCGGTAGTAGCCGCAGTCGTCGCCGCGATTGCTGGAGGCGGTGCCGACCGCCGCGCCGGCAAGCGCGCCGCCGGCGATGTAGGTGCCGTCGCCGTTGCCGATCAGGGCGCCGGCCAGGCCGCCGACGACGGCGCCGACGATGGCGTTGCGGCCGGTGTTGTCGCGGTCACGGCTCTGGGCCTCGGCGGGGGCGGCGGCCATCAGGGCCAGGGCGCCGACCAGGGCCGGCGAGGCGAAAGCGATCTTCGAAAGCATCTTCATGGTCGTGTCCCTTCAAACGGTTCGGCGCTGTCCGCCGGTTGTGGAGACCCTTATGAGCGTGGCCGTCTGAACGAGTTCGGGGGGAGGCGTTCAGATACGGTTCACCTTGCATACAACGCCGTAATGCGGCCCTGTGCGGGTCTGAGGGGGAGGCGCGGGTGCGGCGGCTGATCGGGATCGGGATTCTGGGGGCGGCGCTGGCGCTGGCGGCGACGCAGGCCCTCGCCCAGACCGCCCCGCCTCAGGAGCCGCCTCCCCGCCCGACCCGGCCCGCGCCGGTTCCGCCCCCGCCGCCACCCCCTCCGCCGCCCCCGCCGCCCCCGGCCGATGTGCGCATCTCGGCCGAGACCGAAATCGACCCGGTGCGCGCCATCCTCGTCCGCGAGAGCGACCCGCAGGCGGCCGCCGAGGCCCTGGTGGCCCTGGGTATCGAACGCTACGGCGCCGATGACGTCCCCGGCGCCGGGGCGGCGCTGAAGGCCGCGGTCGAGGTGGTGGAGACGCGGCTGGGCCCGGTCGCGAAGGCGCTGGTCCACCCGCTGGCGGTGCAGGCGCGTCTGAAGCTGGAGGTCGGCGACTATCCCGGGGCCCTGGCAGACCTCGAGCGGGCCCTGTCCCTGATGGACGAGGCCTCCGATCCGCTGGAGCGGGCCACCCTGATCTACGACCGGGCCCGGACCTTGGACGCCCTGGGCCGCAACGAGGAGGCCGAGGCCGCCGCGCGCGAAAGTCTGGCCATCCGCCGGGCCCAGCTGGGCGAGGTGCACGAGAAGACCGCCGACAGCCTGAACCTGGTCGCCAACGCCCTGACCGCCCAGGGCCGCCACGCCGAGGCCGATCCCCTCTATCGGCAGGTGCTGGGCATGTATGAGGTGCTGTACGGCCCCGACGACTTCCATGTCGCCATCGTACTGTCGAACCTGGGCAACTCCCTGCGCCGCACCGGGCGCGCGCATCAGGCCGAGCCGCTGTATGTGCGCGCCGTGACCATCGCCGAGGGGGCCAATGATCCGGTGCTGCTGGCCCAGTGCCTGACCAATTACGGCTGGTTCCTGCATGTCGCCGGCGACGGGGCGCGGGCCGAGGCGCCGTTCCGCCGAGCGCTGGCGCTGGCCCTGGAGATCGTCGGGCCGGATCATCCCTTCACCGGCAACGCCCGCGCCAACATCGGCTACGCCCTGTCCGACCAGGGGCGCTGGACCGAGGCCGAGGAGCCGTTCCGGCAGGGGCTGGCGATCTCCGAGGCCGGCGTCGGCGCCGACAGCCCGGACCTGCTGGACACCCTGACCGGCTACGCCGCCGTGCTGGACCGGCTGGGCCGGGGCGAGGAGGCGGAAGGCCTGTACCGCCGCGCCCGGACCATCGCCGGCGCCCGCCTGCCGCCCGCCCACGCCACGGCCCTGGCCGGAACAGAGCAGTATGCGGGCTTCCTGATCAACCGGGCGCGCTCGGACGAAGCCCTGGTGCTGGTGCGCGGCGGGCTGGGCGACCTGCTGGGCCAGCAGGCCCGCGGCCGCGACTGGCGCACCCGCGTGCGCGGGGCCCGTCCCCTGTTCGCGCGGCAGGTCGAGGCCGCCTGGACCCTGGCCGCCGCGACCGATTGATCCTCTTAAATCAGCGGTCCTGCTTGACGCTGTGGGCCGCCCGCCCTACCTCCCGCTCGCGTTAGCACTCGGGGCTGTCGGCTGCCAAAATCGACGGTCGCCCGGGTCGCGCATCGAACTTCTCAAGGGAGATACATCAGATGGCGTTTCGTCCGCTCGGCGACCGCGTGCTCGTGAAGCGCGTTGAAGAAGAATCCAAGACCAAGGGCGGGATCATCATCCCCGACACCGCCAAGGAAAAGCCGCAGGAAGGCGAAGTCGTCTCCGTCGGCCCGGGCGCCCGCGATGACAGCGGCAAGGTCAATGCGCTGGAACTGAAGGCCGGCGACCGCATCCTGTTCGGCAAGTGGTCGGGCACCGAGATCAAGATCGACGGCGAAGACCTGATCATCATGAAGGAATCGGACGTCCTGGGCGTGCTGTCCTAAGCACCCGCGTCTGACTTTCCTCCCCAAAATCATAGAATTAGGAGCTGCCTGATGGCTGCCAAACAAGTTCAGTTCTCTACCGACGCCCGCGAAAAGATGCTGCGCGGCGTCAACATCCTCGCCAATGCGGTGAAGGTGACCCTGGGTCCCAAGGGCCGCAACGTCGTGATCCAGAAGTCCTTCGGGGCCCCGCGCTCGACCAAGGACGGCGTGTCGGTCGCCAAAGAGATCGAGCTGGAAGACGCCTTCGAGAACATGGGCGCCCAGATGATCCGCGAAGTCGCTTCGAAGACGAACGACAAGGCGGGCGACGGCACCACCACCGCGACCGTCCTGGCGCAATCGATCGTGCAGGAAGGCCTCAAGTCCGTCGCCGCCGGCATGAACCCGATGGATCTGAAGCGCGGCATCGACAAGGCCGTCACGGTCGTCCTGGCCGACATCAAGGCCTCGGCCAAGAAGGTCTCGAACAACTCCGAGATCGCCCAGGTCGGCACCATCTCGGCCAACGGCGACTCCGAAGTCGGCGAGATGATCGCCAAGGCGATGGAAAAAGTCGGCAACGAAGGCGTCATCACCGTCGAGGAAGCCAAGACGGCTGAAACCGAGCTGGACGTCGTCGAAGGCATGCAGTTCGACCGCGGCTACCTGTCGCCCTACTTCATCACCAACGCCGACAAGATGGAGGTTCAACTCGAGGAGCCGCTCATCCTGCTCCACGAGAAGAAGCTGTCCTCGCTGCAGGCCATGCTGCCGATCCTGGAAGCCGTCGTGCAATCGGGCCGTCCGCTGGTGATCATCGCCGAGGACATCGAGGGCGAGGCCCTGGCCACCCTGGTCGTCAACAAGCTGCGGGGCGGCCTGCGCGTCGCCGCCGTCAAGGCTCCGGGCTTCGGCGACCGCCGCAAGGCCATGCTGGAAGACATCGCCGTCCTGACCGGCGGTCAGGTCATCTCGGAAGACCTGGGCATCAAGCTCGAGAACGTCACCCTCGACATGCTCGGCAAGTCCAAGAAGATCACCATCACCAAGGACGACACCACCATCGTCGACGGCGTCGGTGAGAAGGACGCGATCGAGGCCCGCATCGGCCAGATCAAGGCCCAGATCGAAGCCACGACCTCGGACTACGACAAGGAAAAGCTGCAGGAACGTCTGGCCAAGCTGGCCGGCGGCGTTGCTGTCATCCGCGTCGGCGGCTCGACCGAAGTCGAAGTGAAAGAGAAGAAGGACCGCGTCGACGACGCCCTGAACGCGACCCGCGCGGCCGTTGAAGAAGGCATCGTCCCGGGCGGCGGCATCGCGCTGCTGAAGGCGACCAAGGCGCTGGAAGGCCTGACCGGCGACAACGCCGACCAGACCGCCGGCATCGCCATCATCCGCCGCGCCATCCAGGCCCCGATCCGTCAGATCTCGGAAAACGCGGGCGTCGAAGGCTCGATCGTGGTCGGCAAGGTGCTGGAGAACGCCGACAAGTCGTTCGGCTTCAACGCCCAGACCGAAGAGTACGGCGACCTGGTCAAGATGGGCGTCATCGACCCCGCCAAGGTGGTCCGCACCGCCCTGCAGGACGCCGCCTCCGTGGCCGGCATCCTGATCACGACGGAAGCCGCTGTCGCCGACGCGCCGAAGAAGGCCTCGGCCGGCGCCGCTCCGGGCGGCATGGGCGGCATGGGCGGTATGGGCGACATGGACTTCTAACCGGATCGAGGCGGGCGGCGACGCCCGTCTCGTGACGTCCCGGCGAAAGCGGGGTCCGTATCGTTCAGCGCTTCAGCTGAAACAAAAGAGGGCGCCCCGGGAAACCGGGGCGCCCTTTCTTATGGGTGGCCGGCGCCCGCAAGCGGGCGACCGGGACGTTGTCAGATCAAGCCAGCGAGGGCTCGATGTCCTTGCACGCCTGGATCAGGCCCTGCACCGACTCGACCGACTTGGCGAACATCGCCTTTTCGTCGGCGTTGGTGGTGAACTCGATGACCTTCTCGACGCCGCCGGCGCCGATCAGGGCCGGCACGCCGACGTAGAGGTCCGACAGGCCGTATTCGCCCGACAGCCAGACGGCGCAGGGCAGGACGCGCTTCTGGTCCAGCAGGTAGGAGCGGGCCATGGCGATGGCCGATTCAGCCGGGGCGTAGAAGGCCGAGCCGGTCTTCAGCAGGGCCACGATCTCGCCGCCGCCCTTGCGGGTGCGCTCGACGATGGCGTCCAGTTCGGCCTGGGTCAGGAAGCCGGCGGCGACGGCGTCCGGCAGCGGCAGGCCGCCGACCGTCGAGTGACGGACCATCGGGACCATGTCGTCGCCGTGACCGCCCAGGGTCCAGGCGTGAATGTCCTGCACCGAGACGCCGGTCTTTTCGGCCAGGAAGTAGGCGAAGCGGGCCGAGTCGAGCACGCCGGCCATGCCGACGACCTTTTCCTTGGGCAGGCCCGAGAATTTCTGCAGGGCCCACACCATGGCGTCGAGCGGGTTGGTGATGCAGATGACGAAGGCGTTCGGCGCGTGGGCCTTGATGCCTTCACCCACGGCCTTCATGACCTTCAGGTTGATGCCGATCAGGTCGTCGCGGCTCATGCCCGGCTTGCGCGGCACGCCGGCGGTGACGATGCAGATATCGGCGCCGGCGATGTCGGCGTAGTCGTTGGCGCCCTTCAGGGCCACGTCCTGGCCGAACACGGCGGAGGCCTCGGCGATATCCAGCGCCTTGCCTTGCGGGGTGCCTTCGGCGATGTCGAACAGGATGATGTCGCCCAGCGCTTCACGCGCGGCCACGTGGGCCAGGGTGCCGCCGATCATACCGGCGCCGATGAGGGCGATCTTCGCGCGAGCCATATCATTCTCCGTTGGCCTACCGCGCTTTGCGCTACCTGAGGCCGGGTCAGGGTGGGGAGGGAAGGTTGGCGGCGGTCTAGACCCGCGCGCTTTCGCCTGCAACCGTGACGCCGCGTGAGGTTTTCCCGACCATGACCCATCCCCCCGAGACCCTGCCCGAATTCGTCGCCCCCGATGAGGTGCCGACGGGTCTCGTCGCGATCACGGACGAGCGGGCGATCCGGGCCGAGATGCAGGTCTGGCGGGACAGGGTGCTGAAGCGGCCCGGCCTTTGGGACAAGGCGACGCGGGGGACGCAGGACCGGATCAACCGCATCATCCCCGAGCGCGTCCACGCCATCATCACCTCGGGCGTCGAGGCGATGACCAAGGGCATCCTGCTCGGCTCGGACCTGATCCAGCCGCGGCGCACGGCGGAAGGCTCTCTGGCGGCGCGAGAGCAGCGGGCCCGGGCGGCGATCCGCGCCTACCGCAACACCGCCAGCGTCGAGGGCGGGGTGGCCGGGGCCGGCGGTTTCGTGCTGGCGGCGGCGGACTTTCCGGCCCTGATGGCCATCAAGGTGCGGATGCTGGGCGACGTGGTCGCGGCCTATGGCTGGGGCGGCGGCTCTGTGCGCGAGCGGCTGTTCGTGCTGCATATCTTCCACCTGGCCTTCGCCAGCGCGCGGCGGCGGCCCGAGGCCCTGGCGGACCTGGAGAAGTGGATCGCCGGCGTCGACCAGCCGGAGATTCTCACCGAATACGACTGGCGGACCTTCCAGATCGAGTACCGCGACTACATCGATCTGGCCAAGATGGCGCAGCTGATCCCCCTGGTCGGCGCGCCGATCGGGGCGGTGGTCAACTGGCGGCTGGTCGAGCGTCTGGGCGAGACCGCCGTCATGGCCTGCCGGATGCGGTGGTTCGGCGAGACGGAGGACGCCGTCTAGGTTTCTCCAGCGGGCGCGTCGTCGGTCTTCGGCCGGGTGTTCAGCCGCCGCGCGGCCAGCGCCCCGGCCAGGAACAGGGCTCCGACCACCAGGAAGGAGGCGGCGCGGACGATGCCCTGCAACTGGCTGAGATCGAAGAACAGCACCTTCACCGCCGTGACCAGCAGCACCAGCAGGCCCGCCCAGCGCAGGGTCGCGTCCTTGCGCAGCGTGCCCAGGCTCAGGGCCGCCAGACCGAACACCGCCCACAGGGTCGAGAAGGTCCAGGTCTCCAGCCCGCCGCCCTCCGACGCGTCGCCCATATCCACGCCATGGAAGACCCAGCGGATCAGCAGGGTCATCAGGACGAACAGAACGCCGACCGTCGCCGCCGTCGCGGCCTTGCCCTGGGCGCCCGGCCCCTTGCGCAGGCCGAAGATCAGCCCGGCGCCCGCGGCGTAGAGGGCGAACAGCAGCAGGGCGTGAGGCACGGAGGCCAGCGGGGCGTCCAGCGGGCCCCACCACGGGCTGGCATAGAGGCCGAACACCAGCACCGACACGCCCAGCGCGATCCAGTTCAGCGACCGGGCGATGATCCCGGTCCATTCGCTTCGGGCCCGGAGCGTCAGGGCCTGGCCGGTCAGCAACAGCAGGACGGCGTAGGCGGCGCTCTCGGCGCGGCCGATCCCGGCCCAATTCATGGCGTCGCCATGGAACAGATGACGCAGGACCAGCAGGGCCCAGAGGAAGGCGAACAGCGCGGCCGCCGCCGCCCAGACCCGGGTCCAGACGTCGGCCGGACGCCGGCGCCATGCACTGACGGCCAGCAGGGCCGCGGGGGCCAGGAAGGCGACGATCAGGGTGTTGACCACCGGCAGGCCGACCGGCGCCGCGCCGCCGCCCCACCACGGGTTCCAGACCAGCCCTTGCATCAGCATTCCGTGCAGAGCGCCGACCCCGACCACGATGACCGTGCGCCAGCGGGCGATGGGGCCGTCGTCAGGCCGCTGACGGGTGACCAGCAGGACCCCGGCGGCCAGCAGCAGAAGCGTGCGCAGGGCGCCTTCGAACAGACCGCCCGACACGTCGCCCTTCACGCCGGCCAGCAGGACATGCAGGCCGATGAACAGGCCGGTCAGCAGCACCATCAGGGAGGCGGTGACCTGAGCCTCGACCTCGTTGCGCCGCGCTCCGTCCGGACCGGACATCAGCCGGGCGCCGAGGAACAGAAGGGCCGCGGCGCCGATGGAGACGCCCATCGCGACCGGCAGGGCCAGCCGCCCGTCCAGCGCCGCGCCGATGAAGTCGAAGCGGAACAGCATGGCCAGGGTCAGCAGGCCGCCGACCACGCTGGCCTGGGCCAGGCCCCGCCAGGCGAGGCGGCCGGCGGCGACGGCGAGGAGCAGGGCGGCCGCGGCGAGGGCCAGTGGCTCCAGATGCGTCGGGACCGCCGCATGGATCGACAGGAAGGCCAGCTCGGCGGCGGCGGCGAGCCAGAAGGTCAGCCCCCTGTCGCTCTCGGGCTGTTCGACCCGCCGGGCGATCACGGCGGCCGAGGCGAACATCGCGCCGCTCAGCAGGGCGGCGGGCAGCCAGGGCAGGCGAGCGCCGATCTGATCGAGCAGGGGCCAGGACAGGCTGGCGAGCAGGGCCAGGCCGATACCGCCGACCGCCAGCAGGGTGCTGCGCGCGGCGGGGGGCGAACGGAGCGCTCCGATCAGGGTGACGACGGCGATGACGGCGGTCAGGCCATGGATCCAGACCAGGGGCGTGAGCTGGGCCGGATCGTAGGCGAGGGACGCCAAGGTCAGCAGCGAGGCCAGCACCGCCATGCCGACGGGGACCGCGAAGATCATGGGCATGGCCATGCCCAACGCCACGACGGCCGCGCCGAGCGCGACGAGGACGCCGGCGACCAGCACCGCTTCCGGAACGTCGGCGGCTCCGGTCGGAGACAGCAGCCACAGATGCGCCGAGACCAGGCTGGCCAGGATCAGGGCGACGGCCGGCTGCGCCCGGAAGGTCGCGAGGGGCTGGCCCGGCCGGTCTTCAAGCCCCTGGCGGCGGCGCCACAGGACGGCGAAGACGGGACCGGCCGCGGCGAGGATCAGCAGGCCTGAGCCGTCCCCGAATTTCGGCGCGAGGCTCCACAGCAGCAGGCCGGCCACGGTGATGAAACCGGCCCGGCCCCACAACCGCGTGGCGCTGAGCACGAAGCCGGTGACGCCGATCAGCAGGGCGTAGGCGTACAGCACCGTCGGGGACCAGGCGTCCATGCCGGTCACCCACGGCGTGATCACCGCCCCGAACAGCGCCAGGAGGGCCAGGGGTTCGCCATGGCGGAGGGACAGGCCGAGCAGGCCGACCGATATGGACGCCGTCAGCATCGCCGCGACCGGGAAGGGGATCAGGCCGTACAGGGTGTAGGCCGCGCAGACCGCGCCATACAGGGTGACCGCCCCGGCTCCGGCCGCGACGGCGGCGGCCAGCAGGTGCCGCCCGCCGGGCGCACGCTTCTGACGCAGGATCCATTCGCTGGCGGCGATCATCAATCCGCCCAGGACCACGGCGGCGGCGATGCGCAGCGGCGGGCCGAAGACGCCCTGCTGGGCGGCGTAGACCACCAGCAGCAGGCCGCCCAGGGCCAGCCCGCCGCCGCCCAGCCAGGCCAGACCGTTCTCGGCCAGCCAGGTCGACAGCGCGGCCCAAGTCAGATCGGGGGAGGACCGGCGCGGCTCTGGAATCGGCGTCGGACGGGGCTCGGCGCGCCATTCCGACCGGCGCTCGGACCGCGAGGTCGGCGCGTCATCCGAGACGCTCCAGTCGTCGGCGGGCGTTCGCTGGGCGGGCGAAATGGGGGCGGGCTGCGGTGTGATGGGAGCGCTGGCGCGCGCGACGGGGAGACTTTCGGCGACGGCGGGCGCCGGCTTCGGCGTGGCCGGTTCGGGGGCCGCCCGGGCGACCTCGGGTTTCGGCGCCGTCGGGGCGGGCCGGCGCTGGGCCGCCTCCAGCGCGCGCAGCACCATGTCCAGCCGGCGTTCCAGCTTCTGCAGCGCCCTGGCCTGCACAAACACGAACCCGGCCAGCACCAGGGTCAGAAGCCAATGCAGCATGGTGACGCGCCCCCGAGACACAGGCCTGTCCCTGGGACAGGCTCATCCGGCTATCGCCAGACAGTTGTGCAGGAAGCGTTACCTGCTGCAACCAGCCCGGTCGTCGGAGGGGTGACCATAACCTGTACTGTTCCCAACGACAAAGTTTATTGATTTTCCCTGTCCACAGTACGGGCATAGGCTCCTCCCACCATCAGGGAGAAGACATCATGGACGGCAACGCCGGCGGCCCCTCGCCCCTCAATGATCCGAAGAAGGAGCCCGCGGCGCTCCGCAGCCTTGTGGGACGCACCAACCGCGACTGGTGGCCCAACCACCTGTCGATGGACATCCTGCATCAGCAGGGCAAGTCGGGCGACCCGATGGGCGACGACTTCAACTACGCCGAAGCCTTCAAGACGCTGGACTATGCCGCGGTCAAACGGGACCTGACGGCCCTGATGACCGACAGCCAGCCGTGGTGGCCGGCGGACTACGGCCATTACGGGCCCTTCTTCATCCGCATGGCCTGGCACTCGGCCGGGACTTATCGCACCGGGGACGGCCGCGGCGGCGCCGGCGCGGGCCAGCAGCGCTTCGCCCCGCTCAATTCCTGGCCGGACAACGGCAACCTGGACAAGGCGCGCCGCCTGCTGTGGCCGATCAAGCAGAAGTACGGGGCCAGCCTGTCGTGGGCCGACCTGATGATCCTGGCCGGCAATGTGGCCATCGAGAGCATGGGCGGGCCGGTGTTCGGCTTCGGCGGCGGCCGCGCCGACGTCTGGGAGCCCGAGAAGGACGTCTACTGGGGCACCGAGGAGCAGTGGGTCGGCGAGGAAGGCAACGAGACCCGCATCCAGCCGGACAAGCAGATGGCGCTGGAAGAGCCGCTGGCGGCGATCCAGATGGGCCTCATCTACGTCAATCCCGAAGGTCCGGGCGGCGTGCCGGAAGCCCTCGCCTCGGCCCGCGACATCCGCGAGACCTTCGCCCGCATGGGCATGAACGATGAGGAGACGGCCGCCCTGACCGCCGGGGGTCACACCTTCGGCAAGGCCCACGGCGCCGGCGACGCCTCGAAGGTCGGGATCAGCCCCGAAGGCGCTGACATCGCGCAGCAGGGCCTCGGCTGGATCTCGGGCCACGAGAGCGGCGTGGGCGACCACGCCATCACCTCGGGCATCGAGGGCGCGTGGACCCCGACCCCGATCACCTGGGACATGAGCTTCTTCGACATGCTGCTGGACCATGACTATGAGCTGGTCCGCAGCCCGGCGGGCGCCAAGCAGTGGCAGCCGGTCGGCAATCCGCCGGAGACCCTGGCCCCCGCCGCCCACACGCCGGGCAAGCGCGTCCCGACGATGATGACCACCGCCGACATGGCGTTCAAGATCGACCCGGAATACCGCAAGATCATGGAGCGGTTCCGCGCCGATCCGGCCTATTTCGGCGACACCTTCGCCCGCGCCTGGTTCAAGCTGTGCCACCGCGACATGGGCCCCAAGGTCCGCTACCTCGGTCCGGAGGTCCCCGCCGAGGACCTGATCTGGCAGGATCCGATTCCCGCGCCGTCCGGCCCGGCCCTCGGCGCCGCCGATATCGCCGCCCTGAAGGCGAAGATCGCGGCCTCGGGCCTGTCCGTGGCCGAGCTGGTCTCGACCGCCTGGGCCTCGGCCGTGACCTATCGCGGCTCGGACCATCGCGGCGGCGCCAACGGCGGGCGTCTGCGCCTGGCCCCGCAGAAGGACTGGGACGTCAATGAACCGGCGAAACTGGCCAAGGTCCTCAAGGTCTATGAAGACATCAAGGCCGGGACCAACGCCTCCATCGCCGACCTGATCGTGCTGGGCGGCTCCGTCGGCGTCGAGCAGGCGGCGAAGGCCGCGGGCCAGCCGGTCGAGGTTCCCTTCACCCCCGGCCGGACCGACGCTTCGCAGGAACAGACCGATGTCGAGGGCTTCGCGGTTCTGGAACCGCGCGCCGACGGTTTCCGCAACTATCTGCAGGTGCGCTTCAACGTTCCGACCGAGGAGCTGCTGGTCGATCGGGCCCAGCTTCTGGGTCTGACGGCGCCGGAGATGACCGTCCTGGTCGGCGGCCTGCGTGTGCTGGGCGCCAACCACGGCGGATCGAAGCATGGCGTCTTCACCGACCGGCCGGGCCAGCTGACCAACGACTTCTTCGTCAACCTGCTGGATATGAAGACCGGCTGGAAACAGGTCGATGGTCATGCGGATGAGACCTTCGTCGGCACGGACCGGATCAGCGGCGAGGAACGCTGGACCGCGACCCGCACCGACCTGGTCTTCGGCTCCAACTCGCAGTTGCGGGCCCTGTCGGAAGTCTATGCCTCGGCCGACGCCGGTCCGAAGTTCGTGAAGGATTTCGTGGCCGCCTGGACCAAGGTCATGAACGCCGACCGGTACGACGTCACCCTCGGCGAGGAGTTCGGCGCCGCCGCCGTCTGAGCCTGTTCGCCCTTCGCGGCCTCGGTCGCGAAGGGCGGCCTCATAGGAGGCGTGGATTGCCATGGCTTTCCCTATAGCGAACGCCTATGTCGCTCGCATGCTTCCCACCCTGCGCCAGCTTCAGTATCTGCGCCTTCTCGCCGAGCACGCCTCCTTCAGCCGCGCCGCCGAAGCCGCGCATGTCAGCCAGCCCGCCCTGTCCGCGGGCGTGCAGGAGCTGGAGCGGATCCTCGGCGCGCCCGTCGTCGAGCGCACCCGGGGCAATGTCCAGCTGACCGCCGTCGGCGCCGAGGCCGTGCGCCGCGCCGAGGATGTGCTGGCCCGCACCGAGGACCTGGTCGAGGCCGCGCGCAACGCGGGCAAGCCCCTGTCGGGCCGGTTCCGGCTGGGCGTCATCCCGACCGTCGCCCCCTTCCTGCTGCCGGCGCGCCTGCCGGACATCAAGCGAGACTATCCGGCCCTGCGCCTGTTCATCCGCGAGGACCTGACGCCGCGCCTGGTCGCGGCGCTGAAGAGCGGCCACCTGGACGCCGCGGTGATCGCCCTGCCTTACAGCGCCGCAGGCATCGACCACGCGCGCATCGGCGACGACGAGATCCTGGCCGCCGCCCCGGTGGGCCATGCGCTGGCGGGACCCGGCCCGATCGCCCCGGGCTCGCTGAAGGCCGAGGACCTGATCCTGCTGGAGGACGGCCACTGCCTGCGCGATCAGGCGCTGGCCGCCTTCGACATCGAGGCGCCGAAGGGCGACGACGTCTTCGCCGCCACCAGCCTGCACACCCTGGTCCAGATGGTCTCGTCGGGCCTGGGCGTCAGCTTCCTGCCCGAGATGGCGGTGCGCGCCGGTCTGGCCGACATGCCCGGCGTGGTGGTCCGGCCCATCGCCGCCAAGGCGCCCCGCCGCGAGATTGTGGTCGCCTGGCGCACCGGCTCCAGCCGCGCGGCGGAGGCGAAGCTGCTGGCTGAGGCCCTGACCCTCGACTGAGGGCTTCATTACCACTCTGTAAGGTGCGCCCCGGATCGGCCCTGATAGGGTCGCCCCGCCCGTCGTCCGGGCGTCCGGAGTTGTCCTACATGAAGACCCGCCTGATCCTCACCGTCGCCGCCTCGGCCCTGCTGCTCGGCCTGCCCGCCGCCGCGCCGGCCTTCGCGCAGACCGCCGCCCCGACCGCCGGTTCGGTGGTGGTGCCGCCGCTGGGCTTCCAGGAGCGCACCCTGCCGAACGGCCTGAAAATCTATACGGCGCGGGACACCTCGACCTCCAACGTGACGGTGCAGGTCTGGTACAAGGTCGGCTCCAAGGACGACCCCCAGGACCGGTCGGGCTTCGCCCACCTGTTCGAACACCTGATGTTCAAGGCGACGCAGAACTTCCCGGACGAGACCTTTGACCGCCTGACCGAGGACGTGGGCGGCAACAACAACGCCTTCACTTCCGACGACGTGACCGCCTACCACGAAACCGTTCCGGCCAACCACCTGCAGCGCCTGATCTTCGCCGAGGCCGACCGCCTGGGTTCGCTGGTGGTCAATGAATCGGTCTTCGCCAGCGAGCGCGACGTGGTGAAGGAGGAATACCGCCAGGGTGTCCTGGCCAGCCCCTACGGCCGCCTGTTCAGCCTGTTCGTTCCGGCGACCATCTATCAGGACCACCCCTACCGCCGCTCGACCATCGGCTCGATCGAGAACCTCGACGCCGCCACCATCGAGGACGTGCGCCGCTTCCACGCTACCTACTACCGCCCGGACAACGCCTATCTGATCGTGGCGGGCAATTTCGACCAAGCCCAGTTGGACGGCTGGATCGACCAGTATTTCGGCCCGCTGACCAATCCGTCGCGCCCGCTGCCGGTCAATAATGTGCGCGAGCCGGAGCCGACGGCTCCGCGCGAGACCACCTTCTATGCACCCAACGTGCCCCTGCCCGCCGTGGTGCTGGCCTGGCCGGCGGTGCGCTACGACGATCCGGACCGCGCCGCCCTGACGATGCTGGACGGCATCCTGTCGACCGGCGAGAGCTCGCGCCTGTACCAGGCCCTGATCTACGACCAGAAGATCGCCACCCAGGCCAGCTCGAGCCTCGACGCCAGCCAGCAGGCCGGCGCCGTCGTCACCTACGCCATCATGGCCGAGGGCGAGACGCCTGAGGCCGGTCTGGCCTCGCTGCGCGCCGAAGTCGCTCGCCTGCGCGACGCCCCGGTCACCGAGGCCGAGCTGACCGAGGCCAAGAACGAACTCGTCGCCGGCGCCCTGCGCGACCGCGAGACGGTTGAGGACCGCGCCAGCGCGCTGGGCTGGTCGCTGATCAATACCGGCGACGCGGCCGCCGCCGACCGCGAGGTCGCGGCCCTGCAGGCGGTGACCGCCGCCGACATCCAGCGCGTCGCCCGCCGCTATCTGACGGATCAGCGCAGCATCGCCATCCGCTACCTGAACGCCGACGACCAGCACCCGGCCACGGCCCAGTCCGTCGACGTCGAAGCTCCGGTCAAGGTCGCCGACCTGGCTCCGGTCGGCCGCATCTTTGAACTGCTGCCCGAGGCCCAGCGCGTCGCGATCCCGGCCGCCGGTCCGGCGGTGGATCTGGCCACCCCGGCGGTCGAGACCTTCACCCTCGCCAACGGCCTGGAGGTCTATGTCGCCCACAAGCCGGGCATGCCGCTGATCTCGGCCCGTCTGGGCCTCGCCGTCGGGTCGGCGGACGACGGCGCCAAGTCCGGTCTGTCGGTGCTGACCGCGGGTCTGCTGACCCAGGGCGCCGCCGGCCGTTCCGCGCCGGAGATCGCCGCCGAGATCGAACAGCTGGGGGCCCAGGTCGGCGCCTCGTCCGGCCCGGACTTCTCCAACGTTTCGGCCAATGCGCCGTCCGACGTCTTCCCGCGCGTGCTGGGCCTGATGGCCGATCTGGTGCGCCGTCCGGACTTCGCCGCCGAAGAGGTCGAACGTCAGCGCGACCAGTCGCTGGACGGCCTGCGCGTGCAGCTCAGCTCGCCCGGTCCGGTCGCCGCCATGGCCGCCGGCCGTCTCGTTTACGGCGACGCGCCCTATGGATCGCCTTCGGGCGGCACGCCCGACAGCCTTCCGGGCCTGACCCGCGAGGACGTGGTCGCCTTCCACGCCAGCCGGTACCGGCCGGAGACCGCCCGCCTGATCTTCTCGGGCGACATCACCGTGGCCCAGGCCCGCACCCTGGCGGAACAGGCCTTCGGCGACTGGCGCGCCACCGGGCCGGCGCCGGCCCCGCGCGCCCATCCGGCGGGCGCGGTCACGACCCCGCGCGTGGTGGTCATCGACCAGCCGGGCGCCGGTCAGGCGGCGGTCTATGTCGCCATGCGCAGCATCGCCCGCAGCGACAGCGACTACTTCCCGCTGACGCTGGGCAACACCCTGCTGGGCGGCAGCTTCACCTCGCGCCTCAACCAGGAAATCCGCATCAAGCGCGGCCTCAGCTACGGCACGCGCTCGAACATGGGCGTCCGTCAGGACCAGGGCGCCTTCGTCGCCTCGGCCCAGACCCGCAACGACGCCGCGGTCGAGGTGTCCGACCTGATCCTGGCCGAGATCGCCCGCCTGTCGAACAGCCGTCCGACCGACAGCGAGATGACCACGCGCCAGGCCATCCTGTCGGGCGGCTTCGGCAGCTCGCTGGAGACCGTCGACGGCCTGGGCGGTCTGGTGGCCGGCCTGGCCCTCTACGACCTGCCGATGAGCGACCTTGCCGCCTATGTCGGGCGGGTCGAGGCGATCACGCCCGATCAGGTGCAGGCCGCCTTCGCCGAGCATCTGCCCGCCTCGAACGCCAGCCTGGTGATCGTCGGCGACGCCTCGAAATTCCTCGAGGCCCTGCGCGCCAAACACCCGAACGTCGAGGTCATCCCGCTGACCGACCTCGACCTCGATACGGCGGCGCTGAAGTAGGGATACGGATCTCCCTCCCCTTCATGGGGAGGGATGTCGGCGCGGCGCGTCAGCGACGACAGGGTGGGGGACCTTACGGCCGCTCCCCACCCGTCCGGCTGCGCGGTCCACCCTCCCCATGAGGGGAGGGAGAGATCACCCCGTCATTCGCCTAGACCGACAGACACACCACCCGCGCCACCCGCAGGTCGCGGCGCAGGTTGTCGGCGACGAGGAAGTAGTTGTCGATCGTGACCGCGCGGCTGGTCAGGGGCTCGTCGGCCTTCTGGACCCCGCGCATCGCCGGCAGGAAGGTGTCGGGCGCGGTCGTGTAGATGCGCCCGCGGCGCGGGCTTTCGGCGATGGTCACCCCGACCACCCGGCCCTGACGATCCATCACCGGTGCGCCCGACAGCCCTGCAAGGGTCCCGCCCAGCCCGTCGGTCCGGCCGACCTCGGCCCAGACCAGAACCGGCTCGGAGCGTTCGCCGCGACCGCGAATGTTCAGGGTCTCCCGACCCAGCAGGCGCGAGGTCACCTCGCCCGCCCGCGCCTGCGGAAAGCCGGGGTGGAAGCCTCTCTGACCCGCGCGCAGCGTGCCGGGCGGGGCGATCGGCAGGGCAGGGGGACCGCCGGCGGTTTCCAGCACGGCGATGTCGGCCCGGGCGGCCAAGCGCACGTCGGCGGCCACGGCCCGCCCGCCGCCCACCATGATGGCAGGGCGGCGGCAGCCTTCGACCACGTGGCGGGCGGTCACCCAGCGGCCCGATCGGGCGATGGAGAAGGCGGTGCCCGTGCTGGGCTGGAAGGGAATGTCGGGAGCGTTGACGGTGACGGCCGGATCGAAGGGCGTCACCGGTCCCAGCAGGGCGCCTTCGACGTCGTCCGGAGCGGCCGGCGCGGCCGGGGCGTCCGCGTTCTCGCGATGCGCCAGCGACGCGACCAGAAGGGCTCCAAGCACCGACGAATAGATCAGCCAGTCGGGAACCCGCATCCGATCAGCCCGTGAGAGCCGCCGCGAGGATCACCGCGGTCGCCAGCTTGGCGCCGACCAGCAGGACGGCGGCGGACACCTCGCCCTCGCGGATGCGCTGGGGCAGGCCGGTCAGCAGCAGATCGACGACGCGGAAGGCCAGCAGCTGCAACGCCAGGGTCGCCACACCCCACAGGGCGATGTCCTTGATCGAGGTGGACACGCTGAGCGAGACCGCCAGCGGCACGGCCAGGCCGACCAGAACCCCGGCGAAGGCCACGGCGGCGGCGGCGTTGCCCTCACGGATGAGCGCGATCTCCTTCCACGGGGTGAACAGGGCGTAGACCACGGCTCCGACCAGCAGCAGGCCGAGGGTGACGGCCAGATGGGCCATCGTGGTCGGGAAACCGGTCGCGAAGGCCTGCACCTCGGCGCTTTCGAGCACATTGGAAAGGGACGAGGAGTCCATGGGAGTCCGGCTGGTCAGGGGGTCGAAAACGATTGCCCGTTTTTCGCCCCAATCCGCAAGCGCGTGGAAGCCACAGGTGGTCAAGATTGGTGACGGGGTGTGTCTGGGGGAGTGATTAGTGGTTAGTGATTAGTGGTTGGTTGGATCAGGCATCCCAGCCAACGGACCGACCACCGGCGCGTCCGCATCGACCCACTAATCACTAGCCACTAATCACTTGCCAGGCTCAGGCGGCTTCCGCGCTCGCACTGTCGTCCGCGCCAGCTTTGCGCAAGGCGCTCGCCCGCACCTTCTCGCTCTCGGACTTCAGCTGACCGCAGGCGGCCAGGATGTCGCGGCCGCGCGGCGTGCGGATCGGGCTGGCGTAGCCGGCCTTGTTCAGGATGGCCGCGAAGCGCTCGATCGTCTTCCAGTCCGAGCACTCATAGTCCGTGCCGGGCCAGGGGTTGAACGGGATCAGGTTGATCTTGGCCGGGATGCCCTCAATTAGCTTCATCAGGGCGCGCGCTTCCTCGGGACTGTCGTTGACGCCCTTCAGCATCACGTACTCAAAGGTCACGCGGCGCGCGTTGGACAGGCCCGGATAGGCCCGGATCGCCGCCATCAGCTGTTCCAGCGGGTATTTCTTGTTCAGCGGCACCAGCACGTCGCGCAGCGGGTCGTTGGTGGCGTGCAGGCTGATCGCCAGCATGGTCTGGGTCTTCTCGCCCAGTTCCGCGATCTTGGGGACCACGCCCGACGTCGACACCGTGATCCGGCGGCGCGAGATGGCGATGCCCTCGTTGTCGGAGATGATGTCGATGGCGTTGGCGACGTGGTCCAGATTGTACAGCGGCTCGCCCATGCCCATGAACACGATGTTCGACAGGCGGCGGTCTTCCTTGGGCGACGGCCATTCACCCAGGTCGTCGCGGGCGACCTGCACCTGGGCCACGATCTCGGCGGCGGTCAGGTTGCGCACCAGCTTCTGGGTGCCGGTGTGGCAGAAGGTGCAGTTGAGCGTGCAGCCCACCTGCGACGACACGCACAGGGCGCCCGCGCGGCCCACGTCGGGGATATAGACGGTCTCGATCTCGATGCCCGGCGCGGTGCGGATCAGCCATTTGCGGGTGCCGTCCTTGGACACCTGCCGCTCGACGATCTCGGGGCGGGCCAGGGTGAAGGCCTCGGCCAGCTTGGCCTGCATGTCCTTGGCGACATTGCTCATCGCCGCGAAGTCGGTGACGCCGTAGTGGTGGATCCAGCCCCACACCTGCGACGCCCGCATCTTGGCCTTCTCGGGCGGACAGACCCCGGCGTCGACCAGCGCCTGCCGCAGCTCCGCGCGCGTCAAACCGGACAGGTTGACGGGGGCCGTGGACGGGGTCGCGGTCGTGCGCGATAGATCGAGCGTCAGGCTCAAGGCGGCATCCTTCGGGATTGGGAGACCTGCCTTATACCACAGATCGCGCTGGTTTTAAGGCGGGGGCAGGAGGCGGGCGTAGAGCTCGGGTCGCTCTGTCGCCAAGCGATGGCGAGCTTGACGGGCGTCGGCCATGTGCGTGGTCGTTCTCTCCCAATCTGCAACCGCCCTGGCAAGCCGTCCGTCACGGCCCAACAGGCGATCCGCATGTTCGATCACGACAAGGTTCGGTGTGGCCTGCGGTCGAATGGCGATGAGTTGTTCGACAGCGTCGGGCTCCCGACCCGGACCCAACCGATCCGCGATCACGGCCAGCGCGATCGCCGCCGAACGACCGACGCCATGGAAGCAGTGCACCAGCAATGCGACGTCCCGATTGTCCCGGGCGAACTTCAGGGCGCGCTCGACCTGTTCTCTGGTCGCGACCGCCAGACCGAGCGTATCGTCATCGACATCTTCAAAGGCCAGGACGAGGTGTGGGGGCGCCGGCTTTCGAGTGAAGCGCAGTCGGTTCGCCGGTCGAGCGCCAGGATCCTCAAGAGTGATGACCGCTCCGAAGGCCCGCTTGTGCTTTCGAGCCTGCGAGAGGCTTCCGACGGTGATCTGGCCGGAGGACGGCGTCATGGTTCAATCCGCCTCATCTTCGATGTGGTGGATCTGGTCGTCGTCCAGGCCGAAGTGGTGCCCGATTTCATGGATCAGGACGTGGGCGATGATCTCGCTCAGCCCCACGTCGCCACGCTCGCACCATTCGTCCAGGATCGGGCGGCGGTACAGGAAGATGCGCGAGGGCTCGGCGGCTGGGCCCATGCTGTCCCTCAGGCCGATATCGACGCCGTGGTACAGGCCCGTCAGCTCGAACGGGTCCTCCATCCCGAACCCCGCCAGCACCTCGTCGCTGGCGAAGTCGTCGACGCGGATGACCACGTCTCCGGCCAATCCCTTGAACGGTTCGGGCAGGGCGTCGAACGCCTCGCGCGCCAGCCGGGCGAAATCCTCGAGGGAGGGGGCGAGTTGGTCGGTCCAGGGGGAGGGCATGCAGGATAAGTGAGCAGGCGACGGGCGGCAGGCAACAGGTAAAGCGGTCGCGGGGTCGGTCCAGAGCGTCGCACCATCCCGCCGCCTAACTCCCTAGCCCCTCGCCCCCCATGCGGTATGGTTACCGAATCGGAGCGTGGGAGCTGATCGACACACAATGGCCGAGGCGGACATCGCCTATGTCGCGACCGCGGGCGCCGCGGGCCTCGCCCTGGCGCTCAGCGCTTGGGCCGCGCGGCTGCGTGGGCGGCTGGCCGATCGCAACCGCGTGCTCGAGGCGGCCATGGGCCGCGCCCACGCCGACATCTCCGCCCGAGACGGCGCGCTGGCCGCCTTCGAGGACGTGCGCATCGCCCTGACCCCGGGCGGCGGAGCCGACCGGCTGGGGTCGCCCGCCACCTGGGACGTGATCGTCCGTGATCTGATGACGGACTCGGATGTGGTTGCCTCCGACCCTGTCCTGGTCGTGCTGGACGCCGTCCGCGCCGCCGCCGGCGCGCGCCTGGACGGCCTGATCGACCGGGGCGAGGCCTTCGACGCCGTGCTGGAGGGCCAGTCCGGCGCCTGGGCCGTGGAGGGGCGGTCGGCCGCGGGCGCCGCCTGGCTGCGCCTGTCGCGTCTGGGCCTGATCGGCACGGCGGCCGAGAGCGGCCTGGGCCTGCTGGCCGACTACTATCCGGCCCCGACCTGGGTGGTCGATGCGGGCGGACGCCTGGCCTGGGCCAACCGCGCCTGGCTGGCCGAGATGAAGGTCGAGACCGCCGAGGCCGCCCGCGACAAGGGTCTGACCTTCGACCGCGGGGCCGACGCCATCGTCGCCGAGGCGGGGCGCCTGCATCAGCGTCAGGAAGGCTTCCGCTGGACCACGGGCGGCGGTCGCCGCCGGGCCTGGCGCATCGTGGCCGAGCCCGCGCCGGGCGGCGGCGTGCTGGCCTTCGCCCTGGACATGACCGAGGCGGAAGAGACGCGCGACACCCTGCGCCGTCACGTCGAGGCGCATGACGAGACCCTGAACCACCTCGCCGACGCGGTCGCCATCTTCGGCCCGTCCAAGCGGCTGGCGTTCCACAACACCGCCTTCCAGTCCCTGTTCAGCCTGGACCCCGCCTGGCTCGACGAGCGCCCGACCCACGCCGAACTGCTGGACCGCCTGCGTCAGCGCCGGCTGCTGCCCGAGGTCGTCGACTACGCCGGGTGGAAGGCGCGCGAACTGGACTTCTACGGCGCGGCCGCCGCCGCCCCGGACGACAGCTGGTCCCTGCCTGACGGCCGCACCCTGCGCATGGTGCGCCAGCCCCATCCGCTGGGCGGCGTCCTGCTGCTGTTCTCGGACATCACTGACGAGCTGAAGCTGCGCAGCCGCTTCAACGCACAGATCCAGGTCCAGACCGCCACCCTCGACAAGCTGAACGACGCCGTCGCCGTGTTCGGGTCGGACGGCCGCATCCGGCTGCACAACGAGGCCTTCGAGACCTTCTGGGGCGTCAGCGGCGATCAGCTGCGCGCCGCCGGCGACTTCGACGCCGTAGCGGCCCTTTGCCAAACCACCATGCCCGATCCCAGCCTGTGGCTGGGCCTCAAGGCCCGGGTCGCCGATCCGGATCCGGAAAGCCGTGTGCCGATCTCAGGCGAGGGCCGCACCGCCGACGGCCGCGTCGCCTCATGGCAGACCCGTCCCCTTCCGGATGGCGCGACCCTGGTCGCCTTCTCCGACGTCACCGCCCGCCGCGATCTGGAGCAGGCGCTGGCCGCAAAGGCCCAGGCGCTGGAGGAATCCACCGCCCTGAAACGCGAGTTCGTGGGCAGCGTCTCCTACGAGCTGCGCACCCCGCTGACGACCATCGTCGGCTATTCCGAACTCCTGGAGCTGCAGGGCGAGCTGCCCGAGCGCAGCCGCCAGCACGCGGGGGCCATCCGCGTCGCCGCCAGCCAGCTGGCCAGCTCCATCGACGATGTCCTGGACATGGCCCAGATCGACGCCGGGGAGATGGAGCTGACCCTCGGCGACGTCCGGGTCTGCGACCTGCTGGATACGGCGGCCGACAAGGTCCGTGCACGGATCGAGGGTCGAGGCGCGACGCTGACGGTCGCTTGCCCGGCCGGGCTGCGCCCTATCCGCGCCGACGCCCAGCGGGTCGGTCAGGCGCTGGAACACCTGCTGGACAACGCCGCCCGCGCGGTGGGCGACGGCGGCGGCGTCAGCCTGATCGCAGAAGGCGCGCCGGCCGAGGTCCGCATCCGTGTGGAGGACACCGGGCGGGGCATTCCCTATCACCTGCAGGCCCACGTCTTTGACCGCTTCGTCCGGCGCGAGCGCGGCGGTCCGGGCGTCGGCCTGGCTCTGGTGAAGGCGCTCGTCGAGCTGCACGGCGGCTGGGCCGAGGTCGAGAGCGAGCCGGGCAAGGGCGCCGCCTTCATCCTGCACCTGCCGCTGGAAGCGGCGGGCGTGGCGGCCCCGCCGGAGTTGCGGCTCGGCTGAAGCGTTAGCTCCGCGCGCCCTGGCTGACCAGATAGGCGACGACAGCCGCGTGGCGATTGCGACGCGCCTGGCTGAGGGGGGAGCGGATTTCCGTGGCGCCGGAGTTCAGGGTGACCGGCACGGCCAGGTTGACGTCCGCACCGGCCGCCACAAGCTGTCGCACAACATCCAGATGGCCTTCGCGCGCCGCGTTGATCAGGGGTGTCTCGTCATCCGGGACGACGGCGTTCACATCGGCCCCGAGGCTGATCAGGTAGTCCGCCATCTCGGCCCGACCATTGGCGGCGGCGGCGATCAGGGGATTTCCATCGCCCTTCATCGGACGATCGACTTCAGCGCCTTGCCCGACCAGGAAGCGCGCCATGACGAGATCGCCGTTCCGGGCGGCCACGATCAGGGGCGTGCCGTCGTGGTCCCGGCCTGTATTCACATCGGCGCCGTGAGCGATGAAGACCGCGGCTGCGCGCGTATCCCCGGTGCGGGCGGTATCGACCAACCCGCCGCCGGAAGCCCGCGCGACGGGGGTCTGAGCCGAAGCCTGGATGGCGGCGCCGCAAAGGACGGTCGCGGTGAGAGCGCCGGCGGCGATCAGGGTACGGGCGAAAGCAGGCTTCGAGGGCATAAGCGGCTCCGTAGGACAGTCGAACTATGACAGAGGACCGTCACGGAGGTACTTAAGGTTTGGTCATCTCTTGGCGGCGCTGGCGCGCGGTCGAGTGGAAGAATAAGAACCCGGCATGACGAAGCTTCTGAAAACCGCCCTCATCTATGATTTCGACGGCACCCTCGCGCGTGGCAACATGCAGGAGGTCACCTTCATCCCCTCGATCGGGATGGGAATCGGCGACTTCTGGGCCGAGGCCGAAGCCCTGACCAAGGCCGCCGACGGCGACGGCATCCTGATGTACATGCAGTTGATGCTGGCCCACGCGCGCCAGAACGATGCGCCGATCACCCGCGACACCCTGCGCGAGCACGGCCAGGACGTGAAGCTGTTCGACGGTCTGAAGAACGACCTGACCGGCAAGGGCTGGTTCGATCGGATCAACGCCAAGGGCGCCGAGTACGGCCTCGACATCGAGCACTACATCATCTCCGCCGGGCTGGAGGAGATGATCGACGGCTGCCCGATCCGGGACGAGTTCCACCACGTGTTCGCGTCCAAGTTTGTCTATGACGAGCACGGCGTCGCGATCTGGCCTGCGGTGGGCGTCAACTACACCACCAAGACCCAGTATCTGTTCCGCATCAACAAGGGCGTGCTGAACCACTGGGAGCACGACAAGATCAACAAATTCATGGCCGACGACGACCGGCCCGTGCCGTTCGAGCGGATGATCTTCCTCGGTGACGGGGACACCGATGTCCCGACCATGAAGATGATGCACACCAAGGGTGGCTTCTCGATCGCGGTCTACGACCCGCGCTTCAACGAGAAGGATCAGAAGAAAATCTACTCCCTGATCTCCGAGGACCGGGTCAATTTCGTCGCTGCCGCCGACTACCGCGAGGGTTCGGCGCTGGACCTGATCGTCAAGGGCCTGATCGGCCGTATCGCCATCAACGCAGGGACGATGCCGGACGGGGTGTAGTTCTCCCTCCCCTCCTGGGGAGGGTGGCCGAGCGATGCGAGGCCGGGTGGGGCCCCCTCGCAAGGAGAAACTGCCCCGTCGTCCCCCGCCCTGTCGTCGCTTCGCGCCGACATCCCTTCCCACAAAGGGGGGGGAGAGTCTTACAGCCTACCCTCGCACCCTGTTCCGCTCCCGGACGAACGCGACGAAGGCCGCCAGCGCCGGCGGCGCATGTCGCCGCGACGGATAATAGAGGAAGGGCCCGTCGAAGGGCGGCAGCCAGTCCTCGAACAGGGACACCAGCCGTCCGTCGGCGATGTCGTTGCGCGCCCAGGCCTCGAAGGTGGCGAAGAAGCCCAGCCCGTCCAGCGCCGCGGTCCGGGCCATTGACGCGTCGCTGATCGTCAGGGGCCCCTGCGGCTGGATGCGGACTGTCCGCCCGTCCTTCTCGAACTCCCACGCCATGACCCCGCCGGGCAGCCGCATCCGCAGGCAGGGCAGGGACGCCAGATCCTCCGGGCGTTCCGGCCGCCCGACCCGGTCCAGCAGCGCGGGCGCGGCGACCAGCACGAAGCGCTCGGGCCCGCCCAGCGGCACGGCGATCATGTCCTTGTTCAGCCGTTCGCCGTAGCGCACGCCCGCGTCGAAGCCCTCGCCGACCACATCGGTGAAGGCGTTGTCGATCACGATCTCCATCTGCACGCCCGGGTGGGTCGCCAGGAAGGGTGCGATCAGCGGCCCCAGCGCCGTATCCGCCGCGCCCGGCGCATTGATCCGCAATCGCCCGACCGGCGCGTCGGCCGGCAGGCCGGTCGCCGCCACCGCCTGGGCCAGATCCTCCAGCGCCGGACCGATCCGCGCCATCAGCGCCTCCCCCGCCTCGGTCGGGCTGACGCTGCGGGTGGTCCGGTTGAGCAGCCGGACGCCCAGCCGATCCTCCAGCGCCCGGACGCGCTCGCTCAGGCTGGACGGCGACACCCCCGCCTCGGCCGCCGCCCGGCGGAACCCGCGATGGCGGATCACCGCGGCCAGCAAGGCCAGATCGTCGTAGGAGGGATTCATTGTTCGCTATTCCGAACGGCTCATGCGGACATTGGCGGATTATCGAACGGCGGGGAAGGGCGCACATATCGCTCCACCGATAAGGAGATCCTCGATGACCGCTTCCCTCCCTACCCGCCGGCTCGGCCGCACCGGTCCTGAAACATCCGCCCTCGGCCTCGGCTGCATGGGCATGTCCGGCATGTATGGCCCTGCCGACCGCGCCGAGAGCATCGCCACCATCCATGCAGCCCTCGACCAGGGGATCACCCTGCTCGACACCGGCGACTTCTACGGCATGGGCCACAACGAGATGCTGATCGGCGAGGCCCTGAAGGGCCGCGACCGCGACGCCGTCATCCTCAGCGTCAAGACCGGCGCCCTGCGCGACCCCGACGGTGCCTTCAACGGCTACGACAGCCGTCCCGAGGCCCTCTACAATTTCGTCGCCTATTCTCTGCAGCGGCTGGGGGTGGACCACATCGACATCTATCGCCCGGCCCGCCTGGACCCGGCTGTGCCGATCGAGGAGACCATCGGCGCGCTGGTCCGCATGGTCGAGAAGGGCTGGATCCGGCATATCGGCCTGTCCGAGGTCGGGGCGGAAACCATCCGCCGGGCCGCCGCCGTCGCTCCTATCGTCGATCTGCAGATCGAGTATTCGCTGATCTCGCGCGGCATCGAGGATGACATCCTGCCGACCTGTCGCGAGCTGGGCGTCGGCGTTACTGCCTACGGCGTGCTGTCGCGGGGCCTGATCAGCGGCCACTGGTCCAAGGACCGCGCGCTGGGTCGGGATTTCCGCGCCATGAGCCCGCGCTTCCAGGGTGAAAACCTGGACCGCAATCTGGCCCTGGTGGACGCCCTTCGCGGCGTCGCCGAGGGGCGTGGCCTGACGGTCGCCCAGGCGGCCATCGCCTGGGTGGCGGCGCAGGGCGATGACATCGTCCCGGTCATCGGCGCCCGCACCCGCGAGCGCCTGACGGAAGCGCTGGGCTCGCTCGACGCCGTCCTGACGCCCGCCGATCTCGCCGCGCTGGAGGCCGCCGCGCCCAAGGGCTCGGCCGCCGGATCCCGCTATCCGGAAGCCCAGATGAAGCACATGGACAGCGAACGCGGCTGAGGTTGCATCCAAAGGCTCCCCCGGCGACGACTACTCCATGAAGGCGGATGATCCGCCGGGGGAATTCCAGATGCTTCATCGAATGGCCGGACTTCTGGCCGCCTTCGTCTTGCTGGCCTTCGGGGGCGTGGCGGCGGCTCAAACCGTGACCGAGCGCCCTATCGCGGGCTTCCCGCACGCGGTCCTCTATACCGTGGGCGAGGCCCCGAAGCCTGTGGTGGTCATCCTCCACGGCGCGGACGGCAATGACGAGGCGAGCACCCGCTTCGGCCCCATCCTGGCCCGCATGGGCTATGCCGCCGTCGGCCTGCCCTACTATTCGCCGAACTGGGGCGAGTATGGTCCGCCGCCGAAATTCCCAGACCTGCCGGGCAGCTTCATCGACATCCGCGTCGACCAGATCGCCGACCTGCGCGAGACCCTGAGCGGCATGCCGGGCGCTGACGTCGAGCGCTTCGGCCTGTTCGGCGCCTCCAAGGGGGCCGAGTTCGCCCTGATCGCCGCCAGCCGCTATCCGTGGATCGACAGCGTCGTCGCCTACGCCCCCACCGACGTGGTCTGGGAGGGCTGGGGTCTGGAAATGGTGGAGGCCGAGGGCACGCGGTCGTCCTTCTCATTCGGCGGCCAGGCGCTGCCCTTCATGCCCTATCGCGGCTTTGTCGAGGGCCTGCTGGCGGGACCCGCCGCCGACCTGCGCGCCATCCACGCCAACGGCCGCACCGATCATCCCGAGAGGGAGGCTGCGGCCCGCATTCCGGTCGAGGCCTACCCCGGCGCCCTGCTGCTGATCGCCGGCGGCAAGGACGCCCAGTGGGATTCAGCCGCGGCGGTGAGCAACATCGTCCGTTCACGGAGCGCAGCGAGTCTTGAGACCACCGCCCTGGTCTATCCGGACGCCGGTCACGACCTCGTGGGCGACGGCGGAGTGCGTCAGGCGAACCGCAGCGGCGGGTCGCCCGAGGCCGATGCGGCGGCGCGCCAGGACGCCTGGCCCCAGGTCGTGGCCTTCATGACGCGAACCCTGGCGAACTAGCGCCCGCCGGCTCTCAGGAAGGCGGCGCGGGCCGCCGCGAAACGCGAGGGGGTCAGTCCGCGCAGGCTGGACTGGCCCTTTCGTTTCAATCCCGCCTCCTGCCCTTTCGACCAGGCCACGTCGGCTTCGATGGCGACGCCCTGGGCGATGTCCACCACCTGCACCTGGGGCGGCAGGGCCAGCTTGCGGTCCAGACGAACCTTCAGTCCGGCGCCGGACACGTCCGCGATCAGACACGGCATCTCGAGCCCGGGCGCGACGACGATTCCGCGCGCATTGGCGGGCGAGCGCGGTTCAAAACGGCGGTCCTGGGAACTCATGCGGACACCGTGACCGGCAATCGGTTTCGATCCAGTTTCACCACCACGTCCGCGCGCACGCCGCCGTCGATCATATGGCGGGTCAGGCGTTCGAAGGCCTGGATGAAATCCGCGATCCGGCCGCGTTCCGCCCCGGTCAGGGCCCTGCCCCGTAACGTCTCTTCCTGCTCGCAGCGCCAGTCCAGGACCACCTCGAACCCCGGCGCTTGGAGGAATACGCGCGCGTCCAGCCGCTCGGCCAGCGCCCGGTAGGTCCCGCCGGTGAAACCGTTCACGGCCCTGCGCCAGACACCGTCCGAATCCTGGTCCCGTTCGAGCGGGTTCAGGGGTTCGATCAGGGAAGCGCCGTCCTGGGCGACCGCGCCGAGGCACCATCCGTCGATCAGGATCGCCGCCGGCCGTCCTCTGAAAGGCGTCCAGTCCTGTTCGGGCACGCGGTCGTCCGTCAGCTTGTCGAAGGCCGGGATCGGGGTCGTGTCGTCCGGTGCCGCCGCGGACAGGCTCGTCACCGTACGCTCCAGCAGCCTCAGGTCATGAGTCCCCGGCGGTCCCCGGACCGCGAACAGGGGATGGACCTTCCGCGCCATGGCCTCGCGTTCGGCCCGGGTCAGGTAGACGTCGTCCAGCGAGATCTGCACCGCCCCGAAGGCCTTCGCCGCGGCCCGCGCCAGAGTCGTCTTGCCCGAGCCCTGCGACCCGGCGATCCCGATCAGGGGCGGACGATCCTTCGGTCCGGCGGCGATCAGGCCGCCGATCAGCGCGACCAGATCGGGCCGGGCGTCGGTCAGTGCTGGTTTTCCGGCAGCCGCACGATCAGGCCGTCCAGATCGTCCGACACGCGGATCTGGCACGACAGGCGGCTGTTCGGCTGGACGTTCTCGGCGAAGTCCAGCATCGACTCCTCCATCGCCGAGGCCCTTCCGGTCTCAGCGGTGAAGGCCTCGTCGACGTAGACATGGCAGGTCGCGCAGGCGCAGGCCCCACCGCAGTCGGCGTCGATCCCGGGCACATTGTTCCGGATCGCGCCTTCCATGACGCTGAGGCCGTTCTTGACCTCGACGACGTGCTCGCGGCCGTCATGCTCGATGTAGGTGATCTTCGCCATTGATGGGCTGCTAGCAGACTATGAACGGGCGACATAGACCCAGGCGACCCGCCCGGATTGCAGTGTCACGAGAATGCGGTGGTAGTCGTCGACCTCATAGTCGTCAGCGGCGCGAAGCTCGGCTTCGGTGATGTGGAAAACCGTGCCGTCGATCCGCCCGCCGCCATCGGCCGTCGGGCGGACGATCGGATGATGAGTCAGGCCGCTTTCGGCGATGACTTCCGGATCGGTGATTTCGACCAGGGTGCGGTCATAGCCCGGCAGGGCGTCCACCGAACCGTCCAGCCGCCGCCCGAAGTTCGCCTCCTGCACCCGCGGATCCTGAAGGGTGCCGTAGGAGAAGAGGAGAACTTCGGTCATCCGGATCAGGCCGAAGCCTTTTCCTTCTTGCGGCCCGGCGCGACCATCAGCTTCTTGGTCTTGGCGATGGCCTCGGCCGGGTTCAGCCCCTTGGGGCAGACCTGGGCGCAGTTCATGATCGTGTGGCAGCGGTAGAGTTTGAACGGGTCCTCGAGGTCGTCGAGGCGCTTGTCCGTCGCGTCATCGCGACTGTCGGCGATCCAGCGGTAGGACTGCAGCAGGGCCGCGGGACCCAGGTACTCTTCCTGGTTCCACCAGTAGCTGGGGCAGGAGGTCGAGCAGCAGGCGCACAGGATGCACTCGTACAGGCCGTCCAGCTTGGCGCGGTCTTCCGGCGACTGCAGGCGTTCCTTCTCCGGGTCCGGCTCGTCGGACTGGAGATAGGGCTGGATCGAGTCGTACTGGGCGTAGAACAGGCTCAGGTCCGTCACCAGATCCTTGACCACCGGCTGGTGCGGCAGCGGCCCGATCGAGATCGTGTTGGACGCGCACTCGTCCATGCCCTTGGTGCAGGCCAGCGCGTTGCGCCCGTCGATGGTCATCGAGCAGGAGCCGCAGATGCCTTCCCGGCACGACCGGCGGAAGGCCAGGGTCGGGTCGATCTCGTTCTTGATGTGGATCAGCGCGTCCAGCAGCATCGGGCCGTGGTCGTCGGCCGAGACCTCATAGACGTCCCAGCGCGGGTCGGCGTCGACCTCGGGGTCGTAACGATAGACCTTGTAGGTCTTGACGTTCTGCGCGCCGGCCGGGGCCTTGTGGACCTTGCCGGTGGTGGGCTTGGAGCCGCGGGGGAGAGTGAGCTGGACCATGTTCAGTAAACCCGCGCCTTGGGCTCGATGTACGAGACATCGTCCGACATCGTGTAGTTGTGCACCGGACGGTAGTCGATCTTGGTCTGGTCGCCCGGCGTCTTCCAGGCGAGCGTGTGCTTCATCCAGTTGACGTCGTCGCGATCCGGGAAGTCCTCGCGGGCGTGGGCGCCGCGGCTCTCGGTGCGGTTCAGGGCGCCCTCGATCGTGACCAGGGCCTGATCGATCAGGTTGTCATACTCAAGGGTCTCGACCAGGTCGGTGTTCCAGATCAGGCCGCGGTCTGTGGTCTTGATGTCCGCGCCCTGGGCATGGATGGCGCGCAGCTTGGCGACGCCTTCTTCCAGGGTCTTGCCCGTGCGGAACACGGCGGCGTCCGACTGCATGGCGCGCTGCATCTCGATGCGCAGCTTGGCGGTCGGGGTCGAGCCGTCGGCGAAGCGGAAGCGGTCCAGGCGGGCCAGGTGGCCGTCGGTCGAGGCCGCCGGAGCATCCGGAACGGCGCCGGCCTTGTCGACGATCTCGCCGGTGCGCAGGCCGGCGGCGCGGCCGAACACGACCAGGTCGGTCAGGGAGTTGGAGCCCAGACGGTTGGCGCCGTGCACCGAGACGCAGGCCGCCTCGCCCACAGCCATCAGGCCGGGAACCACGCTGTCAGGGTTGCCGTCGCGCAGGGTCAGGACCTCGCCGTGATAGTTCGTCGGGATGCCGCCCATGTTGTAGTGGACGGTCGGCAGGACCGGGATCGGCTCCTTGGTCACATCGACGCCGGCGAAGATCTTGGCCGATTCCGAAATACCCGGCAGGCGTTCGTGCAGGATCGCCGGATCCAGGTGATCCAGGTGCAGGAAGATGTGGTCCTTCTTCGGACCCACGCCGCGGCCTTCGCGGATTTCGATGGTCATGGAGCGGCTGACCATGTCGCGCGGGGCCAGGTCCTTCACGGTCGGCGCATAGCGCTCCATGAAGCGCTCGCCTTCCGAGTTGGTCAGGTAGCCGCCTTCACCGCGGGCGCCCTCGGTGATCAGGCAGCCGGCGCCGTAGATCCCGGTTGGGTGGAACTGCACGAACTCCATGTCCTGCAGCGGCAGGCCGGCGCGCAGCACCATGGCGTTGCCGTCGCCGGTGCAGGTGTGGGCGCTGGTGGCCGAGAAGTAGGCGCGGCCGTAACCGCCGGTCGCCAGGATCACCATCTTGGCGCGGAAGCGGTGCAGGGTGCCGTCGTCCAGCTTCAGGGCCGTCAGGCCGGTGCAGACGCCGTCCTGCATGATCAGGTCCAGGCCGAAATACTCGACGAAGAACTCGACCTCGCGACGGACCGATTGGCCGTACAGGGTGTGCAGGATGGCGTGACCGGTGCGGTCGGCGGCGGCGCAGGTGCGTTGCACGGGGCCTTCGCCGTAGTTGCGGGTCATGCCGCCGAAGGCGCGCTGGTAGATGCGGCCGTCATCGGTCCGGCTGAAGGGCACGCCCCAGTGTTCCAGCTCGTAGACCGCCTTGGGGGCCTCGCGGACCAGGTATTCGATGGCGTCCTGGTCGCCCAGCCAGTCCGACCCCTTAACGGTGTCGTACATGTGCCATTTCCACGAGTCCTCGCCCATGTTGCCCAGGCTGGCGGAGATGCCGCCCTGGGCCGCGACGGTGTGCGACCGGGTCGGGAAGACCTTGGTCACGCAGGCGACCTTCAGGCCCTGCTGGGCGGCGCCCAGCGCGGCGCGAAGGCCCGAGCCTCCGGCGCCCAGGACCACCACGTCATAGGCGTGATCGATGAATTCGTAAGCAGCCGCCACCGATCAGGCTCCGATACCAGCCGGCAGCGGGGCCGAACCCAGCGCCAGGCGCACGATGAAGAAGACGCTGGCCGCGGCCAGAGCCAGGAAGACGAGGTTCAGGCCGCCGATCGCCAGGGTCTTGGCCAGCGGCTTGTGGATGTAGTCCTCGATGATGACCTTCCACGCCAGGCTGGCGAAGAGGAACAGGGTCAGCAGGGTGAGGATCAGCAGGCCCGCGTTCAGCGGACTGGCGAACCAGGCCAGCAGATCGTCGTAGCCGGCGCCCGCCAGGGTGAAGACGCTCGAGACGACCCACAGGCCGAGCGGCATCAGCAGCGCCAGGGCGACCCGCTCGGTCAGCCACTCGCCGGCGCCGTGGCGCTCGGAGATCTTGACGTGGTTCTTGAACTTAGCCGGACCGCTCACAGCGAGACCCTCCCGGTGGCGAACAGCAGGACCCAGAACAGCACGGCCAGCGGGATCGGCCCCCAGACGGCGATGTTCGACAGCAGGTTGGCCGACTTCAGGGACAGGCCGTTGCCGGTGTCGTTGAACAGGTGGCGCGCGCCGTTCAGCAGGAAGGAGAACAGCACCACCGTCAGGCCGAAGCCGATGAACAGGCCGAACGGCGAGCCCAGCAGGGCCGACACGCCGGCATAGGCTTCCGGTCCGCAGGCCAGGGCGGCCAGCCAGCCCACCGCGATCGCCGCGCCGACGCTGATCGCACCGATGGTGACCCGGAACAGGATCGAGGCCGTCATGGTGACGTGCCAGCGCCAGATCTGGAGGTGGGGAGACAGGGGCCGGATGCGGCCATTGGGCTGACGCACGAAACGGCCGGTCTTGTCGGTCGGATCGTTGGAGGCGTCGCCCGGCAGAGGGGAGCTCGACATATTGCGAATGGTTCTCAAAAACCTGAGCGAAATCAGGCGCTCGAAATCGGTGAACAGGCTTTAGTCAGCGGCGGCGGGGGGGTCAACGCGGCCAAGGTCGAGTTGCGCTCTCAGACGCGTGATCGGGGCGCCCGGCGTCCATCACGATTTCGCGTGTGGCGCTTCTGCACTAGGCGCGGCGGCCCACGCGCGGCAGCTTCCTTTCATGTCGGGGTTCATCGTTCTCGCCTTCGCGGGCGCGCTGCTGCAGCAGTCCGCGCCGCATCCGTCCACGCTGGCGCAATATTCGGCGCCGGCGATCCGGCCGTTCGAGCCGGCGTCCGACTTCGGTCGCGAACGGGCCCAGGGCGACGCGGAGACGGAGGCGCACCGCCGCCCGCTGGACGCGCCGGTCTCGGTCGAGGCTTATGTCCGCTCGTATGAGTATTCGCCCGGCGATACCGAGACGGCCTATGACCAGGGCGTGGCCGCGGCGGAAATCCGCGTCGATCAAAGCGCCGGCGCCATGGACGGCCGCTGGCGGGTCTCGGACGATCAGGGCCGGGTCCTGTTCGGCCTGGTGCTGGATGACGACGGCCGCGGTCCGGTCGAGGGCGGCTGGCGCGGGGCGGCGGGCGCGGGCGTGGCCACGGCGGAGGGCGGAACGGTGACGCTGGACGGGCTGGGCGCGCTGATGCTGGAGCCCGCCGGTCGTGACTGGCGCGGGACCCTGACAGAGGGCGGCCGCACCCGGACCGTCACGGTCAGCCGGGCGAACTGAGTCTGAGCCGCGATACGGCGGCCTGCAGGCCGGACGCGCCATAGGGAACCGCCGGGCCCCGGCCCCAGACCGGATCAGGCCACAGGGCGTCGTCATGGCGACGACCGACCACATGCACGTGCAACTGGGCCGTGACGTTGCCGAGGGCGCCGACGTTCAGCTTCTGCACCGGTCGTCCCGCGGCCTCGCCCAGCAGCCGCACCGCCTCTCCCGCTTTCAGGATCTCGTCCATCAGGACAGCCCGGTCGGCCGTGTCGAGATCTTCCAGTTCGTGCAGGCCCGTCCTGCGCGGGATCAGGATCAGCCACGGAAAGCGGGTGTCGTCCTGCAGCCGGACCTGACACAGCGGCCAGTCGAGCACGATCACGGAGCCGGCGTCGAAGGCGGGGTCGGCCTTGAAGGAAACGGTCATGACGCCTCGGTCGCCCGTCGCGGCCGAGGCGTCAAGCGGAACGCCTAGACCATTTTTGCTTCAGGTCGGAACGACCTGAATCCAAAAAATGGTCCAGCATCAAACTGGAGCGAAATCTGAGCCGAGTTGGACTGCGTCCAACTCAACCGATTTCGCTCTAGTTCAACGCATAGACGACGCAGGCCCGATCGGTCAGTTCGCGCAGCGGCGGCTGCAGCGCGAGGCGGGCCGCCTCGATCTGGGTCTCGTCGGGCGCGACGCCCGGGCGAGGCGGCGGCGGAGGCGGCGGAGGGGGAGCCGGCGACGCGTAGCCGGCGATACGGTTTCCGGTCACGACGGCTTCCTGCACCGTGGTGGCGTCTTCCGTGCCCGATCCATAGGACGGCCAACCGGCGAGGACATCCGTCTGGCAGGCCCGGCCGGTCGGGTCGATGACCCTGACCCCGCCGAGACTGGTTCCGGCGTTCTCGGCCGCAGCGCGAGCCCTGCGAGCCGCGTCCTTGACGGCTTCAGCCTGAAGCCAGGTCAGGATCGCATTGTCCGGCTGCAGGCCGAAACCGACGGCGCTGACCGAGGTCGGCTGCGAGGCGATGACGGTCGCGTAGACCCGTTCCAACACGGCGACATCTCTTATGGTCACCGACACCGAGGCGTCGGATTGATAGCGGGCGATGCGGTCGGCGCGGACGTTGTCGCGCATGACGCCGTTCTCGTCGCGATACTGATCATAGATGGGCCGGGTGGTGATGGTCGTCTCGACCCGGACGGTGTCGGCGCCGTAGGCGCCCAGCGCCTGGCTGAGGGCGCGGACCTGATCCGCCGCCTTGCGGGAAGCTTCCGTCGCGGTGCGTTCCACTGACTGGAAGGTGGCGCCGAAGCTGGCCCGGTTGGCCTGCACTTCGGTTCGCACATAGCCGACCGAGGCGATGACCGGATCGCGCATCCACCAGGGTGCGGGCACGTAGCGGTCGCCGATGGAGGCGGGCGGCGTCTGGGCGAGGGCGGTCGTGGGGGTGATGATCGGCGCGAGGCTGGCGAAGGTGAGGAGGATGGCGGTTAAACGGCGCATTCGAAAACTCCCTGTTACACCCCGACCTGATCCCTGAAACCGGCCAGGGTAAAGGGGCGGAGGGCAATCGTCAGGCTCCGTCAGGGTCTATGCGGACTATAAAAATTATCTATCGATCATTCGCCTCTGCAATGATTGACTTTGTGCATCGCACGCGTCATTTCGCGGCTGCGGCGCCGCTCCCCCGGCGCTCCGGATTTCCATCCTTCAAGCTTATCCAGGAGAACAGCGATGCTGGGCGTCGGTCAAAAACTGCCGGAATTCAAGATCATCGGCGTGAAGCCGGGCTTCAACAGCCACGAAGAAGGCGGCGTCTCGGCCTTCGAGCCGATCACCAACGAGAGCTTCGAAGGCAAGTGGAAGGTCATCTTCTTCTACCCGAAGGACTTCACCTTCGTGTGCCCGACCGAGATCGCCGAATTCGCCAAGCTCGGTAAGGACTTCGCCGACCGCGACACCATCGTTCTGGGCGGCTCGACCGACAACGAGTTCGTCAAGCTGGCCTGGCGCCGTGACCACGCCGACCTGAACGCCCTGCCGATCTGGCAGTTCGCCGACAACGGCGGCAAGTTCGCCCGCGAACTGGGCGTCCTGAACGAGGAAGAAGGCGTCGCCCTGCGCGCCACCTTCGTGGTCGATCCGCACAACGTCGTGCAGCACGTCTACGTCACCAACCTGAACGTCGGCCGTGCGCCGGCGGACACCCTGCGCGTTGTCGATGCGCTGCAGACCGACGAGCTGTGCGCCTGCAACCGCCCGGTGGGCGGCGAGACGCTGGCGGCGTAACTGTAGCGCCCGTGTTTCCCTGACAGGCGGCGGCGCAAGTCGCCGCCTGTTTCGTTTTGTGAACGCGCCGGCCTTTGGCCTATCGGAGCGCGACCACACATGAGGGCGCTGTCCGGCCGTCGGCGCGGATGGCGGACCTCACCTCCCGGAAGGACCCCGAACCATGTCGATCGACGCCCTGCGCGACCTCATTCCCGGCTACGGCAAGGATATCTCGCTGAACCTGTCGTCTCTGGCCGCCGAGACGGTGCTGAACGACCAGCAGAAATGGGGCTGCTTCCTGGCCTCGGCTCACGCCATCGGCGTGGCGCCGGTGGTCAAGGCGATCGAGGCCCAGGCGGCCACGATCCTGTCGCCCGAGGCGATGAACGCGGCCAAGGCCGCCGCCGCCATCATGGGCATGAACAACATCTACTACCGCGCCCTGCACCTGATGAAGAACCAGGAGTACACGACCATCCCGGCCAAGCTGCGGATGAACGTCATCGCCAATCCGGGCGTCGACAAGATGGACTTCGAGCTGTGGTCGACCGCCGTCTCGGCCATCAACGGCTGCGGCGCCTGCCTGGACGCCCACGAGGGCGAACTGCGCAAGCACGGCGTGCCCAGCACCCAGGTCCAGGCCGCCCTGCGCATCGGCGCGGTGGTCCACGCCGCCAGCCGCATCGTGGCGTCGGAAGCGGCGCTGGCCTGAACCTAGGCGGTGACGGGGGCGGCCCAGTCCGTCCCCTTCAGCGCGGCGGCGTAGGTTCGGCTGACCGGCGCCGTCGCTCCGTCCGACAGGACCAGTTCGCCCCGCCCGCTCTTCCAGCGCGCGGTCTCGACGCCGGTCCGGGCCACCCACCATGAGCGATGGGTGCGGAACCCGTCGCAGGCGCCCAGCGAGTCCAGGGCGTCGCCGAACCGCATCAGCACCAGATCGGATCCGGCCTCGGTGCGGACGCGCAGGTAGTGGTCCTCCGCCTCGACGGCGATGAGACGCGCCCGCGCCAGGCGCGGCGGAAGCTTGACCCGAATGGCCGGCGGCGCGGCCCCATCGGAGACGGGCGCGGGGGTCTGCTTGAACGCCGTGCGCACCAGCCAGGCCAGGCCGACGACGGCGATGTTGACCGTCAGCACGCTGGGCATGCCCCAGATCAGCTTTGCGGGCTGAAACGTCGCGCCCCACAGGACCACCGGCAGCATCGCCACCCACAGGGTGATCGGCGGCGTCATGGCGATCAGCTGGGCCAGGACGAACAGGCGCGGTCGGCCGGGAAGCCGCCGCGCGACCCACGGCTCGATCATGGCCGCGATGACGCCGCCGCCGACCAGGGCGAATTGCCAGAAAAGGTAGCGCTGAAGCTTCGGGACGTTTTCCGAGTCAAACGCCGAGGTGGCGGCGAGGAACCACCCGAGCAGCATCAGGCCCATCAGCTCGACGATCCCCGAGCGGCCGATGCGCAGACGCCGCATGCCCTGTTTCACGCCTTCGGTCGTCACGCCCTGCTCCGTTCACGAAGCGGATCGGGCCGTTCGCGAAATCAAGGCTGACACGCCCGGTGCGGGCGTTTCAAGCGGGCTGCATGTTTTCCCGGAGATCCCTCATGCAGCGCGTGGCGACCACGACCCTGTTCGGCCTGCTGGCCCTGATGTGCCTCGCGGTCGCCCTGTTCAGCGCCCGCTTCCTGCTGCCGTCGCCGTTCATGGCGGAATCGATGGCCCCGCACCTGCAGGCGCGGCCGATCATCTTCCTGGCGCATGTGGCGGGCGGAGTGACGGCGCTGGCCCTGGGCGCCTTCCAGCTGGTCACCTGGCGCGGTCCGCGAAGGGCGTGGCACCGCATGGCGGGCCGGGTCTATGTGGTCGCCTGCCTGATCGGCGCGCTCGCCGGCCTCGGCCTGGCGCTGACCACGTCGGCGGGACCGCTGGCCGGCCTAGGGTTCGGCTTGCTGGCCCTCGCCTGGTTCGCGACCACGACGCTGGCGTGGCGCAAGGCCGTGGCCGGGGATTTCGCCCAGCACCGGCGCTGGATGATCCGCAGCCTGGCCCTGACCTTCGCAGCGGTGACGCTCAGGATCATGATCCCGCTGTCGATGATGAACGGGCTGGATTTCGCGATCGCCTATCCGGCCATCGCCTTCCTGTGCTGGGTTCCGAACCTGATCGTAATCGAGCTGTGGCTCAGATTGTGGGGCTGGGACGCTACGCCTCCGGCGCCTCGGGCCCGTAGTGGATATACCGGATGAATCGATAGAACTGATCCTGCATGACCGCGTCCACGCCGTCGGCGTACGCCCCCAGGCCGGGCCCGCGGACGACATAGGTCATCACCACATCCCAGCCGGCCCCGCCCGCGCCGCCGGTCCAGCCGATGCCCCAGTTGGCCAGTGTGGCCTTGCCCTTGAGCGGTCCCAGAGCCGCGTCGATCAGGACCCCTGTCTCCGGATCATATTCATAGACGGCGCCGTGCTCGAACGTCGACCCGTCCGGCATGGCCTCGCAGAAGCAGGTCCCAGGGTCCAGGGACAGGTGCAGATTGTGAGAATCGCCGCTGTAGGTGTGGGCGGGGTTCCACCAGTTCCCGATGTCCTCGACCGAGACGATCAGGTCCTCCTGCGTGGTCTCCAGGGTCGATACATAGCGCAGGACGAAATGGTCGGCGCTGCGTTCGACGACCTCGGCGGCGGCCGGCGTGGCGAACGCCAGCACGGCGACGGCGGCGAGCAATGACTTGAGCATGATCGATCCTCCCGCCGCCATCGGGCGACGAACGGCGGTATTCGTCAAGTCACAGTCTGGCGTCAGGCGGGCGTGAAGGTCAGGGGCGCGCCCCAGAACTGGCTGACCAGTTCCGACTGCGGCCCGGCCTTGCCGCTGGTCAGGAAGTCGCGGCGGCCGGAACCGCCCAGCACATATTCCGGATGCCGTTCGAAATAGCGGTCCAGGGCGTCGGCCACGGCGGTGGGCTGGTGGATCAGCGACGTCCCGGGCGGCAGGGCGGCGGCGAAGATCTCGGCCACGATCTCATAGTGGGTGCAGCCCAGGATGGCCTTGTCCGGATGACGGCCGATGCGGCGGCGCAGGGCGTCGACATGGTCCCGGACCACGACCTCGAGCTCCTCGGCCGGGGCGCCCAGTTCGATCAGGCCGGCCAGGCCGGGGCAGGGCTCGGAGAAGACGGCCAGATCTTCGCGCCGCTTGTCGATCTCGATCTCATAGACCCGGCTCATGGCCGTGGCGGCGGTGCAGAAGACACCGGTGATCTCGAGCGCCTCGATCTTGTCGCCCAGACGTTCGGCCTCATAGGTCCAAGGCAGGCCGGTGGCGGCCTCGATCGTCGGCACGATGATGCCCAGCACATTGACCGGGCGGCCGTGGCGCGCGCGCGCCTCGGGCACCCAGGTCTGCTGCAGGCGGCGCAGGGCGATGGCGCTGGCGGTGTTGCAGGCCAGGACGATGACGTTGGCCCCCGCCTCGAACAGGCGTTCGCAGCCCGCGCGGGTCAGATCGACGATCTCCTCGCCGCCCCGGCCGCCGTACGGGGCGTTCGCCTGGTCCGCCAGATAGACGAAATCCCGCTCGGGAAAGCGTCGGGTCAGTTCGCGGTGAACGGTCAACCCGCCCACGCCGGAGTCGAAAACGCCAATGGCCATGGGCGCGCTTTAGCCGCGCGGCTCCGCGCCGTCCATGGCTGGAGGTTACAGGGCGTTCATGTGACAGTCCGCCCCCCGCGGGCCTAGGGTCCCGGAAACGAACCGCCGCTACGGAGTTCCCATGCAAAGACGTCAACTTCTCATCGCCGGAGGGAGCCTCATGGCCCTGACCGCCACCGCCGGCTGCGCCGCCGGCACGGCCCTGGGCGCCAGCGCCTCCGCCGGGAGTCTCGAAGCGGACGCTCGGGTCGCCCGCGCCGTCCTGCCGGTGCAGACCCCGCGCGCGGAACTGCTGCAGCCCTGGACCGGCCCCTACGGCGGCGTGCCGCCGTGGGACAAGGTGACCGCCGCCAAGCTGCGCGAGGCGCTGCTGGAAGGCATCGAGCTGCAACGCGCCGACTACAACGCCATCGCCGACAACGCCGAGGCCCCGACCTTCGCCAACACCCTGGTGGCCATGCAGATGGCGGGCGAGCCGCTGGATCTGGTCGGCAACATCTACGGCGTCATGACCTCCAACATCGGGTCGGACGACTACAACGCGGTCGACACCGAGCTGTCGCCGCTGCTGTCCGCCGCCGGCGACGAGATCAGCTTCAACGCCAAACTGTTCCAGCGCGTGAAGACGGTCGCCGACAACGCCGACGCCATGGGGCTCACCGCCGCCCAGAAGCGCATCGCGACCCGCAGCCGCGACAGCTTCATCCGCTCGGGCGCGGCGCTGGACGCCGCCGGCAAGGCCGAACTGGGCCGGATCAACACCGCCCTGGCCAACGCCTTCACCGCCTTCAGCCAGAAGGTCGTGGCCGACGAGAACACCTGGACGGTGATCCCCAACGAAGCCGGCGTCGCGGGCCTGCCCGCCTCGAACAAGGCCGCCGCCGCGGCCGCCGCCCGCAATCGCAACCTGCAGGGCTGGGCGATCATCAACACCCGCTCCAGCGTGGATCCCTTCCTCAGCTTCGCCGATGACCGCGCCCTGCGTGAGGTGGTGTGGCGCAAGTTCGTGAACCGTGGCGACAACGGCGACCGCAACGACACCAACTCGACCATCGCCGAGATCGTGCGCCTGCGTCAGCAGCGCGCCCGCCTGCTGGGCTACCGCAACCACGCCGAACTGCGCATGCAGGACACCATGGCCAAGACCCCGGCCGCGGCGATGGAGCTGATGAACCGCGTCTGGGCTCCGGCCAAGGCCCGTGTCACCGAGGAAGTGGCGGACATGCGCGCCATCGCCGGGCACGACATCGAGCCGTGGGATTATCTCTATTATTCGGAGAAGGTCCGGAAGCAGAAGTACGACCTCGATCAGAATGAGCTGAAGCCGTATTTCGAGCTCAACAACGTCCGCGCCGGCTCGTTCGAGATGGCGCGCCGCCTGTATGGCTTCACCTTCGAGAAGCTGGCGCCGGGGACCGTGCCGGTCTTCCACCCGGATGTGGTGGTCTATGAGGTCAAGGACGCGGGCCGTCCGATCGGCCTGTATTACACCGACGACTACGCCCGCGCGGGCAAGCGGTCGGGCGCCTGGATGACGACCTACCGGTCGCATTCGACCTTCGACGGACCGAAGAACACCCTCGGCTCGAACAACAACAACTTTATCAAGGCCGAGGGCGGCGAGCCGATCCTGATTTCGCTGGACGACGCCGAGACCCTGTTCCACGAGTTCGGCCACACCCTGCACGCCTATTCGTCTAATGTGGTTTATCCGGCGCTGGGCGGCACGCCGCGCGACTTCGTTGAGTATCCCTCGCAGGTGCACGAGCACTGGGTGCTGAGCCGTCCGATCCTGAACGGTTACATGAAGCATGTGCAGACCGGCCAATCGATGCCGCAGGCGCTGCTGGACAAGGTCGAGGCCGCTTCGACCTTCAACCAGGGCTACGCCACGGTCAGCTACCTGTCCTCGGCGCTGGTCGATATGGACCTGCACACCCAGGCCACGCCGCCGACCGACATCGACGCCTTCGAGAAGGCCTCGCTGGAGCGTTACGGCATGCCCAAGGAGATAGTGATGCGGCACCGCCTGCCGCAGTTCAATCACCTGTTCACGTCGGACAGCTACTCGGCCGGGTATTATTCGTACCTCTGGTCCGAGACGATGGACGCCGACACCTGGGCCTACTTCGAGGAGTCGGGCGATGTGTTCAATCCGGACATCGCGCGTCGCTTCAAGGAGATCATGCTGGCCCCGGGCAACACTGTGGATCGCGCCGAAGCCTATCGCGCCTTCCGTGGCCGCGACCCGGACGTGCGGGCGCTGCTGAAGGTGCGGGGCTTCCCGACCTCCTGACGGCCCGGCCGCAAGGCGATCGGACGAAAAGAAGAGGGCCGGCGGATCATCTCCGCCGGCCCTTTTTGCACCTCATGCCCGGGATCACGCCGGCCAGGCGGGGGCGACCATGGCCTGCGGGCTGTCGCTGCGGCGGGCGCGGGCGTAGTCGTCCTGACGGGCTTGCGGCAGCTGACGGATCGCTTCGCGCTGGATTTGCCGGATGCAGACGGCGCTGGGCGTCCGGCGCGAAGACGTCACGCAGGCGTCGCGGGCGGCGGCGGCCACGCGGGCGTCGAACGCCGCCGCGCCGGCGGGCGTCGACAGGTCCAGACCGTTGGGGGACACGCGGATGCTGTCCTGGGCGGCGGCCGGAGCGGCGGCCAGCAGAGTGAAGGCGGCGAGGGTAAGCAGGGTCTTGGTCATCGGATCATCCTCCTGTCGCGGGGAGCGGCGACGACAAGTCAGATGATGGTCTCATATGACGAGCGCCAGACGACAACCGTGATGATTCAATGATTCGAGGCCGAGAATGGTGAAGCTGAACATAAGTCTGACTTATGTCAGAACGGGAGCCGCCGAAGCGGCTCCCGTTTATCGATCAATAGGCGGCGGCGCGGCGGCTGGCGGCGTAGTCGACCTGGGCGGCGCCCGGCAGCTGGCGGACGGCCTCGCGGCGCACGGCGGCCTCGCAGAAGGCGCGGTCGTCCAGGCGGCTGCCGGGGCGTCGGGCGTCGCGGCAAAGCGCCCGGGCGGCGGCTTCGACGCGCTGGTCGAAGGCGTCGGCGCCGGCCACGCTGGCCAGATTGAGATCGGACCAGCCGATGCGGGCGTCGGCGGCGGAGGCGGCGCCGGCGGTGGCCAGAACCAGGATGGCGGTCAGGGAAGCGAGGGTTTTCATGGCGGTCTCCTTGGGGAGCTCTGCATCGCCCGGGGGCGGCGACCCCGGCCGTATGGGCCGACCCTGTTTCAACCCCGTGAGAGTTCGGCGGCGAAATAGAGACGCCGCATTAAATCGCGGACATCTGAACCTTGATCAGCCGCTGTTGCGCAGCCCCGCCGCCACCCCGTTGAGCGCCAGCAGGATGCCTTCCCGCACGCGCGGATCGTCATCCCCGGCCCGGCGGCGGCGGATCAGTTCGATCTGCACGTGGTTCAGCGGCTCGACATAGGGCATGCGCAGGCGGATCAGCCGGTCCAACTCGGGCTGGCCGCCCAGCAGGGCGTCCTGACCGGTGATGGCCAGCACCGCCGCCTCGGTCCGGTCCCACTCCGCCCGGATGGCGGAGAAGACGCGGTCGGCCAGCGCCTGATCCGGGACCAGTCCCGCGTAGCGGCGGGCGATGGTCATATCGGCCTTGGCCATGACCATCTCCATGTTCTGGATCAGGGTGCGGAAGAACGGCCAGTCATGGTGCATCTGGCGCAGCTCGTTGATGTCCACGCCCTGCACCGCCGAGCCGAAGCCGAACCAGCCCGGCAGCATGACCCGGCTCTGGCTCCAGCTGAACACCCAGGGGATGGCGCGCAGGTCCTCGATGGCGGTGGAGGCGGTGCGCGAGGCCGGACGCGACCCGATCTTCAGATCGGCGATCTCGGCGATCGGGGTGGCGGCGCGGAAATAGTCGACGAAGCCGTCGGTCTCATAGACCAGCGCCCGGTAGGCGCTCATCGAGGCCTGGGACAGCTTCGACAGGGTCGCGCCGTGCCGCGCGGTCAGCTCGGCGTCCGGCGGCGGGGCCAGCGAGGCCAGCAGGACGCCGCAGGTCAGGGCGTCCAGGTTGCGCCGCGCCACCTCCGGCTCGCCGTACTTGTTGGCGATGACCTCGCCCTGTTCCGTCACCCGGATACGGCCCGCGACGGTGCCCTGCGGTTGGCCCAGCACGGCGGCGAAGCTGGAGCCGCCGCCCCGGCCCACGGCGCCGCCCCGACCGTGGAAGAGCTGCAGGCGCAGGCCCGCCGCATCGGTCACCTGCAACAGGGCGCGCGAGGCCTCGTGCAGCTCCCAGGTCGAGGTCAGGTAGGAGCCGTCCTTGTTGCTGTCGGAATAGCCGATCATCACCTCCTGCACCCCCCGCGCCCGGGCGACAGCGAGGGCGGACGGCTCTTTCAGCAGGCGCTCGAGCGTCGGCTTGGCCGCGCGCAGGTCGCCGATGGTCTCGAACAGGGGCGCGGCCTGGACCGGGCAGGCGGCGGGGTCTTCGGGGCGGTAGAGGCCGACTTCCTTGAGCAGGAGATAGACCTCCAGCAGGTCCGAGGCTGCGTCGGTCTTGGACACGATGTGGGTGCGGATGGCCTGCGGACCGAACAGGCGCAGGGCTTCGGCCGCCGCCTGCAGGATGCCGCGCTCCTTGAGCGTTTCCTCGGCATAGGTCTCGTAGGGATTGAACAGCAGCCGGCCCGAGGCCAGTTCGGCGGCCAGCACCGACAGACGGGCCTCCTCGTCCAGCGCGGCATAGTCGTCGGCGACCCCGGCGACCCTGAGCAGGTCGGCCACGACTCGCTCATGCACATCCGAGTTCTGGCGCAGGTCCAGCGTCGCCATGTGGAAGCCGAAGACGTCGGCGGCGGTGATCAGCCGGGCCAGCCGGTCGTCGGCAAAGACCGCGCCGTGGTTGGCGACCAGGCTGTCCTGCAGCACGGCCAGATCGGCGCGGAAGGCGGCGGGCCCCTCATAGGGCTGGGCGGTGAAGGCGGCGGCGCGCGGCGCGGGCTGGCCGGTCAGCACGGGATGGGTGGCGGCCAGGCGCGCGTAGATCTGGCTGAGCACCCGGCGATAGGGTTCGTCGGCGCGGTGGAGCGAATGATCGCCCGACGCTTCCGCCAGGGCCTTCAGGGCGGGCGAGATCTCGCTCATCGATCCCGACAGGCTGAGCTCGGCCCCCAGGGTGTTCACCTCGTCCAGATAGAAGCGCAGCACGGCCCTGGCCTGGCTGCGGAAGGCGGCGCTCAGCACCGCGCCGTCGACGTTCGGATTGCCGTCCCGGTCGCCGCCCACCCAGGTGCCGATGCGGATGAAGGGCTCCAGCTCCGGCGCGTCCAGCCGCTTGCGCCATTCGGCCAGCTGGGCCGGAGCGACATGCAGGAAGACGCGGTCCAGGAAGGAGACGACGGTGTCGATCTCGTCCTGCACCACCAGCCCGGCCTGCCGCACCAGCCGCGTGGCCCACAGGATGGTGGTCTGGCGGCGCAGGCCGGCGTCGCGGGCCTCCAGATCGCAGGCGTCGCCGTTCTGGTCGCAGGCGTCCAGCAGATCGGAGACCGAGGCGATGCGGTCGATGACGCTCTTGCGCCGGACTTCGGACGGGTGGGCGGTCAGCACCGGCGAGATCAGGGCGCCGGCCAGCAGGTCGCGGGCTTCTTCCGGCGAGCGTCCGGCGGCCTTCAGCCGTTCCAGCGCGCCCTCGGGCGTATCGGGCCGGGCGCCCGACGCGGTCTGCTCCTGCGCCCGCCGCTTGCCCGCCCGATCCTCGGCGACATTGGCCAAAAGGGAGAAGACCGCGAAGCCGTGGGCCAGACCGACCGCCTGATCCAGCGACAGGTCTCCCAGCAGCTGCTCCAGCCGCTGGGCGTCCGCGGCGCCCGCGTCCCGGTGCCAGGCGACCGAGGCCTGACGCACCGCCTCGATCCGGTCGTAGAGGTCCTTGCCGCCCTCGACGAGAATGACCTCGCCCAGCAGCCCGCCCAGCAGGCGCACCTCGTCTCGCAACCGGTCGTCGGCGGCCTGGATCATGTCGGTTTCTCTCAGCGGGGAGGCTGTGAGCGTCACCGTATCAGGGGATTTCGGACTGGCCATCCCAAGGCGAACGCTGAAACCGAACGTGCGTTCGGCGCGGCGTTTGCAGCACTGGCGGCGACGACAGATGACCGCGGGTCCTGCGCAAGGAGAAAGTCATGTCTATTTCGCCGGTTAGTGGTTTCCTCAGCGGCCTGACGGGGATCTTCGGGGCAGATTCGACCCGGCAGAAATCGCCCGCTTCCATCGACGCCGCGCGTTCGGAGATGGACGAAATTCGCGAGAAGGGCCTGACCGAATGGGCCCGCGAGCAGAAGATGGAGGCGCTGAAGGAAAAGCTTCGCGCCGAGGTCCTGTCCGACAAACGCCTGACCGAGGACGGCGTCGCCGGGCTGTCGGTCGAGCAGCGCAGTTCGGTCGAGGACGAGATCGCCAAGCTGATCCAGCAGAAGATGGAAGAGATGATGCAGCGTTCGATGGATGACGCCGCGCGCACCGGCAAGACCGAGGCGGTCCTGCTGGACATCATGGTCTGAGGCGCGACGAGTCGACAAACGGTCGACTTTCCTCCATAAGCCGCCGCTTCCGACGCAAGTGAACCTCGCGTCTCCACCTGCACGACCCCATTTTCGAATGGACGAGGCAGGCGAGAACCCTCTGCCGACGTGATCGTCGCCAGAGGCCGTTGTCGTATGGAGCCGTCTCACCCGTCGGATGTTTGGCTGGCCCATTTTCTGGATTCAGGTCGTTCCGACCTAAAGCGAAAATGAGCATGAGGTAGTTGATGTTCGAGGCTCTGAACGAGCGGCTGACAGGCGTTTTCGACCGGATCACCGGTCGCGGCGCCCTGTCCGAAAAGGACGTAGCCGAGGCGATGCGCGAAGTGCGCGTGGCCCTGCTCGAGGCCGACGTCGCCCTGCCCGTCGTCAAGGACTTCATCGCCTTCGCCACCGAGCGCGCCACCGGCGAAGAGGTCATCCGTTCGGTCAAGCCGGCCGATCAGGTGATCAAGATCGTCTACGACGGCCTGGTCGAGATGCTGGGCGGCGATGAGCCGACCCCGATCAACCTGAACGCCACGCCGCCCGCCGTCATCCTGATGGCCGGCCTGCAGGGCTCGGGCAAGACGACGACCTCGGCCAAGCTGGCGCTGCGCCTGACCAAGTTCGACCGCAAGAAGGTCATGCTTGCATCCCTCGATACGCGCCGTCCGGCCGCGATGGAGCAGCTGGCCCAGCTCGGCAAGCAGATCGAGGTCGCCGTCCTGCCGATCGTCGCCGGCGAGAGCGCGGTCCAGATCGCCAAACGCGCCCTGACCTCGGCCAAGCTGCAGGGCTTCGACGTCCTGATCCTGGACACCGCCGGCCGGATCACCCTGGACGAGGCCCTGATGGCCGAGGTGGCGGAAGTCGCCGCCGTGTCCAAGCCGGTCGAGACCCTGCTGGTCGCCGACAGCCTGACCGGCCAGGACGCCGTCCGCACCGCCAAGGCCTTCCATGAGCGCCTGCCGCTGACCGGCCTGGTGCTGACCCGCGCCGACGGCGACGGCCGCGGCGGCGCCATGCTGTCGATGCGGGCCGTCACCGGCCTGCCGATCAAATATCTGGGCGCCGGCGAGAAGGTCGACGCGCTGGATGTGTTCGACAGCCGCCGCGTCGCCGGCCGCATCCTGGGTCAGGGCGACATCGTCGCCCTGGTCGAGAAGGCCAGCCAGGAACTGGACGCCTCCAAGGCCGAGGCCATGGCGCGCAAGCTGGCCAAGGGGCAGTTCGACCTGAACGACCTCGCCGCCCAGCTGCAGCAGATGAAGAAGATGGGCGGTCTTCAGGGCATCATGGGCATGCTGCCCGGCGTCGCCAAGATGAAGAACCAGATGGCGGAAAGCGGCGTCGATGACCGCATGATCGCCCGCCAGGAAGCCATCATCTCCTCGATGACCAAGGCCGAGCGCAAGAAGCCGGACCTGCTCAACGCCAGCCGCAAGAAGCGCGTCGCCGCCGGCGCCGGCGTCGAGGTCCAGGACATCAACCGCCTGCTCAAGCAGCACCGGCAGATGGCCGACATGGTCAAGTCGCTGTCGCGCGGCGGACCCAAGAAGATGCAGCAGATGGCCGCCATGCTGGGCGGCCTCGGCGGCGGCGGCGGCCCCGACATGGCCCGCCTCAAGGCGATGGGCGGGGGCAAGATGCCCGAGCCGAGCGCCGACGAAATGAAAGCCCTCCAGGACCGGCTCGCCGGGCTTGGAAACCCCCTCGGGGGCGGCGGACAACTTCCGGGGGGCCTTCCGGGCCTGCCGGGCTTCCCTCCCAAGAAATAACGACTTCCTAGAAAAGAGACTGAAAATGCTGAAGATTCGTCTGGCCCGCGGTGGCGCCAAGAAGCGCCCGTACTACTACATCGTCGTCGCCGACTCCCACTCGCCGCGCGACGGCAAGTTCATCGAGCGCGTCGGCACCTATAACCCGATGCTGCCGCGCGACGGCGAGCAGAAGCGTGTCGTGCTGAAGGCCGACCGTATCTCGGAATGGCTCGCCAAGGGCGCCCAGCCGACCGACCGCGTCGCCCGCTTCCTGTCGCAGGACGAAGCCCTGGCCGGCAAGGTGAAGTGGACCCAGTCCAACAACCCGAACAAGGCCCAGCCGGGCAAGAAGGCGCAAGAGCGCGCCGCCGAACGCGCCCAGCGCGAAGCCGACCGCGCCGAAGCCGAAGCCGCCGCCAAGGTGGAAGCCGCTGAAGCCGCCGTCCGCGCCAAGGAAGAAGCCGCCGCCGCCGCCGAAGCCGCCAAGAACGCTCCGGTCGTCGAAGAAGCCCCGGCTGAAGTCGCTGCTGAAGAAGCCCCGGCCGCCGAAGCCGCCGCTGAAGAGGCTCCGGCCGCTGAAGCCCCGGCTGCTGAAGAAGCCGCCGAGGAAAAGTCGGAAGGCTGATTTCGTCCGGTTCGCCGGTTATGAAATGAAGAGGGCGGCGTCCGTTCGGGCGCCGCCTTTCTTTTTGAGGCGCGCTATTTGAGGCGTGACGACGGCGAGGCCGTGGCGAGGTGAACGTGGCGCAGGACAAACTGATTCTGGTCGGGCAGGTCGCCGGCGGCTTCGGGGTCAAGGGCGAGGTGCGCATTACCGCCTACACCGCCGAGCCGATGGCCCTGCTGGGGTACCGCGACCTGCTGCGGGCGGACGGCTCGGTGGGGCTGACCCTGCTGTCGGCGCGGCCGGACAAGGTCGGCGTCGTCGGGCGGGCGAAGGAGATCGCCACCAAGGAGGAGGCCGATGCCCTGCGCGGCCTCAAGCTGTTCATCCCGCGCGAACGGCTGCCCGAGCCGGACGAGGACGAGTTCTACCTGACCGATCTGGTCGGGGTTCAGGCGCGTGACCCTGACGGGGCGGTGCTGGGGGTGGTGAAGTCGGTGCAGAATTTCGGCGCGTCGGACATGCTGGAGATCGCCCCGGTCGCCGGAGGGCCGACCTGGTACCTGCCGTTCACCCGCGAGGCCGTGCCCGAACTGCATCTGGCCGACGGTTGGGTGCTGGCGGTGCGGCCCAATGAGGTGGGCGAACGCGAGCCCGACTAGGGCGAAACCGGCCCGGGCGGGATGACGCCGGAGCCGATTTCGCTCCCGTTCAAGGTTGTCGTCGGCCCGTGACTAGCTGTTGTCCTCGGTCGGGGCGCCCGGTCCGTTCTTCTTGATGGAGTCGATGGCGTTCTGAGCCGAGGCTTTCGACGAATACCCCTCGGTCGAGAATATGGTCTCGGAATTGTACTTGAAGCGGACCCGGAATTCGCCCGCCTTGTCTTTGTAGATCTCGAACTTGTGCGCCATTTCAACATCCTTGGGTTGGGCCTTCGAGGGTGTCACAGTGAGGCTCGTCGTCAACCGCGTTGTGTCCGGCGCCCGACACAGGAGCGTGATCGCGACGGAGGTGAACCCCGGCTGTAGCGCGGCGTTACCGGTCCCGTGCAGCAAGGGAAAGGCGCGCGACATGAGCATTTTCAGTTCGATCTGGGACCGCATCCGGGGCCGCAAGCCGGCCGCCGCGACGCCGGCGCCCGACGTGACGTTGACGTCTGCTCCCGCCGCCGCCGCGCCCGTCGCAGCGGCTCCCGTGGATGTCGAGGCGGTGCTGGTCGCCCTGGCCGAGCAGAAGGGCGGGGGCGGTAACTGGCGCACCTCGATCGTCGACCTGCTCAAGCTGCTTGATCTCGATTCCAGCCTCGACGCCCGCAAGGCGCTGGCCGAGGAGCTGAACGTTCACGCCGGGGCGCACGGCAGCGCCGAGCAGAACATCGCCCTGTCCAAGGCGGTGTGGGCCAAGCTGGCTGAGAACGGCGGGGTGGTTCCAGCCTCGCTGCGGGACTGATCCGGGCGGGCGATCATACCCTCCCCCACGCTCTCTCCGGGCCCCTCCAGCGTCATCCGCCGCTTCGACTATGACGCGCCGCGTCGGCGGCTGCGGGTGACGTTCACCTCGGGTGACGTCTACGACTACGACGCCGTGCCGCCCGAGGTGGTGGAGGGTCTGCGGGCCGCGCCTTCCAAGGGGCGGTTCTTCGGGCCGAACATCCGGGACAGCTATCGCTACCGGCGGATCGCGCGCGGCGAGGGCCGCGCCTGATCCGTCTCTTCAGGCCGGGCGCCGCCAGCGCAGGGCGGCCAGGGCCACGAAGCCCGCCAGCAGGCCCCAGAAGGCCGAACCGATGCCGAACAGGGCCACGCCTGAGGCCGTGGCGGCGAAGGCGATGACGGCGGCCTCGCGGTCGCGCGGCTCGGCCATGGCACCGGACAGGGCTCCGGTCAGCGGGCCGATCAGGGCCAGGCCGGTCAGGACCGCCAGCGCGCCCGGCGGCATGGCGATGAACAGCCCGGCCAGCGGCGCGGCGAACAGGGCGACGACCAGATAGAGGCCGCCGTAGAGCACGCCGACGACCCAGCGGCGCTGCGGATCGGGATGGGCGTCAGGCCCGACGCAGATGGCCGCGACGATGGCCGCCATATTGATCCCGTAGCCGCCGAAGGGCGCCAGGACGACGGTGGCCAGTCCGGTCGAGAGCAGCAGCGGCCCCGGCGGCGGCTCGTAGCCGGCGGCCTTGAGCACGACGAGGCCGGGCAGGTTCTGCGAGACCAGGGTCACCAGGAACAGCGGCAGGGCCAGGCTGACGGCGGCCTTGAGGTCGAAGGCGGGCGCGACGGGCGACAGCTGGCCGAACAGGCCGGTTCCCGGCGGCGTCGTGACCTGCCCGCGCAGGGCCAGCACCAGGAAAGCGCCGACCAGCACCGCGGGCAGGGCCCAGGTCGGGGCCAGCCGCCGCATGATCAGGAAGACCGCGAACAGCCCCGCCGCCAGCGCCAGATCGGTCGGGAAGACGAGGAACAGCTTCAGGCAGAAGGGCAGCAGCACGCCCGCCAGCATGGCCGAGGCGATGCCGCCGGGGATCCGTCCCGCCAGCCGCCCCAGCGCGGGCACCAGGCCGGTGACGACCATCAGCAGGCCCGCGATGACGAAGGCCCCGACCGCGGTGGGCCAGCCGAGGCCCAGCGTCGACGCCGCCAGCAGGGCCGCGCCGGGGGTCGACCAGGCGAGGATGATGGGGACCTTCATCCGCCAGCTGAGCAGCATGCCTGGCACGGCGATGCCGAGGCACAGCGCCGTCACCATCGACACGATCTGGTCCGGCGAGGCGCCCAGCGTGTGGCCCGCCTGGACCACCAGGGCCACGGTCCCGCCGAAGCCGATGATCACCCCGACGGCGGCGGCCGACAGGGCGGAGACGGGCAGGCGGGAAGAGGTCATGCCTCGCGCTTACCGCCTCGTCCCGGACGGGGGAAGCGGGAACGGCGCGCCCGGCCCCCGTGAAGGCGCCATGGGCTACTACGGCGCCTTCGTGCTGGACCCCGACGGCAACACCATCGAGGCGGCGTACCGGACGGGGGGCTAGCGAAGGCCCGCCGGCCAGGTCGGATCCACCTCGGGCAGGCGCTGCAGCATGTCGCGCGTCGCGATCCCCTCCGGCGGTTCGGTGGTCCAGCAGTCCTGCAGTTGGGTGTCGGCGAAATCCACCCACTGACGGATCAGGCCGTCCGAGCCGGTGATCATCATCGTGCCGAAGGCCATGTCGGTCAGGCTGGCGTAGCCCCAGAAGGCGAGGCTCGGCGCGCCCGTATCCAGGGGTGGCGAGGGCGGTCCGCCGGCGCCGGCTGGAAGGTCAATAAAACGCGGCGCCCTGAATCGGCCCGCGGGGAAGTCCGCCATGGCGACCTGCACGCTATAGACGCCGGGACAGGTGCGCCCGTCGGCCCACTCCACGCGTCGGCTCTGGGTTCCAGAGCCGGTCAGGCGCACGGCCCAGGGCAGCCAATCCGGCTGCCGATCGGCGGAATCTCGTTCGCTTCGAAAGTCGTAGAGGTGAACCCGATACGGCGTGAAATCCCGGGCCCCCGAATAGCCGCCGACGTAGAAGCTGCCGTCCGGTTTGAGGGCTTCACCCTCCACCATGCGCGGGATGTTGTGTCCGCCCGCCACCGGCGTCTGGGCTTGTGCATTGCCGTGGATGAGGCCCAGGGCTCCAAGGACGAGTATCCGGATCAGGGTCTTGGACATGGCGACGCCTCTGGGATGCGCAAATGCGAGGTGGGTCATTCCGACCGCCAGCAATCCTTCAGTTTGAGATCGGCGCCGATCACCCATTCCGCCAAGGGGCCGGAGGTTGCTGACATTTCCAGGTCAGCAAACGATCCCTCGGGCTGGTGAGCTCTTCCCCAGCCCCTGAAGGCGGCGGCGCTCGGGAGCGGTGGCGCGGGATGACCCGTGGCGGGACTGCCCGGACGCCGAATCTCCACGGAAGGAAGGTTTGCGACCTCAAGGACGGCGGCGCTCAAAGCCGGGCAGGTGTCGGTATCCGTCCACGTAAACTGTTCGGGGCCGGCGGGCGTGGCGAGTGACCGCCTGGCCACGAAGACATCCGGGCTGAAATTATCGCCTTGCGGCGAATAGATTTCGACCTGCCACATCCCGTGGTGGTCGATCCCGTAGCCCATCAGGAACCTGAGGCAGCGGGCTCAGATCGTATGCTGTCCTGAACCCCGACGGCTTGTGGGCCTGCGGGAACGGCGGCTAGCAGGCCGAGGGCAATAAGAAGAGGCGTCATTGTTCCTCACAGGATTTGGCGTCCGGATTGACCTCCGGCCCAACTGCTCCCGACGAGGAGGTCTGCTCGACGTTGGCGCCGACAACCCACCCGGTGGCGACGAGAGGGCTATGCAGCGGGAGGCTCCTGCGCCCCCCAGCACTTGTCGAGTTGGGCTTCAGCAAAAGTGGTCCATCTGTCTATGAGGCCATCCGATCCGGTAAAGGTGAGAACGGATGGAGCGCCATCCGGCTGCCGGGCGAGGCCCCAGACCGAGCTATCGATCGGGTGCATTCGCGTGGGCGGGCCGCCCAGCGCTTGGCTACCGGCCAGCGGTGCCTGGTAGAGGAATGGAACCTGGAAGGCGGGCGCAACCAGTCTGGAGTATTCCATCAGCACGCCGTTGAGCGAGCCGCATGTGCGTCCATCGGCCCATGCCAGTACGGCTGGCACGCCCGCACCGGTGTCGAGGCTGCGCCGCGCGAAGGGAATCGCGCCGAACCGGATGCCGTCATTGGTCAGGGAGCGATCCTGCCGTGAGTAGAAGTCGACGATGATCTGCCCGTCTTCGCTATCCCGGGAGTATCCGCCCAGATACAGGGCGCCTTGGGGGGCGGTTCCATACCCATGATCATATCTCGGGTGCACATCCGCATGGCGTTGGGCCATGGCGGGTCCGGGCCATATGAGAGCGATCGCGACAAGCAGATTGGTCAGCTTCCAGGACATGATTCTGCTTCCGGATCCGTCACCCGCCAGGCCCATCATGTGGACGCCGGGGCCAACAAGGATGACTTCGACCGTGGTGGAAACGCCGAGGGCAGGGCGCAGCCACAGGGCTCAATGAGCTGACCGCCAGCAAGCCGCAAGATTGGCTTGGGCGGCGCGACCGAACTCGGCCACCAGCCCGCCATTGCTGGATATCTCAACGCGCGTGTTGGCGATGTGATCGGGCTGTGTGCCTCTTCCCCAGACGGTGATCTGGAGGCCGTCTTCCGTGACGCTTCTCGGTCTCCGGCCCTCATGAGAAGCCTCGCTGGCGGTGATGCCGGGGATTTCGATGCGAGGCGCGACAAGCGTCGTCAGCCAGATGAGGGTGTTTCTGAGCGCCGGACAATCTTCCGAACTTGCCCATGTTGTCTCCTCGCCGCCGGCGGCGCTGGTCACCTGCCTTTGGGCCGCAAAATCAATCCACGGTGCGCCGTCCGGCAATCGAAGGTCACGGCGCGGCTTGATGAAGACGTCGATGCTTTCGATGACGCCTGTTTGAGAGTCGCGGATGCTGAAACCGGCCACGGCCGGTAAACCTTCCACTCTTTCCAGTGACCCGGTCTCCTGCGCGCGAGCGGCGGTAGGCAGGGACATTGCGCCGAGAATCAGTAGAAGCGCGACCTGGCCAACTACGTAGATCGTGCCGAGATCAGTCGGCGGGCCTGAATCCGTCATCGAGGTTGTCCCGGTCAGCTTGTGCTGGCCGGGACTTGAACACTCTATGGATGTCTATTCAACCAACCAAGGGTTGGGGCGCTAACCGTCAGCCCTCGTCGTCGCCCGCCAGGCCCATCATGTGGAAGCCGGCGTCGACGTGGATGACTTCGCCGGTGGTGGAGAAGCCGAGGTCCGAGCACAGCCACAGGGCGGCGCCGGCGACGCCCTCCATGGAGGTGTCTTCCTTCATCGCCGACATGGCGCGGCCCTGGGCGATCATGCCCCGTCCGCCCGAGATGCCGGCCAGCGACAGGGTGCGCATGGCGCCGGCCGAGATGGCGTTGACGCGGATGCCCTTGGGACCCAGGTCGCGGGCGATGTAGCGGGTCGCCGCTTCCAGCCCGGCCTTGGCCACGCCCATGGTGTTGTAGTTCGGGATGGCCCGCTCGGACCCGAGGTAGGTCATGGTGATCATCGAGCCGCCGTTCGGCATCAGCCTGGAGGCGCGCTTGGCCACGTCGACGAAGCTGAACACCGAGATGTTCATGGCCAGCAGGAAGCTGTCGCGGGTGGTGTTGTCGACGAAGGAGCCCTGCAGCTCGTTCTTGTTGGCGAAGGCCACCGAGTGGACGACGAAGTCGATCGTGCCGAAGGTCTTTTCCAGCTCGGCGAAGGCCGCGTCCATCGAGGCGTCGTTGGTGACGTCGGCCTCGAGGATCAGCTTGGCGTCCACGCTCTCGGCCAGCGGGCGCACGCGCCGCTCCAAGCCCTCGCCGAGGTAGGTGAAGGCCAGCTCGGCGCCCTGGGCGGCCAGCTGCTGGGCGATGCCCCAGGCGATGGAGTTGCTGTTCGCGACCCCCATGACCAGGCCCTTCTTGCCCTTCATGAGGTCGCCCTTGGGCATGTTCCAGGCGGATTCGGCGGCCATGGGGTGTCTCTCCATCTTGCGTCGCCCGGTTGCCCCGGGTCGGTCGGTGTCGCCGGAGGGGTAGCAGCGGCGGCCGCGCGGGGGAAGCGGGGATGGCCGGCGGCGGGGTTCACGGGCGCGCGCCTGAGTTTCGCGTGTCGCAAAACGACGTTATGGTTGTGTTTCTTCGACAGGAGGACGCCATGAAGGTCGATCGTCTGAAGGGGGTGGTGGAAACCACCGGCGTCCGCCTCGTCGAGGAGGTCGGACCGCCGGCCTCGACCCGGGCCGCGCCGATCGAGGAGAAGGCGGCTGAGGCCATCGACCTGCTGAAGGCCCGCGTTGACGCCACCGCGCCCGGCCAGCTGGAAACCCCGGAACGGCAGGCGCTGCGCACCCTCCAGCTTCAGGAAGGCGGCCGCCGGGCCTCGCTGTCCGAGCTGGAGCGGACCATCGGCAGCGACGATCTGGTCGATCTGAACTATCTGTTGCGCGGATTGGACGCGGCGCGGCCGGTCGGGCGGATCACCATCCGGGACGGCGGCGGACGCGCGCTGGGTGACGCCACGGGCTTCATGGTCACCCCGACGCTTCTGCTGACCAACCAGCATGTGCTCGCCGATGCGGCCACCGCTGCGGCCTCGCGCGTCGATTTCGACTGCGAGCTGGACCGGCTGGGCTTCCCCCGCCCGACCACCACCTTCGGCTTCGATCCCGGCCGGTTCTTCGTGGTCGACGCCGCCCTGGACATGGCGCTGGTCGCCGTCAGCCCCCAGCCGATGAGAGGCGACGGGCGGCTGGGCGACTACGGCTGGCTGAGGCTCAGCCCCGAAGTGGGCAAGATCAACGTCGGTGAGGCCATCACCATCATCCAGCATCCCAATGGCCGGACCAAGCAGGTGGCCCTGCGCGAGAACCGGCTGCTGGACATCACCGCCGACCACCTGACCTATGAATCCGATACGGCTCCGGGGTCGTCGGGTGCGCCGGTGTTCAATGATTCCTGGCAGGTCGTGGCCCTGCATCACTCGGGGGTGCCGCGGAAGGACGCGCAGGGCCGCTGGCTGCTGCAGAACGGCCAGCCGGCGGGCGAGGAGGACGATGACGCCGACATCGACTGGATCGCCAACGAGGGCGTGCGCGCCAGCCGCATCGTGACCACCGCCCTGGCGCTGGCTCCCGCCGGCGCGCTGCGGGACGAACTGGAAGCCTGCAGCCTGGGCCGGGTCGAGCCTCCGGTTCCGGCGACGGAAAGCACGCGGATTCCCGGTTCGGCTGTCAGCGGCGCCCCCGTCGGCGCCTCGACGGGCCTGTCGGTCGCGGCGTCTGGAACGTCCGCCACCCTGACCGTGCCCCTGACCATCACGATCGGCCTGGGCGGCGCATCGGCTTCCGCCGGGACCGCGAGCGCTTCCGCCGGGGCGGTCGAGAAGGTCGTCGAGCCGTGGCACGATCCGAACTATCCCGGCCGGACCGGATACGACCCCCATTTCCTCGGCGTTTCCGTGCCGCTGCCGACGCTGCGGGACGCCTCGGTGGCGGCGCGGATGCATGACGGCGGCATGGTCGTGCCCTACCAGAATTTCTCATTGGCCATGCACAAAGCGCGGCGTCTCCCCGTGTTCACCGCCTCGAACGTCGACGGGTCGGACGCCGCCAAAGAACCGGAACCCGGCCGGTCCTACAACCGCGACGCCCTGGGCGGCCTGGCCGAGAACGATTTCGAGCGCTGGTTCCTGGACCCGCGGCTGCCGGCCGACGCCCAGTTGCCGGACCGCTTCTTCGACAAGGACCGCAAGGCCTTCGACAAGGGCCATCTGGTCCGGCGCGAGGAGGTCTGCTGGGGCGTCGACTACGCCCAGGTGCGGCGGGCCAACGGCGACACCTATCACGTCACCAACTGCACGCCCCAGGTGGCCGGCTTCAACCGGTCGAACCGCAAGGGCGTCTGGGGCCTGCTGGAAAACCTGATCGAGGCGCAGGGGCGGGTCGAGCGCTATTCCCTGTTCGCCGGGCCGCTGCTGGCGGCGGACGATCCGGTCTTCGTCGGCGTCGATGACGACGGCCCGGTGCAGGTGAAGATCCCGCGCGCCTACTGGAAGGTGGTGATCGCGCGCGGGCAGTCCGGGCTGGAGGCCTTCGGCTTCCTGCTGGAGCAGGACCTGACCCAGGTCGCGTTCGAATTCGACGTCGACCCGGTATGGCGCGCCCGCATGATTCCCCTGAAGAAACTGCAGGACCGGATCGGCCTGATCCGCTTCCCCCGCGCCGTGATGCGGGCCGACAAGGGCGCCTAGAGCCTGATCGGCTGAAGTGGAATCAGGCTCCAGAATCAGGCTGGAGCGAAATCTGAGCCGAGTTGGACTATGTCCAGCTCAACCGATTTCGCTCTGGGGTCTCAGACCTTCGACAGGATCAGCGTGCCGTTCGTGCCGCCGAAGCCGAAGCTGTTCGACATGACGTGCTTCAGCGGCCCGTCGTGGCGCTTGCGCAGGATCGGCATGCCCTCGAACTCCGGATCGAGGTTCTCGATGTGGGCGCTCTCTGCAGCGAAGTCGTTGTCCATCATCAGCAGGCAGTAGATGGCCTCCTGGGCGCCCGCCGCGCCGAGCGAGTGGCCCGTCAGCGACTTGGTCGAGGAGATCATCGGCAGGTCGTCGCCGAAGACGTTGCGCACCGCGCCCATCTCCTTGCTGTCGCCGACCGGCGTCGAGGTGCCGTGCGGATTCAGATAGTCGATGCGCGGATTGCCGGCCATTTCCAGCGCGATCTTCATGCAGCGCTCAGCGCCCTCGCCCGAGGGCGCGACCATGTCGTAGCCGTCCGAATTGGCGCCGTAGCCGGTCACTTCGGCGTAGATCTTGGCGCCGCGCGCCACGGCCCGCTCGTACTCTTCCAGAACCACGATGCCGGCGCCGCCGGCGATGACGAAGCCGTCGCGGTCCTTGTCATAGGCGCGGCTGGCCTTGTTGGGCGTCTCGTTGAAGTTGGACGACATGGCGCCCATGGCGTCGAACATGTTCGACATGGACCAGTCGATGTCCTCCACGCCGCCGGCGAAGACGACGTCCTGCTTGCCCCAGGCGATCTGTTCGGCGCCCGCGCCGATGCAGTGGGCGCTGGTCGCGCAGGCCGAGCTGATCGAATAGTTGATGCCCTTGAGCTCGAACCAGGTGGCCAGCACGGCCGAGGGGCCCGAGGCCATGGCCTTGGGCACGGCGAACGGCCCGATGCGCTTGGGCGAGCCCTTTTCGATCGTGGTCTGGGCCGCCTGAAGGATGACCTGGGTCGAGGGGCCGCCCTCGCCGACGATCAGGCCGATGCGCTCGGACTTGATCTCTTCCGGAGTCATGCCGGAGTCCTTCAGGGCCTCCTCGAAGGCGATGTGGCCCCAGGCGGTGCCGTTGGCCAGGAAGCGCGCGGCGCGGCGGTCGACCAGCGGGGCCCAGTCCTCGGCCGTCACGCCCAGCGCCGGAGGCGCCCAGACCTGCGAACGGAAGCCGTGCGTGACGTGGTCGGGGGCGGTTTGCACGCCCGACTTCGCCTCGCGCAGCGATGCGATGACCTCTTCCTGGCCCGTGCCGATGGAAGAAACGATGCCCAGCCCGGTGACGACGACACGCCGCATGGTGGTTTCCTTCTAAGAACGCTCAGTCGCCGCGTAGTGCGCGGTCTGTCTGAATATAGGGGTTCAGCCGCCGGCCGCTTCCGTGGTCGCGCCGAACAGGCCGACGCGCATGTCGTTGCAGGTGTAGATCACCTCGCCGTCGGCCTCGAGCACGCCGTCGGCGATGCCCATGACCAGCTTGCGGTTGATCACGCGCTTCAGGTCGATCTTGTAGACTACCTTCTTGATGTGCGGCTGGACCTGACCGGTGAACTTGACCTCGCCGACGCCGAGCGCGCGGCCCTTGCCGGGGCCCCCGATCCAGCCGAGGTAGAAGCCGACCAGCTGCCACATGGCGTCCAGGCCCAGGCAGCCCGGCATGACCGGATCGCCGATGAAGTGGCACTGGAAGAACCAGAGGTCCGGATGGATATCCAGCTCGGCCTCGACATAGCCCTTGCCGTGCGCGCCGCCGTCGGCGTTGATCTTGGTGATCCGGTCGAACATCAGCATCGGCGGGGCCGGCAGCTGGGCGTTGCCCGGCCCGAACAGCTCACCCCGGCCCGAGGCCAGCAGGGCTTCATAATCAAACGACGACGGATATTTCAGCTCGGTCAAAAGCGTTCTCGTTGCGGCAGGGCGCGACTTCGCGTCCGGATGTTGCCGTGGGGTTACACGAGGGAACCCGGGCGCTCAAACGTTTTAACAGACCGGTGGAGTCCTAGCGTTCGGCCCGTCCCGTGCCCGCGGGCCGGTTGGCGTTGCACAGGGCGTGGTCCTGGGCGCCGAACACCGCGCGCTGACGCAGCCAGCCGCGCAGACGACGGACGCGGACCTCGCACCACTGGTCGACGCACGCGTCCAGCGACACCAGCGAGCGGGGCGACAGGCGGGCGCGCACCGGCGAGGTGTCGGAGCGTCCGGCGTGGATGGCGATTTCCTCGCGGGAGGCGTTGAAGACGCTGCGGCGGCTGGAGACCACGCTGCGGTGGACCCAGGCGACCGCGCCTTCGGGATCGCAGATCTTCCGCCATTCGGCGGTTTCGGCGATGACCTGAACCGGCAGGCCCGGGACGCGGTATTCCCACAGGATCGGATAGTCGAGCCCCGGCCCCTGGCGCGCCCGGACCTCGTCGGACTTGAGCGACAGCCAGCGCGGCACGGGTTGGCCGCTGGGGGTCGGGCGGCCGCCCGGCATGGCGTTTCCGGCCCCGGCCATGACGCCGAGCCCGACCAGGGCGGCGACCAGCGCGACGCGCTTGAGGCGAGGAACTTTGCCAGACACCGGGAGGACCATTAAAGCCGGGGACGTGAAACCGAAGGCTCCGAATGTCCTCTCCCCGGCTTAAGGTCGTATTAACCAGACGCTTGCCCGACGCCGTGGAGACACGGATGCGCGAGCTGTTCGACGCCGAGCTTAACCTGACCGACCGTCCGATGGACCGGGCGGCGCTGGAGGCCGCGGTGCAACGGGCCGACGTCCTGGTGCCGACCATCACCGACATCATCGACGCCGACCTGATCTCCAAGGCCGGGCCGCAGCTGAAGATGATCGCCAATTTTGGCGCGGGCGTGGATCACATCGACGTGGATGCGGCGGTCGGTCGGGGCCTGATCGTCACCAACACCCCGGGCGTCCTGACCGAGGACACGGCGGATCTGGCCATGACCCTGATCCTGGCGGTCAGCCGCCGGATCGTGGAGGGGGCGCAGGTCATGCAGGAGGGCCGGTTCGAGGGCTGGAGCCCGACCTGGATGACCGGGCGCAAGCTCTGGGGCAAGCGGCTGGGCATCGTCGGCATGGGCCGGATCGGTCAGGCGTTGGCCCGCCGCGCCAAGGCCTTCGGGATGCAGGTCCACTATCACAACCGCAAACCCGTCCCCGACATGATCGCCGAGGAACTGGGCGCGACCTACTGGGATGACCTGGACCAGATGCTGGCGCGGATGGACCTGATCTCGCTGAACACCCCGGCGACGAAGGACACGCATCATCTGCTGTCGGCGCGGCGGCTGGCCCTGCTGCGGCCCGAGGCCATTCTGGTCAACACCGCGCGGGGCGAGCTGATCGACGAGGCGGCGCTGGCCGAGGCGGTGGCGCAGCGGCGCATCGCGGGCGTCGGACTGGACGTGTTCGAGCAGGAGCCCAAGGTGCATCCGGGTCTGCTGGGGCACGCCAATGTCGTGCTGCTGCCCCACCTCGGCTCGGCGACGATCGAGGCCCGTCAGGACATGGGCGACCGGGTCATCGCCAACATCCAGACCTTCGCCAACGGCCACCGTCCGCCGGACCGCGTGATTCCCGCGATGTTCTGACGCTCCGGCTTGACGGCGCGGCGACGCTTCGGTTGTTTGCCGGAACAAGTCTTGGGGGATTACCGTGAAGTGTGGATTGAGCGAGGCGGCGCAGGCCGCCCTGTCGCGGCGTGGGCTGTTGGTCGGCGTCGGGGCGCTGGCGGGTATGGCGGCGTTGCCGACCGGGGTCGGATCGGCCCGGGCCCAGACCGCCCCGCACGCCATCGGTGACTTCTTCGGATCGACCGGAACGCGGGCCGTGTCGCTGTCGCCGTCGGGCGCGCGCATCGCCGTGCTGGAACAGCTGGGCACCCAGGAAGAGCCCAACGGCGCCATCGACATCATCCAGGCGGACGACCCCGAGGGCACGCGCCGCCGGCTCGATCTCGGTCCGGTCGAGGTCAACTACCTCTACTGGGGCAGCGACGACCGGCTGCTGGTGGGCGTCCTCATTCGCCAGAAGACGGCGCGGCGCTCGCAAGCCGGCTCCAATTTCACCACGCCCGGCGTCGAATATACGACGCGGCGCGCCCTGTCGGTGAACGTCAGCACCGGCGCCATCGTGGTCCTGTTCAACGACCAGCGTCAGCGCATGCGCGCCACCGCCGACATGGGCCGGATCATCGACCTGCTGCCCAACGATCCCGACCACGTGCTGATGGCGGCCTGGGAGGCCGACGGGATCATGGCCCTGCACAAGGTCAACCTTGCCACCGGCAGCGCCGAGCGGATCGAGCGCGGCAGCGCCGGCACCTTCAACTGGCGCACGGTGAACGGCGTCCCCGTCATGCGGCATGACGTCAACAGCCGCGGCACGATGGAGACCATCATGGTCCGCGCGCCGGGTGAAACGGAATGGAAGATGGCGCGTCGTTCGCGCTTCCGCGACGCGCCGGACTTCTACTGGGTCGGCGGCACGGACCGTCCGGGGACGGTGCTGGTCCGGGCCCGACTGGAAAGCGAGGACGTGCAGTCCGTCCGCGAGATGGACCTGGCCACTCTGGCCGTCGGCCCGCCGCTGAACGGTCGCGCCGGGCGCGACGTGAGTTACGGACTGCGCGACTCCGCGGGTCACTATCTCGGCGCGGCCTACTATGGCGAGCGGCTGGAGTATGAGTTCGCCGATCCGACGCTGGCGCCGCACCATCGCGCCCTGAACCGCTTCTTCGACAACCAGTGCAACGTGACCCTGACCGGCGTCGACGCCGCCCGGAACCGCTTCATCGCGGCGGTCGAGGGACAGAACGAGCCGGGTTCGTGGTATTTCTACGACAAGGCCGCGCGGGCGATCGTCCACATCGGCTCCGCCACGGCCCTGGTCACGGAGCGTCTCGGCGCCGGCGAGATCCTGCAGGTCCAGACCCGCGACGGGGCGACCATCGAGGCCTACCTCATCGCGCCTCCGGGCGGAGCGCCGGGACCGCTGATCGCCCTGCCCCACGGCGGACCCGAGATGCGCGACACGCCTTCGTGGGACCGGCAGGCGCAGGTGCTGGCGGCGCAGGGCTGGTGGGTGTTGAGGCCGAATTTCCGCGGTTCGGGCGGCTACGGCATGGCCTTCGCTCGCGAAGGCTGGACCCGCTGGGGCACGCGCATGCAGGAGGACATCGAGGACGCGGTCGCCCATGCGATAGCGCTCAAGGGTCTGGACGCCGGCAAGGTCGCCATCATGGGCACCAGCTACGGCGGCTACGCGGCCCTGATGAGCGCCGCCAAGCGACCGGATCTCTACAAGGCCGCGATCGGCATCTGCGGCGTCTACGATCTGCCGGACATGCTGGCCTGGGAAGAGCGCGAGGATGATCTGGCGGGCAAGCCGATCTACGAGTTCTGGACCAAGCGCATCGGCGACCGCCGCACGGAGGCCACCGCGATCGAGGCCGCCTCGCCGCGGCGTCGGATCAGTGACATCACCTGCCCGGTGCTGCTCGTCCACGGCGTCGAGGACGGCGTCGTGCCGATCATACAGTCCCGGCGTATGCGCGACGCCTTCCGCGCCGCCGGACGGCCGGTTGAGCTGATCGAGGTCGAGGACTTCGGCCACGGGGACTGGGAGGACGACAAGGAGCAGGAACTGATGACCCGCTACGTCGCCCTGTTCCGTCAGGCCTTCGCCTGACCCCCGCAATCGGGGCAATCCGGATCGGGGGCGACGCGGACCGTGCGCGCCGTCCCCGCCAGTCCGTCATAGATCAGCAGGCGGCCTGACAAGGGCTCTCCGGCGCCGGCGATCAGCTTGATCGCCTCGAGCGCCGCCATCGCTCCGACCACGCCCGCCAGCGCGCCGACGACGCCGACGCGGCTGCAGGTGTCGGCGTCGGGCGGCGTCTCCGGCACCAGACAGCTGTAGCAGGGGCCGCCGTGGAAGACCCCGACCTGACCGCTCCATCGGCCCAGGGCGCCCGAGACGAGCGGGATCCGGCAGGCGAGGCAGGCGGCGTTGACGGCGAAGCGGGCGCCGAAGTCGTCCGTCCCGTCGATGACCACGTCGCAACCCTCGATCAGGGCGGCGGCGTTGGTCGCGGTCAGGCGTTCGGGGCGCGGCTCCAGGCCGACATGGGGATTGAGCGCCGCCAGGGTCTCGGACCCGGCGATCACCTTGGCCCGGCCGACGTCCGCTGTGTCGAAGACGATCTGGCGCTGCAGATTGGACAGGGAGACGGCGTCGTCGTCGATCAGGCGCAGGGTGCCGACCCCGGCGGCGGCCAGATACAGCGCTGCGGGCGCGCCGACGCCGCCCAGGCCGATCAGGCCGACCCGCGCGGCCTTCAGCCGCTGCTGACCCGGGCCGCCGACCTCGGACAGCACCAGATGGCGGGCGTAGCGTTCGATTTCGTCTTCGGAAAAGCTCACCGGCTCCAGTTAGGCGCTGCGGCGGCGAAGGTCACGCCCTCAGGCGGCGTACTTCAGGTCGAGCAGGGCCTCGGCCTCATTGGCCGTGAGGCGTGAGATCTCGCCCACGCCGGCGCCCCGAAGAATCGCCTGAGGGTCCGGGCAGACGCTGACGGGATCGCTCAGAAGGCGGTCGGTGATCGGCGTATCGACCAGAATCCGCAGTCCTGTATGGCGACGGTCGGCCAGCAGGCGGCGCATCAGGCGGTCGATATCGACGCGCTTGCCCTCGATGGCCTGCACGATATGGCCGCGGTGGAACATGATGGCGGCGGTGATCTCGTCGCGCCGGTTGTTCACCTCGGACACGCCGAGAATCTGGGCGATGGAAAGAGTCGACACCCCCGTCGGGCCAACGGCTTCGCTGGCGTAGATCACGCGATGAAGCACGAAGCCTCCCTTAATTTGCGAAAATGGGGTACGGATTGACAATGTAACGCGTTACATGGGCTATATTACGGCGGAGCCGGAACGTTGTTTTCCCAAGCTTTTCGCTTGCCGCGCCGCATTCCGGTCTCCATCTGCAAGGAATGATGAACAGCACCTCCTCATTCCCTGACTGGCACGGCACCACCATCCTCGCGGTGCGCAAGGACGGCCGCACGGTCATTGCCGGCGACGGCCAGGTCTCCATGGGGCCGACCATCGTCAAGGGCGCCGCGCGCAAGGTGCGCGTCCTGGCCAGCGGCAAGGTCCTGGCGGGTTTCGCCGGAGCGACAGCGGACGCCTTCACCCTGATCGAGCGGCTGGAAGCCAAGCTGGAGCAGTATCCGGACCAGCTGGCCCGCGCCTGCGTCGACCTGGCCAAGGACTGGCGCACGGACCGCTATCTGCGCCGGCTGGAGGCGATGCTGCTGGTCGCCGACCGCGACTCGATCTTCACCGTGACCGGGGTGGGCGACGTGCTTGAGCCGGAATACGGGGTCGCGGCGGTCGGCTCGGGCGGCAACTACGCCCTGTCGGCGGCGCGGGCCCTGATGGAGAACACCGACCTGGACGCCGAGGCCATCGCGCGCCGGTCGATGGCCCTGGCGGCGGAGATCTGCGTCTACACCAACGGCAATCTCACCGTCGAAACGCTGGAGTAGCGCCGGCTTTCCGCGATTTAACGGGACAAATCCCCGCTTCTGCCGCTCCATGGCGGCGGGAGGACTATCCAATGCGCGCTCTGACCTTCGCCGCGGCCCTGATCGCCGCCTCGCCCGTCATGGCCCAGACGCCGGACGCGGCCCCGGTCGTAGCCGCCGAGCGGGCGTTCGCGGCGGATGCGCCGTCGATGGGCGTCGCCGGCAGTTTCAACAAATGGTCGACACCGGACGCCATCGTCATCGGCGGCGGGCAGGTGCAGCGCGTGCGTGACGCCTATCCTGACGGGCCGCGACCGGCCGACGAGCCGCTGTTGGAGTGGTGGCCGAACTTCGCCGGCGTCTCGCGGTCGGGCGACATGGGTTTCACCACCGGCGGGGTGCAGGTCGGCGGCCGCCGCACCGGCCACTATTTCACGATCTGGCAACGCCAGCCCGACGGGTCCTGGAAGTGGGTCTATGACGGCGGTTCGGGTGCGAGCGCGGCGGACGTGCCGGGGCCGGAGACCGAGCCGGCGATCCTCGAACAGGGGCCCCAGCTGGTGCTCGCGGTGGGGCCGAACGGCGAGCGTCCGGGCGGCGTTCCCAGCGAATGGGCGATGCGGGATGTCACGGCGAGGGAAGTGCAATTGGCCCGGGCGGCCGCGACCGACCAGAGGACGGCCCATCTGGCGGCCATGGCCGACAACGGCCGTCTCTACGTCGCGCCGAGGCCCCCGGCGATCGGGCGCGCCGCCTTCGCCGAAGCGCTATCGGCGTGGCCGGCGACGTTCCGCTTCGGCCCCACCGAAGGCGGCGGCGCATCCCGCTATGGCGACCTCGTCTGGACCTATGGGACGGCGGCGTGGGAGCGGGACGGTCAGGCGCGAACCGGTCACTACGTCCGCCTGTGGCAACGGCAGGAAGGCGGCTGGAAGATCGTCCTGGCCCAGTTGATCCCCGCGCCGATCGCCGCGCCCCCTCCCGCCGGCGGCTGAGGCGTCCTATCTCGGTCCCATGACCGATCTGTCTCCCCGCGAAATCGTTTCCGAACTCGACCGCTTCATCGTCGGCCAGGACGACGCCAAGCGCGCCGTCGCCGTCGCCCTGCGCAATCGCTGGCGCCGCAAGCGCGTGCCTGACGACCTGCGCGACGAGGTGACTCCAAAGAACATCCTGATGATCGGGCCGACCGGCGTCGGCAAGACCGAGATCGCCCGCCGGCTGGCCCGGCTGGCCGGCTCGCCCTTCCTGAAGGTCGAGGCGACCAAATTCACCGAGGTCGGCTACGTCGGACGCGACGTGGACCAGATCATGCGCGACCTGGTCGAGGCGGCGCTGGTCATGGTGCGCGACAAGCGTCGCTCGGGTGTGAAGGCCAAGGCCGAGGGCGCCGCCGAGGAGCGGATTCTGGACGCCTTGGTCGGGCCCGGCTCCCAGCCGGCCACGCGCGATAGTTTCCGCAAGAAGCTGCGGGCCGGCGAACTGGACGACAAGGAGATCGAGGTCGAACTGGCCGACACCGCCTCGCCGATGCAGGGCATGGACCTGCCCGGCGGCAACGTCGGGATGATCAACCTGTCCGAAATGTTGGGCAAGCTGGGCGGCGGTCGCACCAAGAAGGTCCGGCTGGCGGTCAAGGACGCGGTCGCGCCCCTGACCACTGAGGAGAGCGACAAGCTGCTGGATCAGGAGAGCCTGACCAACGAAGCGCTTCTGCTGGCCGAGAACGAGGGCATCGTCTTCATCGACGAGATCGACAAGGTCGCGGCCCGGTCCGAGGCGCGCGGCGGCGATGTCAGCCGCGAAGGCGTGCAGCGCGACCTGCTGCCGCTGATCGAGGGCACCACGGTGTCGACCAAATACGGGCCGGTGAAGTCCGACCATGTGCTGTTCATCGCCTCGGGCGCCTTCCACGTGGCCAAGCCGTCGGACCTGCTGCCGGAACTGCAGGGCCGCCTTCCGATCCGTGTCGAACTGAAGGCCCTGACCCGGGACGACTTCAAGCGCATCCTGACCGAGCCCGAGGCCAATCTGATCCGTCAGAATCAGGCCCTGCTGGCCACGGAAGAGGTGACGCTGGTCTTCACCGAGGACGCGGTCGAGGCCATGGCCGACGCGGCGGTGGCGGCCAATTCGGCGGTAGAGAACATCGGCGCGCGGCGGCTGCAGACCGTGCTGGAGCGGGTGCTGGAAGAGACCAGCTTCAAGGCCTCGGACCTGACCGGCCAGACCGTGACCTTCGACGGCGACAAGGTGCGCGAGCGCATCGGCGACCTGGCCAGGAACGCCGACCTGAGCCGCTACATTCTCTGACCCGGTTCTGACCGGCGCATCCGATCCGGGCCCTGGCGCGTAAACAGGGCGTCGGGACCACAGGAGAACTGCGCCATGATTCATCGTCCCGCCGTTGTCGTACTCGCCCTGGCCTGCGCCCTGTCCGCGAACGCCGCTGTCGCCCAAGCCGTGGACATGGACCGCTTCGACGGCCGCTGGTTCGAGATCGCGCGCAGTCCCAACGACGTCCAGAAGGACTGCCGCCGGGCCCAGATCGACTTCACGCCCCAGGCGCGGGCCGACCGCTACGGCATCGTGGTGACCTGCACCCGCCGCGCCGACGGTCGGGTGGAGACGCTGCGGGCCAACGCCCGGGTCACCGACCCCGGCGAGAACCGCAACCTGCGTTTCAGCCTGACGGGCCTGCTCAGCTTCGGCGGGCTGGCCGGGCAGAACTACCGGGTGCAGGCGCACGCGCCGGACTACAGCTGGGCGATCCTGTCCCTGCCCAACCGGTCGGATTGGTGGATCTGGCATCGCAGCCAGAGCCCGTCAGAGGCGGTCCGGGCCGATCTGTTGCGGCGTGCGGCGGCGCTGGGGCTGGAGACCGGGGCGGTCGTGCAGACCGGTCAGTAGGGCGCCGCCCCTCCCTTCGGCGGGGCGGGCGCGGGAATGGACGACGGCGCTTCCGCGTGGGCCACGACGGCATCCAGCTCGCGGCTGGCGCGCTGATCGGCGGCGATCGACTTCAGCACGACGGCGACGATGAGCAGGGCGACCGCGACGCCGAGCGCCGCCAGCAGCCAGAGGCCGCGCGGGTTGCCGCGATTGCGTCGGGCGACGCGGTCTTCGGGCATGGACTGGGTCCTTCAGGGCGTTTCAAGGCGAGCTTATCACCCGCTCTGCGGCCAAGCTTAATCCTCTCTTGAACCGTGAACAGAGCCGGAACATAAAGGTGGATGGCCGCCGCCGCCCTGCAGATCGACCTCGTCTTCAGTCGTCCCGACACCACGCTGTCGGTGACGCGCGGGGCCGCGCGGCTGATGCTGAACCTGGGCTATGCGCCCTTGCTGGAGGTCGGCCTGCCCAACGGGCGGCGCGCCGACGTCATGGCGCTGGGGCCGCGCGGCGACATCGTCATCGTCGAGGTGAAGTCAGGGATCGAGGACTATCGCGTCGATCGCAAATGGCATGAGTACGGGCCGTTCTGCGACGCCTTCTATTTCGCCGTCGCGCCCGAGTTTCCGCAGGGCGTCCTGCCCGACGAACCGGGGCTGATCGTGGCTGACGGCTTCGGCGGGGCGGTGGTGCGCGAGGCGCCGTCCAGTCCGCTGGCCCCGGCCCGGCGCAAGGCCCTGACCATCGCCTTCGCCCGTCTCGGGGCGATGCGCACCCTCAGGGATCAGACAGTCTAGGCCATTTTTGCTTCAGGTCGAATCGACCTGAATCCAAAAAATGGCCCAGCATCAAACTGGAGCGAAATCTGAGCCGAGTTGGACTGCGTCCAACTCAACCGATTTCGCTCTAGACGACCAGGCCGCTCTCGCCCGCGCGCGCCAGGGCGGCGGTCGAGGCCGCGCAGCCCATCAGCGTCTCCTCGCCGACCTTGACCACGGCGGTCAGCGGATAGGTGCGGTCGCTCATCCCGTCGCTGCATTCGGTCGCGGTCAGGGTGATGTCGAAGGTCGTGCCCGCCGCCGACTGGGTCTGGAAGGTGGCGACGGTGCCCTGAACCTCGATCTTCGGCTGCGGCGCGCGTTGCTCGGGGCGATCCAGGCCTTCGTAGATCAGTTCCGCGCCGGTCAGCTTGATCGTCCAGAACGGCTCCGTGCCCGACACGGTCACCGGTTCCGACAGGTTCACGCCCGACAGCACCGGCGGCGGCCCGGCGGGCTCGGCGGGCGCGGCCGGCGTCTCGGCCCCCTGCGAACAGGCCGACAGGATCAGGGCTGAGGCGGCGAGGGCGAGCAGGCGCATGAAGGACTCCGGCGAAGGGCGGGCAGGAAGCCCCGACCGGCGGGGCGGGTCAAGCTCTACAGCCAGCCCTTGTGCTTGAACCACATCAGGGGAAGCAGGGCCGAGATGACCATGGCGGCCACCGCCAGCGGATAGCCGCCCATCCAGTGGAGCTCCGGCATATGGTCGAAGTTCATGCCGTAGATTGAGGCGATCAGGGTCGGCGGCAGGAAGGCGACGGCGGCCACCGAGAAGATCTTGATGATCGACGACTGCTCGATGTTGATCAGGCCCAGCGCGGCCGAGAGCTGGAAATTGATCGAGGCCGCGACCGACTGGTTATGCGCGGTCAGGCTTTCCACGTCGCGGCTGAGCGAGCGCAGGTGGGCGCGGGCCTCGCCGCTGTCGATCCGTTCGTCGATGGCCACGAAGGCGAAGACCCGGGTCAGGCCGGCCAGGCTCTGCTCGATGCGGGCGTTGGCGATCTGGGCCCGGCCCAGCTTGCCGATCAGCTTCTCGAAGCCGACCGTCTTGCCGCCCGAGAAGACGTGGCTGGCGATGCCTTCGACCCGCGTCACGGTCCGGGACAGGATGTCCGAGGCGCGGTCGACCACCAGCTCCATCAGGTGCAGGAACAGTTCCGCGCCCGAGGCGCAGAGGCCGGGCTCGCGCTCCAGCTTCTCCAGCAGCATCGTGAACGGCTTGGGGTCCACATAGCGGATGGTGATCAGCGGGCCGGTGGTCAGGACGAACGTCACCGGCTCGATGCCCGGGATGTCCTCGTCGCCCCGGGTGATGATGTCTGCGGTCAGATAGGTGGCCCCGTTCTCGCGATAGACGCGGCTGGACGCCTCCAGCTCCTGCATCTCTTCGCGCGTGGGCACGGAGACGCCCAGGGCGGCTTCGACGGCGGCGTCTTCCTCGCGCGTCGGGTTGATCAGGTCGATCCACAGCACGTTCGGCCCCAGCTTCAGGGCGCCGGCCTCAAGCTGCACGTCCTCGCAGGCCGAGCCTGTCGAGCGATAGAGACGGATCATGCGGAAGGCCCCGTCGACGAGGCCGAACCCTCAATGCTGGCCGGGGCCGACCGGCTGGACCGAAGCCATCTGCACACCGGCGGCCTGCGGGGCCTGCTGGTAGATGAAGCCATGGGTCGGGTAGACGGTCGTGCCGAGGTCATGGATCGGGTTGTACCAGACCTTGACCGCCGTCCAATCGTTGCTGTTCGAGACGTCCACGACGGTGACGTTTTCCTCGACCTTGCCACGGCTTCCGCCCCAGTTGGCGTGGGTCACGCGGATGACGCGGTCGGTCAACACTTCCGAGACGACGGCGACGTGGCCGCGGTTCATGCGGCCGTTGGCTTCGAAGGCGAGAACCGAACCGGTCTGCGGACGATGGCCGGTGGTGAAGCGGCCCTGGGCCTGACGCCACCAGGTCACGGCGTCGCCGAAGATCTGGATGCCCGAGAACATGCGGGCGAAGGTCACGCACTGCCAGTACGGCTCATCGGCCTTTGCGGGAGCGGGCGCGACGCCCAGCGCAAAAATCCCGAGGGTCGTCGCAACTGCGACGGCTGTGAGCCGTTTGATCATGCTGTGGCTTTTCCCGACTGCCGCTGAAACAACCCGTAACGGATAGTTCCGGAGGGTTGAAGACCCCTTTCAGGCGAGTCGGGTGTGCGCTTTCGTCGCGGCTTGACCTGAGCCGTTTCGGTCCGCCAACCGCCGCAAAGCCTTACGGGCCGGGCGTTCGACGAGGTGGTAGGTCAGCATGGCGGCCACCGGAATGGCCGCGACAATCCCCAGCCACACAATGATGTGAAAGCGCTTGTCGTCGGCTCCGGTCAGGCGGGCCGCGACGTTGGTCATGACCAGCAGGACCGGCGCGCAGACCATGTAGATCGAGTAGCTGATTTCTCCGAGATAGACGCCGGCCTTCGAGGCCAGCGGCCCCGCGCGTTCGTTCGTCATCGAGCCCAGGCCCAGGATCAGACCGCCCGCGAACAGGACCGTGATCGGGTCCCAGAGGCCCAGCGAGGCGCTGATCAGCACGCCCGCGCCGCTCAGCAGGGCGACCGGCCCGGCGAAGGGGATCGGGGCGCGGCGGTAGACCAGGTACAGGGCGCAGCCCAGCAGGAAGCACGGCACGATGCGCAGCGCGCCCCAGCGGAAGGTCGCCTCGGTCAGGGAGAAGCCGGCGAGGGGCTGGAAGGCGGCGTAGATCCCCAGCGCCACGGCGGCGGCCAGGACGGTGGCCAGCACCGGCTGGTTCCGCAGTCGCCAGGCCACGAAGGCGAAGGCCGGGAAGCTCAGATAGGCGAACCATTCCGCAGAGATCGACCACGAGGGGTGGTTGAAGGCTGATGACGGGGCCAGACCCCAGGCATGGGTCAGGGTCAGGTGGGCGGGCAGGGCGCGCCAGTCGGTCAGGCTGTCGCTGACGGACAGCCCCGCGACCACCGCACCGACGCCCAGCACGGCCATGCCCGCCAGCGTCACTAGATGCAGTGGATAGACCCGCGCGATCCGGGCCCACAGGAAGCCCTTGTACGAATAGCGCTTTTCGCCCGCCGCCTCGAGATAGACGTGGCTGAGGATGAAGCCCGACAGGACGAAGAAGACCTCGACGCCCAGATAGCCCTTGGTCACCGCCACCGGCGTGAAGCCGACGTTCAGGTGCGGCCAGGCCGTGTAGAGCACCACCCACGCCGCCGCGAGGAAGCGCAGGGTGGTCAGGGCGCGAAGATCGGCGGGTGTGGCGGCGGAGGTCATTCCGCCACCGTACAACCCTGACGTCTGTAAACCGTTAAGCGGCGCACTCCGCCGGCTTGGTCTCGCCCGGCTTGTAGGCGGCGCAGGCGCGGTCGATCTCGTCCTGGATCAGCTGGCAGGGGTTTTCCGGGTTGCACGGCGGATGGCTGGCGGTGCTGACGGCCATGCAGCGGCGGACCAGCTCCATCGCCCCGTCCGATCCTTGGTCGAGCGTGCACGAGGTCGAGGACGCCTCGACGGGCGCGATCGCTTCTTCCTGCGGCGGGGCGTCGGCCGGCATGACCGGATCCGGCGTCGCTTCAGCGGCGGGCGCGGCGGCGTCGGGGCCCTTGGGCGCGGCCTGCTGGTCGCAGGCGGAAACCAGCAGAAGGGCGGCGGTCAGCAGGATCGGCAGGCGCATCGTCATCTCCCCGGACGTTGTGAAATGACGATGCCTGCTTTCGGCGAACGATGAAACCCCGAGCGCCTGTAAGGCGAAGCTTACCGGCCCAGCGCGGCCCGCTGCAGGGCGAACAGCTCGGCGCAGCCGCCGTCGGCCAGCTGGAACAGGCGGTCGAATTCGGCGCGGGTGAAGCCGCGCTTCTCGCCGGTGGCCTGGATCTCGACGATCGTGCCCGAGCCGGTCAGGACGAAATTGCTGTCGGCCTCGGCGGTGGAATCCTCTTCGTAGTCGAGGTCCAGCACCGGCTGGTCGTTGCACACGCCGCACGAGACGGCGGCGACCTGGTCCAGGATCGGATCGGTCTTCATCACGCCCTCGGCGCGCAGATAGTCGAACGCGCTGGCCATCGCGACCCAGGCGCCGGTGATGGCGGCGGTGCGGGTGCCGCCGTCGGCCTGGACCACGTCGCAGTCCAGCACCACCTGACGTTCGCCCAGCGCCTTCAGATCGACCACGGCGCGCAGGGACCGTCCGATCAGGCGCTGGATTTCCTGCGTCCGGCCGGTCTGCTTGCCCGCGGCGGCCTCGCGGCGGCCGCGGGTGTGAGTGGCGCGGGGCAGCATGCCGTATTCGGCCGTCACCCATCCCTGACCCTTGCCGCGCATCCAGCCGGGCACGTTCTCCTCGACCGAAGCCGTCACCAGCACCTTGGTATGGCCGAAAGTGACCAGGCAGGAGCCCTCGGCGTAGCGGTTCACCCCGGTCTCCAGCGTCACCTTGCGCAGTTGTTCGGGGGTGCGGTCGGAGGGGCGGGGTGTCGTCATGGTCATGGTCCTTGGAAGCCGTCGCGGCGGTGCTTATCCTGAAACCATGAGCCTGTCCCCCTCCACGCCCGGTCTGGTGCGCCTGCGTCCCGCGACGGTCGCCGACGCGCCGATGCTGGCGTTGTGGGATCGCGAGCCGCATGTGATCGCCTGTTCCAGCGACGACGCGGACGCCGAGGTCGCCTTCGGGGGGCAGGACTGGATCGAGGAGATCGAGGCTGGGTCCGACGTCAGCTTTCACCTCGTCGCCGAGGTGGACGGCCGTCCCATCGGCGTCATGCAGGTCTGCGACCCGCATCTGGAGCCGACCCACTACTGGGGTGAGATCGAGCCGAACCTGCGCGCCATGGACATCTGGATCGGGCCATCGGACGCGCTGAACCGCGGCTACGGCACGCAAATGATGACCCTGGCGATCAACGACGCCTTCGCCGATCCGGCGGTCGCGGCCATCGTCATAGATCCGTTGAACACCAACACGGACGCCCACCGCTTTTATCGGCGGCTGGGGTTCGCGGTCGTCGGACGCCGGATGTTTGACGAGGACGACTGCCTGGTCATGCGTCTTGACCGCGATCTCTGGGAGGCTCGGCCATGAAAACCCCTCTCCTGACCGCCCCCGGGCTGGAGGCCGGCGGCCTGGCCGGGCTCGACCAGCGGGCGCGCGACATCTTCCGGCGCATCGTCGAAAGCTATCTGCAGACAGGCGAGCCTGTCGGATCGCGGACCCTGTCGATGAGCGGGGTCAGCCTGTCGCCGGCCTCGATCCGCAACACCATGCAGGACCTGACCCTGGCCGGCCTTCTGGCGTCGCCGCACACCTCGGCGGGGCGGATTCCCACCCATGCGGGCCTGCGCCTGTTCGTCGACGGCCTGCTGGAGATCGGCGACATCTCCACGGAAGAACGGCGCGAGATCGACGGACGCCTGGCCGGCCGCGGCCGCAGCTTCGACGAGGCGCTGAACGAGGCGTCGTCCCTGCTGTCCGGCCTGGCGGGCGGAGCCAGCATCGTGGCCAGCCCGGTGCGCGACGCCGGGGTCAAGCATGTGGAGTTCGTGGCCCTGGGCCGCGATCAGGCCCTGGCGGTGCTGGTCGGCGACGACGGCTCGGTCGAGAACCGGCTGATGCCGCTCAAGGCCGGGGTCACGCCCTCGACGCTGCAGGAGGCGTCGAACTTCCTCAACGCCCGGCTCAAGGGCCGCCCGCTGCACGAGGCGCGCACCGAAATGCGCACCGAACTGGACGCCGCCCGGCGCGAACTGGACGAGACCGCGGCACGGCTGGTCGAGGACGGTCTGGCCGCCTGGTCCGGCGGTGCGGAGCGCGAGCGGGCCCTGATCGTGCGCGGCCGCGCCAACCTGCTGCAGGACGCGGGAGCCATGGAGGACCTGGAAAAGGTCCGGATCCTGTTCGACGATCTGGAGCAGAAGGAACAGCTGATCGGCCTGCTGGACGGGGTGTCCACGGCCCAGGGCGTGCGCATCTTCATCGGCGCCGAGACGCGACTATTCTCACTTTCGGGTTCCGCCGTGATCGCGGCGCCCTATATGAGCGGCCGACAGCGGGTTCTCGGCGCCATCGGCGTCATCGGCCCCGCGCGACTGAACTACGCCCGTGTGATCCCGTTGGTGGACTATACCGCCAGGGTGCTGGGCCGGATGCTGGACGGACAAGACACGTGAACGATACCCCCGACTACGATCCCGAAACCGAGCTGGACGCCGACCTCGGCGAGGCCGCAGGCTTTGACGGTGAGGACGATCTGGCTCCGCTGGACGCCGTCATCGCCGAGCGCGACCAGTGGAAGGACCGCGCCCTGCGCGCCGTCGCGGAGACCGAGAACGTCAAGCGCCGGGCCGAGACGCAGAACAACGACGCCCGCGCCTACGCCATTCAGAAATTCGCGCGCGACCTTCTGGTCGTGGCCGACAACCTGGAGCGCGCCATCCAGGCCGCGCCCAAGGACGCCAACGCCGGCGAGGCCGGTCTGGTCACCGGTCTGGAGCTGACCCAGAAGGCCCTGCTGTCGGCCTTCGAGGCCAACAACCTCAAGCGCGTCGCGCCGGAGCCGGGCGAGGCCTTCGATCCGCACCTGCATCAGGCGATGATGGAACAGCCTTCCGACACGGTTCAGGGCGGCCAGGTGCTGCAGACCCTGCAGGCCGGCTACGCCCTGTTCGGCCGCACCGTGCGTCCGGCCATGGTGGTGGTCGCCGCCAAGGGCTCCGGTGCTGCGGCGGGCAATGCGGCCTACGCCGCCGCCCAGGCCACCGGTGGGAATTTCGACGGCAAGGCCTAGGCCTTCAGCCGCGCGCCGAAGAAGGCCAGCAGCTTGCCCCACCCGTCGGCGGCGTCCGCGGCGCGGTAACTGTCGCGATAGTCGGCGTGGAAGCCGTGCGGGGCGCCCGGATAGATAACGATCTCGCTGGAGGTCTGGCCCGCGCGGGCCAGGGCGCTGCGCATGGCTTCGACGCTGGGCAGGGGGATGCCGCGGTCTTCCGCGCCGTACAGGCCCAGCACCGGGCATTTCAGGTCGTCGGCCAGGTCGACCGGCCACGGCTGGCCGCTGCTGACCTGTTCCGGGGTGGCGGTGGCCGCCGGGGCCAGGCGACCGTACCAGGCGACGCCGGCGTCCAGCACGGCGAAGCGGGCGCAGGCCTGCCACACCACCTTGCCGCCCCAGCACCAACCGGTGATGCCGATCTTGTCGCCGTTGGCCCAGAGCTGCTGGCTGACCCAGTCCAGGGTGGCCGAGACGTCGCCCATCACCTGCTCATAGCCGGCGGCGCCGACGATCTGCTGGATCCGCTGCATGTCGGACAGGGGCGCCGGGTCCTCGACCCTGTTGAAGAAGGCTGGAGCCACCGCCGCATAGCCGGCCTTGGCCAGGCGGCGGCAGATGTCGCGGATGTATTCGTGCACGCCGAAGATCTCGGAGACGACGATCACCACCGGGAAGGGGCCGTCGCCGTCCGGGCGGGCGACGAGGGCGGGCAGCTGGAAGCCGTCGGGGGCCGGGAAGCTGACCTCGCCCTGCGACAGGCCCGCGCCGTCGGTCGTCACCGGACTGGCCTGGGCCGCCAGGGCCGCGGGTGCATAGCCGGCGAAGAACAGACCGCCCAGCGTTCCGGCGCCCAACGTCCGGCGGCTCAGGATCACATCATCGGCCTGCGGGCCTTCGGGACGGATCAGCGACATTGGCGGGCTCCGGGCTGTGGGAGGCGGGACAGTGGCGGCGGCGCCCGCCAGCGTCGAGTCACGATTGCCGTGAAGACGGCCCCCCGACGGGGCCTGCCCGGCGCAGGGTCAGATTGATGCGCCCGCCGCCCGGAATCAGGCTCGACGAGCCGGGCAGCAACCGGTCGATCCCGTGCCGCGCCAGCCGGGCGGGCCCGGTCAGGGCGCAGACGTCGCCTGAGGAGAGTCGGACGGACCTGGTCGGTCCGCCGCCGGCGGGGCCGACGCGGAAGATCGCCGTGTCGCCCAGCGAAACGGACAGCACCGGCGCTTCCAGATCGGCCTCGTCCCGATCCTGATGCAGGCCCATCTTCGCGCCGTCCTGATACAGATTGACGAGGCAGGCGTCGGGCGGCTCGGGCCAGCCGGTCAGGTCGCGCCACAGATCGAGCAGGGCTTGCGGGATCGGCGGCCACGGCGCGCCGGTCTCCGGATGGGTCGCCTGGTAGCGATAGCCGTCCCGGTCCGACACCCAGCCCAGCGGCCCCAGGTTGGTCATCCGCACCGAGAAGGGCCGTCCGCCCGGTGTGACCGGCCGATAGAAGGGGCTGTCGTCCACCGCCGCCATCACCTCGGTCAGCAGGGCGGCCTGCGCCTTGGCGTCCAGCCCCCCGGGCCACCAGCGGAAGCCGTCCAGTCCGGTGTCGATCTCGCGCGGGCTCATGACTCCGAGGTAGGCCGGGCTCAGGGGAATGTTAAGCGGTGTCCGCTATGGAGAGCGCATGGAACGTCGCGCTATTCTCGGCCTCGCGGCCATCGCCACCGCTGCCGCCGCCACGCCCGCCGCCGCCGCCTCGTCGGGCGGGGGTGGAAGTTCGTCGCAGGCCAGCTATCTCGGCCTGCCGACGGTGACGGGCAATGTGCGCCGCCCCGGCGGAAGCCTGGGCGTCATGACGGTCGAGATCGGGGTGGATACGCCGGACGCGGCCCTGCGCGCCCGCGTGGCGCAGTCGGCCCCGCGCCTGCGCGCCGCCTACGCCCAGGTGGTGCAGCAGAGCGCCGCGGTCCTGCTGCCGGGCGCTCCGCCCGACATCGAACGGCTGGTCGCCCAGCTCCAGACCGCCACCAACACCGTCATGGGCCGCGCCGGCGCGCGCCTGCTGATCGGCACGGTGATGGTGGTCTAGCCTCAGTCCTTGGTCGGACTCACCTGGCTCGCATCGCCGTAGGTCAGCGCCAGGAAGACATCTTCCAGGTCGGGGTCCTCGGTCGAGATGTCGGCGATGGTCACCCCTGCGGCGCGGACGGCGGCCAGGACCTGCTCCACCGACGACTGGCCCTTCTTGTAGCTGATGGCGAAGGCGCCGTTCGGACGCGGCACGACATCGAAGCCCTTGACCGTCGGCAGGGCGGTCAGCTCTCCCTCGGGAGTCACGACGACGTTGCGGGTGTCGAGGCGGCGCAACAGTTGCGGCGTCGGTTCGCAGGCCACCACCTCGCCCCGGTTCATGATGGCGATGGTGTCGCAGAGCTCCTGCGCCTCCTCCAGATAGTGGGTGGTCAGCAGGATGGTCACGCCCTCGGCGTTGATCTTGCGGACGTATTCCCAAAGCTGGCGGCGCAGCTCGACATCGACCCCGGCGGTCGGTTCGTCGAGGATAAGGATCGGCGGATTGTGCACCAGCGCCTTGGCCACCATCAGGCGGCGCTTCATGCCGCCGCTGAGGGCGCGGACGTAGGCGTTGGCCTTGTCCGACAGGCCCAACGCGGCCAGCAGCTCGTCCGAGCGGCGCTCATTGGCCGGCACGCCGTAGAAGCCGGCCTGAACCTCCAGGGCCTCCCTGGGGGTGAAGAAGACGTCAGCGACGATCTCCTGCGGCACGACGCCCAGGGCGGCGCGGGCGTCGCGCGGCTGCTTGTCGATGTCGCGGCCCCAGATCGAGGCTGTGCCGCCGGTCTTGTTTACGATCCCGGCCAGGATGTTGATCAGGGTCGACTTGCCCGCGCCGTTCGGGCCCAGCAGGCCGAACATCGAGCCGCGCGGGATGACCAGATCGACCCCGCGCAGGGCAGTCTTGGGCGGCGACTTCTTGTTGCCCGCATAGGTCTTTTCCAGCCCCCGCACCTCGATGGCGTTGACGGGCAGGGTGTCGGTCTCGGTCATTCGGCGCTTTCGGGTGTTTCGAGCGGCTCCGTTTGACGGTATGGAGCGCGCGCGCATACCTATGCACCCTCGCACCAATCGCCAAGTCAGAGCCGTCCGAATGTCCTCGCGACCCACCACCGTGATCATCCCGCCGCCGGAAGAGATCGTGGTGACGTCCAAGCGCGTCGCCTGCGACGGCGGCGGCGGCGCCCTCGGCCACCCGCTCGTCTACATGGACATGGGCGAGGACGATCACGTCGAGTGCGGCTATTGCGACCGCCGCTTCGTGCTCGGCAAAAAGAAGAAGGCCGAGAGCGAGTACCACAGCCCGGCCGCTCGCCCGCCCGAGGCGCACTGACCCCTTACGAGGCGGGTGCGCCGCCGCCCGCCGCGATCCAGGCGTCGACCTGGACCTCCAGAACGTCCAGCGGCACCGAGCCCGAGCCCAGCACGACCGCGTGGAAGTCGCGGATGTCGAAGCGGTCGCCCAGCGCCGCGTGGGCCCGCGCGCGCAGCTCCATGATCTTCAACTCGCCGATCTTGTAGCTGGTCGCCTGGCCGGGGCTGGTGATGTAGCGCTCGACCTCCTTCTGGATGTCACGCTCGCTCAGCAGGGAGTTCTGGCGGAAATAGTCCATCGCCTGCTCGCGGCTCCAGCGCTTGGCGTGCAGGCCGGTGTCGGTGACCAGACGCACCGCGCGCCACAGCTCGGTCGAGAGGCGGCCGAAGTCGGAATAGGGGTCCTGATAGAAGCCCATCTCCTTGCCCAGCTGCTCCGCGTACAGGCCCCAGCCCTCGGCATAGGCGCCGTAGCCGCCGAAGCGGCGGAACGACGGCAGGCCCTGCATCTCCTGCGCGTAGGCGATCTGGAAGTGATGCCCCGGCGCGCCCTCATGATAGCTGATGCCCTCGATCTGGGGTTTCAGCACCTGGGTCATGTCCGACAGGTTGACGTAGTAGATGCCGGGGCGCGAGCCGTCGGGCGCCGGGGCGTTGTAGAAGGCGATGGAGGCGGTGGTCTCGCGCCACGCCTCGACCGCGCGAACCTCCAGCGCCGCCTCGGGCAGGTCGCTGAACCAGCGCGGCGCGGCTTCCATCACCTGGGCGATGAAGGCGCGGGCGTCGGTCAGATACTGCTCCTTGCCCTCCGGCGTGTTCGGATACTGGAAGCGCGGATCGGTCTTCAGCAGGGTGAAGAACTCCTGCAGCGTGCCGGTGAAGCCGACACGGGTCATGATCGTCTGCATTTCGCCCTGCAGGCGCGCCACTTCGCCCAGGCCGATCTGGTGGATCTGGTCGGCGGTCAGGTCGGTGGTGGTCGAGAGCTGCAGGCGGGCGTTGTAATAGGCTTCGCCGTCCGGCAGCCGCCAGACGCCGCCGTCGCGGTCGGGCATGACGGCGGCCTGCTGCTGCACCTCGGCCAGCGCCGTCAGCACCATCTCATAGCCGCGCTTCCATTCGCCGGTCAGGGCCGCGCGGCCCTCGCCCAGCAGGCGGTCCTTGGTCGCCTGGTCCGTATCCAGGGCGCCGACCTTGCGCTGGAAATCGGCCCAGACCGGATTGTCGGCCCCGCCGTCGAACGGCGCGCCGGTGATGATGTTGCGGGTGTTGGCGATCGAGGGCTCGAACACGAAATTCGGCGAGATGATTCCCTTCGATGCCCGGTCCCGCAGTTCATCGGCGATCTCGCCCATCACCCGCTCGGAAGCGCGCAGGCGCGAGACATAGGCCTCGGCGTCCGACACGCTGGAGACGCGGTGGTTGTTGATCAGGAAGACCGGCAGCCCCGTGGTCGGATTGCCGTTGGCGGCGAACTGATAGCCCCAGTCGCGCCAGCGGTTCGACAGGCGCGCCTGCGCCACCCCGTCTTCGAACAACCGCATCGACATCCGGCTGTCGGCGTTCACGGTCGCCGGATCGAATCCGCTCTTCATCCGCGCCAGCTGGCTCTCGGCCAGGGCCAGCGACCGGTCCGCCGCGGCGTCGGTGACGTCGTCCAGCTTGTCGTAGTCCGTCTTGATCCCCAGCGAGGTCATCTGCTGCGGCGACAGGGCGATCCGCTCCTGCCACGCCTGTTCGAAGAAGGCCGCCAGCCGCGCGTCCTCGGTCTGGATCGACATGTCCGCGGTCGGGGCGGCGGTCTGGGCCATGGCGACGGCGGGCGCCCCGGCCAGAACGGCGACGGCGCAGGCGGTGGTGATCAGAAGACGACGCATGGAAACCCTCCCGGAAACATGACGGCCGGGACCTTCGACGGTCCGGCGGAGGGACGCAAGGTACGGCGGCGTCAGGGCTTGCGCGTCTTGGCGATGTCCGCGCTCTCGGCCTTCAGGGGCTTGGAGACCGGACAAACCTCTTGCGCATAGCTGTTCAGGGTGTTGGCCAGATGGTCGGGGACCAGGCTGTAGTGGACGTACTGGCCGCGCTTCTCGCTGGTCACCAGCCCGGCGTTCTCCAGCACGGTCAGGTGCTGGCTGACCGCGGGCTTGGAGATCTCGAACCGCGCGGCGATCTCGCCCGCCGTCAGGTCGGTGTGGGCGAGGTAGGCCAGGATCTTGCGCCGGATCTGGGAGGAGAGGGCTTCAAACACGCGCTGCATGGCTGCGACATTTAAGCGATTTGCGAACCACTTTCCAGAGGGATCGTTCGGTAGTTAGGTAATGGCTTAAATGCTAAATGAGCTGACCATGATGCGGACGGACAAGATCAGGCGAGGGCTGGCCCAAGGGGGGCTGGGAGTCATAGCGCTGCTGGCCGCGAGCATCACCGGGTGCGCCGCGGCCTCGGTCGTGCTCGGCGCCGTAGGGCTGTTCGCAGGTTTGGGCGGACTGGGCCTCGGCCTCATGATCGGCATGGCGACGCTGCCGTTCTGGGTCGGCGGCCTGTTTCTGGTGGGGGGACCGGTATGGGCGGTTCTGCACTGGGCGCGGCGACGGGATCGCCTGACGGCCGTCGTCGTCGGGGGCGGCGTCGCGGCCGTCGCGACCCCGTTCACCTTGTGGGCGTTCGCCACAGGGCTGAGCTTCACTGTGGACCCGAACGCCGTGGGGATTGTCCTTCTGAGCGCTCTCCCGGCTGCGGTCGGGGGCGCCGCCGCCGGGTTCACGGCATGGCGCTTAGCCTATGACGACGGTCAGGTTCGGTGAGCGGCGACCACTCCGACCCCTGCGCGGTCAACAGCCTGGTCGAAACGCCCGGCTGCTCGCCCGTCGAGGGCCGGGTCGTCTGGGATCCGATCCATTCGATCTGGAACGGCGGCATGCTGGCGGGCGCGCTGGTGCTGGGGCCGCTGACGGTCAGTCCGGGCGCGGCGGCGGTGTTCACGATCACGACCGGCGCCGGCCTGCTGCTGGGCCATTCGGTCGGCTTCCACCGGCGGCTGATCCACGGCAGCTTCAAATGCCCGCTATGGCTCGAGCATGTCCTGGTCTGGGTTGGGACCGCCGTGGGCATGAGCGGGCCGTTCTGGATGATCCGCACCCACGACCTGCGCGACTGGGCCCAGCGGCAGGCGGACTGCCACGACTATCTGGCCCACCGGCGACCCATGCTGATCGACGCGGTCTGGCAGATGCACTGCCGGCTGAAGTTGATGCATCCGCCCGCCTTCGACCTCGGCCGCGTGGGCCGGGACCGCTTCTATCGCCTCCTGGAACGGACCTGGATGCTGCAACAGGTCCCCATCGCCGCCGGGCTCTATCTGATGGGCGGCTGGGGCTTCGTGGTCTGGGGCGTCTGCGCGCGGGTGGCGGCTTCGGTCTCAGGCCACTGGTTCGTCGGCCATCTGGCCCATCGGCGCGGGCCGCAAAGCTGGCTGGTCGAGGGCGCGGGGGTGCAGGCGCATGACGTGCCATGGGCGGCGATCCCGACCATGGGCGAGGCCTGGCATAACAACCACCACGCCTTCCCGGGCTCGGCGCGGATCGGCCTGTACCCCGGCCAGAGCTACTGGGGCTACCGCTTCATCCGGCTGCTCGAGCGGCTTGGACTGGCGTGGGATGTGCGCACGCCGGAGACGATGGGCGCCCGCAAGGTGCTGGTTCCGGCGAAATCCTAGAACTGCCGCCAGCTGTCGCCCGGGTCGCGTTCGCCGGGATCGACGGTCTGCTGGCCCCATGCCACGATCATCAGCAGCTTGTGGCTGCGGATGCGGAACTGCCCGGTCATCGGCAGGACGGCGCCCAGCGGGGCGCCGGTCTTGGGCTCGTAAAGGAAGCCCGAGAACTCGGCGACGCCGATCCGGTCGCGGCGGCTGTAGACCGACAGCTCGGGGATCGAGACCACGTTGAAGCTCTCGTTGATCGGCACCCGCATGTCCGGCAGGCCGAAGACGCGGCGCATCTGTTCCAGCGACAGGGCCCCGGCGCGCAGTTCGAACACCGCGTCGGCCTCGGCCCGGGACGGGGCCAGGGCGTAGCCGGCGTCCGACAGGGCGTTGCGCACCGCGCTGACGGCGTAGGGGCTGTTCTCGGCGCGGAAATAGGTGTCGTCCACGAACACGCGCGAACCGGCCGGGATCGGCAGGGTCAGGCCCTCGACCGCGCGGTCGGCGGCGCGCGAGATCAGAAGCTGCTCCGTCGCGGTGCGCGACGGGTAGGTCTCCGAGGTCGAGGCGCAGGCCGCGAGGCCCAGCAGGGCCAGGGGCAGAAGCGCGATAGCTTTCAAGATCACCAGCTCCCGGTGTTGGGCATCGAGGCCCAGGGTTCGGCGGGGGGCAGGGGCGCGCCCTCCTGGAGAAGTTCGATGGAGATGCCGTCCGGCGACCGGACGAAAGCCATGTTGCCGTCACGCGGGGGCCGATTGATGACCACCCCGCCGTCCATCAGGCGCCGGCAGGCGGCGTAGATGTCGTCGACCTTGTAGGCCAGATGGCCGAAATTCCGCCCGCCGGAATAGGTTTCCGGATCCCAGTTGTAGGTCAGTTCGACCTCCGGGGAGCGCTCGGCCTCGGAGCGCGACAGGTCCGCGGGGGCGGCGAGGAAGATCAGGGTGAAGCGCCCGGCTTCGTTCTCCATCCGGCGCATTTCGTGCAGGCCCAGCAGGTCGCACCAGAAGCGCAGGGAGGCGTCGAGGTCCGTCACGCGGACCATGGTGTGCAGGTAGCGCATGGTCTTCCGATCCGAGGGGGAGGTGGGCGGAGGCGGCCTTATAGCGGCGGATCGCCGCGACCGCGACTCAAGCTGCGTTTCGGCGGATGCGCCGCGCCGCGCGCCCTGCTAGACGCGGAGGCTCGGCCTTTCGCCGGAGGATCGATGCTCCGCAAGCTTTACGACTGGGTTTTTGCACAGGCCCGCAGCAAGCACGCCACCAAGGCGCTGGCCGTGGTGTCCTTCGCCGAAAGCTCCTTCTTCCCCATTCCGCCGGACGTCATGCTGGCGCCGATGGTGCTGGCGCGGCCGGAACGGGCGTATTTCTACGCCGCCGTCTGTACGATCGCCTCGGTGCTCGGCGCCCTCCTCGGCTATGCGATCGGCTATTTTCTCGAACCCGTCGGCCTGGCGATCCTGGCCTTCCTCGGCAAGGCGGACACCTTCGAGACCTCCAAGGCCCTGTTCCAGCAGCACGGCGCCTGGGTGATCCTCATCAAGGGGCTGACCCCCATCCCGTTCAAGCTGATCACCATCGCGTCGGGTATCTTCCAGTTCAATCTGGCGCTGTTCCTCGCGCTGTGCGTGATCACACGCGGCGCCCGCTTCTTCGCGGTGGCCTTCGTGCTGAAGACCTGGGGGCCGGCGGTGCTGGCGGTGGTCGAGAAGCGGCTGGCGATGTGGACCTTCATCGGTCTCGCCGTGCTGGTCGGCGCCTTCGTGGCGGTGAAGTTCCTCTTCTAGAGCGAGATCGGCCGAGCTGGACGCAGTCCGGCTCGGCTCAGATTTCGCTCCAGTTTGATGCCGGACCATTTTCTGGATTCAGGTCGATCCGACCTGAAGCGAAAATGGTCTAAACCCGCCCAATCGACGGATGGCTCAAGCCTCGCTATGAACGTCGTCTGATGAGAGGCCTGTATCGACTCCTGACGCGGTGGTGGACCGCATTCGCGCTCGTGGCGTCGCTGGCGCTGCTGGGCTTCGCCCACCTGTCGGAGACGATCTGGGACATCTCGCCCTGCAACCTTTGCCTCAAGGCGCGCGAGGTCTACTGGGGCGCCGTGGTCGTCGCCCTGCTCGCCACCGTCTGGCATCTGGTCAGCCGCGGCAGCCGCGGCACGCCGCGCATCGCCGCCTTCCTGCTGGCCGTGATCTTCGCCACCGGCACCATCACCGCCGTCTTCCACATGGGCGGCGAGCTGAAGTGGTGGGCCCTGCCCGCGACCTGCGCCGCCGGCGGTTCGGTCGATCTGGAAAGCATGACCGCCCTGGCGCTGGGCACGGGTCCGGCGCCCCGGGTGGCCATGTGCGACGCCGTGACGTGGACCTTCCTCGGCCTCAGCATGGCAGGATGGAACGCGCTGATCTCCGCCGCATTGGCCGGGTTCAGCCTTCTCGCCGCCAAGAGGCCCAAGGATGCCCGCGCCCCGCGATCCTGATCCGATGACCGGCTCCCACGAGGGCGACCGCCGCATCCCCCTGCCCCGCCCCGGCCGCGGCGCAAGCAAGCGCCGCCGGGATGAGATCCTGCGCGTCGACCACGCGGGCGAATACGCCGCCGTCCACATCTACCGCGCCCAGCACGCCGTCTTCGCGGGCCGCGCCGGCAAGGAAGCCATCGCCATCGACATGGCGGAGATGCGCGGGCAGGAGCAGGTCCATCTGGAGCGCTTCCAGGCCCTGCTCAAGGCCGAGAACGTGCGCCCCACGGTGATGACCCCGGTCTGGCGCCTAGCCGCCCTGGCGCTTGGCGCCGGCACCGCCCTGATCGGCGAGAAGGCGGCCCACGCCTGCACAGAGGCGGTCGAGAGCGTGATCGAGGAACACTACGCCGACCAGATCGCCGAGATCCGGGACCGCGATCCCGCGCTGGCGGCCGAGCTGACGAAATTCCGCGAGGAAGAACTGGCCCACCACGACCACGCCGTAGAACACGGCAGCCGCGAGGCCCCGGCCTATGAGCTGCTCAGCGCAGTGATCAAGGCGGGTTGCAGCGTGGCCATCAAGGTGTCGGAGAGGGTCTGACGCCCTGAGTTGATTTATCATCCTGGGCAGGCACTACTCGCGCCCAAGGTCATCAATCAGCAATGGTGCGTTTGGTCATGGTTCTTGCATCGGCCGTTCTGGCGTTCGCAATCGTAGCGCAGGCTCCCCAGGTCCCCGCATCGCCAACGGTCGATGCGGCCCAGACCGCGAGCGCCCAGACGTCGGCGACCGGGACCTCCGGCGCCGCCGCGACCGCGGGCAATGACGCCGAGATCGTATGTCGCCACGAGGCGGTGACCGGTCGCCGCGTCCAGGTCCGGGTCTGCCGCAGCCGCGCGCAGATGCGGGCCGAGGCCGCCGCGGGCCAGGACGCCCTGCGGCGGGCGCAGAACAACCACCGTAGAACCCAGAGCGAATAGGGTCGGATCCGGCGACGCCGGGACCGCGTCAACGCGGGCCCCGGTCTCGAGGGTCTAGTTCGCCACGTCGAACGCCAGCAGCAGCGTCCGCTGGGCGGGATTGCTGTTGTCGTCGGACAGGATGTAGAGGCGCATCCCGCCCTCGCGGGCGACGGCGGCGATCCCTTCGAAATTGTCGGTCGTGCCGGGCAGCTTCAGTTCGACCAGCACCGCGCCGAGCGCGCCGTCCTCGCCCATGCGACGGATGCGGGCGCGGGCGTCCAGCGGCGGCCGGTACGAACGCTGGACGATGACATAGCCCTGACCCGCCGGATCACGATCCATGCCGGTGGTGCGGTAGTCGCCGTCGGTCGGCGGCGTCGCGGGCGGGGGCGTCACGACGCGGCAGGCGGCGGGGCGGCAATCCCAGACGCCGCCGTTCTCGGCCGTCACCCGCCAGCCGCCGTCACGGGCGGCCGAGATCCCCTCCATGCCGTCGTTCAGCGGCAGCGCCACGTCCGGGTGACGCACGGGCGTCGGCATGGCGCGCGGGGCGTCAGCGGAGCCGTAGTCCCAGATGCGGTGATTGCGCTCGAAGCTGATGAACAGGTCGCCGCCGTCGGTGACCAGCAGGCCCTCGGCGTCTCCATCGACCTTGTCCACGATGGGGGCGCCGTCCAGCAGGGTCAGGCGACGGTGCTGCAGGCCCGAGACGCCGGTCAGCCGCCCCCGGGCGTCCAGCACCAACCGGCCCCGCACCAGGTCGCCCGCGTCTGTGACGCTGACGAAGCCCCCATCGCCCTGAGCGTCGCCGGTCAGCTTCAGATCGGACAGGCTATGCAGCGGAGAGGTCGGGTCCAGAACCAGTTCGATCCCGCCGGCGAAGCGGACGCCCTCGGCCAGGCGGGCGCCGCCGGGCAGGCCCAGGCCGACGGGCCGCGTCGAGGCCGCTCCGGTCGTCCAGCCCGCGACCGGCGTAAGCGGCGGCGTCACCGAAACCGCGCCGGCGCAGGCGGCCAGGGTCACGGCCGCGAGCGCGGGCAGCAGGCGGCGCAGCATTGTCATGCGGCCTTCTTCCGGCGGCCGGCGGGAGTCTCGGCCCTGGCGTCGAACAGTTCGGCCAGCTTCTCGATCATCGCGCCGCCCAGTTGCTCGACATCGACGATGGTCAGGGCGCGGCGGTAGTAGCGCGTGACGTCGTGCCCGATTCCGATGGCCAGGAGTTCGACAGGCGACCGGGTCTCGATGAATTCGATGACCTCGCGGATGTGCTTCTCCAGGTACATCGCCGCATTGGCCGACTGGGTCGAATCGTCGACGGGCGAGCCGTCCGAAATGACCATCAGGATCTGCCGCGCCTCGGGCCGGGCCATCAGCCGATCGTGGGCCCACAGCAGGGCCTCGCCGTCGATGTTCTCCTTCAGCAGGCCCTCGCGCATCATCAGGCCGAGGTTCTTCTTGGCCCGTCGCCAGGGCGCGTCCGCCGACTTGTAGATGATGTGGCGCAGGTCGTTCAGACGGCCCGGCATCGCCGGCTTGCCCGCGGTGATCCACGCCTCGCGGCTCTGGCCGCCCTTCCACGCCCGGGTGGTGAAGCCCAGGATTTCGACCTTGACGCCGCACCGCTCCAGCGTCCGCGCCAGGATGTCGGCGCACACCGCCGCGACCATGATCGGCCGTCCGCGCATCGAGCCAGAATTGTCCAGCAGCAGGGTCACCACCGTGTCGCGGAACGGGCTTTCGCTCTCGGCCTTGAAGCTCAGCGGACTGGTCGGATCGGTGATGATCCGGGTCAGGCGGGCGGTGTCCAGAACCCCCTCTTCCAGATCGAAATGCCAGCTGCGGTTCTGCTGCGCCATCAGGCGGCGCTGCAGCTTGTTGGCCAGCCGGGCGACGACCGAGCTCAGCGCCGTCAGCTGCTGGTCCAGCAGGCCGCGCAGGCGTTCCAGCTCATTGCGATCGCACAGGTCGGCGGCGTCGACGATCTCGTCGAAGGCGGTGGTGAAGACGCGATAGGCGTCGATCGCCCGACCGTCGTCCATCGTCTGCTGACGGTTGGGCAGGGCGCCTTCGTTCAGGTCGGGGCCGTCCTCGCTGGTCTCGCCGTTCGGATCGGCGGGCGAGCCGTCTGGACGGGCGTCGCGCTCGTCGCTGGCGGTCTGGTCGTCGGTGGAGCCGTCCATCGACTGGCCCTCGCCGCCGCCGGCGTCATCCTCTTCCTCGTCCTCGGGATCGGCGGCGTCCGGATCCTGCGGATCGGGTTCGTCCTGGCCCGGGTCGTCGGAGACGTCGTCGCCGCGCCCGTCGCCCGGGTCCATGTCCAGCGCCTTGAGCACGTCGCGCAGCCGCTCCGCGAAGGCCGTCTGGTCGCCCGCGACCTCCGCCAGGGCGTCGATCTTGCGGCCCGCCTTGTTCTCCAGCTCGGCGCGGACCAGGTCCAGCAGGGCCCCGGCGCCGTCGGGCGCGCGCTGGCCGGTCAGGCGCTCGCGGACCAGCAGGGCCACGGCCTCGGCCACCGGAACGCGCTCGGCGTCCGTCACGCGCAGGGCGCCGCTCTTCTCCAGCCGGGTCAGCAGGGCCGAGTTCATATTGGCCCGCACGCCGGCCAGCGACTGCGAGCCGACAGCCTCGACGCGGGCCTGTTCAACGGCCTCGAACACCTCGGCGGCGCGGCTGTCGACGGGGCGCAGACGGGCGTGGACGCCCTCGTCGTGATTGGCCAGCCGCAGGGCCAGCCGGTCGGCCTGCCCTCGCAGGGCGGCGCTCTCGGGCGCGCCCGGATCGCGCGGCGGATGCGGCAGGGTCAGGACGCCGTTAGCCAGCTTGGGTCCGTCCGAGCCGAACACGACCTCCAGCTCCGATTGCTCGGCCAGGGCCCGCGCGGCGTGGGCGAGGGCGCGTTTGAACAGGTCGGAAGGGGTCTCGGCGGCGGCCATGGGGGACACTTAGCGCAGACGGCGGAGAGGGGAAGGGGCGTTATCGAACTGACAACCGGATCGGGCGACTCTGTCCGGTCTTCTGTGAAGTGGAGTACGCCCGTGAGAACCGCGATCATGAAAGGCGTCGGCCTGCTGTTCATCATGGTCGGTTGCGAGGCTGAGGCGCCGGCGATCAGTCGCGAAGCGCGCGCCGAACTGGCTGAAACGGCCGAGCGCGCGGACAAGGCGCTGGAGAGCGGTTCAGCCGGTTTCGAGGCGCCTGCCTGCCGCCGCAGCGAACGGGTCATCTACGCCTGCGATTTCGGCGACCGGCGCGTGGCGGTCTGCGCCACCGGCAACCGGCTCAGCTACCGCTTCGGCGATGCGCGCCGGACCGATCTGGAGATCGATTCCCGGCCCGGCCATGTGCGCGCCCATACCGGCGGCGTGGTCGGCGGCGGCGGCGGGCGTCAGGAACACATCCGCTTCAGCAACAACGGCTACCATTACATCGTGCACAGCATGGAGGCGGGAAGCCTGACGGATATTCCCGGCAAGCGCATATCGGGCGTCACCGTGGTGCGCGGCGAGACCGGCGCCTCGCCCATCGTGCGGAGCCTGAATTGTCCGCTGGCGGGTCCGGCCCAGTCCATGGATCAGTTCAATGCCCTGCCCGCGGAAACCTTCGCGGCGGAAACGGACGAGACCTGGGACGCCTGGTGGTGAGGTCCTGGAACAAAAAAGGCCCCGGCGTCTCCACCGGGGCCCTTCTGATCTCTGTCTGAAGGATCAGGCCGCGTTGGCGGCCTTGGCCTTCAGCTTGTCCTGGTGGGCGCGCATGCCCGCGGCGATCAGCTCGGCGGCCTCGCCGGCGTCGCCCCAGCCCTTGACCGTGACCGACTTGCCCTTCTCCAGATCCTTGTAGCGGGTGAAGAAGTGCTCGATCTGCTCGACCAGGATGGCCGGCAGCTGCCGGTAGCTGGCGATGTCGGTGTAATAGGGGTTCAGCTTGTCGACCGGCACGGCCAGGATTTTCTCGTCGCCGCCGGCTTCATCGACCATCTTCAGCACGCCGATCGGGCGCGAGCGGATGACGCAGCCCGGAACGACCGGGGCGGGGTTGAGCACGATCACGTCACAGGGGTCGCCGTCGTCCGACAGGGTGTGCGGAATGAAGCCGTAGTTGCCCGGATAGTACATGGCGGTGTGCAGGAAGCGGTCGACGAACAGCGCGCCCGAGGCCTTGTCCATCTCGTACTTCACCGGCAGGCCGCCCTGCGGGATCTCGATGACGACGTTGATGTCCCAGGGCGGGTTCGGGCCGACGGGAATGGCGTCGAGGTTCATGACGGGCTCGTCTATGTTGCATCTGCGAACGGAAGGCCCGGGGTGATAAGCCTCCACGGCGCCCGAAGCAAGGCGCAGGCGTTGTTAAGACCGGCGGTATTCTCAGTCGTGGCTTGAGCGCGAAGGCGATGCGGGCGACTGTGTCGCGGGGCGACAAGGAACACGCATGACGATCCTGGACTACCTGGCGCTCGCCCTCTTCTTCCTGTGCTGGCTGGGCTACGGCCCGCTGCTCAAACTGCTGGCGCATCGCACCGGCACGCTGAACGACGACATGGGCGTCGTGCGCCGGGTCTGGATGACGGCCATGACCCACCGCGAGATGCGGCTGGTCGATAGCCAGCTGATGGGCCACTCCATCAACTCCGCCAGTTTTTTCGCCTCGACCAACCTGCTGCTGATCGCGGCCGTGGCGGGCATTCTGTTCGGCGGCCAGACGGCGTTGGACGGCTTCGCCTCGATCGGCGCCGAGGCCGTGCCGACCCGGGTGCTCGAGGCCAAGCTGGCGCTGGTGCTGATCTGCCTGGTGCGTGGCCTGCTGGATTTCATCTGGGCCCTGCGCCAGATGAACTACACCCTGGCCCTGATCGGCGCCGCGCCGGAAATCCATACCGAGGCGGACCGGGTGGCCCTTGGCGCGGCGGCCACCGACCTGCTGAACCCGGCGCTGAACACCTTCAGCCAGGGCGTGCGCGGTTATTATTTCGCGCTGGCGGCCGCGGCCTGGCTGTTCGGGTCGGTGTGGCTGGCGGCCGGCGTGACGGCGGCCTTCTGCCTGCTGGTCTGGCGGCAGTCGGGCTCGCCCGCAGCGCGCGCCATCCGCAACGCGCGCCGACTGCTCGAACCCTGAACTCTTCCCGGTACGGCCATGCTCGTTCGCAGCCGCGTTGTGCCCGGGGCGATTTTCTCCCCTGAAAACGGTTACTTTGCGGAAATGCGACAGAAGGTTGCCGTTACACGGCGTTACCGCAGGCGCGAAATACCCGCTTGACCATTTGTGCACTGCACACTAGCTTGGTTTTCGACGCCGCGAGGCGTCATGCCCTTCCTGGGCGTTTCCTCCCTATAGACTTTATATGCCGCGCCCTCGGGCGCGGCTTTTTTTATGTCCCGAGGCCCGCCAGGCCGCCCGTCACGTCGGCGATGACCCGCGCCACGCCCTTTTCCGTGCGCGACCAGCCGATCCCGGGACGGCGCTCCATCTCGTCGAAATACAGCGCGCGGTTCAACTCGACCTGAACGGCGTGGAAGCCCTCGTGGGGCCGGCCCCAGCGCTGGGTGGTCCAGCCGCCGGCGTAGGGGTGGTTCAGCGCCACCCGCCAGCCCAGCGCCTCGAACGCCGTCCGCAGCCGCCGCGTCAGCTCCGCCGAACAGGACGAGCCGTGCCGATCGCCCAGCACGACGTCCGGACCCCGCGGCCCGCCGGGCGCGCGGGTGGCCCGCTCGGGCATGGAGTGCCAGTCGATCAGCACCGCCTCGCCGAACCGGTCGCGCGCCGCATGCATCTCGGCGGCGAGGGCCGCGTGCCAGGGCGCGTGGACGGTTTCCAGCCGCGCCCTTGCCTCGTCCCGCGTCAGGCGCCGCGCATAGAGGGGGCGTCCATCGCCGGTCAGTCGGGGAAGGACGCCGTATCCCGCCGCCGACCGGGGCGAGGCTGGATGCTCCAGCCCTTCGATCAGTTGCGGGTCCAGATCCGCCGGGTCCCGGTTCAGGTCCACATAGGCGCGGCCCAGCCGCGCCAGCACCAGGGTCGCGCCGTGGGCCGGGCCGGGCGCGATCAACCGGTCGACCAGGGCGTCCTCGGCGCTGCGCAGGCTGGCTTCGGACAGGGCCGGGTCGGCGTTCAGGTCGCCGGGATACACGGCGCCCGAGTGGGGCGAGGCGAAGATCAGCCGTCCGGGCGCGGCCGGACGCACGACCGTCACCGCCGCCTGCTCCTCCCGCGTCTCGCCTGCATTCACCGTCGTCATCGCAAACCGCATAGCCTGTTTCGCGGCTTCATCCACAGACGGGCCGCATCCCTGCGGCTCGCCCTTACGGCGTTTTTCATGGCGGGTTTACCAGTGCGGGCCTAGCTTCAGGGTCCAAGACGATCCGGGGCGGACGACGAAACACCATGGCGCGCATCCTTCTGGCTGAAGACGACAATTCGCTTCGCGGCTTCCTGACCCGCGCGCTGGAGCGCGCCGGCCACGAAGTCGTCGATTGCGAGAACGGCGACGACGCCATCGACGCGCTCGATCAGGGTCCGTGGGACCTGCTGCTGACCGATATCGTCATGCCAGGCGCCGACGGCATCGAGGTGGCCCGCGTGGCCGCCGCCCGCCAGCCCGGCATCCGCATCATGTTCATCACCGGCTTCGCCGCCGTGGCCCTGTCCGCCGCCCAGGCCAGCCCGCAGGCCAAGGTCCTGGCCAAGCCCGTCCACCTGCGTGATCTGGTGGGTGAAGTGGAGCGGATGGTCGCCGCCTGAAGATTCAGGGCGGTTTCGCCCTTGCGGTCCGCGAGGCCGTCGGGTTATAGACCGCGCCTTCCCGCCCGGGGGGCTTGCTCCCAGGGCCGTCAAGGCGGACGCGTAGCTCAGCGGGAGAGCACTACGTTGACATCGTAGGGGTCACAGGTTCAATCCCTGTCGCGTCCACCATTCCTTCCCCCCTGACATCGCCGCCCGGCGTCCTCGCGGGTTCCTCCTGACATCGCTTTGACGTCGACCGCTCGCCGCGGTGATTGACCCGCGCCTTGAAAGCTCCATGAAAGGCGCGTCCCCTATCGCTGCGATCCGGCGGGGCGCCGGCGCATCGGGGACGGACATGGCAGGACCAGCATCGCCGCGCCGCAGCGGGCGCTCCCTGATGGGGATGATCTTCCCCATCCTCGTGACCGTCACCCTGTTCGTCTACTTCGCCCAGGAGGTGCTCGGTCTCGATCCCGACCCCGACGACATGACGCCGATCGAGCGGATCACGACAGGCTACATCCTCGCCGAGGCGCGGGAGGTCCTGCCGATGCTGGGATTCTACCTGGCCCTGATCAGCGTCGTCGTCTTCGCCGTGCTGCATTTCGGGCTGAAGCCCCTGCGCCGGATGTCCGAGCAGGCCGCCCAGATTGGTCCCGCCACGCTCGAGGATCGCCTGGACCTCAAGGTCACCCCCGCCGAGATCGCTCCGCTGGTCGAGGCGTTCAACGGCGCCCTGGACCGGCTGGAGAGCGGCTGGCGGGCCCAGCGCGACTTCTCCGCCAACGCCGCCCACGAACTGCGCACACCGCTCGCCGCCCTGCGCGCCCAGGTCGAGAACCGGCTGGAACCGGAGGATCGCGAGGATGCGGTCCGCGAGTTCGACCGACTGTCCCGCCTGATCGCGCAACTGCTCATGCTGGCCGAGACCGAACATGGCCAGGCCCGCGCGGTCGAGAGCTTCGATCTGGTCGTCGTCGCGCGCCGGACGGCCAGCGACCTGGCCCCCGCCATCGTCTCGGGCGGCCGCCAGCTGGAGTTCGGGTCGGTGGTCGAGGCCTGGCCGGCGCGCGGCCATCCGCTGATGGTCGAGGTCGCGCTCCGGAACCTGCTCGAGAATGCGATCCGGCACACGCCCGACGGCGCCGCCATCACCGTCACCGTCGGCGGCGCGGGGACGGTGATTGTCGCCGACGACGGTCCCGGCGTCCCCGCCCCCTTCATTGACCGGCTGTTCGACCGGTTCAGCAAGGCGGATTCGACCAGCGGCGGCGCGGGCCTGGGCCTGTCCATCGTCGCCCGGGTCATGGCGTTGCATGAGGGGCGGGCCCGGTTGATCCGCACGGCGCGCGGCGCCTGTTTCGAACTGGATTTCTCCAGCGCGGGCGACCGTCCGGAAGCCGAGGTCCGTCCTGCCGAGACGCGCGCCGACCTGGGATCGCGCTGGCGATCTTTCTCCGCGAAAGCTTGGCGCAAGACTGGTCCGGCAAAGGTCGCGGCATGAAGGTTCTGCTTGTCGAGGATAACCGGCTGCTGGGGGAATCGACCGCCCGGTCGCTGACCCGCGCAGGCTTCTCGGTCGACCTGGCCGACCGGTTCGAGGACGGCTGGCATGCCTGGCGGACGGCGGACTACGATGTGGTCGTCCTGGACATCATGCTGGGCGAGGACAGCGGTCTGGACCTGCTGGCCCGCGCGCGCGCCGCCGGACGTGTCTGTCCGGTGCTGCTGCTGACGGCGCTGGGGGACATCGACCGGCGGGTCGAGGGGCTGAACGCCGGCGCGGACGACTATCTGGTCAAGCCCTTCGCCCTGGAGGAGCTGATCGCCCGGTTGCGCGCCCTCGCCCGCCGCCCGGCCTCGATGCTCGATCCGGTGCTGCGCTACGGCAATGTCCGGTTCGACACCGGCGCCCGCGAGGTCGCCGTCGACGACCAGGTCGCCCAGCTCTCGCGCGGCGAGGGCATCGTGCTGGAGCGCTTCCTTCGCACGCCGGACCGGATCATCACCCGCGAACAGCTGGGCGAGAGCCTCTATTCGTACGATCAGGACTACACCGAGAATTCCATCCAGGTTCACGTCCATCGGGTCCGGCGCAAGCTGGCCGAACTGAACGCCGGCATGTCGATCCGGGCCATCCGCGGCCTCGGCTACATGGCGATCGAGACTCAGCCTTCCCCCATGCCGCCTCCTGTTTCCTGACGTTTCCTCCCCGGACGCCTCCCTCCCCCCACATCGAAGGACGACCCCCATGGTTCGATACCTGAACGCCCTGACCGCGACGGGCCTGCTGGCCGTGGCCGCCTGCCAGACGGCGCCCGAGCCCCACGCCGGCTTCCTGACCAGCTACGAAGGGCTGGAGCGCAAGTCGGGCACCATCCGCGCCTCGATCCGCCAGCGGCGCGACGACGCCGAGGCGGCGACCCTCGAGCGGGTCTTCATTGAGCCCAGTCTGCTGGTCGGCGACGCGGCGCCCCACTTGAAGGAGGGCGAGCAACAGGCCGTCCTGCGCGAAATCGACCGGCAGATCTGCTACGAGGTCAGCGAGCGCTTCACCGTCCTGTCCGAGGCGGCTCCCGACGCGGCCCGTATCCGCGCCGGCGTGACCCGGATCGATCCGACCGGAACGGCGGGCTCGGCGGCCTCGGCCGCTGTCAACTACTTCATCCCCGGCCCGCTCGGCGTGCGCGTGCCCGGTTCGACCGGCGGCCTGGCGGTCGAGACCGAGCTTCTGGCGCCCGGATCGGGCCGGCAGGTGGCGGCCCTGCTCTGGGCCCGCAACGCGACGGCGGTGGGCATGGACGATCCGTCCCTGTCCCGGGTCGGCGACGCGCTGCAGTTCGCCGAACCCCTCGGCGATGCGGTGGGTGACGCCTTCTCGCCCCCGGACCGCAAGCCGCGCGACATCGCCAAGCCCGATCCGTGCGAGGGCTTCGGTCCCCGCTTTAACGCCGGCGGCATGGTGGCCGGCGGTCTGGTCGGCATGGCGACGGGCCTCTACGTGCCGGAGCTGGACCGCGCCCGCCCCGCCGCCGCCGCGCCGACGGAGCCCGCTCCCGCCCCCCGCTGACCTGTCCTCTGGCCGTCGCTCGACAGCTGTGAGAGGTTCGCCGCTCATCGGATGTGGACAGGGAGGCGCAAATGCACTGGATCGTGAGTCTTCTGGCGGTGCAGACGCTCACCGTGCCGGCCTATTCGCCGCCCGCGGCCCTGCCGCCGCCCGTGCCCGAACGCCTCAGCCTGGTCGTCGCCACCACGGTGTCGGAAACCGATCCGCAACCGCTGTGCGATCGGCCGAACTGCACCTCGCTGTTCCTCGGGCGTTACACCGGCGCACGGACGCTGGCGGGGCCCGCCGTCGAGACCGATTTCGCGGCGCGGGTCGAGATGGGGTCGCCCTGGATCCGGCCTTACCGGCTGGCGCTCATCGTCGAGCAACGGCCGGGCGCCGAACCGCTGGTGCGGGCCATGACCGGCTTCAGTCAGCGCACCGGACAGGCCTGTTTCGGCGCGGATGAACTGACCCCGCTGGGTTGGGCGCCGCAGGGCGCGGGCATCGCGGTGACGGACGGCGCGGTCTGCGTCACTGCGCCCGAGTAGGCCGGCGCGGGCTTAAGCCCTCGGCCCAGTCGATGCAGACCTTCGCCACCTCGTCCCAGCCGGGCTCGGCCAGCAGCAGGTGGGAGCGACCGGGGAAGCGGTGGAAGTCCGTCGGCGCGGCGGACCGCGACTGCAGGCGCCAGGCGGCGCGCGACAGATACGGCGTCACCAGCCGGTCGCGGTTGCCCGAGGTGATCAGCAGCGGCTGCGTCCGTCGGCGCGGATCGACGCGCGTGCCCAGCCAGAAGGCGGCCTGGTAGAAGACCCGCCCCGGCGTGGGGATCACATAGGCGTCGTACGATCGGTTCTGCAGCTCCGCCGGGGCGGCGTTGGCGAAGCGTTCGGCCCAGCGCCTGCGGCTCATGGCATAGGGCCGGTTCCAGCCGTTCCAGCGCAGGATGGGCGGCAGGGCGGCGGTCAGGGTCCACCAGCCGGGAACGATCCCGCCGATGGGCGCGGGATTGATCGCGATCCCCGCCCGCCCCGCGCCCCGGTCCAGCAGCATCTGGGTGAACAGGCCGCCGAAGGAATGGCCGACCAGCAGGGGCGGGGTCGGCAGGGCCTCGATGAAGGTCTGCAGCCCATCGACGATCTTTCCGACCGTCAGCCCGCCCAGGGCATCCGGAGGGCTGGCGTTCAGCGCGGTCGCCGACCGGCCCTTCAGAACGTCCCAGGTGGGCGTCAGAACGGTCCAGCCGGCGTCTTCCCAAGGCTTGCGGAAATCCGCCCAGGAGTCCGTCGTCACCCACAGGCCGTGGATCAGGACGACCGTCTTGTCGGTGTCGGCCATGACGGACTCCTTTCGGAGAGGCGAGGTCTAGCTGCGGATGAATTCCAGCAGGTCGGCGTTCAGGCGGTCCTGCTCCGTGGTGGCCAGGCCGTGCGGGCTGCCCTCATAGACTTTCAGGATCGAGCCCTTGACGATCTCGTGCGACTTGCGGCCCGCGGCGTCGATCGGGACGATCTGGTCGTCGCTGCCGTGGATGATCAGGGTCGGCTTGTCGAACTTCTGAAGGTCGGGGGTGTAGTCGACCTCCGAGAACTCGTGGATGCAGTCCAGCTGGCCCTTGATGCCGCCCATCATGCCCTGCAGCCAGAAGCTCTCGCGCACCCCTTCCGAGATTTTCGCGCCGGGTCGGTTGTAGCCGTAGAAGGGCAGGGTCAGATCTTTGAAGAACTGGCTGCGGTCGTCATAGGTCCCCTTGCGAATGCCGTCGAAGACCTCGATCGGCAGGCCGCCCGGATTGGCCGCGGTCTTGAGCATCAGCGGCGGCACCGCCCCGATCAGCACGATCTTGGCGACCCGGCTGGAACCGTGGCGGCCGACGTAGTGGGTGATCTCGCCGCCGCCGGTCGAGTGGCCGATCAGGACGATGTCCTTCAGGTCCAGTTTCTCGATCAGGGCGTGCAGGTCGTCGGCGTACTGGTCCATGTGGTTGCCGTCCCAGGTCTGGTCCGAACGGCCATGGCTACGGCGGTCATGGGCGATGACCCGATAGCCGTTCGAGCCCAGGAACTGCATCTGGCCGTCCCAGGCGTCGCTGCTCAGCGGCCAGCCGTGGCTGAACAGGACGGGCTGACCCTTGCCCCAGTCCTTGTAGAAGATCTGGGCGCCGTCGTTCGCGGTGATGAAGGCCATCGAAGTCTCTCCTGAAGGTTCGGCGGGTGCCGCCGTCGGTGGTTGACGAACGGATCATCGCTCGGGATCGATCCGGCGAAAATGGAAACGATCGAAACTCAATCTTTCCAGGAAGTAGTCTCGGTTCAGCGTTGGATCTGGTGTTCCACGGCCCAGTCGAGCGCGTAGTCGGCGACGGCTTCCCAGCCCTCGTCCATGCAGTTCCAGTGCGAGCGGCCCGCGTATTCCTTGTAGTCGGTGCGGGTCGGGGCCTGGGTCTGCTTCTTGTAGATGTTGCGCACCATGCCGGCGTCCGCGATCAGGTCGATCTCGCCGGCGATCAGCAGCAGCGGCGCGCGCTTGGGGTTCTTCCAGTGGATCTTGCCCGAGGCGCCGGTGACCCCGTCCCAGTAGACCTTGCCCGGCGTCGGCACGATGTAGGCGTCGTACAGCGCAGTGACCTGGTCGCGCGGCGCGGTCTGGGCGAACCGCTCGGCGAAGAATTTCCGCGACATGGTCTTGGACTTCTTCCAGCTGAACAGGTCCAGCAGCACCGGCAGGGCCGAGACGATGGCGTGCGGTCCCAGCGGGACGCCCGGCGTCGGGGCCGGATTGATGGCCACCCCCGCCACGCCGAGGCCCCGGTCCAGCAGATGCTGCACGCAGACGCCGCCCATGGAGTGGCCGATGAGGATCGGCGTCTCGGGCAGGGCCCGGATCAGCCGCTCATAGTGGTCGAACAGGTCGACCTGCCCGATCTTGGCCAGCGCCTTGTTCGGGTAGTCGCGCAACTCGGCCGGGGTGCGGTCGTCATAGGGCCAGTCGGGGGCCACGACGGTGTAGCCCTTGGCCTCATAGTGGCCCTTGAAGCCGGCCCAGCTGGCCGAGTTCAGCCAGGCGCCGTGGATCAGCATGATGGTCTTGGTCATGGTCAGCCTCATGATCGGGCGCGACGACGCCGCCGCGCGGTCAGACGGGTCTCTCGCCGCAGGGAGGCGGCGCAACGCGGACGCTCGGAGGACGGGTTCACCGGGATCGGAAGCGGCGAACGCGCTGATCAACTGACAGCTTGGCCATTGAGCCACGGATTGGACCGGGAGGGAAGATAACACCGGGATCAACTCCGATGTCGCGGCGTTATCAGCGCTTGCCGACCGTATCGCCCGGCCACAGCGGACCCGAGAATTTAGCCGCCAGGTAGGTCATCAGCGCCGTCACCCGCGCCGGTCGCGGGCCGCCGCCGGGGGCGACCAGATGCAGGGCGATGGGCGGCAGGCTCCAGTCGGTCATCACCGTCTCCAGCTTCCCGGCGGCCACATCGCGCCAGTAGATGAAGTCCGGCTGCGGTGCGACGCCCAGCCCGGCGCACAGGGCATAGGTCAGGGCGTCGGCGTTGTTGGCGCGGAACGGCCCGTGCGGCCGCACCGCCGTCTCCTCGCCCGCCTTGTTCACGAACCGCCACAGCTCGGCGTTGGGCAGGTAGGCGTAGCCGAGGCAGGCGTGGCGCACGAGGTCGGATGGATGCGCGGGCCGCCCCCGCTGGGCCAGATAATCGGGCGACGCGACCAGATAGCGCTGGATCGGCCGCAACCGCCGCGCCGTCATCGACGAGTCCGCCAGCGCCGCGATCCTCAGCGCGCAGTCGAAGCCGCCGCCGACCAGGTCGATGACCTCGTCCGACAGGTGCAGGTCCACCGACACATCCGGATGGGTCGCCAGGAATTCGGGCAGGGCGGGCGCCACATAGGCCATGCCGAACGACATCGGCGCCGCCAGCCGCACCAAGCCGCGCGGCCTCACCGCCTGGTCCAGCATCTCGCCTTCCGCCGCCTCGGCCTCGCTCAGCATCTGGCCCGCACGCGCCGCCAGCGTCCGTCCCGCATCGGTCAGGGAGAACCGGCGCGAGGTCCGATGCAGCAGGGTCGTGCCCAGCCTGAGCTCCAGCCGGCTGACCGCCTTGGACACCGTCGCCTTGGACAGGGCCAGCGCCTCCGCCGCGCGCGAGAAGGACTGGGTCTCCGCCACCTTCGAGAAGATGGCCAGCGCCTCCAGGTCCGGTAGTTTCGACATGCGCGCTCCGCGAAACGATGAGTTTCAGCTGTTTCTATTTTGGATCCGAAGCCGATCGCTATCTTGTCGTCAAGCAACAGCGGCCCCGACGGCGGGGCGCGGAGACAAGACCATGATCGAGCTGAGACCGTTCGACAGCCTGGGTGGCGCGAACCACGGCTGGCTCAACGCCAAACACCATTTCTCGTTCGCCAACTACTATGATCCGAAGCGGATGAGCTGGGGCAATCTGCGTGTCTGGAACGACGACGAGATCGCCGCCGGCACGGGCTTCCCGCCCCATCCGCACTCGGACATGGAGATCATCACCTATGTCCGCGAAGGGGCCATCACCCACGAGGACAGCCTGGGCAACAAGGGCCGCACCGAGGCCGGCGACGTCCAGGTGATGAGCGCGGGCACGGGCATCCGTCACGCCGAATACAACGCCGAGCCGGACCTGACCCGGATCTTCCAGATCTGGATCGAGCCGACCCGCCGCGGCGAACAGCCCGCCTGGGGCTCGCGGCCCTTCCCCAAGGGCGACCGCGCCGGCCAGTTCGTGGTCCTCGCTTCGGGGTTTGAAGGCGACGGCGACGCCCTGCCGATCCGCACCGACGCCCGTATCGTGGCGGCGACCCTGAAGGCGGGCGAGACGGCCGAATATCCGCTGGGCGCCGCCCGTCGCGGCTATCTGGTCCCGGCGGTCGGCGAGATCGAGGTCAACGGCGTGCGCGCCAATGCCCGTGACGGCGTGGCCATCGCCGAGGTCGAAACGGTTACGGTGAAGGCCCTGTCCGACACCGAACTGGTCCTGGTCGACGCGGCATAATCAGCCTCCGACCGGAGCGGGCCCGCGGTTCCTGTCTGCCCCCCCGACGCCGCGGGCCCGCAGCCTTCAAGAGAAAGGGGGACGACCTCTCGGCCGTCCCCCTCTTTCATTCACAAATCCGTTCATCCCCGCGCCGGAATCTCCAGTCCGCGCTGCACCGCCGGACGGGCCAGGCCGCGCTCCAGCCACGCCGGCACGTTCTTCAGGTCGTCGAAGGCGACCAGATCGCGAGCCTCGTAGAAGCCGATCAGGTTGCGCACCCAGCCCAGGGTGGCGACATCGGCGATCGAATAGTCGCCCATGATCCAGTCACGGCCCTCAAGCCGGGTGTCCAGCACGCCCAGCAGCCGCTTCGCCTCGCCGACGTAACGCTCCAGCGGACGCTTGTCCTCGAAGGCCTTGCCCGCGAATTTGTTGAAGAAGCCGACCTGGCCGAACATCGGCCCGATGGCGGCCATCTGGAACATGACCCACTGCAGGGTCTCGTAGCGCAGGGCCGGATCGCTCGGGATCAGCTTGCCGGTCTTCTCGGCCAGATAGACCAGGATGGCGCCCGACTCGAACAAAGCCAGCGGCTTCCCGCCCGGACCGTCCGGATCGATGATGGCCGGGATCTTGCCGTTGGGGTTCAGCGACAGGAATTCCGGGCCCCAGGTCTCGTTCTTGGTGATGTCGACCAGATGCGCCTCATAGGGCAGGCCGATCTCCTCCAGCATGATGGAGACCTTCACCCCGTTGGGGGTGTTCAGCGAATACAGCTGCAGTCGCTCGGGATGCTGGGCGGGCCAGCGTTGCGTGATCGGGAAGGCGGAAAGGTCGGCCATGTGGGGGTCCTGTGAAGCTCCGGCAGGATGTAGGGCGGCCCGCTTCAATCGCAACCGTGTCAGCAGCGGATTGATGCGTCCGAACTTGACGCATGGTGAGCCTACCATGACCTCATCGCCTGCTCGACCATCCGGACGATCCGAACGCATCGGACGCATCGGACGGTGTTTTCGCGGAGTCCGGATCGTTCACTCTCTGGACCCGGAGCGTCCGTGGGGGCAATGGAGACGCCATGACCTTTCCCACGCCGTCCCCCGCCGAATGGAAGACGCTCGCCGAGAAGGCGCTGAAGGATAAGCCCTTGGAAAGTCTCGTCCATATGGACGCGGACAATCTGGTGGTGCGCCCGCTCTACGCCGGGGCCACAGGGGTGGAGACGGTGTTCGCCCCGCGTCCGTCGGACGCCGAGGGCCGGGCCTGGGACCTGCGCGCCCTGGTCGAGGGCGATGATCCGGCGGCGGTGAACGCGGCGATGCTGGCCGACCTGCAGGGCGGGGCCGCCTCGGTGGTGCTCAAGGGCGCCGTGCTGGCCGACAGCGAGCCGCTGGGCCGGGCTCTGGACGGGGTGGCGCTGGAACTGGCGGCTGTCGGCCTGGACGCCGGGCTGGACGGCCCGGACGCGGCCAACGCCCTGGCCGTTGTGGCGAAGGGGTCGCCGCGCGCCCGGCTGATGTTCCACATGGATCCGGTCTCGGCCTTCGCGGAGGCCGGCGCCGCGCCGCGCCCGATCACCGAACACCTGACCCTGGCCGCCAACACGGCGGCGCGGCATGCCGGCGCCTATCCCGACGCGACCTTCTTCATGGCCTCGGGCCGGGTGGCGCATGAGGCCGGCGGTTCCATCGCCCAGGAGCTGGCCTTCGCCGCCGCCAACGCCGTGGCCCTGATCAACGCCGCCGTCGAGGCCGGGATGCCGGTCGAGGCCGCGCTCAGGGGCGTGGTGCTCTCCGTCGCCGTGGATCAGGAGTATTTCGACGGCCTGGCCAAGGTCCGGGCCCTGCGCCTGATGTGGCGTTCGATCTCGAAGGCCTACGGGCACGAGGTCCCGGCGCTGATCGAGGCCCGCTCGTCGCGGCGCATGCTGTCGGCGCGCGACCCGTGGCCCAACCTGCTCAGGCTGACGGCGGCCGGGTTCGCCGGCGCGGTCGGCGGGGCCGATGCGGTGGTGCTGGACGGCTTCGTCCGCGCCGAGGGCCGGGCCGACGCCTTCGCCCGGCGCCAGGCCCGCAACACCCAGCTGGTGCTGATGGAAGAGGCCAGCCTGGGCCGGGTCGACGATCCGGCGGCGGGCAGCTGGTATCTGGATCACCGCACCCGCGAACTGGCCGAGGCCGGCTGGGCCGAGTTCCAGGTCATCGAGGCCGAGGGCGGCCTGGTCGAGGCCCTGCGCGGCGACCTGATCCAGTCCCGGGTCGCCCGCGCCCGCGAGGTGCTTGAACGCGCCCTGTCCAACGGATCGAAACAGATCGTCGGCGTCACGAAATTCGTTGACCCCGACCCGCGCCCGACCACCTTCGACGCGGACCCCGGCGGGTCTCCCGCGGGCGGCGGCGACGCCTGCACGCCCCTGACCCCCTTCCGTCTCGCCGCGTCCTTTGAAGCTGCGGAGGCCGCCCGATGAGCCCGAAATTCTCGACCCTGCCGCTCGACCTGTCGCCGACTGGAACCGGCCCGGATCGCGCCCCGTGGAAGACGCCCGAAGGCCTGACCGTCGCGACGTCGTACGACGCCTCGGCTCTGGACGGGCTGGACTTCATCCACGGCCTGCCAGGCATCGCCCCCTATCACCGCGGCCCCTATCCGACGATGTACGCGGGCAATCCCTGGACCATCCGCCAGTACGCCGGCTTCTCGACCGCCGAGGAGTCCAACGCCTTCTACCGCCGCAACCTCGCCGCCGGTCAGAAGGGCCTCAGCATCGCCTTCGACCTGGCCACCCACCGGGGCTACGATTCGGACCACCCGCGGGTGAAGGGCGACGTCGGTATGGCCGGCGTGGCCATCGACAGCATCTACGACATGCGCACCCTGTTCGACGGCATCCCGCTGGACCAGATGTCGGTCTCCATGACCATGAACGGCGCGGTGCTGCCGGTGCTGGCGCTCTACATCGTGGCGGCGGAAGAGCAGGGCGTCGCCCACAGCGCCCTGACCGGGACCATCCAGAACGACATCCTCAAGGAGTTCATGGTCCGCAACACCTACATCTACCCGCCGACGCCCAGCATGCGGATCATCGCCGACATCTTCGCCTGGACGGCGGAGCATGCGCCCAAGTTCAACTCCATCTCGATCAGCGGTTACCACATGCAGGAGGCCGGGGCCTCGGCGGACCTGGAGCTGGCCTACACTCTCGCCGACGGCATCGAATACCTGAAGGCCGGGGTCGAGGCGGGCATGGACGTGGACCGGTTCGCGCCGCGCCTGTCTTTCTTCTGGGCCATCGGGATGAACTATTTCATGGAGGTGGCCAAGATGCGGGCCGGCCGCCTGCTGTGGGCCGAGGCGGTGGCGAAGTTCGGCGCCAAGGACGCCCGCTCCCTGTCCCTGCGCGCCCACTGCCAGACCTCGGGCTGGAGCCTCGCGGCGCAGGATGTGTTCAACAACGTCTCGCGCACCATGGTCGAGGCCATGGCCGCCGCGGGCGGCCAGACCCAGTCCCTGCACACCAATGCGCTGGACGAGGCCCTGGCCCTGCCGACCGACTTCTCGGCCCGCATCGCGCGCAACACCCAGATCCTGCTGCAGATGGAGACGGGCCTGACCAAGGTCATCGACCCGTGGGGCGGCAGCTTCTACGTCGAGCGCCTGACCCACGAACTGGCCGAGCGCGCCCGCGCCCACATGGCCGAGGTCGAGGCGCTGGGCGGCATGGCCAAGGCCATCGAGGCCGGCATCCCCAAGCTGCGCATCGAGGAATCGGCGGCCAAGACCCAGGCCCGCATCGACACCGGCCAGCAGACGGTGGTCGGGGTGAACAGCTATTTCAACGACACGCCCGACGACATCCCGATGCTGAAGGTCGACAACGCCGCCGTGCTGGCCGCGCAGATCGACAAGCTCAAACGCCTGCGCGCCGAACGCGACGAGGCGGCGACCGAGGCCGCGCTGGGCGCCCTGACCCGGGGCGCGCACGGGACGGAAAACCTTCTCCAGCTGGCCGTCGAGGCCGCCCGGGCCAAGGCCACGGTGGGCGAGATCTCGGACGCGCTGGAGGCCGCCTTCGGCCGCCACATCGCCACCGTGAAGACCGTCTCCGGCGTCTATGCCAAGGAAGCCGGCAACGACCCGAAGATCAGCCGCGCCCGCGACATGGTCGCCGCCTTCATCGAGAACGACGGCGGTCCGCCGCGCATCCTGATCGCCAAACTGGGTCAGGACGGCCACGACCGGGGCCAGAAGGTGGTCGCCACCGCCTATGGCGACCTGGGCGTCGACGTCACCGCCGGCTCCCTGTTCCAGACCCCGGCCGAGGCGGCCAGGGAGGCGGTGGAGCGCAATGTTCACGCGGTCGGCGCCTCCTCCCTGGCCGCCGGCCACCTGACGCTGGTGCCTGAGCTGAAGGCCGAGCTGGAGAAGCTGGGCCGGTCCGACATCATGATCGTGGTCGGCGGGGTGATCCCGCCGTCAGACGTGCAGCCGCTGCTCGAAAGCGGCGCGGCCGCGGTCTATCCGCCCGGCTCGGTCATCGCCGAGACGGCCATCGACCTGATCGAGAAGCTGAACCAGCGCCTCGGCTACGCCCAGAAGGCCTAGGACCTAAGGCTTGTAGGCGGCGGGCAGGGCTTCGACCTCTGCATCGGAGAGTCTGCGGGTCAGGCGGACTCGGCAGACCTCGGTCGGATTGGCCGACCCCGGCACGACCACGCGGGCCCAGTCGCCGGTACACAGCCGCGATCCGGCGACGCCGCCCGCGTCCGGCACGATGGCCATCCGGTTGGCGAAGTCCAGGTCGCGGCAGGCGGCGCCGGTCATCTCATAGACGTCGCTGCGGCCCACCCGCAGGAATACCTGGTCCATGCGGCCCTGCCGGAAATTGCTCACCTGCTGGACGTTGAAACACTGTCGCGCCAGAGGCGCTTCGGCGCGGTCCCCGGTGGTGGCGGTCGGCGCGCAGGAGACGGTCATCAGGGCGGCGGCGGAAAGACCCAGACAGGTCAGGACGGGCGTGCGCATGGAAAGCTTCCTCATGTCGGCCCCCGACAAGCTCAACCGTCGAACGATACGTCGGGTTTCGCAAGTCCCTTTGCGCCGGAAAGGCGCGACGGCGTGACCCGGATCGCCAGATCGCGCGCCAGCGGCGACGGGGCGCCGGTCGCCAAGGCCGCCACATGCTCGGCCAGCAGGGGCGCGGCGCAGAAGCCGCGCGAGCCCAGGCCGCCGAGGATGTAGAGCCCCTCCGCCAGAGCGCCGGCCAGAGGCAGCCGGTCAGGCGTCGTGGCGCGCACCGCGACACGGGACCGCGCCGGCCCCGCCGCCTCGATCCGCGCCGCCAGCCCGGGCAGGCGCGCCGCCACGGCCGTCCGGTTGCGAAGACGGGCCTCCTCCGAGGGCTCGGGATCGGTCACGCCCCGGTCGTGGGTGGCGCCGAACAGCAGGCCGGCGCCGGTCGGAACCGCATAGCCGCCCCAGGCGACCGGTCCACCGTCCACGCCCTCGACCATCTCCGCCTGCCCGGCCACGGGCGCCAGCGCAGGGTCGGGGGTCAGGGCCGCGCATCCCCATCCGGCGGTCAGAACCACGATGTCCGCCTCCATGAGGGTCGCCCCGTCGGCGGCGGTGATCCGCCAGCCGCTCTCAGCGCCTGGCTCGATCCCGGCGACGGCGCCGACGATCCGGTCCGCGCCAGCCAGCCAGGCGGCCAGCACGGCGGCGGGCTGGACGGCCATGGCGTCCCGCATCCACAGGCCGCCGGTCTGGACCGGCTCTCCCAGACGGGCGGTGCAGGCGGCGGCGTCCAGCGGGACCATGGCCTGCTCGGGCCACAGGTCCTGCGCGGCGACCTTGGCGTGTCGGCCCGCGTCGCGCGGGGCCTGTTCCAGCTGCAGCACGCCCCGGCTCAGCACCGCGCCGGGCGTGGCGGCGTAGAGGCGCGCGGCCCGCTCGAGGGCGCCGGCGTAGAGGGCGGCGATGCCGCGGTCGCCCGCGTCCAGGCGCGGCGTGACCAGGGCCGCCGCGAAGCCCGACGCGCCCGCGCCCGGCGCTTCGGCCTCGATCACGGCCGGGCGCAGCCCCAGGGCGGCGAAGGCGCGGGCCATGGCCGCGCCCGCGACGCCGGCGCCGATGACGGCGACGCGGGGCGGGGCGGGGTCGAGAACGCCGCCCGGCAGCCGGGCCTCCAGCCGCTCGCGCTTGCGGCCGTGGCCGGGCCGCTTCTCGACGGCGAAGCCCCGCTCGGTCAGGCCGCGCCGGACCGCGCCGGCCACGGTGAAGGTGGCCACGCGTGCGCCGGGGGCCGATCGGGCGGCGATCAGGTCCATCACCGCATCCGACCACATGCCGGGATTGGTCGAGGGGGCGAAGCCGTCCAGGAACCAGGCGTCCGCCGCGCCGGACCATTGGGTCAGGGCGTCCTCCACCTCGCCGACCGCCAGATCGAGGGTGGCGTTGAAGTCGGGGAGATCCAACCGGTGCAGGCCCGGCGTCGGAGCGGGCCAGGCGGCCAGCAGGGCCTCGGCGGCCTCGGCGATCTCGGGCCAGGCCGACAGGGCGCGCGCGGCTTCGTCGCGGGTCAGGGGAAAGCCCTCGACCGAGACGATGTGCAGCCGGCCCTCCGCCGGGCCCTCGCGCCGCCAAAGGTCCAGCAGGGCGGCGATGTTCAGCCCGGCGCCGAAGCCCAGCTCGGCCACGGTGAAGCGCCGCCGCCCGGTCCACGCCTCGGGCAGGCCGCAGCCCGCCAGAAAGACCGCACGGGTCTCGGCCAGGCCGTCCTCGCGGGAGAAGTAGACGTCTCCGAACCGGCCCGATTGGGGCGCGCCGTCTTCGGTCCAGAGCAGACGGGGCGAGCGGTCATCGGTCATGGCTCCGACCTACACGGGCGGGCGGCAACGAAAAAGGGCCGCCCGTGAGGGCGACCCTTCTCTCGAACCAGGCCCGAAGGCCGTGTTCGAAGGCTCTTAGTGAGCGGCAGCCGGAGCAGCGGCCGGAGCGGCCGGGGCGGCGGCCGGAGCCATCGCGCCGTCAGCGGCCGGAGCAGCCGCGGTGGCGGCGGCGGCGGACGCGTCGCCGGCGGCGGCGGTCGCGTCAGCGGCGGCTTGGTCGGCGGTCGCGGCGGCGTCCGTGGCGGTGTCGGCGGCGGCAGCGGCGTCGGCCGAGGCGTCAGCGGCCTTTTCTTCGGCGGCCGGTTGGCAGGCGGCCAGGGCCAGAGCGGCGGCCGAGGCGGCGATCAGAGCAGTGATGCGCATGGGTTTCATCCTTCAGAAGGTTCACGAGATCATGAGTCCTCGCACCCCGGAGCTAACGGGAAGGCGAGACGAAGCGCAAGTAAAAATCTCACGGCTTCGTGAACGGGTGTAACATACGGAAGCGTCAGCTTTCCGCGCCGGTCCTATGGGGCGGGCGGTTGCGTGGCCGGGGTGGACGGCGTCGTGCCGGGCTCCACCGGCAGGGTCGGCGGGGTTTGCGGCGCGCCGGCCGGATCGTGGGACGTCGGCGCGGCGGGATCGACCGGCGGCGGCGTGGCGGTGTCCGAGGGTGCGGGCGTTCCGGTGGTCGGCGCGGTCGCGGCGGCGTCTGCGCCTGCATCCGCGGCTGCATTGTTCTTTGCGTCGTCCTGGCTCGAACAGGCCGCCAGAACCAGGGCGCCGGTCGTCGCCAGGGCGAGGGTGATCGCTCTCATGGGAGATCCTCCAACGGTCGCAGCGACGCCTGGAGCGGTCGCTTTCACGATCCGTCGGCCAGACAACCGGCGAACAGCCGGGGCGTTCCCGGAACCGTGATCAGCGTTGAGCGTCCGTGAAGACGGCGTGAGGCTAGACGGCCGGGGCGGCCGACAGGGTCTCTTCCATCTCGGCGAAGGACGGCTGGGCCGACGAGGGGATGTCGCCGCGACCGATCTCGACCGAGATCTGGGCCGCATTGCCGTGCAGGTGGGCGACCAGCACCGACTGGATGATCTTGTAGTAGGCGCCTTCCTCGTCGACGATCGCCTTCAGGCGCGCGGCCAGGGGGCCGACCAGGCCATAGGCCAGGAACACGCCCATGAAGGTGCCGACCAGGGCGCCGCCGATCATGCCGCCCAGGATTTCCGGCGGCTCGGTGATCGAGCCCATGGTCTTGATGACGCCCAGCACGGCCGCGACGATGCCCAGCGCCGGAAGGGCGTCGGCGAGGTTCTGCAGCGCGCCCGGGGCGCCTGACGCCTCGTGGTGGTGCTTCTCGAGCTGCTTCTCCATGGCGTCCTCGATCTGGTGAGGATCCTCCAGGTTCATCGTCATCATCCGCAGGGTGTCGCAGATGAAGTCCGTGGCGAAGTGGTCCTTCAGCACCTTGGGGTATTTCTGGAAGATGGCGCTCTCGGCCGGCTTCTCGATGTGGCTTTCCAGGGCGATGACGCCCTTGGACTTCATCGTCTTGGTCAGCTGGAACAGCAGCGACAGCAGGTCCTTGTAGTCCTGCTTCTTCCATTTGGGCCCCGCGAAGGCCTTGCCCAGGCCGCTGAGCGAGGACTTCAGCACCGGCACGCTGTTGGAGATCAGGAAGGCGGCGATGCCCGCGCCGCCGATCGCCATCAACTCGTGAGGCGCGGCGTGCAGGATCACCTCGAACTTGCCGCCCGAGATGGCGTAGCTGCCGAACACGAGGGCGAACAGCAGCACAATGCCGATAATCTGGAACATGAGAAGACGGGGAGCCCCAACGCGCGCGAGAGGCCGACCATCGCTGTTAATGATTAATCTGCGGTTGCGATTCCGCGGATATCAGAGCCGCGTTTCGCCGGACAGGATCGCCGCGCGGGCTGCCTCGGTCAGCTTGGCGTAGCCGTTCTTGCCGCCGCGGACGTAGAGGGCGCCGTCCACCTTGTCCGGATCGAAGCCGTCGGCGACCAGGTCGACCTTGCGGTATTTGAAGGTCCCGGTCGTCTCGGCCGACTTGATCAGGCGGATGAAGGCGGGGCGGGCGTAGGACGGCAGTTCCTGATCCACCCATTCGGCGAAGACCTTGGCCGAGAAGCGGCCGTCGATCACCAGGGCGACCATGCCGGCCTTGCCTTCCTGGCCCGGCACCGGAACGCCGTAGGCCACGACCTCCTTGACGCCCGGCGCGTCGGCCAGCCGCTGTTCGACCTCGGCGGTCGAGACGTTCTCACCCTTCCAGCGGTAGGTGTCGCCGATCCGGTCGATGAAATAGATGTAGCCGTCCGAGTCCTGCCTCATCAGGTCGCCGGTGCGGAACCAGCGGTCGCCCTTGACGAACACGTCGCGCAGGATCTTCTTCTCCGACGCCGCCTTGTCGGCATAGCCGGAGAAGGCGTGGCGGGTGTCGTCGCCGATCTGGCCCAGGGCCTCGCCGACCTCGCCCGCCTTGGCCAGCTGGCACAGGCCGTCCGGACCCCGCACGGGCAGTTCGGTGTCGATGTCGAAACGGACCAGCCGACAGTTGATCTGCTTCTTCAGGAAACCCGGAACGCGGCCGATGGCGCCCGCCTTGCCGTCGAAGTTGAACAGCGAGACGTTGCCCTCGGTCGAACCGTAGAACTCGAGGATCTCGGGCACGGCGAAGCGCTTCTGGAAGTCTTCCCAGACATCGGGGCGCAGGCCGTTGCCGAAGGCGAGGCGCAGCTTGTGGGCGCGCTCGTCGGGGTTCTCCGGGCAGTTGATCAGGTAGCGGCACAGCTCGCCGATATAGACGAACAGGGTCGCGCCCGAGGCCTTCACGTCCGGCCAGAAATTGGTGGCCGAGAAGCGCTTGCGCAGGACCAGGCGGCCGCCGTTCAGCAGGGCGGGGCCGATGCCGACCAGGCCGCCGGTCGAGTGGTACAGGGGCAGGACGTTGAACGTGACGTCCTTCTCGGTTCCCGCAGTGGCTCCGGCGAAGGCGCGCATATAGGTGCGGGCGCGAGCGTGGGTGATCTTGGCCGCCTTGGGCAGGCCGGTCGTGCCCGAGGTGTAGATGTACAGCGCCGTGTCGCGGTTGGTCAGGCCCGAGCGGATCGAGCGGGCGGGCCGCACCGAGGAGCCGCTGCGCACCGGCTTGTCCAGGCCGCGGCGCTCATCGGCTTCATCCGTGTCGGACAGGCCCAGCACCCAGAGCATCAGGTTACGGTCGACCAGCGGGCGGGCATCCTCGACCTTGCGCCAGCAATCCTCGTCGGTGACGACCTGCGAGGCGTTGGAGATGGTCAGGCAGTGGGCCAGGGCGTGGCCGGTCAGGTTGGTGTTGATCAGCGCCGTGCCGACCCCGACCTTGGAGAAGCCGATCCAGGCGGCGATGTATTCGGCCCGGTTCAGCATCACCAGGGCGACCGTATCGCCCCGCTTCAGGCGGCGGCTGACCGCCCAGTGGCCGAACCGGTTGGCCATGGCGTCCAGGTCCCGATAGGAGATCGAGCGGCGGTCGTCCTGGATGGCGATGTGGTCGGAAAACTTGTCGACGGCCTCTTCCCAGTCGTCACAGACCAGGTCGACGCTGTCCATGGTGATCGGCTTGATGCGGCCGAGCAGGCGGCGAAGGCCCTTCACGAACCGAATGTCTCGCCGGATGTTCGCCACCAAACCCATAGCCACGTCCACTCGCCAGATGCCCTCTCTGGTGATGAACAAGCCGGTCCGCCGGGTCAACCGGTGGGAGAATCGGCGCGTCGTTTTTGGCCGTTTGCGAACGGTTTGCGGACCGGTTTGCCGTGGGGCGTGGCGCCGAAGCGGCGGTGACGCAGCGTCACTTCAGGACCCTCTTGTCGCCTCATCCGGCCGGATGACGGCCGTCAAACGGGGCGCTTGCCGCCCCACATGTGTCAGCAAAGGTGTTTCTTCAGGACATTCAACCTGTTCGCGGAACCGCGCTCTTCCGGGGCGGTTGGAAACCCACGCTCAAGGAGGAACAGAGATGTCCGTTACCTATCCCCAAGACCGCGCCGACGTCGTTGGTGAAGAGACCTTCGTCCCCGTCTATGCACGCACCAAGGCCCAGCTTCGCCGCAAGGGCGGCATGCGCACCTGGATGATCCTGGCCCCGATCGGGGTTCTGGTGATCGGCGGCGCCGCGGCCATGATGCTGATGAACGGCGGCGGCGACGTCGCCGAGGCTCCGCTGGCCGAAGCGGCGGCGACCGCCCCGGTCCTGCCGATCACTCCGGCTCCGCCGATCGCGCCGCTGGCCGCTGAGCCCGCTCCGGTCGACGCCACGCCCGAGCCGGTGGCGCGTCAGGCCGCCCCAGCCCCGGTTCGCCGTGAAGCTCCCGTGGTCCGCCGCGCCGCGCCGCGCGCCGAGACGCCGGCCCCCACTCCCGCTCCGAGCGTCGCCGCGCCCGCGCCGTCGCCGGTGACCTCGACGCTGAACAGCGCTCCGGCCGCCCCGGCGCCGACCGTGACGCCGGCCCCGGCCCCGGCCGCGCCCCCGCCAGTCATCGTGGTCGAACCGCTGAACTGATCCCGGCGTAGACCCTTGCAAGTCCCCGGTGGAGCGATCCGCCGGGGCCTTCGCCTGTCAGGCGGTGGGCGACACGCGCCAGATGACGTCGCCCACGTCGTCGGCGACCAGCAGGGCGCCGGTGCGGTCGAACTGCACCCCGACCGGGCGGCCCATGGCCGTGTCCTGGGCGCTGATGAAGCCGGTCAGGATGTCCTCGGGCGGGCCGGACGGCACGCCGTTGACGAAGGGGACGAACAGCACGCGGTAGCCGTTGCGCGGCTTGCGGTTCCACGACCCGTGCTGACCGACGAAGGCTCCGCCGCGATAGCGGACCGGGAACAGCGTCCCCTCGCCGAAGGTCAGGCCCAGCGAGGCGGTATGGGCGCCTAGCGCGTAGTCCGGCCGCAATGCGCGGGCGACGAGGGCGGGATCCTGGGGCTCGACCCGTTCGTCGACGGTCTGGCCGTAGTAGCTGAACGGCCAGCCGTAGAAGCCGCCGGGCGTGACCGAGGTCATGTAGTCGGGGACCAGGTCGTTGCCGAGCTCGTCGCGCTCATTGACCGACACCCACAGCCGGCCGCTGTCGGGCTGCCACGCCAGTCCCACCGGGTTACGCAGGCCCGAGGCGTAGACCCGCCGCGCGCCGGTCGCCGGATTGATCTCCAGGATGGCGGCGCGGTCGGTTTCCTCGTCCATCCCGTTCTCGCCGATGTTGGAGTTCGACCCGACCCCGACATAGAGGCGCGATCCATCGGCGCTGGCGACCAGGCTCTTGGTCCAGTGGTGGTTCCGGCCCGCGGGCAGGTCGGCGATCTTGCGCGGTTCGGCCTCGATCCGCGTCTGGCCGGTCTGGTAGGGGAAGGCCACCACGGCGTCGGCGTTGGCGACGTAGAGGGCGTTCCCGACCAGGGCCATGCCGAAGGGCGACATCAGGTTCTCGAGCAGGACCGACCGGGTCTCGGCCACGCCGTCGCCGTCGGTGTCGCGCAGCAGGGTGATGCGGTCGGGGCTGGGCGTGCGCGCGCCGGCCCTCTTCATCACCAGCCCCTGCGCCCAGGCGCGGAAACCGCCCCCGGCGCCGTCGTCCAGCCCTTCGGGCTTGGGCGGCGCATTGGTTTCGGCCACCAGGATGTCGCCGTTGGGCAGACGGTAGAGCCAGCGCGGATGGGTCAGACCGGCGGCGAAGGCCTGCACCCGGAAGCCCGGGGCCGCGACCGGGGTCCGGCCCTGCGGCCAACCGGCGGCGTCGGCGATATTGACCGTCGGAAGCAGGGTGTGGCGGGGCGCGGGCAGCACCGGGTCAGCGCCGTAGCCGGCGGCGGGATCCAGCGTCGATTCCGTGCCGCAGGCGGCGAGCGTGAGGGCGAAGAGAGAAGAGAGGGCGAGGGCCGAGACACGCATGGGCGGGTCCTTCAAGGGGTAGGCTGGGCGGGAAACTCGAGGCGGCTGACATCATAGCCCAAAGCGCGGGCGCGTTCGGTCAGTCGTTCGCGCTGGGCAGGGCTCGGGATTTCACGGGTGTAGATGAACAACCGCTCGAAGGTCGGGTCGGCCGAGATGAACCAGGTGTAGGCCTCGTCGTGGTCCAGCACCCAGTAGTCCCAGGTCACGAACCCGCCGAGGTAGCGCACCCGAAGCTTCGTGTTCGTCCCCGGGTCAAGAATCTCGCCGCGCCCGCCGATGGACTTCTCGCGTCCGCCCGGCTGGCCCTGTTCGCAGGTGTCGCGCACGTCGACCCGCGTCGCCGAGACGAGGACATAGTTGGATGCGCCGGCGACGCAGCCGTCGGTCAGTCGGTCGGGCAGGCGGGCGACCTCGATCCAGCGGCCGGACCACAGACGGTCGGCGTCTACGGCGCGGGCGGGTTGAGGGGCGCGGTATTCGGACGGCGAGGGCGCGGTGACACAGGCGGACAGGGCGCCCATCAGGGCGACGGCGGCGAGGACGCGCGGGGTCATGAGGCGATCTCCGGATCGTGAATACCCGGCCGGGAAGGGAGTTCCGCGGCCTCAGACTGGTACGATCTCGCGCGGTGGCCGGATGCGGCGGAAGCGGGCCTCGATGAAGGAGAACAGTCCGAAGCCGATGAAGCCCAGCGCGGCCGCGGCCAGCAAAGCCGCGCCGCCCGGCTGACGACCCAGGGCGTCCAGCGCGGCGTCGAAGCTTGTCACGTCCGAGGCCCGCGACCGAACCCCGGCGAGGAAGATCAAGGCCGCCAGCGGCAGCCACGCGATCCCGCGCGCCATGTAGCCGGCGCGCGCCAGCGGAACGACCCGGCGGCAAAGCTCGACCGAACAGGACAGGTAGGCGGCGAAGTCGTCACGCCACGCTCTGACGATGTTGGCGATCCCCACCCCGGCGATGCACAGACCGATTCCCGCCAGAAGCAGATTGCCGAACGGCAGCGATAGCATTCGCGCCGCCTCGCGATGGCCCGCGGCGATCTCGGCCGCGCCCGGATCGGCGGGGGTGTGGAACAGAAGGCTGAACGCGCTGCAGGCCAGCAGGGCGTAGCCGACGCCGCTGAACCCCTGGCTCATGCGGGTGCTCAGGCCCTGCTGGTCATGTCCCTCATTGTCCGCGTCCCAGATCGCCTGCAGCATCCGCCAGACCACAATGGCCAGCAGGCCGAGGCCCAGCAGCAGGACCCAGGCCCGGCCGAGCGGCTGCTGGGCCAGCCAGCCGATGGCGCCGCGGGTTCCGGCCGCGCCATCGACCAGCCCGGGGATGGCCAGCAGGGTCAGCGCTCCACCGGACAGATAGACGAACCCGCGCGCGCCGTAGCCTATGCGGGCGATCAGCTCGAGGCCGTTCAGCACGACCGCGCGCTTCCGTCGGCGGGCAGGGGTCAATCGGCGCAGGCCGGAGCGAAGCGTGGAGGAGAGGCGAGACACCCCTGCCCAACTCATCGCGAAAGATATGGCTCCGCTGGAGCCGCGGCGCCCTTGTCCGGAACGGGGGCGGCGCATATCTGCGGGCCCCAGGGAGAGGGACCCCCATGCCGCCCGCAATCACAATCCAGGGTCTGACCAAGACCTATAAGTCCGGGCTGCAAGCCCTCAAGCCCGTCGATCTGACGATCGCCAAGGGCGAGATCTTCGCCCTTCTGGGGCCGAACGGGGCGGGCAAGACCACCCTGATCTCCATCGTCTGCGGCATCGTCACGCCGAGCAGCGGCACGGTGACGGCCGACGGCCACGATACCCAGAAGGCCTACCGCAAGGCGCGCACCGTCATCGGCCTGGTGCCTCAGGAGCTGACCACGGACGCGTTCGAGACCGTATGGGCGACGGTGACCTTCAGCCGCGGCCTGTTCGGCAAGGCGCCGAACCCGGCCTACGTCGAGCAGATCCTTCGCGACCTCAGCCTGTGGGACAAGAAGGACTCCAAGATCATGACCCTGTCCGGCGGCATGAAGCGCCGGGTCATGATCGCCAAGGCCCTGAGCCACGAGCCCGACATCCTGTTCCTCGACGAGCCCACGGCGGGCGTCGACGTCGAGCTGCGCAAGGACATGTGGGAGATGGTCCGCAAGCTGCGCGAGCGCGGCGTGACCATCATCCTGACCACCCACTACATCGAGGAGGCCGAGGAGATGGCCGATCGGGTGGGCGTGATCCTGAAGGGCGAACTGATCCTGGTCGAGGACAAGACGACCCTGATGAAGAAGCTGGGCCGCAAGACGCTGACCCTGCAGCTGCAGGAGCCGCTGGAGGTCCTGCCCGCCGAGCTGTCCGAATGGGTCCTGGAGCTCAAGTCGGACGGGACCGAGCTGGAGTACGTCTTCGACTCCAACGCCGAACGCACCGGCGTGCCGTCCCTGCTGCGGCGGCTCAGCGACATCGGCGTCGGGTTCAAGGACCTGAGCACGCGCCAGAGCTCGCTTGAGGATATTTTCGTGGGTCTGGTCCACCAGTCGAAGTCGGAGGCGGCGTGATGGCGTTCAACGGTTACGGCGTCTGGGCGATCTACCGCTTCGAGATGGCGCGCGCCCTGCGCACCATCTGGCAGTCCATCGTGACGCCGGTCATCACCACGGCCCTGTATTTCGTCGTCTTCGGCTCCGCGATCGGATCGCGGATGACCGAGATCGACGGCGTGCCCTACGGCGCCTTCATCGTGCCCGGGCTGATCATGCTGAGCCTGTTCACCCAGTCGATCTTCAACGCCTCGTTCGGCATCTACTTCCCGAAATTCACGGGCACGATCTACGAGCTGCTCTCGGCGCCCGTCAGCCCGCTGGAGATCGTCCTGGCCTATGTCGGGGCGGCGGCGACCAAGTCGGCGGTGCTGGGGCTGATCATCCTGGCCACTGCGGCCCTCTTCGTGCCCCTGCAGATCCTGCACCCGGTCGAGATGCTGCTGTTCCTGATCCTGATCTCGACGACCTTCAGCCTGTTCGGCTTCATCATCGGCATCTGGGCGCAGAGCTTCGAGCAGCTGCAGTTCATCCCCATGCTGGTGGTGACGCCGCTGACCTTCCTCGGCGGGTCCTTCTACTCGATCCACATGCTGCCCGAGCCGTGGAGGACGATCACCCACTTCAACCCGGTGGTCTATCTGATCTCGGGCTTCCGCTGGACCTTCTACGGGTCGGGGGACGTGGGGATCGGCGTTAGCCTGACGGCGACCCTGGCCTTCCTCTTCGGCTGCCTGGCCGTCATCGGCTGGATGTTCCGCACCGGCTACCGGCTGAAGAACTAGAGCGTCACGAAAGCGGCCAGATCGGCGGCCACCTTCGTCGCCAGTCCGCGTTTGAGAAACGCGCCGTACACGGCGCGGGAGCCTGCATGTCCAATCAGAACGACCCCAAGCTGAACGGTTCGCCCGTCAACGGCCAGGCCCAGCCGGAGCCTTTCCGCCGCCCGGTGACCTGGGGTCGCCCGCCCGCGACGGTGTTCCGCGCCGGGCCGCTGCCGCGCGGCTCGACCCTGCCGCCCCTGCCCGAACCGCCGAAGCCCCGGCCCGCGCCGCCCCCGTCGTCCGGCATTCTCAGCGGCTCCATGATCCCGCGCGCCGCCCCGGCCGCGCCGAAGCCCGCGCCGAGGCCCGAGCCCGAACGCGCGGCGCCGGCGCCCGCCGCACCCGCCGTAGCCGCGCCGGATCTCGCCGTGCGGCCTCTGCCTGAACCGGAACCCGCCCCCATCCCCGCCGCATCGCCGGTCGCCGCTCCGGTCCCGACGCCCGCCCCCGAAGTCGTGACCCTGGACGACATGGTGGTCGCGGCCCCGCGCCGCGCCGCGCCCGCCGGGACCGTCGCCGCGCGTGGCGGGTCTTCCGGGCGTCTGCCGCTCTACGTCGGCGGCGGCGTGGCCGCCCTCGCGGCCGTGGCCGTCGGCGCCTGGGCCCTGACGCGGTCGCCGGCCGAGACGCCCGCGCCGGCGCCTGTGGCCTCCACCCCTGTCCCGCCGTCCGTTTCGCCCGAGGCCGCGCCTCCGGTGGTGGCGGTCGTCGCCCAGCCTGAGCCGGTC
>NZ_JBWKOL010000009.1:0-126997 GCF_059416065.1 Brevundimonas sp. GW821-FHT09G01
GTCTTGCCGTGGTCAACGTGACCGATCGTGCCGATGTTGCAGTGCGGCTTGGTGCGTTCGAACTTTTCCTTGGCCATTCTCTTCTCTCCGTCCCCTGAACAGGGGGCTTTGTCCTAGTTTTCAGGGGTCCGGCGGACCCTTGCGGATCCGCCGGGATGGGTTGGGGTTTAGGCGCTGTACTTCTTGATGACTTCGTCGGCGACGTGTTGCGGCACCGGCTCATAGTGGTCGTACTGCATGGTGAAGGCCGCGCGGCCCTGCGACATGCCGCGAAGCGTGTTCACATAGCCGAACATGTTGGCCAGCGGCACGAAGGCGTTCACGACGGTGGCGTTGCCGCGCATGTCCTGACCCTGGATCATGCCGCGACGGCCGTTCAGGTCGCCGATGACCGAACCGAGGTAGTCCTCGGGGGTCACGACTTCCACAGCCATGATCGGCTCGAGCAGCTTCGGCGCGCCCTTTTCCTTCAGTTCGCGGAACGCGGCGCGGGCCGCGATTTCGAACGCCAGGACCGAGGAGTCGACGTCGTGGAACTTGCCGTCCGTCAGGGTCGCCTTGAAGTCGATCAGCGGGAAGCCGGCCAGCAGGCCGCCGTCCTTGATGGACTCCAGCCCCTTCTCGACGCCCGGGATGTATTCCTTGGGCACCGCGCCGCCGACGATGGCGGATTCGAACACGAAGCCCGAACCCGGCTCGCCCGGCTCGAAGGTGATCATGACGCGGGCGAACTGGCCCGTACCGCCGGTCTGCTTCTTGTGCGTGTAGTCGATGTCGACCTTGCGGCCCAGCGATTCACGGTAGGCGACCTGCGGGGCGCCGATCGTCGCGTCGACCTTGTAGGTGCGGCGCAGGATGTCGATCTTGATGTCCAGGTGAAGCTCGCCCATCCCCTTCAGGATGGTCTGGCCCGACTCGTGGTCCGTCGAGACGGTGAACGAGGGATCTTCCGAGGCCAGCTTGGCCAGGGCGATGCCCAGCTTCTCCTGGTCGGCCTTGGTCTTGGGCTCGACCGAGATCTCGATGACCGGCGCCGGGAATTCCATCTTCTCGAGGATGACGGGCGACTTGATCGGGTCGCACAGGGTGTCCCCGGTGCGGGTGTCCTTCAGGCCGGCCAGGGCGACGATGTCGCCGGCGTAGGCTTCCTTGATGTCCTCGCGGTTGTTCGAGTGCATCTGCAGCATGCGGCCGACGCGTTCCTTGCGGTCACGGCTGGAGTTCAGCAGCGACATGCCGGTTTCCATCTTGCCCGAGTACAGGCGGCAGAAGGTCAGCGAGCCGACGAAGGGGTCGTCCATGATCTTGAACGCCAGAACCGACAGGGGTTCATCGTCCGAGGCGTGACGCACGACCGGCTCTTCGGTGCGGAAGTCGATGCCCGGGGTCGGCGGGATGTCCAGCGGCGACGGCAGGTAGTCGACGACGGCGTCCAGCAGCGTCTGCACGCCCTTGTTCTTGAACGCCGAGCCGCACAGGATCGGGTAGAAGGCGCCGGTCAGCACAGCCTTGCGGATGCACTTCTTCAGCGTCTCGACCGAGGGCTCCTGTCCGTCGAGGTAGGCTTCCATCGCCTCGTCGTCGAGTTCGACGGCGTTGTCGATCAGGTACTGACGGGCGGCCACGGCCTTGTCCATCAGGTCAGCCGGGATCTCGCCGACGGTGAAGTTGGCGCCCAGGGCGTCGTTGTCCCAGACCACCGAACGCATTTCGACGACGTCGACCAGGCCCGACAGCGAGCTTTCGGCGCCGATCGGGAATTGGATCGGCACGGCCTTGGCGCCCAGACGGTCGCGGATCGACTGGACCGAGGCGTCGAAGTCGGCGCCGATCTTGTCCATCTTGTTGACGAAGACGATGCGCGGCACCGAGTACTTGTCGGCCTGACGCCAGACGGTTTCGGTCTGCGGCTCGACGCCGGCGTTGCCGTCCAGCACCGTCACGGCGCCGTCGAGGACGCGCAGCGAGCGCTCGACTTCAATGGTGAAGTCCACGTGCCCGGGGGTGTCGATGATGTTGAGGCGCTTTTCTTTCCAGTAAGCGGTCGTCGCGGCCGACGTGATCGTGATGCCGCGTTCCTGCTCCTGGTCCATCCAGTCCATGGTGGCGGCGCCGTCGTGGACTTCGCCGATCTTGTGGGACTTGCCGGTGTAATACAGGATCCGCTCGGTCGTCGTCGTCTTGCCGGCGTCGATGTGCGCCATGATGCCGAAGTTGCGGTAGTCTTCGATTTTATGCGTGCGGGGCATGGGAGCGTGCCTTGCGGTCAATGCGGCGCCGCTTCGGGCGCCTCGGGAATGTTCGGATAAGCGAGCGCGGGCGATTTAGCTCAAACCGCCCGCGCCGGATAGTCGGTAGATAGGAACCCCCGGCCTTATCTTGAAGACCGGCGGCGTCCCGAAAGGCTTACCAGCGGTAGTGGCTGAAGGCGCGGTTGGCTTCGGCCATCTTGTGGGTGTCTTCGCGCTTCTTCACGGCGGTGCCGCGGTTGTTCGAAGCGTCCAGCAGCTCGGCGGCCAGCTTTTCCGTCATGGTGTTCTCACCACGCTTGCGCGCGGCGTTGACCAGCCAGCGGATGGCCAGGGCCTTGCGGCGGTCCGGACGGACTTCGACCGGCACCTGGTAGGTGGCGCCGCCGACGCGACGCGAGCGGACTTCGACGGCCGGGGCGACGTTTTCCAGCGCGGTGTGGAAGGTCGCGACGGGCTCCTGGTCCTTCTTCTTGTCGGCCAGGATGTCGAAGGCGCCGTACACGATGTTCTCGGCGACGGCCTTCTTACCTTCGTACATGACGTAGTTCATGAACTTGGTGACGGTCAGATCCTTGAACTTGGGATCCGGCAGAACTTCGCGCTTCTGTGCGCGGTGACGACGGGACATGGGCTTGGCCTTCTAAATCGGTATCGGACGGCCGGCCCGAACCCCGAAGGTCCCGGCCGGCGAATGGAATGAAGCGATCGCTTACTTCGGACGCTTGGCGCCGTAGTGCGAACGGCGCTGCTTGCGGTCCTTGACGCCTTGCGTGTCGAGCACGCCGCGCAGGATGTGGTAGCGAACGCCGGGAAGGTCCTTCACGCGGCCGCCGCGGATCAGCACAACCGAGTGCTCCTGCAGGTTGTGGCCTTCGCCCGGGATGTAGCACACGGCTTCGATGCCGGTGGTCAGACGGACCTTGGCGACCTTACGAAGCGCCGAGTTCGGCTTCTTCGGGGTCGTGGTGTAGACGCGGGTGCAGACGCCGCGGCGTTGCGGGCACCCCTTCAGGGCCGGGACCTTGTTACGGACCGGCTTGGGGGCGCGCGGCTTGCGGATCAGCTGGTTGATAGTCGGCATTCGAAACTCGTTCTCTTCGATCGATGGAAGCGTGTGCCTTTCGGCCGGAGCGCCTCGGTGAACCTTCTTTTGGACGACCGTCTCTCGACGAGGGGCCGCCCGGGTGTTGTCGATGGTGCGCAACACGCGCAACACCGGGGTCAAACGCAAAAACCGGAACGCGCGCTTTGGGCGTTCCGGCGGGCACAGCCCGTCGCATTCGATTGTCACGATCAGGATGGAGGTCCGGGGACATCCCTCGCGAAAGTGGGCGGCTTCTACGCGCGGAGGCCCGTCAGGTCAAGGGCGCAGCGCCCCGCGGGCCGGGGTTGACACCCCCTGCCCCCAAGCCTAGGTCCGCCACGCCTCATTTCCGAGGCGCAGAACGAATCCGAACCATGGACCCCTATCCTAGTCGCATCGGAGGCGCGGTCATCACCACCGCCTCCTCGCGCAAGACATCGAAGGTCGCCGCCGACCTCGGTCGGACGGGCGTGATCCGGAGTCTCGGCTAGGGGCTTCGGCCTCCGCTCGTCCCGCCGGCGTCCGCGCCGGCCGCAAGGAGACGAGCGATGAACATCCGCCGCCAAACCACCCCCGCCACGCCCCGCAAACCCCACGCCGCCTCCGGCCTGGAGCGCGAAGTCATCACCGCCGTGGTGGTTCTGTACCTGGTGCTCTCGGGCGCCATGCTGATCGTCCACTTCGCCCTGGGCGGAGACGACGAGACCCATCCGACGGTCACGTCGTCCACCTCCCCCAGCCACGCGGACGCCCCCGTCCGGCAGGAGGGCGCGCAATGACCGACCTGCTCACCACCCATGCCTCGAAGGTCTCGCCGACGGCCTGGCTGCGCCTGCGCCGCGGCGACGGCGCAGCCCTGGCCCACGCCGCCGCCGTGCACGGCTGCCGCTTCCCCGCCGCCGACGATGTCTTCGAGGAGGACGCCCGGTTCCTGTACCTGCCCGTCGCCAGCCTGGTGCGGGACGGTTCCGAGGTGCGCCAGCAGACCGTGATCTTCGCCCTGGGCGACGACGTCCTGATCACCCTGGAGCCCGCCGACGGCTTCCCGGCCTTCGACCGCGCGCCCGCCATGCTGGCGCGGCGGCCCGACCTGGGCGCGGGCCGGGCGGCGGTGATGTACGTCCTGCTGCTGGCCTTGAACGCCAACACGGACCATGTGCTCGGCCTCGCCAGCGGGGCGCTCGAGGGCGTCAACGACCGGATCCGCATGATCGCGGAAGGGGTCGACGAGACCGGCCAGAGCATCGACTCCAGCGACATCCACGATGCGATGGCCGACCTGAACGACAAGGAAGAGCTGATCTCGCGCATCCAGGAGAGCCAGCTCCTGCTGGAGCGCGCGGCCCGCTATCTCCGCCTCGAGATCGGCGGCGAGGCCCGGGACCTGCGCCAGTATGTCGAGACCCTGATCTCGGACATCGCCAGCGTGAAGGAGCACGCCGGGTTCGAGCACGACAAGGTCCGCTACCTGCAGAACTCGGTGATGACCTCGCTCAGCGTCAAGCAGAACGAGATCGTCAAGGTGTTCACCATCATCACGGCGGTCTTCCTGCCGCCCACCCTGGTGGCGACCTTCTACGGCATGAATTTCGCCGTCATGCCGGAGCTGGCGTGGAAGCACGGCTTCAGCTTCACCATCGTCCTGACCCTGCTCGCGGCCCTGCTGCCGCTGATCTACATCAAGAAGAAGGGCTGGCTGCGCTAACGGTCGGTGGGCGCGGCCGACGGAGGCGTGATGTGAACAGTGAAGGTCACGCGCCCCCCACTGTCGCCACCGCGTCCGCCCGGATTCGTTCGGGCCCGCCGGGCGCCCTCCAGGACCCTCGCGCCGAGGCCGGCGCCCCGCGGCGTCTCGGAAACGACCTGGCAGTCGTTCAGGGCGCCGTTCGATTGAACGACGCAGCTGAGCACGACCCGTCCCCCACGAAGCGGCGCCTCGGCGACCACATCAGGTAGGGTGGTTTCGGGCAAGGTCCCCGGATCCTGCGGCGCGGCGAGAACGGTGAGAAGCGCGAGAGCGAACATCCCCCGTTCTCTCACGCCTTGTCCGCTCGCGGAATGGCCCGGATCAAGCCGCAATACGGCCACGCTGGCCCCCTCCCCTGTGCGTGGACATCGGGGGTGGCGGTTGGCGGGACCAGCGCGACAGGCGGCGAGGACGCGGGCGGGACTGGTCGCGGCCTCCGTGGCGGCTCACATTCTCGTCCTCGGGGGGCTGGCCGTAACGGTGCTGGACGAGCCCGCCCGCGTGATGCCGCCCCAGCCGACCGTTCTCTACATCGAGATCGAGCCCCGGCCCCTGCTGGAGAATGAGCGGCCGCGGCCGGCGCCCCGACCGACGAGAGCTCAACCGGTCGAAGCTGCAGCCCCGACGGACGCCCGGCGCTCGGTCCTCGGCTTCCGCCTGCCCTTCCGGCGCGACCGGAAGGAGGATGAGACTGCTCCTTCCTCGACGCCCGAGCCCAGCCTTCCCTCGCCCGTTCCCGGCGCGCCTGCGCCTCCATCCGGCGCCGGGGCCTGGCAGGTCCGGCCCGAGACCATGGCCGACCGGGTCGGGCGCGGCCTGCGCACCCGCGGCGTGGGCTGCGCCAGCCCTCAGTTGCTGAGCCGCGAGGACCGCGCCCTGTGCGAGGACCGCTTCGGCGACCAGAGCGCCGAGGCCGCTCCCGTTTCGGGCACGGGCTCCCCCGAGCGCGACGCCCGCTTCGCCCGCCAGGGCGCGCGTGAACTCGCCGGCTATGCGGAACGGCGTGAAACCCGGGCCTCGCAGCGCGCCGAATGCGAAAAGAGCGGCCCGGTCGCGGACTGCGGGGTCGAGGTGAGCGTCGGCCTGTTCTCCAGCATCCACGGCTTCCTGCCCAACCAGCGACGAGAAGAGTGAAGCGGCCGCCCAGCGCCCCAATAAGGCCACGCTCGCCCCCTCCCCTGAACGCTGGATCGGGAGGACGAATGGCGGCGCCGACGCGGGTGAAGTCTGGTGACAGGAACCGCTGGCGCAAGCCGGTGCTGGTCGGCGCCTCCGTGGCCGCTCACGTCCTGGTCCTCGGCGGGCTGGCCGTGACGGTGCTGGACGAGCACACCCGTGAGCTTCCGGTCCAGCCGACCATCCTCTACGTCGAGATCGAGCCCCGCCCCCTGCTGGAGAACGAGCGGCCGCGGCCGCGTCCGACGCCCGAACCGCCGTCGGCCCAACCGGTCGACCCAGTCACTCCGGCGGGCGCCCAGCGCTCGGTCCTCGGTTTCCGCCTGCCGTTCCAGCGCAATAGGGACGAGGACGAGAACCGGCCCTCGACGCCCGCGCCCCGACTCGCCTCTCCCGTTCCCGGCGCGCCCGCGCCGCCGGCGGGGGCCGGGGCCTGGCAGGTGCGGCCCGACACCCTGGGCGACCGGGTCGGGCGCGGCCTGCGCACGCGGGGGCCGGGCTGCGCCAGTCCCCAGTTGCTGAGCCGCGAGGAGCGCGCCGTGTGCGAGGACCGCTTCGCCGAACGGGCCGCCGCCGCGCCTCCGATCGAGGGCGCCGGCAATCCCGAACGGGACGCCCAGTTCGCCCGCGAGGGCGCGCAGGCCCTGGCCCAGTATGAGGCGCGGCGCCGCCCCCTGGCCGGTGGGACCGGCGTGGTGGGCGTACAGGACGGCCCCGGCTCCAACTTCGGCATGGGCGTGGCGGGCGCGCATCTGGATCCCTCGTTCCAGCCGGATTCGACCCAGAACATCCGCACCCGCCGCGACGGCCCCCGTCCGGGCGGCGGGTCGCTGACCCCCGGCTCCTCCGCCCCCCGGGACTAGGATCGTCCCCTCACGGTCCAGGCCGGGTTCCCAGCTCCAGATAGCCGCCCGGCAGGAACCGGACCGTCAGCGGGTCCCCCGCGTCAGCGATCGATTCGTCGCTGACGTCGCGGCCCGTCCCATAATTGATCTGGACGTCCGGCCTGAACGGAACCCCGACCAGGGCGACGATCCGACTGCCGGGCGCCAGTCGGCGTCCGGTCACCGTCTCGCTTTCAAACGCCAGCGTGCGGGGCTCGCCCGGGGTCAGCAGCCGTCGCGACCGCCGGTCGTCCGCGTAGCTGGCGCGGCTCATCCACGAGCTCAGCCTGAAATAGCCGCCGTCCGCGCGGTGTTCGAACAGGACCACCTCCAGGTCTACGTCCCGCTTGTTGGTGACCACCTCCAGCCGTCCGAGGAACGACCCGGCGATCTCCAGCCCGTTCGGAAACGGCTCGGTCTCGAACCGCAGCGCCGCCGAGGTATCCAGCCGGCCGGGCGGAACCTCGACGTCCAGGCCGCTGCGGTCGGCCAGGTCCACCGTCAGGTCGATGGCCGCACCAGCGGTCGGCGCCGTCGGGGACAGGGCGTGCCCGCCGCCCGCCTCGGCCGCCTCCCCCAGGAACAGCCTCAGGCGATCCGGGGCCATCGCCTCCAGCGTCGGAACGTGGCGCCAGACATCGGCGCCCATGACCTGGAAATTCACCCGGTCGCTCAACGCCTCTGGCAAGGGCGCGCCGCGGAACACATGGTCGAACCACTGCATCCGGATCTCCGTCAGGTCGATGAGGGCGCTGCGGTCCAGATCGTAACCGTTGATCGACGCCAGGACCCCCGACTGCTGGGCGGTGTGGTGATAGGGGCCGACAATCAGGCGGTGGTCGGCGTCGGGTCGGTGGCGCAGATGCTCCCGGAAATAGTGCAGCGCCCCGACCATGCCGCCGTCGAAATAGCCGGTCTGGACGTAGACCGGGATGTCGATGTCGGCGAACTCGCGCCCCTGCGGGATCATCGCCTGCCAGAAGGCGTCGTAGTCCGGATGGTCCAGCCACGAGGCGAAGATCGGATTGGACCGGCCGTCGATCCTCGGCAGGTCGCGATAGGGCCGCCCGCTCAGGAACCAGTTCCGGTTCAGCCGCGCCCAGCGGTCGCGGTCGCCATAGGTGGTCTCGTCCAGCGCCGATCCGCTCGCCGCATACAGGGGCCACGGATAGGTGAAATTCTGGAAGACGCCGCCCTGCATGGGGAAGTCGATCCCCGGGGCGTTGGAGGCGTTGGTGGCGATGGCGCGCAACGCCCTGGGCCGGTGCTTCAGGGCCGCCCACTGGGTGAAGGCGTTGTAGCTGCCGCTGAACATGCCGACGCGGCCGTCGCTCCAGTCCCTCGCGGCCAGCCAGTCGATCACGGCGGCCGCGTCGGCGCCGTCATGCAGGTAGGGAACCGGATCGCCGGTGCTGCGCCCCTTTCCCCGCGAATAGGCCACCGCGCCCGCATAGCCCCTGGACGCCATCTGGACGGCGTCCGCGAAGCTCCAGTCGTCGCGGTTGTAGATCGTGAAGCTCATCAGGGTCGTCAGCCGCTCGGCGGCCGCTGTCCGGGGCCGCACCAGCAGGACCGCGATCTCAACCCCGTCGGCGGTCGGAACCAGCAGAGTGTCGTCGACGACGAAGCGGCGTTCGGCGTCGGCGCGGATCAGCGGTTCGGACGCCGGGATCAGATAACTCCAGACCTCCAGCGTCGCCCAGGCCGACACTGCGTCGGTGCCGGTGTCGCACTCCGTCAGGGCGACGCCCGCGCAGGCCGCCGCGGCCTGCGTCGCCCGCTCGCGCATCTGCTCAAGGTTCGCGCCGTAGTACGGCAGCACCGCCGCCATCTCCCCGTCCGGCAGCGCGGCGTACAGCTCCGCGAATGCTCGGGCCAGGGCCGCGTCCTTGCCGATCCCCGCCGCTTCGTGCGCGCGGGCCCGGGCGTAGATGCGCAGCGGCGTCAGGGCCGCGGCGCGCCCGGGCTGCTGCGCACGAAGCTGGTCGGCCAGCGTCACCGCCGCCGCCTCGGCCTCGGCGTATCGTCCGGCGGCCAGCAGCAGCCGCAATCGCCGGCCCGTCGGCGCGGCGTCCGCCGACCGGTCGAGCAGTTGCGCGGCCGCTGCGCTGAAGCGCGTGTCAAATGTCGGAGCCTGGGCCCGCACCTCCACGGACCAAACACACAACACCAGCGCCAGACACAGCGATACAAGACGGATCATGGGGAATACCTCCAGCTCACCGCCGGAGATAGCGTCACCGTGGACGGTCGGGCCGGAATGCGGCCGTTCGACATCCGGCGTCGGTGAACCGACGGCGGGTTACGGCTAGAGGACGCGGTCGCGCACCCGCTTGGAACCCGCGCGGCTGGTCTGGATCAGATCCCCGTCCTCCATGTGCAGCAGCAGGCGTCCGTTGCCCGCGGGCTCGGCCCGGGCGATGCGGTCCAGATTGACGATGTGTGATCGATGGACCCGGGCGAAACGGTCGGCGTCCAGGGCCGCCTCGAACTCCGCCAGGGTCATCCGCACCAGATGGCGGCCGCCGATGGTCCTCACCTCCGCATAGTCGTCGGCGCCGGCGATGCTGACGATGCCCGCCACCTCGATCGGCCGCAGGTCGTCGCCGCTGCGGATGAAGTATCGCGACAGGCTGTTCGGTTCGGCCTCGACCTGCCCCGCCTCGACCAGGACGGCGGGCGCCGCGGCCGGCCGCGCGTCCAGATGGGTCAGGGCGGCGATCAGGCCATAGGTCGTCAGGTTCTGCAGCGACTGCCAGGCCATCGCCCGGGGATCAAAGGGCCGCACGTCGAACTCGGTCGCCGACACCCCGTTGATCAGGCCCAGCAGCACCAGCAGCGACCAGTAGGCCAGCAGGACGAACGCCGTGGCCAGGACGGCATGCCCCACGGCGGTCCAGACAGGCGACCGCCCCAGCACATGGCGGACGATCAGTCCGCGCGCCGCCAGTCCCAGCAGGACCACGGGAACGGCGTTGGCGATCCCGCCCGCCAGCGCTTGGGGGACGCCGCCGTGGCCGACGACCAGGAACACCGCCGTATAGGCGGCCACGATCAGACAGGCCCCCGCCGCCACCCAGCGCAGGGACAGCGGTCGGGCGGATCCTCGCGGCTGCACGGTCTCGCGGCTCATCCGAGGCTTATGTTCTCGGCGCGGGTCCGCGCGCAATAGCGACGGTCGCCCAATTGAAAAGGGGCGGCTCCGTCGCCGGAACCGCCCCCGTTTCAGTCTTTCAGGTCCGTGACCCGGATCAGCCTTCCGACTGTTCCAGTTCCAGGGCCAGGTCGGCCGGCAGCGGCTCGACCGAGTCCTCGCGGGCCTGGGTCAGTTCAGCGTCACGCTCGTTGGCGATCTTCTGCAGGCTGCGCAGGTAGGCGCCCGTACCGGCCGGGATCAGGCGGCCGACGATGACGTTTTCCTTCAGGCCTTCCAGGGTGTCGCGCTTGCCGTTGACCGAGGCGTCGGTGAGGACGCGGGTGGTCTCCTGGAACGACGCCGCCGAGATGAAGCTGCGGGTCTGCAGCGACGCCTTGGTGATGCCCAGCAGGACCGGCTGCGTGGTGGCCAGACGGCCGCCGCGCTTCTCGACCTTCTGGTTCTCCAGAACGGCTTCGGCCACTTCGACGGTGTCGCCGCGGATCAGGGTGGTTTCACCCGAATCCAGCACTTCCACCTTCTGCAGCATCTGACGGACGATGACCTCGATGTGCTTGTCGTTGATCGGCACGCCCTGCAGTCGGTAGACCTCCTGCACTTCGTTCACCAGATACTCGGCCAGCGCCTCGACGCCCTGGATGCGCAGCAGATCGTGCGGATCCGGGTTGCCGTCGATGATGTAGTCGCCCTTCTGGATCAGATCGCCGTCGTGGACGGAGATGTGCTTGCCCTTCGGGATCAGGAACTCGACCGCCTCGCCCTGGTTGCCGTCGGCATCCGGCTCCGGGGTGATCTTGATGCGGCGCTTGTTCTTGTAGTCGCGACCGAACTCAACGCGGCCATCCATCTCGGCGATGACGGCGCAGTCCTTCGGACGGCGGGCTTCGAACAGTTCGGCGACGCGCGGCAGACCGCCGGTGATGTCGCGGGTCTTGGCGCCTTCGGTCGGGACGCGGGCGATGATTTCGCCCGGCTTGACCTCGTCGCCGTTGTTCACGGACAGAACCGCGCCCACCGGCAGCAGGTAACGGGCGTCGGAGCCCGAGGCCAGCTTGGCGTAGGCGTCGCCGTTGGTCACGCCCATGGCCGGACGCAGGTCCGAACCGCGGGGCGAGGCGCGCCAGTCGCTGACGACGCGCTGGGCGATGCCCGTCGCTTCGTCGGTCTCTTCCTTGACGGAGAGGCCTTCGACCAGGTCCTCGAAGCGCACCGTACCGGCGACTTCCGTCAGGATCGGGGTGGTGTAGGGATCCCACTCCGCCAGACGCTGGCTCTTGGCGACATCGCCGCCTTCCTTGACGCGGATGCGGGCGCCGTACGGGACCTTGTGGGTCTCGCGGTCCTTGCCGTCGACCACGATGGTGATCGTAACGTTGCGGCTCATGGCCACCAGATCGCCGTGCGCGGCCTTGACGGTCGGGCCGTTGATCCGGGCGGCGCCGGGGTTGGTCGCCTCGTAGAACGAGGTTTCCGCCACCTGGGCCGTACCGCCGATGTGGAAGGTCCGCATCGTCAGCTGGGTGCCGGGCTCGCCGATCGACTGGGCGGCGATGACGCCCACCGCTTCGCCGATGTTGACGTTGGTGCCGCGCGCCAGGTCACGGCCGTAGCAGAAGGCGCAGATGCCGGCTTCGGCTTCGCACGTCAGGGCCGAACGGACCTTGATCGACTGCACGCCGGCCTTGTCGATGACCTCGACTTCTTCTTCCTGCAGGTAGGTGTCCGCCGGGAACAGGACGGTGTCGCCGCCCGGCTCCTTGATGTCCTCGGCCGCGTAACGGCCCAGCACGCGTTGACCCAGCGAGACCAGCACGTCGCCGCCTTCGACCACGGCGCGCAGGGTGATGCCCCGCGTCGAGCCGCAATCGTCCTCGGTGACGATCGAGTCCTGCGCCACGTCGACCAGACGACGCGTCAGATAGCCGGAGTTGGCGGTCTTCAGCGCGGTGTCGGCCAGACCCTTACGGGCGCCGTGGGTGGAGTTGAAGTACTCAAGGACGGTCAGGCCTTCCTTGAAGTTCGAGATGATCGGCGTCTCGATGATCTCGCCCGAGGGCTTGGCCATCAGGCCGCGCATGCCGCCCAGCTGCTTCATCTGCGCCTGCGAACCACGGGCGCCGGAGTTGGCCATCATGAACACCGAGTTGATGTCGGGGTTCTGACCCTTGATCAGCACGCGGGGCTGGGCGATCTCGCCCATCATCGCGTCGGCGATCTTGTCCGTGGCCTTGGCCCAGGCGTCGACGACCTTGTTGTACTTCTCACCCTTGGTAATCAGGCCGTCGGCGTACTGTTGCTCGTACTCCTCGACCTGGGTGCGGGTGTCGGCGACCAGACCGGCCTTGGCGGCCGGAATGACGATGTCGTCCTTGCCGAACGAAATGCCGGCCTTGGCCGCTTCGCGGAAGCCCAGCTGCATCATCTGGTCGGCGAAGATGACCGTCGCCTTCTGACCACAGTGACGGTAGACCTGATCGATCAGGTTGCCGATTTCCTTCTTGGTCAGGTTCTTCTCAAGCAGGCGGTAGCCGATGTTGGCGTTGTGCGGCAGCAGGGCGCCCAGCTTCATCCGGCCCGGCGTCGTGTCGATGACCTTGGTCACGACTTCGCCGGCGGCGTTCATCTCGGTCCAGCGCGCCTTGATCTTGGTGTGCAGGGTCACGACGGCGGCGTCGAGCGCGGCGTCGATCTCGCCCATATTGGCGAACAGCTTGCCTTCGCCCTTCTCGCCTTCCTTGACCAGCGACAGGTAGTACAGGCCCAGGACGATGTCCTGCGACGGCACGATGATCGGCTTGCCGTTGGCGGGCGACAGAATGTTGTTCGTCGACATCATCAGGACGCGCGCTTCCAGCTGGGCCTCGAGGCTCAGCGGGACGTGCACGGCCATCTGGTCGCCGTCGAAGTCGGCGTTGAACGCGGTACAGACCAGCGGGTGCAGGCGGATGGCCTTGCCCTCGATCAGCTTCGGCTCAAACGCCTGGATGCCCAGACGGTGAAGCGTCGGCGCGCGGTTCAGCAGGACCGGGTGCTCGCGGATGACCTCGTCCAGGATGTCCCAGACCTGCGGCTGCTCGCGCTCGACCATGCGCTTGGACTGTTTGACGGTGCCCGACAGGCCCTTGGCGTCCAGACGCGCATAGATGAACGGCTTGAACAGCTCCAGCGCCATCTTCTTGGGCAGGCCGCACTCGTGCAGCTTCAGCTCGGGACCCACGGTGATGACCGAACGGCCCGAGTAGTCGACGCGCTTGCCCAGAAGGTTCTGGCGGAAGCGGCCCTGCTTGCCCTTCAGCATGTCGGCCAGCGACTTCAGCGGACGCTTGTTGGCGCCCGTGATCACCCGGCCGCGACGGCCGTTGTCGAACAGGGCGTCGACCGATTCCTGCAGCATCCGCTTTTCGTTGCGGATGATGATGTCCGGCGCGCGCAGCTCGATCAGGCGCTTCAGGCGGTTGTTACGGTTGATGACCCGGCGATACAGGTCGTTCAGGTCCGACGTCGCGAAGCGGCCGCCGTCCAGCGGCACCAGCGGGCGCAGTTCCGGCGGGATGACCGGCACGACCGTCAGGATCATCCACTCGGGCTTGTTGCCGCTCTCGAGGAAGGCCTCGATCAGCTTCAGGCGCTTGGAGGCCTTCTTGGCCTTCATTTCCGAGGGGCTGTCGGCCAGTTCGCCGCGGTGCTTCTCGGCTTCCGCGTGCAGGTCGATGCCCATCAGCAGGTTGCGGACGGCCTCGGCGCCGATCTCGGCGGTGAAGCCGTCATCGCCGAACTCTTCCTGGTAGCGGTAGAACTCGTCTTCCGTCAGCAGTTGGTTCTGCTTCAGCGGGGTCAGGCCCGGCTCGGTGACGATGTAGTTCTCGAAGTACAGGACGCGTTCCACGTCCTTCAGCGCCATGTCCAGCATCAGCGAGATGCGCGACGGCAGCGACTTCAGGAACCAGATGTGGGCGACCGGCGAGGCCAGTTCGATGTGGCCCATGCGCTCGCGGCGGACGCGGGCCAGGGTGACCTCGACGCCGCACTTCTCGCAGATGATGCCCTTGTACTTCATGCGCTTGTACTTGCCGCACAGGCATTCGTAGTCCTTGGTCGGGCCAAAGATACGGGCGCAGAACAGGCCGTCACGCTCGGGCTTGAACGTGCGGTAGTTGATGGTCTCCGGCTTCTTGATCTCGCCGAACGACCACGAGCGGATCTTCTCCGGCGAGGCCAGGGCGATCCGGATCTGGTCGAAGGTCGGGGTGACCGGGACCGGGTTGAAGATGTTCAGGACTTCCTGGTTCATCTTTATTCCTTCTGCGGGGTGACCCGCCATAAATCTCAAAGGTTGGAGAGCTCTCCTCCCCCTTCATGGGGGAGGTGGCGGCGAAGCCGACGGAGGGGGTCTTTCGACCGTGCGGAGGTTCCCCCTCCGGCCCTCCGGGCCACCTCCCCCAGAAGGGGGAGGAGACCGTTGGCTTCGCTTATGAGTTCTCCAGCTCCACGTTCAGGCCCAGCGAGCGCATTTCCTTCACGAGCACGTTGAACGACTCGGGGATGCCCGCCTCGAAGCTGTCGTCGCCGCGGACGATCGCCTCGTAGACCTTGGTACGGCCGGCCACGTCGTCCGACTTCACCGTCAGCATTTCCTGCAGGGTGTAGGCGGCGCCGTAGGCTTCCAGCGCCCACACCTCCATTTCGCCGAAGCGCTGGCCGCCGAACTGCGCCTTGCCGCCCAGCGGTTGCTGGGTGACGAGCGAGTACGGGCCGATGGAGCGGGCGTGGATCTTGTCGTCGACCAGGTGGTGCAGCTTCAGCATGTAGATGTAGCCGACCGTGACCGGACGCTTGAACTGCTCGCCGGTCTGACCGTCGTAGACGATCGACTGGCCGGTGCGGTCCAGGCCCGCCTTCTCCAGCAGGTCCTCGATGTCCGAGATGTGCGCGCCGTCGAAGACCGGGGTCGCGAACGGAACGCCCTTGGACAGGTTGCGGGCCAGCTCGACCAGATCGTCCTCGCCTTGCGGCAGGGGAGTGTCGGGTCCGTAGATGCTGCTCAGGTGATCGATCAGCGCCTGCTTCTGGCCGCCCTGTTGCCAGGCTTCCAGAAGGCCCTGGATCTGCTTGCCGAGACCGGCGGCGGCCCAGCCCAGGTGGGTTTCGAAGATCTGGCCGATGTTCATGCGCGAGGGCACGCCCAGCGGGTTCAGAACGACGTCCACCGAGGTGCCGTCTTCCAGATGCGGCATGTCCTCGATCGGCAGGATCTTGGAGATGACGCCCTTGTTGCCGTGACGGCCGGCCATCTTGTCGCCGGGCTGAAGCTTGCGCTTCACGGCCACGAAGACCTTGACCATCTTCATCACGCCCGGGGGCAGTTCGTCGCCGCGCTGCAGCTTCTCGACCTTGTCCTCGAAGCGGCGGTCGAGGGCCTTACGGGCGTCCTCGAACTGCTTCTTCATGGCCTCCAGCTCGCCCATCGTCTTCTCGTCGTCGAGAGCGATCTGCCACCACAGGCCCTTGGACAGCTCGCCGAGCTTGTCTTCGGTGATCTCGCCGCGGCCCAGGCCCTTCGGACCCGAGACGGCGGTCTTGCCCAGCAGCAGGGGCTGCAGGCGGCCGTAGACGTTGCGCTCGAGGATCTTGAGCTCGTCGTCGCGGTCCTTGCCCAGACGTTCGATCTCGGCGCGTTCGATCGCCATGGCGCGCTCGTCCTTGTCGACGCCGTGGCGGTTGAAGACGCGCACGTCGACGATGGTGCCGGCGACGCCGGGCGGCAGGCGCAGCGAGGTGTCGCGGACGTCCGAAGCCTTCTCGCCGAAGATGGCGCGCAGCAGCTTCTCTTCCGGGGTCATCGGGCTCTCGCCCTTCGGCGTCACCTTGCCGACCAGGATGTCGCCCGGCTGGACTTCGGCGCCGATCGCCACGATGCCCGCTTCGTCGAGGTTGCGCAGGGCTTCCTCGCCGACGTTGGGGATGTCGCGCGTGATTTCTTCCGGACCCAGCTTGGTGTCGCGGGCCATCACTTCGAACTCGTCGATGTGGATCGACGTGAAGATGTCGTCGCGCACGATGCGCTCCGAGATCAGGATCGAGTCCTCGAAGTTGTAGCCGTTCCACGGCATGAACGCGACGAGGGCGTTCCGGCCCAGGGCCAGTTCGCCCAGGTCCGTCGACGGGCCGTCGGCGATCACGTCGCCGGTCTTCACTTCATCGCCCACGCGCACGATCGGGCGCTGGTTGATGCAGGTCGACTGGTTCGAACGCTGGAACTTGGACAGGCGGTAGATGTCGACGCCCGAGCGGCCGGCTTCCAGGTCGCCGGTGGCGCGCACGACGATGCGGGTGCCGTCGATCTGCTCGACGACGCCGTCACGACGGGCGACCACGACGGCGCCGGAGTCCACGGCCACGACCGCTTCCATGCCGGTGCCGACCAGCGGCGCGTCGGACTGGACCAGCGGCACGGCCTGACGCTGCATGTTCGCGCCCATCAGGGCCCGGTTGGCGTCGTCGTTTTCCAGGAACGGGATCAGGGCGGCGGCGACCGAAACGACCTGCTTCGGCGACACGTCCATCATGTCCACGTCAGCCTTGATCAGCAGCTGGGATTCGCCGTTGATCCGGCCGGGGACCAGGTCCTCGACGATCTGGCCGTCCTTCAGCTCGATGTTGGCCTGGGCGATCGTGTACTTCGCCTCTTCCATGGCCGAGATGTAGACCACCTCGTCCTGGGCCTGGCCGTCCTTCACGCGGCGGTACGGGCTCTCGATGAAGCCGTACTTGTTCACGCGGGCGTGGGTGGCCAGCGAGTTGATCAGGCCGATGTTCGGGCCTTCCGGCGTTTCGATCGGGCAGATGCGGCCGTAGTGGGTCGGGTGCACGTCGCGGACTTCGAAGCCCGCACGCTCACGCGTCAGACCGCCCGGGCCAAGCGCCGAAAGGCGACGCTTGTGGGTGATCTCGGACAGCGGGTTCGTCTGGTCCATGAACTGCGACAGCTGCGACGAGCCGAAGAACTCGCGAACCGCGGCGGCGGCCGGCTTGGCGTTGATCAGGTCGTGCGGCATGACCGTGTCGATATCGACCGAGCTCATGCGCTCCTTGATGGCGCGTTCCATGCGCAGCAGGCCGACGCGGTACTGGTTCTCCAGCAGCTCGCCCACCGAGCGGACGCGGCGGTTGCCCAGGTTGTCGATGTCGTCGATCTCGCCCTGGCCGTCCTTCAGGCCGACCAGGATCTGCAGGACCTTCAGCACGTCTTCCTTGCGCAGCACGCGGATCTCGTCCGAGACCTCGGGGCTTTCCAGACGCATGTTCATCTTGACCCGGCCGACGGCCGACAGGTCGTAGCGTTCGCTGTCGAAGAACAGCGACTGGAACATGGCTTCGGCGGCTTCCGGGGTCGGCGGCTCGCCCGGACGCATCACGCGGTAGACGTCGAACAGCGCGTCCTCGCGGCCGGTGTTCTTGTCGATGCGCAGGGTGTTGCGCATGTAGGCGCCGACCGTGACGTGGTCGATGTCCAGCACGTCGATGGTGGTGAAGCCGTAGCTTTCCAGCAGTTCGATCGTGGCCTGGTCCAGCTCGTCGCCGGCCTCGGCGTAGATCTCGCCGGTTTCGTAGTTCACGGCGTCGGCGGCCAGGTAGCGGGTCAGCAGGGCGTCGGCGGCCAGCGACAGCGAGGTCGTGGTCTCGCCCAGCTTCTTGGCCTGACGGGCGCTAATCTTGGTGCCGGCGGCGGCGATGACTTCACCGGTGTCGGCGTCGACCAGGTCGAACTCCGGCTTCACGCCGCGCCAGCGCTCGGCCTTGTAGGGCGTGACCCAGCCTTCGCCGCGCTTCTCGTAGGGCACGGTGTCGTAGAAGGTCTTGAGGATCTCCTCGCCGTCCATGCCCAGGGCCATCAGGAAGGTCGAGGCCGGCAGCTTCCGGCGACGGTCGATGCGGACGTAGACGATGTCCTTGGCGTCGAACTCGAAGTCCAGCCACGAGCCGCGGTACGGGATCACGCGGGCGGCGAACAGCAGCTTGCCCGAGCTGTGCGTCTTGCCCTTGTCGTGGTCGAAGAAGACGCCCGGCGAACGGTGCATCTGGGACACGATCACCCGCTCGGTCCCGTTGACGATGAAGGTGCCCTTGTCCGTCATGAGCGGGATGTCGCCCATGTAGACGTCCTGCTCCTTGATGTCCTTGACCGAGCGCGCGCCGGTCTCTTCGTCCATCTCGAACACGATCAGGCGCAGCTTCACCTTCAGCGGCGCGGCGTACGTCATGTCGCGCTGGATGCACTCCTCGACGTCGTACTTGGGCTCTTCGAACTCGTACGAGACGTATTCCAGGATGGCGCGTTCGTTGAAGTCCTTGATCGGGAAGACCGACTTGAAGACCGCCTCGATGCCTTCATCGGTGCGCAGGCCCGGACGGCCCTCGCGCTGAAGGAACTGCTCGTACGACGCGCGCTGAACCTCGATCAGGTTCGGCATCTGCACGGCTTCCGGAATACGACCGAAGGAGTGACGGATGCGCTTCTTGCCGGTGAACGAGGTGGCGGTGAGGAACTGACCGCTGACGGTGAGTTCCGCTTTGGACTTGGCCATTCTGTCTTCCCAATGCGGCCCGGGCAGGCCGCTTTAAATGCAGCAGCCACGGCTCGCCGGACGGCGACCCGTGACAATCGGTTTCGGCGTCCACCCTCGGGCCTCGCGGTCCCAGGACACCTGAATTGTATGGCTCCTATGGGGAGGAGCGCGCCTTCGCACCGGTCGGAGGGCGACAAACCGGGCCTCGGCGCTTTCGCGCGGGACTCTTTTGAGAGAGATTGCGGAACCGGGTGATATACTCGCTTTGGCGGCGAAATAAAGGTCGCTGTGGAAAATCTTGGCGCCTCGACGGAATTCGCCTTGCCCTTCCCGCAACCCCCGCCGCAGCCGGACGATATGGGGTCTCTTCCCGTCACCGCCAACTCCCTGCTAGCGTCGCCGTATGACCCGTATCCTGACCGTCTCCGCCGCCACCCTGATCGGGGTCCTGTCGCTCGCCGCCTGCGCCTCCGCGCCCCAGCCCCCCGCCCCCGTGGCGCTGGGGACCGGCACCGCCGAGGGCTGGACCGCCGGCAACCTCGAATACCTGCGCATCAACGGCGCGCGTAAGGGCTGGACCACCACCGAAAGCGGCCTGCAGTACCGCCGCGTCGGCCCCGCCCACCCTGAGGGCCGCCGGCCCGTCGCCGCCGATACGGTCAAGGTCCACTACCGCGGGACGTTCGTGGACGGCCGCCAGTTCGACAGCAGCTATGACCGCAACGAACCCACGGAGTTCCCGCTGGGCCGGGTCATCAAGGGCTGGACCGAGGGCGTCGCCCTGATGCGCGAGGGCGAGAAGTTCGAGTTCGTGATCCCCGCCTCGCTCGGCTACGGCGAGCGCTGGGTCGGCGGTGGCGAGCTGCCGCCCAACTCGACCCTGCTGTTCACGGTCGAGCTGCTGGAAGTGAAGCCGGCGGCCTAGTCCGGCGCCGCCCCCGGCCGCCACCCGCTGGCGGCCAGGAAGGCTTTCGCGTCCGTCATCCGCAGCATGTCGGCGACCGCCTGTCGTTTGTCGGCGGCGTTGCGGTGATACGCTCCTGCGATCCGGTAGCCGACCCAATAGCCCAGATCGCCGGGCCTCTCCGGCGTGGAATTGTAGACCCAGGCCGACAGATCGGTCTTGTCGACGTCGGGGGCGAAGGCGGCCTCGATCTCGGCCTCGCGCCCGGCGACCAGGGCGTCCAGATAGGCGTAGGCCCCATCGCCCGAGACCAGTTCGGTGACGAACTCGGCGATCCCCTCCACCAGGGAGACCTCCAGCACCGTCAGCCCCTCCCTCTCGGTCAGCGCGGCCGCCTGCTGGCTGTGCACATACTCGTGCACCAGCACCCGCACGAAGCGGTCCTCCATGTCGGGATTGATGAAGTCGCTGGCGCACAGCGCTTCCAGTCCCACCTGGATGCCGGTCACCGGACTGCCGATCGCGATCGGCTTGCCGCGCCCGATCGCGAAGGTCGCCGGCGGGAAGCGCGCCTCGGGATAAAGGTCGGCGAACCGCTCCAGCGCCGCGGTCACCCGCGCCCGGACCCGCGGCAGCATGTGGGCGCAGTCCCGCGCCTCGACATACATCCCTGGCCGCGCAGCGATGGCGTCGGCGATCCGGACGCCCGTCACGTTGCGCGCCCGCGCCAGGTTCCTCAGCCCTTCCGAACCTTCGTCAAGATAGGCCTGCAGCTGCTCCGCCGTGGGCCGCCCCTCCGCTGCGTCATACAGGGCGTAGAACCGGTCCACATCGACGGTCTCGATAACGGGGCCCCGCGCTTCGGACGACGGCGCCCTCTCCTGCGCGGCGCCGGCGGTCGCCAGGCCGGTCGCCGCCAGGCAGGCCGCGACGCAGGTCAGGATGCGGTGCAGGCGCATGGGATGTCTCTCCGCCTCGTGGCTTTCAGCACCTGGCTATCACGCCGCCTTGGCCGGACAAGTCCATTCCATCTGAAGCGACGGATTCGGAACATGACGGCGATTTAATGCGGCGGTCGGCTCATCGGGTTGACCGCCATCCCGGCGCGCAGTGATCTGCGCCTCCCAGCCCGCTCACGAGTGCCCTGTGATGATGCGTCCGTCCGTCCGCCTGCTCGCCTCCGCCTGCGCCGCGGCCCTGCTGCTGGGCTCCGCGCCCGCCCTGGCCCAGGTCGGCACGCCGGCCCTGCCCGTGGCCCTGGCCCCGATCCCCGCCCCGCGCGACGTCGCCTATCCGGGCGTGATCGGCATCGAGGTGGACGCCACCGACATCGACCGCCGCATCGTCTCCATCAAACAGACCCTGCCGGTGACCGGCCCCGGTCCGCTGATCCTGCTCTATCCGCAGTGGATCCCCGGCAACCACAGCCCGGCCGGCCCGGTCGACGACATCGCCGACCTCAGCATCACCGCGAACGGCCAGCCGCTGCGCTGGGTCCGCAACACGGTCAACACCAACGCCTTCCAGGTCCAGGTCCCGGCCGGCGCATCGGCGGTCGAGGTCGCCTTCAAATGGCTGACGCCGATCGAGGGCAATCAGGGCCGGATCGTCATCACCGACGACATGCTCAACATCCAGTGGGAGAAGGCCCTGCTCTATCCGGCGGGCTACTATTCCCGCCAGATCCGCTTCCAGCCGACCCTGCGCCTGCCCGCGGGCTGGCGGTACGGCACGGCGCTGGACACTCGGTCGTTCCAGAACGGCGTCGCCGTCTTCGCCCCGATCACCCTGGACCATTTCGCCGACAGCCCGCTGTTCGCCGGCCGCTACTACCGCCAGATCGACCTGGACCCGAACGGCCGCTCGCCCGTGCGCCTGAACGTGGTCGCCGACACCGCCGAACAGCTGGCCGCCACCGACGCCCACATCGCCCAGCACCGCGAGCTGGTGCGCCAGGCCGACCGCCTGTTCGGCGCGCGGCACTATAATCACTATGACTTCCTGCTGGCCGTCACCGACCGGCTGGGCGGGATCGGGCTGGAGCACCAGCGCTCATCCGAGAACAGCGTCGACACCAAATACTTCACCGACCCGACCGGGACGCTCGCCGACCGCGACCTGCTGGGGCACGAATACACCCACAGCTGGAACGGCAAATGGCGGCGTCCCGCCGACCAGCTGACGCCCAACCTGAACGAGCCGCTGCAGAACTCCCTGCTGTGGGTCTATGAGGGCCAGACCCAGTACTGGGGCCTGATCCTGACCGCGCGGGCGGGCCTCATGACCAAGCAGCAGGCGCTGGACGTGTTCGCCAACACCGCGGCGACCTACGCCGACGGCAATCCGGGGCGCGAGTGGCGCGCCATGCAGGACACCACCAACGATCCGATCATCGCCCAGCGCCGGCCCCAGCCCTGGCCCAGCCGCCAGCGCAGCGAGGACTACTACCGCGAAGGCGCGATGATCTGGCTGGACGCCGACACCCTGATCCGCGAGCGGACCGAGGGCCGCAAGTCGCTGGACGACTTCGCCCGCGCCTTCTTCGGCGTGCAGGACGGCAACTGGGATCCGGAGCCCTATACCTTCACCGACGTGACCTCGACCCTGAACGGGGTGCAGGCCGACGACTGGGCCACCTTCCTGCGGGATCGTCTGGACGCCGTCGGCCCGAACGCCCACGGGCCGTTGGCCGGGATCGAGCGCGGCGGCTACCGGCTGGTCTGGCGCGAGACGCCCAATGACTATTCGAAAGCCCTGAACACCGAGCTGGGCCGGGTCGATTTCCAGTACTCGCTGGGTCTTTCGCTGAACGCGTCGAACCGCGTCACCGGCGTCCGCTGGGGCTCGCCCGCCTTCGAGGCCGGGCTGACCTCGGGCTGGGAGGTCGTGGCCGTCAACGGCCGCGCCGCCAGCGCCGCCGCCATCGCCGCGGCCATCACCGCCTCGAAGGCCGACAGCACGCCCATCCAGATGATGCTGAAGAAGGACGAACGCTTCCGCACCATCGATTTCGACTACCACGGCGGCCTGCGCTACCCGCATCTGGAGCGGATCGAGGGCGCGCCCGACCGGCTGGGCGACATTCTCGCCCCGCGCCGCCGCTAATTCCGAGGACCGACCGCATGCTGAAGCCCGCCGCCCTCGCCCTTCTGCTCGCCTCGACGGCCCTGCCCGCCCTGGCCCAGAGCCCCGCCTCGCAGGCGCAGACGCCCCTGCCCGCGCCCACCAGCCTGCCGCACGCCCTGCCGCCGATTCCGGCGCCGCAGGACCGCGACTATCCGGGCGTCATCGGCATCCGCGTCGACCTGACGGACCTGGACCACAAGATCATCCGCACCCGCCAGACCATCCCGGTCGCGGCCGGGCATCTGGTGCTGCAGTATCCGAAATACATCCCCGGCAACCACGCCGACACCGGCCCGATCCAGCTGATCTCCGGCGTCACCGTCACCGGCAATGGACGGCGGATCGAGTGGGTGCGCGACACCGTCGATCCGCACGCCTTCCACCTGGACATCCCGGCGGGGGTCTCGACCATCGAGGTCGCGTTCGAGTGGCTGACCCAGCCGGACAACGCCGTCTGGCGCGTGGTCATGACGCCCGAGATCGTCAACCTGCAGTGGGAGAAGGCCCTGCTCTATCCGGCGGGCTACGCCCAGAGCCGGATCACCTTCGCCCCCTCGGTCGTGCTGCCGGCGGGCTGGGACTACGGCGTGGCCCTGACCACCACGCGGCGCGAGGGCGACGTGGCGACCTTCGCCCCCATATCGCTGGAGCATCTGGCCGACAGCCCCATGTTCGCGGGCAAGCACTATCGCCGCATCGACATCGATCCGGGCGGTCGGTCGCCGGTGCATCTGAACCTGGTCGGCGACACCGCCGCCTCGGTCAACATCACGCCCGAGTGGACGGCCAGGTACGAGGCCCTGATCGACCAGGCTGACCATCTGTTCGGCGCCCGGCATTTCGACCGCTACGAATTCCTGTTCGCGATGACCGACAAGCTGGGCGGCATCGGGCTGGAGCATCACCGCTCGTCCGAAAACACGGGCGCGCCCAACTACTTCTCCAGCGCCAATCCCGCCTACGGCGCGCGCGGCCTGCTGCCGCACGAGTACACCCACAGCTGGAACGGCAAATTCCGCCGTCCCGCCGACGAGTACGTGCCCAACCTCAACGTCCCGACCCAGAACAGCCTGATGTGGGTCTATGAGGGCCAGACCGAATACTGGGGCGACGTCCTGACCCCGCGCTCGGGCCTCGGCACGGTCGAGGAGGCCGTCATCAACCTGGCCGAGGTCGCGGGCTTCTACGACCAGCAGCCGGGTCGCCAGTGGCGGGCGCTGCAGGACACCACCAACCACAATCTGCTGGGCTATCGCACGACCAATCCGTGGTCGTCGTGGATGCGCGGCACCGGCGACTACTACCGCGAGGCCCTGCTGATCTGGCTGGACGCCGACACCCTGATCCGGGCCGAGACCGGCGAGCGCAAGTCGCTGGACGACTTCGCCAAGGCCTTCTTCGGGGTCGAGGACGGCGTCTGGGAAGCGCGGCCGTATACGTTCGAGGATGTGGTCACGACCCTGAACGCGGTGCATCCGCACGACTGGGCGACCTTCCTGCGCACCCGCCTGGACGCCGTCGGGCCGGACGCCAAGGCGCCGCTGGACGGGCTGGAGCGCGCGGGCTGGCGCCTGACCTGGGTCGACGACCTGACGCCGGTCGAGAGGCGCATGCTGGGCGGCTGGGCGAGCGACTTCCAGTATTCGCTCGGCTTCAACCTGGGCGCCGGCAACCGCATCACCGGCGTGCGCTGGGGCTCGCTCGCCTTCGCCGAGGGGCTCGGCGCGGGCTGGGACCTGGTGGCCGTCGGCGACCGCACGGCCTCGCCCGCGGCCCTGCGCGCCGCCGTCACCGCCGCCAAGACCAGCGCCGAACCGATCCGGCTGGTGGTCAAACGCGGCGACGAGTTCCGCACCCTGTCCTTCGACTACCACGGCGGCCTGCGCTATCCGCGTCTGGTCCGCATCCCGGGGACCCGCGACCGGCTGGCCGACATCTTCGCCCCGCGCCGGCGCTGATCGCGGGAGACCGGATTACGGAAACATAATGGGGCGGCCTGCATCCATGAGACGGGCCGGCCGCCTCTTCTCTCGCCAGCGTGACTGTCACGCTTGAAAGGGGTTCCAGTGTTCAATCGTAGTCTTTCCCGCCCGGGTCTTCGCACCCGCCTGCTGCTCACGACGCTGACCGCGCTCGCGCTGAGCGCCGGTCCTGTCCTGGCCCAGGATGTCGGCCGCATGGAGCAGATCCTCAGCGAAGCCGCCGCGCGCGATGCTTTCGCGGGTTCGGTCCTGGTCGCCCGCGGCGGCGAGGTCCTGCTGGACCGGGGCTACGGCATGGCCAACCGCGAATGGGCCATCCCCAACGACGGCGACACCAAATTCCGCCTCGCCTCGGTCAGCAAGCAGTTCACCGCCGTCGCCGCCGTCCTGCTCAGCCAGCGCGGACAACTGGATCTGGACGCGCCCCTGAAGACCTATCTGCCGGACGCCCCGGCGGCATGGGACCAGGTCACCGTCCGGCATCTGCTGACGCACACCTCCGGCATTCCCAACTTCACCGCCTTCGACGACTTCGCGGCCACCAAGACCGTGGCGACGACGCTGCCGGAGCTGATCGCCCGCTTCCGCGACCGCCCGCTCGACTTCCAGCCGGGCCGGGGCTGGGCCTACTCCAACTCCGGCTATGTCCTGCTGACCGCCGTCATCGAACGGGTCAGCGGCAAGCCCTACGCCGCCTTCGTGTCGGAAGCCCTGTTCCAGCCCCTCGGCATGACCGACAGCGGCTATGACAGCCACGCCGCCATCCTGCCCCGCCGGGCCTCGGGCTACACTCCGTCCGCCCAGGGCGTCGTCAACGCCGACTATATCGACATGAGCGTCCCGCAGGGCGCCGGCGGCCTGTACTCCACCACGCGCGACCTCCTGAAGTGGGAACAGGGCCTGTTCGGCGGACGGATCCTCAACCCGGCCTCGCTCGCGCAGCTGATCACGCCCGTGCGGAACGACTACGCCATGGGCCTGGAGGTCGAGCGCGCCGGCGAAGGCTCGATCGTTCGCCACAACGGCGGCATCGAGGGCTTCAACACCTGGATGGGTCATGACACCGCCGGCGGCATGACCGTCATCGTGCTGGGCAATCTGAACGGGCCCGAGTCGGACAAGCTGGGCGCCGACCTGATGACGCTGGCGCGGGGCGGAACCGTCTCCCTGCCCGGTGAACGCCAGGCCGTCACCCTCGGAGCGGAAGCGCTGCAAGCCTATGTCGGCGTCTACGAACTGGCCCCGACCTTCGCCATCACCGTGTCTGTCGTGGACGGCAAGCTGATGGGCGTGGCGACCGGCCAGCCGCCGTTCGAACTGTTCGCCGAGGCCCCGGACGCCTTCTTCGTGCGCGTCGTCGACGCCCGCATCACCTTCACCCGCGACGCGGCGGGCGCGGTCTCCGGCCTCGTCCTGCACCAGAACGGCCGGGACATGCCCGCGCCGAAGAAATAACCTCAAAAGAAAACGGGCCGGGGATTTCTCCCCGGCCCGTCTTCTCCCTCCCCTTTATGGGGAGGGACAGTCGGAGCGTAGCGACGACAGGGTGGGGAACGTCGAAACATCTCCACCCCGATCGCTGCGCGATCGCCCCTCCCCACTTCGGGGGAGGGAGAAGGTCCGTCTTACTTGATCTGGACCTTGGCGCCGGCTTCCGTGAGCTTCTTGGCGACTTCGTCGGCGGCTTGCTTCGAGACGTTCTCGACGACGTTCTGCGGAGCGCCTTCGACCAGGTCCTTGGCTTCCTTCAGACCCAGGTCCGAACGCACGCCACGGACTTCCTTGATGACGTTGATCTTCTTGTCGCCGCCGTCGATCAGGACGACGGTGAACTCGGTTTGCTCTTCAGCAGCTTCGGCCGGAGCGGCGGCGCCGCCGCCGACAGCGGCCACGGCGACCGGAGCAGCGGCGCTGACGCCCCACTTTTCTTCCAGCAGCTTGGACAGTTCAGCGGCTTCGAGGACGGTCAGCTTGGACAGGTCTTCGACGATCTTGGTCAGGTCGGTCATAGTCAGTTTCCTTCGGAGGAATTGGGTTCAGAGAGTTTTTGCAGAGATGAAAGAGGCGGTTCCGCTTACGCGGCGTCCTTCGTGGCGTAGGCGTTGAAAACGCGAGCCAGTTGGCCGGCCGGGGCTTGCACGACGCCGGCGATGCGGGTCGCGGGCGTGCTGAGCAGGCCGAGGAACGACGCGCGGATCTGATCCAGCGACGGCAGTTTGGAGAGAACCTCCACGCCCTTCGCGTCCAGAACCTTGTCACCCATGAAGCCGCCCAGGACGACGAACTTGTCGTTGCCCTTGGCGAATTCGGCGGTGACCTTGGCGGCCGTCACCGCGTCGTCGGCATAGGCGATGCCCACGGGACCCTTGAACAGGCCGTGGTAGTCGCTGCCTTCAGCGGCTTCGAGCGCCTTCAGCGCCAGGCGGTTCTTGACCACCTTGAACGCGCCGCCTTCTTTACGAAGACGGCCACGCAGATCTTCCATATCCGCAACGGTCAGACCCAGGTTGTGGGTCACGACCACGGCGCCCGCGTCGGCGAAAACGCCCTTCAGCGTTTCGATCGACTCGGCTTTTTGTGCGCGGTCCATTGCGGTCTCCAGTCTTGGTACTCGCCTTCGGGCTTATTCCCGGAAGCGTATGGCCAAAGCGCCGCGCATCGCTGCGAAGCGTTCAGGCCGGTCGTATTGTCCGAAGGAAGCTCGAACCCCGTACGCCCGAAAAAACCGGGTGACGGCGGTCGTCTGCATCCCCATCTCCCCACGGCGCCAGAGGGCTCTCTGACAGTTACGGCATGGGTGACCCCCACGCCCCGAAGTTCTCGGACAGGACCGCCGCGTCCCGAAGGCAGCGACGGAGAAGGCGCGCTCTATACACGCAATCGCCGCAAACTCAAGCCGTCAGCGACTGCACAGGGCGTCTGCACGGGAAATCCTCAAGACGCGGACCGCGATCCGGGGCAGGATCGCCGCCGATCAAGGGTGGGGAGCCCCGCATGACCGACGCCATCGAAGCCACGGGCCGCAACAGCCTGGGCCGCACGGGATCGCCGCTGCTGATCGGAGCCCGATTGGCGATCGGCCTGATCCAGGGCGCGGCCCTGTGGTGGCTCTACCAGACCGCGGATAATCCGCCCTACAGCTGGCCCGCCACCGTTCCGGAGCTGTTCGGACCACTGGCGCTGATCCTGGTCATGGTCCCGGTCCTGATGCTGGCCGGCGTGGGCCGCATGCGCCCGGCGACCCTGCTGCTCTGGGGGCTCGGCGCCGTCGCCTTCCTGGCGTTGCTGGGCTGGCACAATGTGGCGTCCCAGGCGACCTCGCCGGGCTACGGCCCGCGGGAATATCCCCCCTTCCTGAACATGCCCATGCCGCTGTTCGCGGCCGCCGCCCTGTTCATCGGCCACCACCTGGTCCTCGGCGCGGACATGGAGCGGCGCTGGATCGCGGCCTTCCCGACCTATTTCGACACCGCCTGGAAGGCCGGCGTCCAGCTGGCCCTGTCCATCGGCTTCACCGGCGCCTTCTGGATCCTGCTCCACCTCGGCGCGGCCCTGTTCAACGTCATCGGGCTGAAGTTCCTTGAGGACCTGATCCGGCAGGAATGGTTCGCCATCCCGATCACCACCCTGATGTTCGCCGTGGCCGTGCACCTGACCGACGTGCGCGACGGACTGATCCGGGGCGTGCGCAGCGTGGCGCTGATGCTGCTGTCCTGGCTGCTGCTGCTCATGACCGTGCTGGCCGCGGGCTTCCTGGCCGCCCTGCCCTTCACCGGCCTGGACGGCCTGTGGAACACCGGCAGCGCCACCGCCCTGGTGCTCGCCGCCGCCGCCGCCCTGATCATCCTGATCAACACCGCCTATCAGGACGGCCGGGCGGACAATCTGCCGCCGGTCATCCTGCGCTGGGCGGTGAGGGTCGCCTCAGTGCTGCTGACGCCGCTGGTCATCCTGGCCTTCTGGGGTCTGGCCCTGCGCATCGGCCAGCACGGCCTGACGCCGGACCGGATCATCGCCTTCGCCTGCGCCGTCATCGGCGCGGCCTATGCCGCCGGCTACGGCTTCGCCGCCCTTCAGCCCTTCTGGCGCAAGGGCGCCGACTGGATGCAACCGCTGGAGCGCACCAACGTCATCACCGCCGTGCTCGAGGTCGCCGTCATCCTGGCCCTGTTCAGCCCCATCGCCGACCCGGCCCGTCTGTCCGTTGCCGATCAGGTCGCCCGGCTGGAGCGCGGCGCGGTCAAGCCGGACCAGTTCGACTACCGCTTCCTGCGCTTCGAAAGCGGCAAGGCCGGCGAGGCGGCGCTGGAGCGGCTGACCCGGTCCTCCGATCCGCTGGTCGCCCGCAGCGCCCGCAATATGAAAGCCATCGACCATCGCAGGGAGGTCCCCGACGTGGGCGCGCCCGACTTCATCCCGATCTACGAGGTGGTTCCCGCCGGCGCCCGCCTGCCCGACGGATTCGCGAAAGCGCTCCGGCCCACCGACGACCGCGTCCAGGTCTGCAACACCGCCGGCGCCTGCGTGGCCAGCCCGATCGACCTGAACGGCGACGGCCGTCCGGAAGTCCTGATCGCGAACAGTAGTGCGATCCAGTTCTGGACCCTTCGGGACAACACGTGGACCGCCGTCGGCGCCTGGGCGCACGACTGGTGCATACCGGAAGGTGCGCGCCAGCGGACCGACCCTCGAGACGCCCTGCGCAAGGGTCAGGTCCGCCCCGTGGACTCGGAGTGGCCCGATCTGGAAATTGCCGGGAACCGGTCCGGCGGCTTGATAAAGAACCGGCAGTGTGAGGCGGCCTCGGCGGTCATCGACTAGCCCCGTTAACCCCCCGCTCACCCTGCCCGACCACCCGATCTTCACCTTGTGAGGCCTAAAACGTCCCGGAATGAGCCAGCTCCACCATTGAGAGCTGGCCGGACGTGATGGAACAGGGGCCGCCCGCATGGCGAAGACCGTACTTGTCGTTGACGACGATCCGACCCAGCGCCGCATCGCGCAGGCGGTGCTCGAGCGCGAGGGTTACGTCGTCGTCCATGCCGAGAGCGGCGGCGAGGCCATCGACCGCCTGACCAAGGGCGGCGGGGCCGACGTGGTCCTGCTCGACATGGTCATGCCGGGCATGAGCGGCATGGAGGCCCTGGCCGAGATCCGCACCGCCGGCGTCGGCACCCCCGTCATCGTCCTGACGGCCAACGGCGGCGTCGATGCGGTCGTCAAGGCCATGCAGGCCGGGGCCCAGGACTTCTTCGTCAAGCCGGTCTCCGCCGAACGCCTTCTGGTCGGCGTCCGCAACGCCCTGCAGCTCACGCAGCTGACGGCCGAGGTCGGCCGCCTGAAGAAACACCATTCCGGCCGCACCTCCTTCGACGACCTGGTGGGCCAGAGCGCGCCCATGCGCATGGTCAAGTCGCTGGGCGCCCGCGCCGCCAAATCGGGCATTCCGGTGCTGATCACCGGCGAAAGCGGCGTCGGCAAGGAAGTCATCGCCCGCGCCCTGCACGGCGCCTCGGACCGCTCGGGCAAGCCCTTCGTGGCCGTCAACTGCGGCGCCCTGCCCGTCAATCTCGTGGAATCGATCCTCTTCGGCCACGAGAAGGGCAGCTTCACCGGCGCCACCGACAAGCACCTGGGCAAGTTCGCCGAGGCCTCGGGCGGCACCCTGTTCCTGGACGAGATCGGCGAACTGCCGCTGGACATGCAGGTCAAGCTGCTGCGCGCGCTCCAGGAAGGCGAGATCGACCCCGTCGGCTCCAAGCGCTCGGTCAAGGTCGATGTCCGCATCATCTCGGCCACCAACCGCGACCTGGCCGAACAGGTGCGCGACGGCCGCTTCCGCGAGGACCTCTTCTATCGCCTGAACGTCTTCCCCATCGAGGCCCCGGCCCTGCGCGAACGGCGCGAGGACATCCCGGCCCTGGTCGACCACTTCATCGCCCGGTTCAACATCGAGGAAGGCAAGCGCGTCGCCGGCCTGTCGGGCGAGACCCTGGTCCTGCTGACCGCCTTCGACTGGCCCGGCAACGTCCGCCAGCTCGAGAACGCGGTCTATCGCGCCATCATCCTGGCCGACGCCCCCTTCCTGCAGCCGCACGACTTCCCGGCCATCTCCGGCCTCTCCTCCCCCCCCATGGGGGAGGTGGCTCATGGCGACAGCCATGAGACGGAGGGCGCGCCCGCGGCCGCTCAGCCCTACCCCTCCGACATCGACCTGCCGCCCTTGCCGGACACGCCGATCCGCATCCTCGACGATCGCGGACACCTGCGGACCCTGGAGGAGATCGAGCGCGACCTCATCCAGCACGCCATCGAGGTCTACGCCGGCCATATGTCCGAGATCGCGCGCCGCCTCGGCATCGGCCGCTCGACCCTCTACCGCAAGGTGCGGGAACAGGGCCTCGAAGGCGCGCTCAAGGACGCGGGCTAAAGCGAAATCGGTCGAGCTGGGCGCAGTCCGGCTCGGCTCAGATTTCGCTCCACGCCGGCGTGGAGCAAATCGGCAACGCCCCGGGGAAGTCCCAAGTCTGAACTAAAGTTCATTGGCGTCGGCATGCAACGCCCTTGAAGACGAGGTGCGGACTGGCGGGCAACTCTCGGTTTCATCGCTGAAATGCGACGGAAACACAGGCGCCGCACGTTTGCTGCTCAGTTTCTTCTCCCCCCGAGGCCCCACGAATGCTGCTTGTGACCACCGCGCTGTCCGGCCTCCTCGCCGGCGTGATTCAGACCGCGCCGACCCCGCCGCAGACGCCGCCGCAGCAGCCGCCGGCCCCGACCACCGCCGCCCCGGCCACGCCGGCCGAGGACGACGACGCCTATGACCTGGGCACCGTCTCGGTCGTCGGCGCCCGCCCGCGCGGCAGCGTCGACACCGACATCCCCGCCGACGTCACCCTTTCGGCCGAGCAGATCCAGGCCTACGGCGCCTCGAACATCGCCGAGCTGATGACCTATCTGGAGCCGCTGACCCGCAGCTCCAGCGGCCGCACCGACCTGCAGCCGGTCTTCCTGGTCAACGGCCGCCGCATCTCGGGCTTCCAGGAAATCCAGGGCATCCCGACCGAGGCCATCGAGCGCACCGACATCCTGCCCGAGCAGGTCGCCCTGCAGTTCGGCTACCGCGCAGAGCAGCGGGTGGTGAACTTCGTCCTCAAGGCCAATTTCAACTCCATCACCGGCGAGCTCACCGCCCGAGGCCCGACCCAGGGCGGCCGCACCACGGCCGAGATCGAGGGCAACGTCCTGCGCATCAGCGGCTCGAACCGCTGGTCGATGGACGCCGAGCACGAGCGCTCCACCCCCCTGTTCGAATCCGAGCGGGACATCACCCGCCAGGCGGGCTCCACGCCCTATGACCTGATCGGCAACGTCACCAGCCCCGGCTATTCCCCCGGCTGTCTGACGGCCAATCCGGCCACCTGCACCGTGATCGATCCCGCGCTGGGCGCGATCACCCGGGTTCCGGGTTCGACCACCACCCCGACCCTCGCGGACTTCATCGCCGCCGCCGGCGGCGGTCCGCGCACCGGCGACCTGGGCGCCTATCGCACCCTGCTGTCGGAAAGCGAGCGCACCACCGTTCGCGGCACGATGAAGCGCGACCTCAACAGCACCACCCAGGCCACCGTCAGCGGCAGCATCGAGGACAACTCCAGCCGCAGCTTCAACGGCCTGCCGGGCGTCAACCTGAGTCTCTCGGACACCAACACCTACTCGCCGTTCGCGGGCCCCGTTCAGGTCTTCCGTTACATCGACGACGCGGCCTCCCTGCGCCGCGAGACGGATTCGCTGAACGCCAAGCTGGGCGTGGTCGTCGACGGCTTCCTCGGCGAGGACTGGCGCTGGACCCTGACCGGCAACTACGAGCGCACCGAGACCGACACCACCACCGGCCGGGGCTATGACATCACGCCGTTCCAGACCCGCCTGAACGCCAACGACGCCGCGGCCAATCCGTTCGCCGCGCTGAACCCGGCCGACTTCACCCGTCGCCCCAACGACACCGCCAACTCGGTCTCGCAACTGCTCAGCGCCGAGGTCGTACTGAACGGCGACATCTTCGACCTGCCCGCCGGCGGCGTCTCCTCGACCTTCAAATTCGGCGCCGACACCCGCTCGCTGGACTCCACCAGCACCCGGGCGGACAACGCCGGCCTGCTGGTGACCACCGACCGCTCGCAGTCGCGCGACCGCGTCAACGGCCAGGGCACCTTCAACCTCCCCATCGCCAGCCGCCGCCAGGACGTTCTGCCCTTCCTCGGCGATCTCTCGGTCAACGCCACCGTCGGCTATGAGGAGCTGTCCGACTTCGGCGGCCTGCCCAGCTACAACATCGGCCTGAACTGGTCACCGATCGCGCCGCTCAGCTTCCTCGTCAGCTATGCCGACGAACAGGGCGCGCCCAGCATCAGCCAACTGAACGACCCGGCCGTCTCCACGCCCAACGTCCCGGTCTTCGACTTCGCCACCAACCGGACCGTGCTGGTCACCCAGACCACCGGCGGCAACCCGAACCTGAACGCCGACAACCGCAAGGTCATCCGCATCGGCGGCACCTGGCGGCCGATGACCAGCCAGGACCTGTCGTTCCAGACGACCTGGACCGTGAGCCGGACCGACGACTATCTGGCCGCCTTCCCCACCATCACCCCGGACCTCGAGGCCGCCCTCCCGGGCCGCTTCACCCGCGTCAACGGCGTGCTGACGGCGATCGATTCCCGCCCGCTGAACTTCTCCAGGTACGAGCGCCAGGACATCCGCACCGGCATCAACTACTCGCGCGCCTTCGGGACGCCGAACCCGGCCGCGGCCGGCCAGACGCCCTTGCCCGGCATGCCCGGCGGCATGCGTCCGCCCCGCGGCGGCGGCGGCGGCATGCAGATTCGCGTCGAGGGTCCGGGCGGCGGCGGCGGTGGGGGCGGTCAGCAGATCCGCATGGGCGGCGGCGGTCGCGGCGGCCCGCCGATGCAGCCCGGCCAGGGCCGCTTCAACATCTCGCTGTACCACACCATCCGCCTGCAGGATGAGATCACCATCGCCGACGGCCTGCCGGTCATCGACCTGCTGGACGGCGGCGCCACCTCGTCCCGCGGCGGCAGCCCGCGCAACGAGCTGCAGCTGGTCACCGGCGTGTTCCGCAACGGCTTCGGCGGCTTCATGTTCGCCAACTGGCGCGGGGGCACCCGCGTCGACGGCGGCACGGGTCCGGACCTGAATTTCGCCGATCAGACCACGGTCAACCTGAACCTCTTCATGGATCTGAACCAGCGCACCAGCTGGGTCGCCAAATATCCGATCCTGAAGGGGACGCGCATCCAGTTCGGCATCCAGAACCTGTTCGACACCCGCCCGGAGGCCTCCGTGGCGTCCGGCGAGGTGCCGACCAACTACCAGCCCGACTATCTCGACCCGCAGGGCCGCGTGGTCAGCCTGACGCTGCGCAAGATCCTGTTCTAGTCGTCGGCCTTGGGGGGCGGAGCCTTCCGCCCCCATCGCCGCTTCGGCTCCTCGCCGTTGGCCTTGGCGGTGATTTCCTTGAGCTTGCGGCCCTGCATCGACGACAGGGCCTGCCCCGGCGCACCCAGTTCGGGATCGCCGAAGGCGCGGCCGTGGGTCTTCACCCGCTCCGAGACCGAGTCCAGGAACTCGCCCTCCCATTCGGACAGCGAAACGCCCGCCTTCTCTGCCGAGCGGCGGGCGCGCTTCAATGCGTTGAGGGCCGCGCGCTGGGCGGCCTTGCGTTCAGCCTCGAACGGGCTGGCGGGCGGTTTCTTCGAACCGCCCTTGCCGCCGCCGAACCCTGTCCGCTTCAGGCTCAGATTTCGCCCAGGGCCGACAGATACAGGTCGAGGATCGCTTCCTCTTCCTGGCGCTTGGCCTTGTCCTGCTTGCGGATGCGGATGACCTTGCGCAGCACCTTGACGTCGTAGCCCTCGCCCTTGGCCTCGGCGAAGACCTCCTTCATGTCGGTCATGACGGCCTGCTTGTCCTCTTCGAGGCGTTCCAGGCGCTCGATGATGGAGCGCAGGCGGCCCTGGGCCGTGGCGGTCAGGACGTCGGGCGACGAATCGAAGGCGGCGTCATCGGCCATGGGGGAACTCCGGAAGAAGGGAACTGGTCCGCGCCCTGCCCGAGGGCGGCGTGGACGATGTTGGATCGGACGCTAACCACGCCCAAGCCGATGGCTCAACACCGGACGCGAAAAAGGCTGCGGACAATGTCCGCAGCCCTGTTCATACCCGGCGCTCAAGCAGCGCGCGACCGCGTCGCGCGCGTTAGCGCAAGAAGGCTGCTTAGCCTTGCTTGGCTTTGAAGCGCGGGTCGGTCTTGTTGATCACATAGACCTTGCCCTTGCGGCGCACGACCTTGCAGTCGCGGTGGCGGGTCTTCAGCGACTTGAGCGAGCTACGGACCTTCATGGTCGTCGTCCTAGGCAAATCAAAACAGAAAAGCCGCGGGCGGACCTGCGGCGGAGCGGTGCGTATAGAGAGGACTCGCCGGAAGGTCAACCGGGAGAGACGCGGTTCCGGCGTCCCCTATGCGGCCAGCTCGCGCGCAAGGGTCCGCATCAGTTCGGCGGCCGGCAGGCTGCGCGCCAGGGGCGCGCCCTGGCCCGCCCATTGGGCGCCGTAGCCGCCTTCCGCCTGCGCCTTGGCGGCGGCGTTCAGCGCCTTCCCGGCGTCATAGGCCACGGGATAGTCCGGAACCTGGACCCCCACCCCTTCGCCCCAGGCCGTGAAGCGATTGCGCAGGCAGCGCGCGGGCCTTCCGGAGACGGCCCTTGTCATCACCGTGTGATGCGCCGCGTCGCTCTGCAGCGCGGCGCGATAGGCGGGGTCCGCCGCGCTCTCCGGGCAGGCGATGAAGGCGGTCCCAAGCTGGGCCGCCACCGCGCCGAGGCTCAAGGCCGCCCGAACGCCCTGCCCGTCCATGATGCCTCCGGCGGCGATCACCGGAAGCCGCCCCTGGCTCACAAGCAACCGGCTCAGCGCCATCGTGCCCAGCTGGGCGTCGTCGCCGTCGGGATCGAACACGCCCCGGTGCCCGCCGGCCTCGAACCCCTGGGCGACGACCGCATCCATCCCCGCCTTCTCCGCCCTGGACGCCTCATCCAGACTGGTCGCGGTCGCGATCAGGCCGCAGCCCGCCGCCTTGAGGGCCCTGACTTTTCCCTCATCCGGCAGGCCGAAGTGGAAGCTGACGACGGCCGGCGCCCGGTCGATCAGCACCGCCAGCATGTCGTCGTCGGCGAAGCTCTGATAGATCGTCGTGAGCGAAGACGGCGGCTCGGCGTCAAAACCCCTGAAAAGGGGCGTCAGGGCCTTCAACCACGCCGCCTCCAGGTCCGCGTCGCGACGCGGGGAGTCGTGGACGAACACATTGACGTTGAAGGCGGCGTCGGTGAGCCGCTGAAGCGCCTGGATCATCTCCGCCGCGCCGGCGGCGTTCGTCGCGCCCACGCTGATGGACCCCAGCCCGCCCGCATCCGAAACGGCGGCCGCCATCTGCGGCGTCGACACTCCGGCCATCGGGGCCTGGATGATCGGGATCTGAAGCGCCAGCCTGTCGAGCAAGGACATACCCCCGACCTAGGTGCGCGCCCTCACGTCCGCAATGGGTGGATTGCGGACCTTTCAGGTGTAGGCTCAATCGTGACCAAGACGCGTGCTGTCAGATTTGTCGCGTTATTCGGAGCTGCGATATGCGCGGTTGCCTATTGCGCATTTGTCTTAGCAGGCCTGAACGGCGGTGGGCCGGACGTGCAAGATTTATGGGAGATTGCGATTTTCGCTCGTGCGCACGTGATCCTCGCGTGGGCTGGGTTTGCCGCGTGCGGTGCATGCGGGTTCCTTTTGCGAGACAGGATCGCGGACAGGCTCATCATCGTAGGTTTGGTGCTTGGGGGGCTGCCCGTCTGCTGGGCGGCTGGCCTTAGGTTTCTCTATTACGATCAACCCCGTGGCATCTTTCCCGGCTTCGAAGATGAAACATGGCGTTGGCTTGTGAACCACATCTACGCCGAGTTCTCGATCGGCATCATGATAGGATTTTTGGGCTTGGCCGCCATCACCCTCGCCTCGAAACGACGACGGAAGCCTGATGTCGGCTAAGGGTCGGGAGCCGACAGTCACCTAAGGAAGTGGCCTCTCGTTGGATCTCAACGAAGGCAAACCGAAGCGTCAACGACAATCAGACCTGCTGACGGATGACTGTCAGGGCTGCTTGTCCTTACGTCGGCTGAGTGCGCTCAGACCGCCAAACAGGACGCCGATGATGATCCACACCACCCAGCTATCACCCTGAAGGAACTTGAAGACGCCTAACGCGAGGAAAAGCGCGCCAATGAGCGGAAAGCCATACTTCTGAAGCTGACCCATCGTTTGTCCCCCTCGACCTTTGCCTGACCTATGCTGCCGCTCCGACGCCGCCAAGGTCAAAACAAACCGGTTTTGCACCGCGTTTCTCCAATCGCGTCGTTACCGGATTCTAAATCGCCTCTTGAGCGTCCGCTATAGGACTTCCGAAGGGTCAGCATCCGCGCTCAAGCAGCGAGCGACCGCGTCGCGAGCGCTAGCGCCACTAAAAACCAGGGCTTCGCCCTGGAGGCCTGGCCTCCGAGTTGAACGGAGGGTCTGCGGAGTTGCACCTCCGCCGCGTAGCCCCTCCGCCACCAGGCCGTATCAGAGGACGACGTTCTCCCTACGCCCGACACGTTCACCATTCCAAAAAGAAAGAGGGTTAATGACGCCGCCGGGCGAACCACACGGCAACGCTTTCGCCATCCAGGCGCTTTATGGCGGGATGGCGACTCGCGCACTTGTTATGAGGCCGCCGCCCCCGGGGACACTAGACTCACCATCATGCGTATCAGCCTTCGCCTTCTCCTGCTCGGAACCGTCGCCGCCTGCGCTCCCATGCTGCCGGAGCCGCCGACGGTCCTGCCGACGCCCGCGCCTGCCCCGGAACGGCCTGCCCCCGCCCCCGCGCAGCCCTCGACGCCCGCGCCGGCGCCCGTCGTCGATCAGGCCGGGTTCGACGGCTGGAAGCAGGGCTTCCTCGCCCGCCACGGCGGCGTGCGCCGCGCCCAGTACGAGCGCGAGCTGGCGGGCTTGACGCCCGATCCGTCCGTCATCCGCCTGGACCGCAACCAGCCCGAGTTCAGCCGCCCCGCCGGCGCCTATGTCCAGAACGCGGTCACCGCCACCCGCATCGCCCAGGCGCGCCAGCGCACCGACCGGGTGCCGTGGGCCGTGGTCCAGCGCTTCGGCGTCCCGTCCGAGATCCTCGTCGGCATCTGGGCCCAGGAATCGGCCTTCGGCCAGGTCCAGGGCGACTATGACGTCATCCGCTCGCTGGCGACCCTGGCCTACGACGGCCGCCGCCGCGACTGGGCCGAGGGCCAGCTGAAGAACGCGCTCGACATCGTCGTCGACGGCAGGCGCGCCCGCGCGGGCCTGAAGGGCAGCTGGGCCGGCGCCATGGGCCAGACCCAGTTCATGCCGGACAACTACCTCAGCCTCGGCGTCGATCAGGATCAGGACGGCATCGTCGACATCTGGGGCGACGACGCCGACGCCCTGGCCTCGGCCGCCAACCTGCTGGCCCAGGGCGGCTGGAAGCGCGGCCAGACCTGGGGCTACGAGGTCACCCTGCCCGCCGGCTTCGACTACGCCGAGGCCGAGGGTCCGCGCCACAGCTGGCGGCAATGGGCGGCCAAGGGCGTCACCCTGGCCGGCGGCGGCCAGCCCAATGACTCGGAGGCGCTGGAAGAGGCGGCCATCCTGCTGCCCCAGGGCGCGCGCGGCCCGGCCTTCCTGGCCCTGCCGAACCACTACGTCATTCGCCGCTACAACAACTCGGTCAGCTACGCCCTGGCCATCGGCCTGACCGCCGACGGCGTCCAGGGCAAGCCGGGGCTGGTCAAGGCCTGGCCGACCGACGCCCCCCTGTCGCGCGACCAGCGGATCGGCGCCCAGCGGGCCCTGACGGCGCTGGGCTTCGACACCCAGGGCGTCGACGGCGTCATCGGCGCCAACACCCGCGCCGCCCTGCGCCGCTGGCAGATCGCCAACAACCGCCTCGCCGACGGCTATCTGACCGCCGACCTGGCCGATGAGCTGATCCGCAGGGGCGGGTAGCCGCACCCGCGCGTCTTTCGCGGCTTAGTCTGTTGATCACGCTCGATAATGTGGCCCTGAACCCGCGCCCGCGCCGCACCGGGTTAAACTAGCCCCCCGCCCCCGGTGGCGCAGATATCGTACTTTATGTTTGAGCCGACTTTGAAAACGCGCCGCCGAGCCGGAACCCAAACATGATCGTTGTTTACCCGCCCGGCCTTCGCTAGGCGTTTTCAAACGCTACGCAGGAGCCGCCATGTCCCGGTTTGAAGGCACGTCGAACTATATCGCGACCGACGACCTCAAGATCGCGGTCAACGCCGCCGTCGCCCTGGAGCGTCCCCTGCTGATCAAGGGCGAGCCGGGCACCGGCAAGACCGTGCTGGCCTATGAGATGGCGCGGGCCCTGAACGCCCCTCTCATCACCTGGCACATCAAGTCCACGACCAAGGCCCACAACGGCCTGTACGAGTACGACGCCGTCAGCCGCCTGCGGGACAGCCAGCTGGGCGACGAACGCGTCCACGAGGTCCGCAACTATCTGAAGAAGGGCAAGCTGTGGGAGGCCTTCACCTCTCCCGTCCGCCCCGTCCTGCTGATCGACGAGATCGACAAGGCCGACATCGAGTTCCCCAACGACCTGCTCCAGGAACTCGACCGCATGGAGTTCTACGTCCAGGAAATCGACGAGACGATCCGCGCCGAGATCCGCCCGGTCGTGGTCATCACCTCGAACAACGAGAAGGAGCTGCCGGACGCCTTCCTGCGCCGCTGCTTCTTCCACTATATCCGCTTCCCCGACGCCGAGACGATGAAGGACATCGTCGAGGTCCACTTCCCCGGCATCAAGGGCCGGCTGGTGTCCGAAGCGCTCAAGACCTTCTACGAAATCCGCGACACGCCGGGCCTGAAGAAGAAGCCCTCGACCTCCGAACTACTGGACTGGCTCAAGCTGCTGCTGGTCGAGGACATCGACGCCGAGACCCTGCGCGAGAAGACGCCCAACAAGCTGATCCCGCCGTTGCACGGCGCCCTGCTAAAGAACGAGCAGGACGTGCATCTGTTCGAGCGCCTGGCCTTCCTCAACCGCCGCGAGGGCGGCCGTCCCGGCGCCTGACGGCAAGGGTGACGCGGCGCGCAAATAGAGGCAGTCTGATTGGCGATGGGTCCGGGGGGACACAATGATCAGCTCTACGGATGCGAGGCCGCATCACGCCCTTGCGGGCGATCCGCCACACGTGCGGACAGGTTTCGTCACGCCGGTTACCGCGATTTCACTGGATTCAGCCCCCGCGACGCGCAGGATGTCAGTGACTTGAGGATCAGGATCATGCCGCTCCGCCCCTTCCTTCTGCCCACCGTCTGCGCCCTGGCCGCGCTGACCGCCGCTTGCGACGGCGACCGCTCGGTGCACATCTCCTCGACCACGACGGACGACAGCGACGCCAAGGGCGTGCTGAAGGTCGTCGAGACCCTGCAATGCCCGCAGACCATGGGTTCGCTGACCCGCAAGGGCTCGGCGTCCAATGAGGGAACCGTCTGCACCTACGTGGGGCCCAAGGGGGCCGAGGTGACGCTCCAGCTGGTCCCGCTCGGCGACCGCACCCCGCCCCAGGTTCTCAAGACCTTCGAGGAACGCCTGTCGTCCGACATGCCCCAGGCCGTCGCGGGTCTGCGGGCCGGCGCCGACGCCGCCGCCCGGACCGAGGCCGTCGCGGCCCGGAGCGAGGCCAACGCCGCCCGAGCCCAGGCCGAGGCCGCCCGCGCCGAGGCCCGCGCCGAGGCCGCGGCCGACGTGGCCGTCCAGGCCAACGGCGACGACGCCGACATCCGCCTGCCCGGCATGCACATCGAGACCAAGGGCGATCAGGCCTCCGTCCGCATCGGCGGCATCCACATCGACGCCAACGACGACTCGGGCACGGTCGATATCGAAGGCGGCGAGAACGGCGACAGCGTCAGCGTCCGCGCCCAGAACGACAGCGCCGAGGTCCGCGCCATGGCCGCGGGTGACGCCACCCGCGCCAGCTGGATCCTGACCGACAACCGGCCCTCCGCCGGGGGCTGGCGTCTGGTCGGCTACGAGGCGCGCGGCCCCGTCGGCGGCCCGCTGGTGGTGGCCACGGTCCGCTCGCGCGACCGCAACCGCGGCCGGGTGTTCGAGGACGCCAAAGACCTGGTGGCGCTCAACGCCGGGGAATAGCCCCGCCGCTCAGGCTCCGCCTCGGACCGTGCACGGAATCCGGGGCGCCGATTCCGCTCCGGCCTTGATCACGCGGGCTCTATGGGCCACCACGTCCAGCCAATCGAACTGGATCACGCCTTGGCTTCCGCACCTCGACCTTCGTCAAAAGCGCCCCGCGCATGGCAGCGCATGCTGTCGGGCCGCCGCCTCGACCTGCTGGACCCGTCGCCGTTCGACATCGAGATCGAGGACATCGCCCACGGCCTGGCCCGGGTGGCCCGCTGGAACGGCCAGACCATCGGCGAGCACGCCTTCTCGGTCGCCCAGCACTCCTGCGTCGTCGAAGAGATCGCCGCCCACATCAAGCCGGGGCTCGAGCCGAAATGGCGCCTCGCCGCCCTGCTGCACGACGCCTCCGAGTATGTGATCGGCGACATGATCTCGCCGTTCAAGGCGGCGCTGGGCGTGAACTACAAGGCCTTCGAGGCCCGGCTGGAAAGCGCCATTCACGTCCGCTTCGGCCTGCCGCCCAAGAACCCGGTGGCCATCAAGACCCTGATCAAGAAGGCCGACCGCGCCTGCGCCTACTTCGAGGCGACCCAGCTGGCGGGCTTCAACAAGGCCGAGTCCCTGACCATCTTCGGCGCGCCGCCGGCCGGCTATGACCTGCTCATCGAGCCCCTGCCCGCCCCGGTGGCCCAGCAGCGCTATCTGGAGCGCTACCGGGTGCTGGCCGAGGCGGTGGGCCTGATCTCCGCCCCCGACGCCTGGCATACCGAATAGCCATGGCCGAACAGGGGGTCCGCATCGGCCTGTCGGCCGTGGTCATCGCGCTGAGGGACGGCAAGGCCTGCGTCCTGACCACGACCGGCGACGACGGTTCGGCGGCCCTGCCCTTCGGCCCCTTCGACCCGACCCGCGACCGCACCTTCGAACTGGCCCTGCGCGCCTTCGTGACGGCGCAGACCGGGTTCCGCCTCGGTTTCGTCGAACAGCTCTACACCTTCGGCGACCTGGGCCGGGCCAGTCCCCGCGCCACCCCCGGACCGGAGCACCACCGCGAGGTCTCGGTCGGCTATCTGGCCCTGACGGCCGACGCCGCCGACGCCCCAGCGGCCGAGGCCCGCTGGACCCCCGTGCTGGACTTCTTCCCCTGGGAGGACCGCCGTGACGGCGCCGCCTCGTGCCAGGCCGCCCTGATCGAGGGCCTGCGCGACTGGACCGCCGGCGACAGCCGCCGCGCCGCCCGGATCGACGCCCTGTTCGCCGCCGCCCCCGGCCAGCGCTGGAACGAGGGCCGGGTGCTGGAACGCTATGAGCTGCTCTACGAGGCCGGACTGGTCGACGAAGCGGCGCGCGACCTCGACAAGGCTCCGCCCGCCGCCGCGCCGGGCCGCCCCATGGTCTCGGACCACCGCCGGATCCTGGCCACCGGGCTGGGCCGCCTGCGCAGCAAGCTGAAGTACCGTCCGGTGCTGTTCGATCTCATGCCCGAGACCTTCACCCTGTCCGGCCTGCAGGCCGCCGCCGAGGCCGTGGCAGGCCTGTCCCTGCACAAGCAGAACTTCCGCCGGGGCGTCGAGCGCACCGGCCTGGTCGAGGCCACGGGCCGTCTGTCGGCGGCCACCGGCGGCCGCCCGGCCGAGCTTTTCCGCGTCGCCGACGGCGACCCGTCGACCGGCGAAGCCCTGGGCCTCCCCCTTCCGGCCCTACGCTGACGATTTTCGTCATTTCCCTGCTTGCGGCGCAGGGGCTCCCCGATTAGAGAAGCCGCTCGCTCGACCAAAGCGTTTCGGCCCCGCGGAGAGGTGGCAGAGTGGTCGAATGTACCGCACTCGAAATGCGGCGTGCCTTTACGGGTACCGTGGGTTCGAATCCCACCCTCTCCGCCACCGGCCTTCTGCAGTGAAATCAATAAGCTGAAGGCCATTTGGCCAAGGCTGATCGCTCAGGAGCGAAATTCGATCCGGCAACCGGGTTGAACGCCCCGACCGGCGAGCGGTGCACCCGCGGATCCGGTTCGGCCAGGGCGCAGGCCTGGCCCTGCGGCTCGACCGCGCGACCTCGCCCTCGCGGAAGTCGAAGTCCGTCAGCTGGACGCCTCGACGGCGGGGCCGCCGGCCCGCTGCCCGGGACTACTTCGAAAATCTGAGGGTGACGCCCACCGTTCGCGGACGCAGCGGCGTGGTGGCCAGGGCCTCGGGCAGGCGGAACGGGTCGCCGAACGAGAAGGTGTTGGCCGTGGTGTTGAAGGGGTTGTCGACGAACGCCATGATCGCCCAGTTGTCCGCTTCCAGACCGGTCGACATGCGGCCGTTCAGATAGTTTCCCATCCGGTAGCGGCGCTCGGCGTCGAACGTCAGCCGCGAGGGGCCGACATAGGCCAGGCTGGCGTCCACGAAGGCGGTCAGCCCTCCCCCGACGGGACGCCGCCACGAGACGTTGATGTTGGCCGACGCCGAGGGAACGCCGGGCAGGCCCGCATCCCCCCGCGAGTTGAAGTTCGCGTTGGGCCGGGTGATCCGCGGATCGGCGAGCAGGGCGTTGGCGCGGATCTCGATCTCGTCGTTCGGCCGCCAGTTGGCCTCGATCTCGATCCCCCGGTTGGCGCCGTCGCCCACATTGACGGCATAGGCCAGGCCGCTGGGGAGGAACTGGTCGCTCTGGATGTTCTGCCAGTCGGCCGCGAAGACGGCGACGCGCGCCTGAACCTGCCCATCCCAGAGCAGAGCCTTGCCCCCGATCTCGTAGTTCCACAGCGTGTCGCCGGAGTATTCCCGCATGGGATTGCCCGGGCCGCCGTTGAAGTTCTGCCAGAGCGGCCCCCCCGTGTTGAACCCGCCCGTCCTGTGGCCCTGACTGACCAGGGCGTAGAGGCTCAGCTGATCGTCAGGGCGGTAGTCGAGTCCCAGCTTGGGCGAAAAGCCCCAGGTGCTGCGGCTGCCCTCGAACTGTCGTTGCCCGAACCTCTGGGTCACATCGGAATGCGTGTCGTAGTCGAAGCCGTAGAGCCGCCCCCCCGCCGTCAGGGTCACGGTCGGGGTCAGGGCGTATGAGACTTCGCCGAACGCCGCCGCCTCGCGGAGCTCATCATTGCGCACTTCATTATAGACGTCAGCGGGCGTGGGCCGCAGGGCCGCAAGCAGGGTCTCGGACCGCGTCTCGCCTGACGAGAAGAAGGCGCCCGCCAGCCATTCGATCGTGTCGGACGGCGGCGACCGGAACGTCAGCTCCCCCACCACCAGATTGATGGACTTCGCCTCGTCCAGGGCACCTGTCCGCGCCAGGGAGCCGAACAGCAAAAGCGCGGTCGAGGCGTCGTAGCGGCTGAGGAAGCGGTGATCGAGATAGGCGATTGATCCATCGACCCGCCCCCAGTCGCCCCGGCCTTCGACACTGACGTAGGCCTGGTTGAAATCGTTCGTATGGGGTTCCCGCACCAGGTTGGCGCGCTTCAGCCCGCCCAGGGTGCGGTAGACGTAGTGGGTGTCCTCGGTGTCGATCGACTGATGGACGATTCCCGCGGTCGTGCTCCAGTCGGGAGCGAGGCGCACGCTGGCCGCCAGCCGTCCACCCCGCCGCGATGAGGCGTTGACCCGACGCAGGCTCAGGCTGACATCGTCGATATAGCCGTCGAAGGACTCTTCGTACGCCAGCCCGCGAATGGCGCCCCGCTCGCCCGGCAACGGCACGTTCACGACGGCGGAATACTCGGTGTTGGCGCCGCCGCCGGCCGTGACGGATCGGGTCCCGGACACATCCACGGCATAGGCCAGCGGATCCGGCGACCGGGTGACGATGCGGACCACGCCGCCGATCGGACCCGTGCCGTACAGCGCGCCCTGCGGCCCGCGCAGCACCTCGACCCGGTCAAGGTCGATCAGCTTGAGGTCCGGATCCGGGGCGCTGTAGGTGATGGGAACAAGGTTGAGGTACAGCCCCACCGTTGATTGGGTCAGCCCCGTGAAGGCGCCGTCGGACATGCCTCGCAGCAGGATCTTGTTGCGGCCCGAGCCCAGGTTGGTGACCGTCATTCCCGCGATCAGATTGCTCAGATCGTGGGCGTTGGCCGCTCCGGCGAAATTGATCTGCTCGCCGGACACCGCCGTGACCGGAGTGGCGGCGTGCTGGGGCGATTCCGGCCGGCGCTCGGCGGTGACGATGACGTCGCTGAGTTCCGAGGCGGTCTCCAGCAGCGGCGCCGGCGTGAGCGGAGGAAGCCGGGGGAGCCGCGGCGGCGGGGCGACCACGGCGCGGGTCCGCCCGGCGCGGCGGATGATGATCGCCCCGCTCCCGCTGGCCGACCATGTGCAGCCCGAGCCGGCGAGCACCCGGGTCAGGGCGGCGTCCAGCCCCATGGTTCCGTTCAGGGCGGGAGCGACGCCGCGGCAGGCCGACAGATCGCCGCCCAGGGAAACGCGGGCCTGAAGCGCCAGCTCCAGAAGGGCGTTCTCGACCCGCTGCGAGGGGATGTGAAGGTTCAACCGCCGGTCAGGCGTCGCCTCGGCGGGCCGGGCCACGCCGAGTGCGGCTATAGTCAGGATAAGGCCGAGGCCGACGAAGCCAAATCGCCCCGTACTGCCGCCTGCAGAAGGATCAGCGCGAGTCACGCCCAGTCAAATCCACCCCGTCGGCGGATCGGACGACCTCGACCGGAGCCAGCTCCTTGAGCTGTTCCAGCATGACCGCCTCATCCGCCACCCGCAGAACTCCGGTAAACCGAAGATTCTGCGCTGAAACCGATAGGTTAACCGGTTTGTCGAGGTAGCGCGACAGGTCGTCTCCGACCTCCGCGAGAGAGGCGTTGCGATAGACCAGAACGCCACTGCGCCAGGTCGAAGCGCTGGCGGGATCGACGCGGCTGAGGACGGCCGGCTGGCGGCCGAGCTGATCAACCCTCTGACCCGCCGTCAGCCGCATGGCCTCCTTGCCGCTGGCCGGCGTCACCGCGACCACGCCACGTTCGACGCTCACGGAGAAACGTCCGTCGTGGTTGACCACGTTGAACGCCGTTCCGAGGACCTGAACGCTGTGGTCGCTGGCGGTGATCACGAAGGGGCGCGAGGCGTTGTGTGCGACATCGAACGCCGCCTCGCCGTCGGAAAGGACGACTTCGCGTCGTCCCCGCTCCATGCGCACGCTCAGATCGGAGTGGCGGTTCATGTGAATGACCGAGCCGTCCGACAGCTCGACCGTGCGCGGCGCCGATTCCGTCCGGTAGATCTCGGTGGGGGCGTCGAACAGCGGCCACACACCGACGGCCAGAGCCAAAGCCGCGGCCATGCCGACCGCCGGGTAGAGCCAGCCGGGCCGCGACCGGCGCGGACGCGGAAGGTCGTCGTTCGCCGGCAGGGCCGAGCGGGGAACCTCGTCCAGCGCGATCCAGAGGGCTTCCACACGGTCGTAGGCGTCGCGATGGGCGGGCTCCGCCTCGATCCAGTCCTGGAAGGCGAGCCATTCCGCCTCGGACGCGTCCGGACCGTTCAGGCGCACGAACCAGCCCCGGGCCGTCTCCTCGATATCGGTATGGATATTCATCTGTACGACTGTCGACCTTCAGCCACGGCGAGCGGCTCTCTGAGGGTAGACGTCGCTGCCGCGGCGCCACCTCCGAGGAAAATCACGCCAAACGCGAAAAATGCGCCCGTCACCGCGGCGCCCTCGCGGCCAGGATCTTCAGCGCGTCCATCATATGCTTCTCGACTGAACTGCGGGAGATCCCGAGGCGGGTCGCCACCTCAGCGTAGCTGAGACCGTCGAATTTGTGCATCCGAAAGATCGTGGCCGTCTTGCGGGGCAGCGTCTCCAGCGCCGCGATCAGCGCCGCCAGCCGTTCACGGCTCGCCACCACGGCCTCGGCGGACGGGGCGTCGTCGATGTCCTCGAACGCGCCGACGACGTGAGAGGCCAGACGCCAGGCCCCGTCACGGGCCGCTCCCCTCAGCGCCGAACGCCGCCGGTCCAGCAGCAGGTTGGACGCCAGCCGGTACAGGAAGGCGCGCGCATCCCGGATCTCGACCTCGGGACTGACCGCGGACACCTTGAGATAGAGGTCCTGCAGCAGATCCTCGACATCGGGCGCGCCGCCCAGGCGCGCGCGCAGGAACCGCGCAAGCGCGTCCCGCTGCTCGAAATAGACGTCGGTCAAAGGATGCGCGGTCGGCGCGGTCAAAAGAGTGCGGCCCTCTCGTCGGTTCAGAACACCCGACGCCGTCGGATGGACGCCGCCTTCTCCAGACAACGCCGTTTCATGCCGCGCAGTTTCTTTTGAGGCAAGCCGCCCAGGGCGCCGTCTTACCCATCGAGGGCATGTGAGCCCCTTTTGACATGCCCTCCTGTCGTCCGGACCCGGCTTGCTGGCCGGGTCCGGACGACCCCCCTGAGAGTGACGACGCGATGCAGACCCCGGCGCGCAAGACGATCCGTCCCGGACAGCCCTTCGAGGCTCCGAAACGTCCGCCGTCCGACGCAACCGTGCGGCCCCTTTGACCCGCGAAGCTCCGGAACGCTCAGATGTTTGACCTCTGGCGCTCGGGTTATATCCGAAGCCCCCTTTCCCACGCGCTCGAACCCGGCGGACTGGACCCGGCGAAAGTGGTCTGGCTGCCCGCGGGCGACCGTTCCTTCCAGTTCGTGGCCGACCCCTTCGGCATCGAGCGCGACGGGGTCGTCACCGTGTTCGTCGAGGCGTTCGACTATCGGGTTCGCCGCGGCGAGATCCACTATTTCCAGTACGACCGGAACGATGTCCTGATCGATAAGGGCGTGGCGCTGGCCGAACCGTTCCACCTCTCCTACCCCAGCCTGATCGAGGACGGCGGCGAGCTCTACATGCTGCCCGAGGGGTACAAGAGCGGCGTCCTGACCCTCTATCGATGCGTCCGTTTTCCCGACCGGTGGGAACCCGTTCAGACCCTTCTCGATGTCCCCGCGATCGACGCCACCGTCGTTCGGTCCGGTGCGCGCTGGTGGATGTTCTACGCCCTGCCCGGACCGGATGACCGCGCCATGCGGGAACTGCATGTCGCCTGGGCCGACCGGCTGAAAGGCCCCTGGACGGCCCATGCCGGCAATCCGGTGCGGACCGGCGCGGCGGACTCCCGTCCCGGCGGCTCGGCGTTCGAGCGCGAGGGCGTCCTTCACCTGCCGGTCCAGGACTGCTCCGGCGCCTACGGCTCCCGGATCCGGCTGCTGCGGATCGACAGCCTCGGACCGGACCGGTTCGAGGCGACCGAAGTCCGCCGGTTCGAGCCGGACGGATTTCTCGACGGCTTCAGCGACGGCCTTCACACCCTTTCAGGAACCGGCGGCATGACCTTCATCGACGTCAAGAGCGTCAATCGTTCCCCGCTCGAGCGCTATATCCGCGCCCAGTACAAGCTGCGCCGACTGTTCCGACTGAACGGTCCGCGCTCGCAGCGCGCCAAGGCGGCCTGAGATGCGCATCGCCGTTGTCATGCCCCGTGGCTGCCTGATGGAGCGGGGCCATACCAACTCCATGGAGACGGTCGCCCTGACGCTGAACCTGCGCAGCCGGTTCGAGGACGATATCCGGATCATCTGCGACGCAGGGGCCGCCGATCCGGCGATGCCCGGCCTGATGACCATTCCCGGCGGGCTGAGCAAGGCGGAACGCCGCAAGGTCGTCGCCGGCGTGTTGCGGGACCTGGCGCCCGACATCGTCGAGTATCACCAGCAGCTCGGGCCGGCCGCGGAGCTGGCCCGCCTCCTGCCCGGTCCGATGCACGTCCTGTATCGCCACACACGCATCAAGCCGCCGAGCAATCCAATCGAGCGGTTCCGCTACCGCCGCCGGCTGCAGGCCTTCAACCACCTCGTGTTCGTCAGCGAGGCGGCCTGCGCCGAGTTCCGGAGCGACTATCCCCGGTTCAAGGGAGCGATTTCGGCGGTCTGCAATCCGATCGACATCGAAGCCTGGCGCGGCGATGTCGCGGCGCGCGAGCCGCTGATCCTGTTTTCGGGTCGCGCCCTGCCCGAGAAGGGGCTCGACGCCTTCTGCGAGGCGCTGGCGACTGTTCTGGACGGGAACCCGACATGGCGCGGCGCCCTGATGCTCGGCGAATGGGAGCGGAACCAGGCCTGGGCCGAACCGCACGTTCGCGCCCTCGAGCGGTTCGGCGACCGGGTCGAACTCCACAAGTCCGCATCTATGGCGAAGGTCATCGAGGTGTCGCGTCGCGCCGCCATCGCCGTGACCCCGTCACGGGTCGCCGAAGCGCTGGGCCTGACGGCGCTGGAAGCCCACGCCGCCGGCGCGGCGCTGGTGTCCTCCGGACGCGGCGGCCTGAGGGAGGCGAGCGGGGTTCACGCCCTGTACGTCGACCCGCCGGAAGCGCCAGGGCTCGCGGACGCCATCACCCGCCTGGTCACCGACGACAAGCTGCGCCGGAGAATGGCCTCGGCGGGCCAGACGCATGTCATGGCGATCCACAATCCCGTGGTGCGGGCTCAACAGCTCGACGACCTGCGCCAACGTATCGCTGATGAAGGTCGCGTCCGCTCTGGCCATCATCCGTCACGCCTGCGCATGATCGGCCAATCTTCCGGATCCCCCGTGATTGACCGAGGCCTGCCATGGGCGGACGCACCTTTCTGACAACTCTTCTCTTCGGCAAGGAGACCGCGGCGCGCATGCGCGCCGCGCGCGCCGGCGACATTCGGGACCTGCCCGACCGCCGGCTCATGGCCGAGGCCTATATTCCCGCCTTCGCCGCGGCCGGCGGCCGGATCCTGTGGGTCGGGTGCCGCGCCTACACCGCGACCGACTACGCGGCGCTGGAGACCGGCGGGGCCGAGGTCTGGACGACCGATATCGATCCCAAAGCGGCCCGCTGGGGCCGTAGCGGCCGCCACCGGACCGGCGATGTGTGCGAGATCGACACGATCTTCCCCGACATCACCTTCGACGCGATCATCTGCAACGGCGTCTTCGGCTACGGGGTCGATGCGGCCGAACAGCAAGGCCGGGCGGTGGCGGCGATGGCCGCGATCCTGCGGCCTGGCGGCCGGCTCCTGCTGGGCTGGAATACCGACAAGGTCGAGGATCCCGTCCAGGCGGGCCTGACGGCCCCGTGGTTCGATCCGGCGCCGTTCGGCGGCCAGGACCAGAGGGTCGGGTTCGACACCGTCACCCATGTCTACGACACCCTGATCCGGCGCGCCTGACGTTCATCGGGCGACACGACATCGATCCTTCACGGACCGCGGCTAGGAGGGCCGCCGTCGGAATCGAAGGAGCGCGCCATGTTCACCCTGCTGACCATCCTGCTGGCGGGCTCGCTGCAGACCGCGCCCGAACCGACCTGCATTCCCACGGCGGATGACGTCGGCGCCGCGGGCGGCGACGCCTGCGCCCGGCCCTGGATGGATCGGACCCTGCGCCTCAACGACCTGTCTGCAGTCGGGACGCACAACAGCTACAAGCTGGCCGTTCCGGGCGATGAGATGGCCGTCATGACCGCCGCGAATCCGGCGGCGCGCGGGCTGGACTACGCCCACCGTTCGCTGGCCGAACAGCTGGACGGCGGCGCGCGCCAGATCGAGATCGACGTGCTCAACGATCCCGAGGGCGGGCGCTACGCCCATCCGCGCACGGCCTTGGGCGGCGGGACGGCGGTCAGCCCGGCCTTCGCCGAAGCCATGGCCCGGCCGGGCTTCAAGACCCTGCATATGCCGGATGTGGATTTCCGCAGTTCCTGCCTGACCTTCGTCGCCTGCCTGGGCGAGATCCGCGACTGGTCGCGCGCCCACCCTGATCACGCCCCCATCCTGATCATGCTGAACGCCAAGACCGGCGCGCCCTCCCTGCCCGGCGGCGTCGCCCTGCTGGACTTCGACTCCGCCGCCTGGGACGCGCTGGACGCCGAGATCCGCTCGGTCTTCGCTCTCGACAGCCTGATCACCCCGGATCAGGTCCAGGGCCGCCATCGCACCCTGCGCGAGGGTGTCCTGGCGGGCGGCTGGCCGACGCTGGGTCAGGCGCGCGGCAAGGTCTTCTTCGCCCTCGACGAAGGTCCCCGGAAGGTCGCGAGCTATCGGGGCGAGCGGCGCTCGCTGGAGGGCCGCGCCATGTTCATCAACACGGACGAGGCCTCCCCCGCCGCCGCCTATCTGACCCTGAACGACCCGGTCGCCCAGCAGGCGCGCATCCGGGCGGCGGTGGAGGCGGGCTTCGTCGTGCGCACCCGCGCCGACGCGGACACGGTCGAGGCGCGCGCGGCGAGCGTCGCCCGGCGCAGCGCCGCCCTGTCCAGCGGGGCCCAGTATGTCTCGACCGACTATCTGTGGGCCGACCCGCGCTTCCCGACCTATGAGGTCCGCCTGCCCGGAGGGGCGGCGGCGGTCTGCAATCCGGTGCGGACCCCCGGGCGCTGCGACGGCCTGGCGATCGAACTGACGGCGGGCGCGCCCCAGCGCGGCTATCTGGCGCGCGAGGATCGCCCGGATCTGACCACGGTGCTGGCCCCGCCCCCCGCCCCCGGCTCGGCGCGCGACATCGCCAACGCGGGCGTCTTCCGCGAGACTCGCCCCCTTGAGGGCACGCCGCGCTGGGCGCTGGCGGCGGACGACGTGCGCGGGACGATGTACCACCACTTCGCCGGCGCCCTGGGGATCGAACTGAGCGAAGCCGAAACGCCGGTGCTGACTGCCCTGCTCCAGCGGTCGGGCGACGACCGCTCCGTGGTCGGCGACGCCAAGACCCACTGGGCCACGCAGCGGCCCTACATCGGCACGTACCAGCCGATCTGCGAGGCGAAGACCGATCATCTGGCGGGCAATCCCGACTATCCGTCCGGCCACTCCGCCCACGGCATGCATGTGGCCATGATCCTGGCGGAACTGGCCCCGCAGCGGGCCGACATCCTCTACGCCCGGGGCCGCGAGTTCGCCGAGAGCCGCTACATCTGCGGCTCGCACAGCTACAGCGCCGCCGAGGCGGGCATCCTGTCCGGGGCTGTGATCTACGGCGCCGAACAGCGCTCGGAGACCTTCCGCCGCGACATGGAGGCGGCCCGCGCGGAGGTGCAGGCGGCGCTGGCGAAGGTCGGCTCGGACGGCGAACACGACACCGCCGTGAACTTTGAATGAAACCTGCTGTCACACGCTGAGGGACCTCGCCGCGAGGTCGTTGAGGGCCACGGGGGCGCAGGCCGGACGGAACGATCCGCCGGCGGCCGCCGACGTCAACATCGACCCAGCGGAGATTTCGAAGTGACCGGATCGAACCAGAATCGCGGCCAGGCCCACATCGGCCGCATGGCCTTCCTGATGGGCGGCTGCGCCGCCATCAGCCTGATGAGCGCTGGCGCCGCGGCGGCCCAGACGGCCCCGGCCGCCACCCCGCAAGACGAGTCGACCCAGCTGGACGAAGTCGTCGTCACCGGCGGCAGCTATCAGCGCAGCCTGGAGCAGGCGATCGACATCAAACGCGAGAACGTCGGCTTCTCGGACGCCATCGTCGCCACCGACGTCGCCAACTTCCCGGACCAGAACCTGGCCGAGGCGCTGCAGCGCATCCCCGGCGTGACCATCGAACGCAACCGCGGCCTGGGCGGCCGGGTCAGCGTCCGCGGCCTGCCCGCCGAGTTCACCTTCGTCAGCATCAACGACCTGGCCACGGCCTCGGGCAGCGGCGGCCGCGAGGTCGAGCTGGACATCTTCGCCTCGGAGGTCATCCAGCAGGTCGTCGTCCAGAAATCGCCCCGCGCCTCGGACGAGGAAGGCGGCATCGCCGGCACGGTCGACATCTCGACCGCTCGCCCGTTCGACTATCGCGAGCGCCAGCTGGTGGCCTCCGTCGAGGGTTCGCACAACTCGATCTCGGACGAGATCGACCCGAAGGTCTCCTTCCTGGCCAGCGACACCTGGGGCAAATTCGGCGCCCTGATCTCGTTCTCGACCGCCCAGCGTTCCAACCGCACCGACTCCAACTCGGGCATCAACTTCCGCCCGATGTCGCGCTTCCTCGCCAGCTCCACCGGCGCGCGAGGCACGCAGGCCCTGGCCGTGCTCGCCCGCGATGCCGGCATCATCATCCCGGCCGCTGACCGCAACAACACCGCCATCACCAACCGGATCATCTTCCAGGACAAGGTCGGCGACCGCATCTACATGAACGAGCAGGACCAGTGGGGCGGCACCCTGTCGCTGCAGTACCGGCCTTCGTCCACCCTCAGCCTGACGTTCGACGCCATGCTGGGCGGCTATGAGACGACCGAGGACGAGTACGACGCCGCCGCCTACTCGGCCTCCAGCCGCAGCACGCTGGAAACCATCCACTCTTACGACGCCACCACCCTGGCCGACCAGGGCATCATCGTCCTGCGCGACGTCTCCTACACCGCCACCCAGCACGAGATGCTGAGCAAGGAGCGGATCAACGAGACCGATTATTCCCAGTTCGCCGGCACGCTGGACTGGAGCGGCGACAGCTGGGAGCTGAACGCCATGGTCGGCTATTCGGGCGCCGAGAAGACGCTGGATTCGTCCAACCTGAAGCACGTGGCCTACGCCCCGTCGCGGACCCGCTGGACCGCCAACGGCGGCGAGACCATCCCGAGCGCCACCTCCGGCGGCTTCGACATGTACAGCTCGTTCGACCGCTATCTGTTCGAGGCCTACGAGACCACGCTCGAGCACATCACCGACGACAAATACGCCGCCCAGGTGGACTTCACCCAGCATTTCGCGCTGGACGTCTTCCCGGCCCTGACCAGCGTCCAGGTCGGCCTGCGCTACACCGACAGGAACAAGGAACGCCAGTACGGCGCCCTGAACATCCAGGGTCCGACGGCGGGCAGCACCGCCTGGCTCAACACCCGCCGCCTGTCAGACAGCACCCTGACGCGCAGCGACGACCTGGCGCCCGGCGGCGCCTACACCATCCGGGATCTGGCCTGGAGCCAAGTCTCGAACGACTACGCCCGTCGCACCTTCCGCTACGCCGGCTTCTCGACCCCGTTCAACGTCGGCGACTACTACGAAGTCTCCGAACAGGTCCTCGGGGCGTACGCCATGGCCAACCTGGACTTCGACCTCGGGCCGGTCCCGGTCAGCGTGAACGCCGGCGTGCGCTACGTCGACACCTCGATCACCTCGTCCGGCTATCACCAGATCCAGACGCCGACCGGCGGCACCACCTATACGCCGACGCCGGTGTCCAGCGACGGCGCCTATGACAAGCTGCTGCCCAGCCTGAACTTCACCGCCGAGCTGACCGACAGCATCGTGTTCCGCGGCGCGGCGTCGGAGACCCTGATCCGCCCGGCGCTGACGGACCTGGCCTACAAGCGCACCGCCAACTGGGGCTCGTTCCGCTTCACGGACGGCAACCCGAACCTGAAGCCGACCTACGCCAAGCAGTGGGAAGTGGGTCTGGAGAAATATCTGCCGGAAGGCGGTCTGCTGGCCGTGTCCTACTTCTCGAAGACCATCGAGGGCGTCGTCCGTCAGGCCCTGACGGGCACCGTGCAGGACGTCACCGTCTATAACGCCAACGGCACGGTCAACGGCATCTTCGACTTCGACGTCTACAGCCCGATCAACGAGCCGGGTTCGTATGATGTCAGCGGTGTGGAACTGGTGGCCGTCGTTCCGTTCGGCATGTTCTACGCGCCGCTGGACGGCTTCGGCATCAACGCCAACTACACCATGCTGGACAGCTCGCTGACCGGCTCTTCCACCCTGGGCATCCCGACCCCGCCCATCGGCCTGGCCGACAACACCTACAACGTCACCCTGTTCTACGAGAACGACCGCTTCCAGGGCCGCGTCTCGTACAACTACAAGGACGCCTACGTCGAAGGCATCGGCTACGAAATGTATCCGATCACCCGCGACGGCTACGGCCAGACCGACGTGTCCTTCAGCTACAACCTGACCGACAACGTCCAGCTGAACCTCGAGGCCATCAACCTCACGGACGAGCGGACCACGGGCTACACCCTGGATCCGTCGTTCCCGGTGATGGACGAAATGTCGGGACGCCGCGTCACCTTCGGCATGCGCATGGACTTCTGACCTTGCACGAAGCCTGCACCCGCGCACGGGCTGTATCCTGATCCCCGGGACGACAGCCCAGGTGGACGCCCCCTCCGAGGGAGGGGGCGTCTTCGCGCGTCCGGCGGGCGAGGCCGCGCGGCAGGCCGGAGCCGTCGCGGGCCTGCGCCGGGATGTCGTCAGCTATCTGCAACGCAAGGGACAACCGCTCGGCGACGCCGAGGACGCGGTTCAGGAAGCGTTCGTCCGCTTCCACCGCGCCGGCCATGACCTGTCGTCTCCCGACGCCCGCCCACTGCTGTTCGTCATCGCCCGCAATATCCAGAACGACCGGTGGAAGGCCGCCGCGCGGGAATCCCGCCGGTTGGTCGCCGAGGACGTCGCGACCCTGGACGCCGGTCCGCGCGCCATCGCCAGCGACGACCGCCCCGCTGACGACCGGCTGATCGGCCGACAGAATCTGGCCGCCGCGGCCGCCGTGATCCGCGCCCTGCCCCCGCGCACGCGCGAGGCCTTCCTGATGCATCGGTTCGAGACCCAGACCTATCGCCAGATCGCCGCCAGGCTGGGCGTCTCGGTCAGCATGGTCGAGAAATACATCGCCGAAGCGCTCCGTCAGCTGAAGATATCGGCGGAGGACTGAGGTGTTTGGCTTCCCCGTCGTTGTGAGTTGTGAAGCACATGTCGCGCACGCTGAGCGCGGCCGGCCCCACGAGAGTTTCGCCCGTCCATGATCGACCGCCTGACCGCACTGTTCGCCCGCCGGCCGGCAACGGCCGAGGACTGGCTGGCCCGCATGGGCCGGCCGGGCGTCAGCGCACGTGAGCAGGACCGGTTCACGGCCTGGCTGGAGGCCGATCCGGGCAATCTGGACCGCTATGAAAGCGCCAAGGCGCGGAGTGCGGCCCTGGAGCCGTTGCGCGGAGTCTTCGAGGCCGATCTGGCCAGGATCCGGTGGCGGCGCCGAGACCCCGCCCTGTCGCGGCGGCTCCTGCTGTCCGGCGGCCTGGTCGCCGCCGCCGCGGTCGGCGGCGTTCTGATGTGGCCTTCCCTGTCCGCGCCGGCGGGGCGGTTGTACGAAAGCGCCCCCGGCCGGATTTCGGACGTCGTGCTGGATGATGGCTCGCACGTGACGCTGGACGCCGGCTCGGCGATCCGCGTGTCCCTCGACGACAAGGTGCGCCGCGTGACGCTGGAGCGCGGCGCCGCCTATTTCGAGGTGGCGCATGACACCGCCCATCCGTTCCAGGTCGGTCTGATGGACCGCAAGGTGATCGTCACCGGCACGCGTTTCACCACCACCCTGAAAAACGAAGCCGCCGAAGTCGCCCTGCTGGAAGGCCGGGTCGTGATCAGCACGCGCGACGCCGCCGACGGACGGGCGCTGACGGACGGGGTGGCGATGGCCCCCGGCGATCAGGCCGTCTTCCAGCCCGGGCGGCCGGTCGTCCGGCGCATCCGCGACGACCTCGACGTCGCGACCGCCTGGCGCAAGCGCCGCCTGATCTTCCGCGACGCCCCCCTGTCGGAGGTCATCGCCGCGGCGTCCCGCTATTCCGACCGGCCGTTGACCATCGTCGATTCCCGGCTGGGCGCCCTGCGCGTCACCGCCATCCTGCCGCTCGATGGCGATCAGTCGCTGGTCGACCGGATCGACGCCCTGTTGCCGGTGACGGTCGAACGGACGGCGGACGGCCGCGCCCTTGTCCGGGCCGAATAGGCCCTATCGCAGACCTGTCATGCCTGGGCTGTAAGGACTCGCGGTTCCTTCCACCGCCACCTGACAGGGTCCCGCGCTTGGCTCCGACCGCTCGATCGCTGCCGGCGCGCAACGCGTGGCGCGCGCCAGGTCTGGCGGCGGCGCTGGCGCTTCTGGCGGCGACGCCGGTCCATGCCCAGACGGCGGGATTGCAGACCTTCGACATCCCCGCCCAGGACGCCTCCTCGGCCCTGATCCAGCTCTGCGCCGTCGCCGATTGCGAACTGGCCTTCGTCCAGCGCCCGGGCGCCACCGTCCGCACCCGGGCCGTGCGCGGCCGCATGTCGTGGCGCACCGCCCTGGAGCAGATGCTTCGCGGCACGGACCTGCGCCACCGCTTCATCGGCGCCCACGGCGTGCGCGTCTGGGCCGATCCCCGTCCGCCCGCCGCCTCGCCACAGCGCCCGTCTCTTCCACCCCCAGAAGACGAACCGGTCGAGCTGGAAGCCGTCGTCGTCGTGGGCCGGCTGTCAGGGCAGATCGACGAAGCCCTGCGCCGCAAGCGCGAGGCGGACGTCATCTCCGACGTCGTCACGGCGGGGCGGATCGGCGATCTGCCCGCCGCCAACCTGGCCGAAGCCCTGCAGCGCGCGCCCGGCGTAGCCGTGGAACGCGAGGTCGGCGAGGGCCAGTTCGTCAGCGTGCGCGGCCTCGGCCCGCTGTTCCAGTCGGTGACCCTGAACGGCGCTCCGGTGGCCTTCAACGAGAACATCCGCAACTCGACCCAGAGCGGACGCCAGTTCCGCTTCCGGGCCCTGTCTCCGGACCTCCTGGCCGGCGCGACGCTGTCGAAGTCGGCCACGCCGGACATGATCGACGGCGGCATCGGCTCGAACATCGACATCGAAACCATCGGCGGGCTGGACGGCGCGCCCTTCCTGACCCTGCGCATGGGAGGCGAGATGGAAGCGCACACGGACCGCACGGGTCCGGAGGTGTCCATCGCCGGCCGGATCGTGTCGCCCGACGGCGACCTCGGCCTCGTCGGCGGACTGGCCGAGGAGCAGCGGTCCGTGCGCTACGACCGGTTCCAGATCCAGCGGTACTACGACCTGTCGATCGGCGGAGCCACGGTCACGACGCCCAGCGATGTCCGCACCACCATCGAACGGGAGGACCGGCGTCGACGCAGCGCCTTTCTCGGCCTGGACTGGCGCGCGACGCCTGATCTTCTGCTCGATTTCGACGGCCTGGTTTCGACCTTCGACAATGCGATCCGGGAGGACCGGCTTGTCTATATGCTCGGCGAGCGGCTGGCCCTGCCGGGCTCGGCCGTCACCGTTCGAAACGGCGTCGTCACGGCCGCGACGGTTGAGAACGGCCGTATCGACAACAACACCGAGGTCTCGGACCAGTCGCACCTGAACCTCGCCGTCTCGTCCGGCGCGCGGATACGGATCGGCGAATGGCGGCTGGAGCCGCGCATCAGCGCCTCGGTAGCGCGGTCGGTGCTGGATACGCCGCTTGAGCGGATGTCGGCCCAGTTGCCGACCGGCGTGGCCTACGCCTTCGATCTGGGCGACGCCGTCGACAGGCGCAGGGCCGCCCACCTGACCACCGGCCTGGACCTGACCGATCCGGGTCTGCTGCTGCCGCCCCGCCTGGCGGTCCGGGCCGTGGAGTCCCGGGACGATGATCTGACGGCCGTGATCGACGCCCGACGCCCGCTCGACCGAACCCTGGGCGTCCTGCACCTGTCGGTCCTGCGGGTCGGAGGCCAGTTCACCGACCGCAACCGCGACTACCAGCGACGCGACCGGCAGGCCGTGCTCCGGCCCGGCGTCGACCTGCCTTTCCAGACCTATGGGATCATCACCCCGCGCGATGTGTTCGAAGGCCTGATCGATGAACGCTCGGCGCCGTGGGCCGCGGCGGACTTCCGCTGGTTCCGGGAGAGCTTCGTCCTGCCCGGCGAACGGGACGGCGTCGTCTTCCAGCCCGGCGACCTGACGCCGAGCGGCGCCGACCTGCAGAATTCCTACACCGTCGGCGAGCGGGTCGCGGCCGCCTATGTCCGGCTGGACGTGGATACGGTCGGCCTGCGCTGGCCGATCTCGGGCAATTTCGGCCTTCGGGTGGTGGAGACGCGCACCGAGGTCGAGGGTTCGATCCTGGGCATGGCCGGCGGCGCCATGGAGGTGCGGTCGGTGGCCTATGCCGGCTCGCACCGGATCTGGCTGCCCAGCGCCAATCTGACCCTCGATCTGGATGATGACAGCCTGCTGCGGTTCGCGGCGTCCCGGTCGATCACCCGCCCATCGTTGGCGGACCTGAGATCAGCGACCGTCCCGGCGAGCGTGCTGGTGGCGGCCATCTATGAACGGGGGCAGGCCGAGATCGACACGCCGTCCCCGGGGATCATCTTCACGGGGGTCGGCGGCAATCCGCACCTGACGCCCTATGTCGCGACAAACCTTGATGTTTCTTACGAACTGACCCGGCCCCGCGGCGCGTTGAGCGTCGCCCTTTTCCACAAGTCGATCGACGACTACGTCCAGACGCTGGCGGCGCCGGAACTCCTGACGTTCGAGACCCGCGCCGGACCGCCGGTGCAGGCGACGGTCATGATGTCCCGGCCCCGCAATGTCGGCCGCGCCCGCGTGGACGGCGTCGAAATCGGCCTGCACCGACGCTTCGCCACGGGCTTCGGCTTCTGGGCCAGCGCGACCTGGACCGACAGCCGGATCGAGGATTCGGGAACGGATCTGCTGGGCGTTTCGGAGCTGTCATATTCGATCAATCCGTTCTTCGAGCGCGACCGGCTGGCGGTCAATCTCTCCTGGTCCTGGCGCTCGGCCTTCCGGTCGGAGGCCGACATGCAGGGCGGCGGCGTGTCCAGTTTCGTGGTCGCTCCGGCCGGCTACCTGGACGCCCAGGCCACCTTCGATCTGACGGACCACGCCCAGATCGTGCTGACCGCCTCGAACCTGACGGACACCGTCGATCAGGCCTGGGAGGGCTCGCCCGATCGCCTGCTGCAGCTGGGTCGGGCCGGTCCCGCAATGTCGTTTTCCTTCCGCTGGACCCTGTAGCCAGGCCCCGCATTTCGCACGGCAAATTACTGCCCGCGAACGGCCCCCATCGGTCATCCGCGCAAGAATTTTGCTTAGCCGACTTGTGCGGCGCAGCAGAGCATGGTTTCCTAAGGCTCTTCTTCAGGAGCCCCCGTGGCCAACCGCGCTTACACCGCTGACCGCAAGACCGCCGCCATGGCGATCGCGGCCGTGCGCGCGCCGTCGGTCGAACTCGCCCTGAACACCCTTATTCTCACGGTAATTCTTGTGCTGCTCTCCGGAGCGGTGTGGACGCACGTGACCTGACCTAACGCAACATCAGGATCGCCCGCAGCCACCCGCTCCCGAAAGGAAGCGGGTTTTTTGTTGTGCGCGGTCCGGACACCCTCCGGAACGACCTCGCCTATGACGCAAGATTTCACCCCGAACGACCGGCCGCCCAACGCGAGAAGCCGCGCCGTCACGGCCGGTCCGAACCGCGCCGCGGCCCGCAGCTATCTGCGCGCCGCAGGCATGCAGGACGCCGACTTCGACAAGCCGATGATCGCGGTGGTCAACACCTGGTCGTCGGTCACGCCGTGCAACATGCACCTGGACCGCCTGGCCGCGGACGTGCGCGCCGGCATCATCGCCGCGGGCGGCTATCCGGTCGATTTCAACACCATCGTGGTCACCGACGGCATCTCGATGGGCACGCCCGGGATGAAGGCCTCGCTGATCAGCCGCGAGGTCGTCGCCGACAGCATCGAACTGGCCGTCGAGGGCCACCAGCTGGACGGCGTCGTCTGCATCGTCGGCTGCGACAAGACCATCCCGGCCGCCGCCATGGCCCTGGCCCGCATGGATATCCCGGGCCTGGTCTACTACGGCGGCACGATCATGCCGGGGACCATCGGCACGAAGGAGGTCTCGGTTCAGGAGATCTTCGAGGCCATCGGCGCCCACGCCGCCGGAGCCCTGGACGACGCCGGCCTGAAGGCGGTCGAGACGGCGGTCTGCCCCGGCGCCGGCGCCTGCGGCGGCCAGTTCACCGCCAACACCATGGCCATGGCCCTGTCAGTCATGGGCCTGTCGCCGATGGGCGCCAACGACGTGCCCGCCGTCGATCCGGCCAAGGCCGCCGAGGGCGAGCGCTGCGGCCGCCTGATCGTCGAACGCGTCTTCGCCGGCGACAGCGCCCGCAAATACATCACCCGCGCCTCCTTGCGGAACGCCGCCGTGGCCGTCTCGGCCTCGGGCGGATCGACCAATGCGGTGATGCACCTGACCGCCATCGCCGCCGAGGCGGGGGTCGAGTTCGGCGTCGAGGACTGCCACCAGGCCTGCGTCGACGCCCCGGTCATCTGCGACCTGAAGCCCGGCGGCCGTTTCCTGGCCTCGCACCTGTTCGCGGCGGGCGGCACCCGTCTGGTCACCCAGCGGATGGCGGCGGCGGGCAAGATCGTCAACGCCCCCACGGTCAGCGGCCGCAGCCTGTTCGCCGAAGCCGCCGAGGCCGAGGAAACGCCCGGCCAGCAGGTCGTCGCCGACTTCGCCGCCCCGATCATGGATCGCGGCAGCTACGCCGTCATCTACGGCGATGTCGCTCCCGACGGCGCGGTCATCAAGCTGACCGGCCACAAGGTCGATCGCTTCGAGGGTCCGGCCTGCGTCTTCGACAGCGAGGAAGACGCCTTTCACGCCGTCCAGGACGGCTCCGTGGGCGAGGGCGATGTCATCGTCATCCGCTACGAGGGCCCCAAGGGCGGCCCCGGGATGCGCGAGATGCTGCAGGTCACCGCCGCCCTGAAGGGCCGCGGCGTTCACAACGTCGCCCTGATCACCGACGGCCGCTTCTCGGGCGCCAGCTACGGCTTCGTCGCCGGCCACGTCTCGCCCGAAGCCGCCGTCGGCGGTCCGATTGCTCTCATTCGCGACGGCGACCGCATCGCCATCGACGTCACCAACCGCCGGATCGACGTGGACGCCGATCTGGTGAAGCGCCGGGCGGGCTTCGCCCCCAATCCGACCCGCCCGGCGCACGGGGTCTTCGCCAAATACCGCGCCTCGGTGGCCTCCGCCGCCCAGGGCGCCGTGACCATTCCCAACCCGCCGCCGGTCCAGCGCCCCGCTGAAACCGAAGCCCGATCCGCCCGAGAGGACGCCTGAACCATGGCCATCACGATCTACACCAACGACGACATTCGCCCCGGCGCCATCGCCGGCCAGCGCATCGCCATCATCGGCTACGGCTCGCAGGGCCGGGCCCACGCCCAGAACCTGAAGGACTCCGGTTTCGACGTGGTCGCCGGGGTCCGCGAGGGCGGCAAGGGCTGGCGCAACGCCACGGCTGACGGCGTCCCCACCGCCGAGCCCGCCGAGGCGGTCAAGGACGCGGACATCATCGCCATCCTGACCCCGGACATGATCCAGGCCGAGGTCTATCGCGACATCATCGAGCCCAACGCCAAACAGGGCGCGGCCATCCTGTTCGCCCACGGCTTCTCGATCATCTACGGCCGCATCACCCCGCGCGCCGACATGGACGTCATCCTGGTCGCGCCCAAGGGCCCCGGCGATCTGGTCCGCCGCGAGTACCAGCGGGGCCGCGGCGTCCCCTCCCTGTTCGCCATCGAACAGGACGCCACGGGCAAGGCCCGCGACCGCGCCATGGGCTACGCCAAGGGCAACGGCGGCGCGACCGGCGGCCTGCTGGAAACCACCTTCCGCGAAGAGACCGAGACCGACCTGTTCGGCGAACAGGCCGTCCTGTGCGGCGGCGCCAAGGAGCTGGTCATGTCCGGGTTCAACACCCTGGTCGAGGCCGGCTACCAGCCCGAGATCGCCTACTTCGAGTGCATGCACGAGCTGAAACTGATCGTGGACCTGTTCTACGAGGGCGGCATCACCAAGATGAACGCGTTCATCTCGGAGACGGCCAAGTGGGGCTCGGTCAAGTCCGGCCCCCGCGTCATCACCGACGAGACCCGCGCCCGCATGAAGACCATCCTGGACGAGATCCAGTCGGGTCAGTTCGCCAGCGAATGGATCGCCGAGAACGAGGCGGGCAAGCCCCGCTACGACGCCTGGGTCAAGGCCGACGGCGAGCAGCCGATCGAGCAGACCGGCGCCAAGCTGCGCGAACGCATGGCCTGGCTGCACGCCCCCAAGTCTGAAGCCGCCTGAGCCCAGATCAGAACATGACCGCCTCCGCCGCCCGCATCCCCGAACCCGCCGCCGCCCCGAAAAGCGGCGCCCGCCTGCTGGTCTCCACCCTGGAGCGGCTGGGGGTGGAGGTCGTGTTCGGCTATCCGGGCGGCGCGATCATGCCCGTCTATGACGCCCTGGCCGGATCGAAACTGCGCCACATCCTGGTCCGCCACGAGCAGGCCGCCGCCTTCGCCGCCGACGCCTACGCCCGGCGCAGCGGCAAGGTCGGCGTCTGCATGGCCACCTCCGGCCCCGGCGCCACCAACCTGATCACCGGCATCGCCAATGCGATGATGGATTCCATCCCCATCGTCTGCATCACCGGCAACGTCGCCCAGGGCGTCATGGGCACCGACGCCTTCCAGGAGATCGACATCCTGGGCGTCACCCTGCCGATCGTGAAGCACTCCATCCTGGTCCGTGACCCGGCCGATGTTCCGGCCGCCGTCGAGGAGGCCTTCCACATCGCCGCCTCGGGCCGTCCCGGACCGGTCCTGATCGACCTGCCCAAGGACGTCCAGGTCGGCCAGACCAGCGAGGACTTCGGCTTCCACATTCCCAACGCGGTCACCCCCATCGACCACGACGCCATCGCCCGCGCCGCCGAGATGATCCGCGCCGCCGAGCGTCCGCTGATCTACGTCGGCGGCGGGGTGAAGATCGGGCGGGCGACGGAACAGCTGCGCACCTTCGCCGACCAGACCGGCATCCCGTCGATCTCGACCCTGAACGCCCTGGGCACGATCCCGACCGACGCCCCCGGCTTCCAGGGGATGCTGGGCATGCACGGCACGCGCGCGGCGAACGAGGCGGTTCAGGAGGCCGATCTGCTGATCGTCTTCGGCGCCCGGTTCGACGACCGCGCCACCGGCAAGCTGGCCGAGTTCGCGCCGCACGCCCGCGTCGTCCATTTCGACATCGACGCCTCAGAGATCGGCAAGCTGCGCGAGACCCATGTCGCCGTCACGGGCGAGATCGCGCCGGGCATCGAGGCCCTGACCGCGCACCTGTCGGGCACGCCGCTGGCCATCGATCCGTGGATGATCCGCTGCGACACGCGGGTCCGCCGCACCGCCTTCCGCTACGACGACGCGCCCGGCGAAGGCGTCTACGCCCCCGCCTTGCTGAAAGCGATTTCCGAAGCGGCGGGCGATGATTTCGTCGCCGCCTGCGATGTCGGCCAGCACCAGATGTGGGCCGCCCAGCACTGCCGGTTCGCCAAGCCGGAAGCCCACATCACCTCGGGCGGCCTGGGCGCCATGGGCTTCGGCCTGCCCGCGGGCATCGGCGCCAAGCTGTCGGATCCGGACGCCACGGTCGTGGTCGTCGCCGGCGACGGCGGCTTCATGATGAACGTGCAGGAGCTGGCCACCCTGCGTCGCTACGGCGTCGCGGTGAAGGTCCTGCTGCTGGACAACAGCTCGTTGGGCCTGGTCCGTCAGTGGCAGGAGCTGTTCTTCGACGGCAACTACTCGGAGATCGACCTGTCCGACAATCCGGACTTCGTGAAGGTCGCCGAAGCCTTCGGCGTCGAGGCCTTCCGAATTAGTCGACGCGAGGAGGTTCAGGCCGGGATCGCCCGCCTGCTGGCCGCCGACGGCCCCTGCCTCGCGCACGTGATCATCGACCCCCGGGAGAACGTGTGGCCGCTGGTCCCGCCCGGAAAGAACAACGCCGAAATGATGGAAGGCGCCTGACCATGAGCACCGAAACCCTGCACCTGAACATTGACCGCGCCGACGGCTCGCTCCAGCGCCTGATCGGCCTGGTCGAGCGCCGCGGTTTCCATATCGACGGCATGACCTTGAGCGACGAAGGCCATGGCCGCCACGTCGAACTGGCCGTGCGTGGTCGCGACACCGCCCGCTGCACCCAGACCCTGGGCCGTCAGATCGACAAGCTGTTCGGCGTCACCCGCGTCGATGGCCGTCCGTCGAGCCAAGCCGCCACCTTCCATCCCGAGGTAGCGGCATGACCAAGGTTCAAACCGCCGTCGCCGCCGATCCGAACAAGGTCGTCGTCTTCGACACCACCCTGCGCGACGGGGAACAGGCGCCCGGCTTCTCGATGAACCCGGACGACAAGGTCCGCATGGCCCATGTGCTGGCCGCGATGAAGGTCGATGTGATCGAAGCCGGCTTCGCCGCCGCCTCGCCAGGCGATGAGGAAGGCGTGCGCCGGGTGGTTGGCGAGGTGGAAGGCCCCGTCTTCTGCTCGCTGGCCCGTTCGAGCGAGGCCGACATCGACGCGGCCTACCGCGCCCTGCGCGGGACGGAGGAGCGCCGTCTCCACATCTTCCTGGGCACCAGCCCGATCCATCGCTCGGCCAAGCTGAAGATGTCGAAGGCCGAGGTGCTGGCCGCCGCCGAGCGCTCGGTCGCCTACGCCCGCACTCGCTTCGAGGACGTGGAGTTCAGTCCCGAGGACGCCATCCGCACCGAGCCGGAGTTCCTGGCCGAGGTATGCGAGGCCGCCGCCGCGGCGGGAGCCACCACCCTGAACATCCCCGACACCGTCGGCTATTCCACCCCCGGCGAGATCGCCGAGATCTATCGCCGCCTGATCGCCACGGTCCGCGTCCGTCATCCGAATGTGGTCTTCTCGGCCCACTGCCACGACGACCTGGGCATGGCCGTCGCCAACTCGCTGGCGGCGGTGGAAGCCGGCGCGCGTCAGGTCGAGGGCGCCATCAACGGCATCGGCGAGCGGGCGGGCAACGCCTCGATCGAGGAGATGGTCATGGCCATCCGCACCCGGTCGGACCGCTATGGCCTGCACACCGGCGTGGACGCCACCCACCTGGTCCGCGCCAGCCGGCTGCTGAGCGAGATCACCCACACGCCGGTGGTCCGCAACAAGGCCATCGTCGGGCTGAACGCCTTCGCCCACGAGGCGGGCATCCACCAGCACGGCATGATGGCCGATCCCTCGACCTACGAGATCATGCGACCCCAGGACGTCGGTTTCGAAGGCACATGGTTCGTGCTGGGCAAGCACTCGGGCCGCCATGCCGTGGCCAAGCGCGCGGAGGCCCTGGGCCAGCCCGTCGCCGGCGCCCACCTGGCCGCCGCCTTCGCCGGCTTCAAGGCCCGCGCCGACGAGATCGGCGAGATCAACGACCACGAATTGCTGGCGATCATCGAGGCCTCGCGCCCTGACGCCGCCCCCCGACAGGAGTACGCCTATGCGGCCGCTGGCTGAACATATCTGGGTCAACGGCGAACTGACGCCCTGGGCGGACGCCAAGGTTCACGTGATGAGCCATGCGCTCCACTACGGCACCTCGGTGTTCGAGGGCATCCGCGTCTATGACACCCCGAACGGCCCCTGTGGCTTCCGTCTGACCGACCACGTGCGCCGCCTGTTCGACAGCGCCCGCATGTATCATTTCCAGCTGCCGTTCACCGAGGACGAGCTGGTCGAGGCCTGCCGCGCAACCGTGCGTTCGACCGGGCTGAAGTCCGCCTACATCCGACCTATCGCCTTCCTGGGCGCGTGCGGCATGGGGGTGACGCCCTCTCCCGAGAACATGAACGTCGACGTCGCCGTCGCCGCCTTCCCCTGGGGGGCCTATCTGGGCGAGGAGGCGCTGGAGAAGGGCGTGGACGCCTGCGTTGCCTCGTGGTCGCGCATCGCCCCCAACACCGTGCCTTCGGGCGCCAAGGCGGGCGGCAATTACCTGTCCTCCTATCTGATCGGGCGCGAGGCCCGGGTCGGCGGCTTCGGTGAAGGCATCGCCCTGGGCACCGACGGCCGCCTGTCCGAAGGCGCCGGCGAGAACCTGTTCATCGTCAAGGACGGTGAGATCATCACGCCGCCGGCCGCCGCCTCCATCCTGATGGGCATCACCCGCGACAGCGTGCTGAAGCTGGCGCGCGGTCTGGGCTACGAAACCCGCGAGCAGATCCTGCCGCGCGAGGCCCTGTACGTCGCCGACGAGATCTTCATGACCGGCACCGCCGCCGAGATCACCCCCGTGCGCTCGGTCGACGGCATCCCCACCCGCGCCGCCGGCCCGGGTCCGGTGACCAAGGCCGTCAACGCCGCCTTCCGCGGCCTGTTCACCGGCGCGACCCCGGACCGCCACGGCTGGCTGGAACCCATCGCGGCCCCCTCTCCCAGCCCCGCCCGCGCGGAGCCCGAATATGCCTGAGACCCTGTTCGAGAAGGTGTGGAACCGCCACGTCGTCCAGGCGGAAACGCCTGACGCCCCGGCGGTGCTCTACATCGACCTGCATCTGGTCCATGAGGTCACCAGCCCCCAGGCCTTCTCCGAGATCGAGAGCCGGGGCCTGAAGGTCCGTCGCCCGGACCGCACCTTCGCCACCCTGGACCACTCCACCCCGACCCTGCCCGCCGACGCGAGCGGCGAACGGCCCTACTACACCCCGGCTTCGAAGACCCAGGTCGAGACGCTGGAGGCCAATTGCGAACGCCACGGCGTCTCGCTGGCGGGCTGGGACTCGGCGGACCGGGGCGTGGTGCACGTCATGGGACCGGAGCTGGGGCTGACCCAGCCGGGCATGACCGTCGTCTGCGGCGACAGCCACACCGCCACCCACGGCGCCTTCGGGGCCCTGGCGTTCGGCATCGGCACCTCCGAGGTCGGCCATGTGCTGGCTACCCAGTGCCTGCTGCAGCGCAAGGCCCGAACCATGCGCGTCACCGTCTCCGGACGACTGCAGCCGGGCGTCTCCGGCAAGGACGTGGCGCTGGCGATCATCGCCCGCCTGGGCTTCGGCGGCGGCACCGGCTTCGTGGTCGAATACGCCGGCGAGGCCATCCGGTCTCTGGACATGGAAGGGCGGATGACCGTCTGCAACATGTCGATCGAGGCGGGCGCCCGCGCCGGCATGATCGCCCCCGACCAGACCACCGTCGACTGGCTGAAGGGCCGTCAGCACGCACCCTCCGGCCCCGCCTGGGACCACGCCGTCGCCGACTGGCTGGCGCTGGCCTCCGACGAGGGCGCGGCTTTCGACGCCGAGGTCCACATCGACGGCGCCGCCATCCGGCCCATGGCCACCTGGGGCACGACGCCGGACGCGGGCTCCGCCATCGGCGAACCCGTCCCCGCCCCGCGCGACGCCTCCGGCGAGAAGGCGCTGGCCTATATGGGCTTCACCGCCGGCGAGGCGACGACGGCCCATCCGGTCGACGTGGTCTTCATCGGCAGTTGCACCAACGGCCGCCTGCCCGACCTGCGCGCCGCCGCCGAGGTGCTGCGCGGCCGCAAGGTGAAGCCGGGCCTGCGCATGCTGGTGGTCCCCGGCTCCGAGGCCGTGCGCCGCGACGCCGAGGCGGAAGGGCTGCACACCGTCTTCACCGACGCCGGGGCCGAATGGCGCATCCCGGGATGCTCCATGTGCCTGGCCATGAACGGCGACATGGTCGCGCCGGGTCAGCTGGCGGTCTCGACCTCCAACCGCAATTTCGAGGGCCGTCAGGGGCCCGGCTCGCGCACCATCCTGGCCAGCCCCGCGACCGCCGCGGCGACCGCCATCATGGGCGTGCTGACCGACCCGCGCGTGTTTCTGATGGAGACCGCCCTCCTCAAGCAGCCGAGCGCCGCGCGCGAGGCGGTAGGAGTCCAGAATGCCTGAGCCCTTCAAGACCCTGACGTCGAAGGCCGTGGTCCTGTCGCAGTCGAACATCGACACCGACCAGATCATCCCGGGTCGTTTCCTGAGCACCACCAGCCGCGAAGGCCTGGGGGCCTGGGCCTTCTACGACTGGCGCTACGAGGCCGACGGGTCGCCCAAGCCCGAGGCGGTGCTGAACCGCATCGAGCCGACCGAGCGCCGCATCCTGCTGGCGGGCAGGAATTTCGCCTGCGGCTCCTCACGCGAACACGCCCCATGGGCCCTGATGGACTACGGCTTTCGGGCCGTGGTCTCGACGGAGATCGCCGACATCTTCACGTCCAACGCCCTGAAGAACGGCTTCCTGCCCATCGTCGTCGATCAGGCCACCTGGGACGACCTCGCCACCCATCCCGACCAGCCGATCACCATCGACCTGGAAACCTCGACGATCCAGCGCGGCAATGCACAGCCTGTCGCGTTCGCCGTCGAGAGTTTCGCCCGCCAGTGCCTGCTCGACGGGGTGGACACCCTCGGCTGGCTGCAAGCCCGCATGCCCGCCATCGAAGCCTTTGAACGCCAGAAAGAAGCCGTCTGATGCCCTCCCCCAAGACCTATGACATCGTCGTCCTGCCCGGCGACGGCGTCGGCCCCGAAGTGACCCATGCGGCGAAGGCCGTGCTGACGGTCATCGGCGACTTCTATGGCCATGAGTTCCGCTTCCACGAACACCTGATCGGCGGGGCCGGCATCGACGCTGTCGGCGATCCCTTGCCCCAGGAAACCGTCGACGCCTGCCTGGCCGCCGATGCGGTGCTGCTCGGCGCCGTGGGCGGACCGCAGTGGGACGGCGGCAAGCGCCGTCCGGAAGAAGGCCTGCTGGGCCTGCGCAAGGCCATGGGCCTTTACGCCAACCTGCGCCCGCTGCAGGTCTCGCCGGTCCTGGCCCATCGCTCGCCGCTGAAGAAGGAGATCGTCGAAGGCGTCGATCTGATCGTCTTCCGCGAGCTGACCGGCGGCATCTATTTCGGAGAGAAGACCCGCACCGCCGAACGGGCCACCGACCTGTGCGAATACACCGTCGGCGAGGTCGAGCGCGTCGCCCGCGCCGCCTTCCAGACCGCCCAGCAGCGGCGCGGCAAGGTGACCTCGGTCGACAAGGCCAACGTCATGGAGACCAGCCGCCTGTGGCGCGAGGTCGTGACCCGCATCCATGCCGAGGAATTCCCGCGCATCGAGCTGGAGCACGCCCTGGTCGACTCCATGGCCATGCACCTGATCCGCAAGCCGCGCGAGTACGACGTCATCCTTACCGAGAACATGTTCGGCGACATCCTGTCGGACGAAATCTCGGTGCTGGGCGGCTCCATCGGCCTGCTGCCCTCGGCCTCGCTGGGCTCCAGCGGCCCGGGCCTGTTTGAGCCCATCCATGGCTCGGCGCCCGATATCGCCGGTCAGGACAAGGCCAATCCGGTCGGGACCATCCTGTCGGCCGCCCTGCTGCTGCGTCACAGCCTGGGGCTGGAGGACGAGGCCGGTTCCATCGAGGCCGCCTGCGCCGCCGTGCTGTCGGCCGGCGCGGTCACCGCCGACCTGGGCGGGACCCTGGGCACCCGCGACGCCGCCAATGCGGTGATCGACGGCATCCGCGCGATCCATTGGGCCGCCGCCCATCGTGTCCAGATGCACTGGGCCTGAGGAAGAAACCGTGCCTCCGCCGCCGCAAATCCGGGGCGGAGGCGCAATTTTTCACCTTTCACTTGACGGACCCCGCCCTTGTCCGTCAGCCTTCTCCCGAACTTGAACTGAGCAGGTCCGCCGTGAACCGCCTCGACGCCCGCACCGCCATCGCCTCGACCGCCTCGTGCGGCGGCGCGACCGTGCGCGTCATTGGCATGACCGGTATGACCACCACCACGCCTCCGGCGGGGACAGGTTAGCGCGCACCGAAGCTCAGGAACGCAAAACCCAACCCCGCCCGGATCGCTCCGGGCGGGGTTTTTCTTTTCTCCCCCATCTCCTCGAAAGACCCCTCCCATGTCCGCCCAGCTCGCCCTCCTCGACCGCCCGCCCGTCGCCCCGTCCGCCCTGGCCGGCCCCGAGGTCGTCGTCATGAAGTTCGGCAGCTCCGTGCTGGTCGATCCCGCCGACGCGCCCAAGGTCGCCTCCGACATCTACGCCGAGGTCCGACGCGGCCGCCGGGTGGTGGCGGTCGTCTCGGCCCTTGCCGGACAGACGGACGTCCTTCTGTCGGAAGCCCGCGCCCTCGGCCTGGCCCACGACAACAGCATCCTCCCCGCCTATGTGGTGCAGGGCGAGGAGCGGTCCGCCGCCCTCGTCGCCCTGGCCTGCGACCGGGTCGGCCTCAGCGCCGTCACCCTGTCTGTCCGCGAGCTCGGCCTGGTCGCCGAGGGGCCGTGCGAGCATGCCCGCCCGGTGTCGCTGGACCGCGCCGCCCTCGACCGCGCCCTGCTGAAGCATGAAGTTGTGGTCGTCCCCGGGTTCGGCGCCCTGTCGCCCGCCGGCGACGTGGTCCTTCTGGGCCGCGGCGGGTCGGACCTGACCGCGCTGTTCCTCGCCGCCGAACTGGAGCTCGACAGCGTCCAGCTGGTGAAGGATGTGGACGGCCTCTACGACCGCGACCCCAACGTCCATGCCGACGCCCGCCGCTACGATCAGGCCAGCTGGGCCGAGGCCAAGGCGTTGGGCGGCGGCCTGGTCCAGCCCGATGCGCTGGACCTCGCCGAGGCGCGCCGCCTGAAGGTCGAGGTACGCAACTATCTGGACGGCCATCGCACGGTCGTCGGCGCGGTCGGCGCCCCGCCTCGCGTCGCCCCACCGCATCGCCGCCTGCGCGTGGCCGTCGCCGGCTGCGGCGTGGTCGGCGGCGGCGCCCTGGCCCGCCTGCTGGTCGATCCGCGCCTGGACGTGGTCGGCGTGCTGGTCCGCGATCCGTCCAAACCGCGCGACGTGCCCGGCGCCACGGACGCCCGCCTCGCCCCCCTGCTGGTCTCAAGTCCCGACGCCCTGCTGGCGCGCGATCCGGACATCGTGCTGGAGGCCCTGTCCGAAGCCGCCGCCGGTCATGCGGTGATCCGCGCCGCCCTGTCGCGCGGCGTCGATGTGGCTACGGCCAACAAACAGGCCGTCAGCGTCGATCCCGCCGGGCTGCTGGCCCTGGCCGAGGCCAATGGCGCGACGCTGCTCTGGTCGGCCTCCGTCGGCGGCGGCGTGCCCATGGTCGAGGCCGTGCGCGCGGCCCGCGTCGACGCCCCTGTCGCCGCCTTCGAGGCCGTGCTGAACGGCACCGTCAACTTCATGCTGGCCCGTCTCGGCGAGGGCGCGTCCTTCGATCAGGCCTTGTCCGAAGCCCGCGCCGCCGGCTTCGCTGAGGAGGATCCGTCGTCCGACCTGGAAGGCCTCGACGCCCTGGCCAAGGTCCGCCTGCTGGCCTTCGAGGCTTTCGGCCTCATGCCCGAGGAAGCCGACATCGCCCGCGACGTGCTGGATCCCGCCGCCCTGCCGCCCGCCGGCGCGCGTCAGCTCTGTCGCTGCGAGCTGAAAGACGGCAAGCTGGTCGCCAGCGTGCAGCTGGTTTCGGGTCCGCTCGATCCGCTGTTCGCGGAGCTGAAGGGAGAGGGCAACGCCTTGAAGGTGGTCTCGCACGACGGATCCGCGGTGCGCCGCCGGGGGCGCGGCGCCGGACGCTGGGCCACGGCCGAAAGCCTGTTGGCCGACCTGTCCGACCTGGCCGCCGCGCGCCTTGTCGAGCCCGCCTGACCATGGCCGTCTTCACCCCCGTCGAGGAGGCCGACGCCGAGCCCTTCATTAGTCGCTACGGGCTGAGCCTCGTCGCGCTCACGCCCATCGCCGAAGGGGTGGAGAACACCAACTACCGGCTCGACACGGACCAGGGCCGGTTCGTCCTGACCCTGTTCGAGAACCGCACGGACGCGGCGTCCCTGCCCTTCTGCCTGGGCCTGACCGCCCACGCCGCCGACAAGGATCTGCCCGCCGCCCGCGCCCTGATCGACAGTGACGGAGAAACGGTCGGCGAGCTGAACGGTCGCCCCGCCGCCCTCCTCGAATGGCTGCCCGGGGCTTGGAAGCGCAATCCGTCGCCGGCGGACCAGCGTCAGGCTGGCGCGCTTCTGGCCCGCCTGCATCTGGCCGGCGCGGACTTTCCGCTCGAGCGTATCGATCCGGTCGGTCCGGCCGCGCGCCGGGCCCTGTTCGAGCGCAGCCTGACCCGCGTGGGAGCCGCCGACCGCGCTCTGCTGGACCGGATGGCCCCCTGGGTGGTCGCGGGTTCCGACCCGGCCGCGGGCCTGCCGCGCGGTCCTATCCATGCCGACTATTTCCCGGACAATCTGCTGTTCGAAGGCGACGCGCCCAGCGGCCTGATCGACTTCTATTTCGGCTGCACCGGCGCCTATGCCTACGACCTGGCCATCGCCCTCTCGGCCTGGGGTTTCGACGCAGACGGTCTGCCCCTTCCCGCGGCGCTTCAGGCCTTCCGCGCCGGCTATGAGTCCGTGCGTCCCCTGACCCCGGCGGAAGACGCCGCCTTGCCCGCCCTCGGCGCCGTGGCGGCCGTGCGGTTCACCCTGACCCGGCTGCATGACCGGCTTTTCCACGACCCGACTCGGCTGGTGACGCCCAAGGATCCGACGCCCTTCCTGCGACGGCTGGACTGGTGGACGGAGCAGGCCGCGCTGGCGGCGTGACGTTGTTTTCTCCCTCCCCTCCTGGGGAGAGCGGCTGTCGCGCAGCGACAGACGGGTGGGGAACGGCCGCACGGATACAAACCCCACCCTGTCGTCGCTGACGCGCCGACATCCCTCCCCACTTCGGGGGAGGGAGAAGTCTTACCCGATCGCGGCCAGCACCGCGTCCAGCGTCGCATCCACTGTCTCGAACCGCTCGGTCCGGCCTTCCAGACCCTGAAGCTGCGGCGGCCGTTCCGGCGCGAAGCCCAGCGCCGCCTCGACGCTGTCCGGGAATTTGGCGGGATGCGCCGTCGACAGGGCGACCACCGGCCCCGTCCGTTCGACGCGCCGCGCCGCGTGCAGGGCCACGGCGGTGTGCGGGCAGATCACCCGTCCGTTCTCCGCCCAGGTCCGGCGCATCTCCGCCACCGTTTCGTCTTCACTGACCGAAACGGCCGACACCTCGCGTCGAAGCGCCGCCAGCACGTCGTCCGGCAGGGTCACCCGTCCCTGCTTTGCGAAGTCCTCGAACAGGCCGCGCGTCAGGTCGGCGTCGCGGCCCGTGGCCTCGAACAGCAGCCGCTCGAAATTGGACGGCGCCTGCACGTCCATGCTGACGCTGGCGGTCGGCTCGGCCCGGGTCCGCTCGTAGACGCCCGTGTTCAGCGCTCGCACCAGGGCATCGTTCCGGTTTGTCGCCGCCACCAGGGCGCCGATCGGCAGGCCGCACTGACGCGCCACCCAGCCGGCGAAGGCGTCGCCGAAATTCCCCGTCGGCACGACATAGGTCGCCGGCTGCGCCAGCCGCGACGCGGCCGCGGCGTAGTAGGGCGCCTGTCCTGACAGCCTGGCCCAGTTGATCGAGTTGACCGAGCTGACGCGCCGGCCGGCCTTCAGCGCCTGCACGCCCAGCAGGGCCTTCACCAGCCGCTGGCAGTCGTCGAAATCGCCGCGCACCGCCAGGTTCAGCACATTGGCGGCGCCGGTCGTCGTCATCTGCAGCCGCTGCATCGGCGACACCCGGCCCAGCGGATGCAGGACCACCAGATCGACCCGGTCCGCGCCGGCGAAGGCGTTGACCGCCGCCGCGCCCGTGTCGCCGCTGGTCGCGGTCAGGAGCAGCAGCCGCTCGCCGGACGCCGCCAGCAGGCTCTCGGCCATTCCGGCCACCAGCTGCATGGCCAGGTCCTTGAACGCCGCCGTCGGCCCGTGGAACAGCTCCAGCACATGCAGGCCGGGCTCCAGCTCGACCAGCGGGACCACATCCGGATGCAGGAAGCGGTCCTGCACTCGTCGCGCGGCGGCGGCCAGCGCCCCCTCGGGCAGGGCCTCTCCGACAAAGGGGGTCAGCAGGCGGGTCGCGATCGTCGCATAGTCCGCCTCGCCCGCCGTCAGCTCCGCCAGATCCAGGCTCGGCCAGCGCGACGGCGCGAACAGGCCGCCGTCGGGCGCGATGCCGTTGATCACCGTGCCGGCGAAATCGGTCAGGGGCGAGCGGCCGCGGGTGCTGACGTAGGACAGGGACATGATCCCTTCGTCGGCAACTCCGGCGCGCCCGTCAATGACGGACAGACGCGCCGGCGACGCTTTAGAACTTCAGGCGCACATTCACGCCCGCGGTGTGGCTTTCGATCTTGTCGCCGAACTCGCCGACGTAGTTCAGGCGCAGCGACAGGCCGTCGTCGTTCCCGAACCGGACGTCGGCCCCGACCCGCCACGCCTGCTCGTCGATCGGCGTGGTGATGAAGGCCGGCGCCGCATCCGGATTGGAGCCCAGCAGACGCATCGGAGCCACGAGTTCGTCTTCCGAATGGAAGACCCGGCCCACGGTGAGGACGGCCGAAGTGCTGGACGACTGCCCGTAGTCCGAACGGAAGCCGAAGGCGACCTCGGGGTTCAGGGCGCCGATCACCTCGGTGTCCGCGAAGCCCTCGACGCCCAGGCCGGCCATGCCCTCTTCGACGAAGCCGTCGCGGTACAGGGCCGTCACCGATCCCCGCAGGGCCGGGCGGGCATAGAAGGCGCCGGCGCCGAAGATGTGAGCCACCTCGGCGTCCATCCGCAGATAGCCGGTGTCGTTGTTCGACTCGCCCTTCAGCGGCTGGAAGACGTTGCTCAGGCGCGTCGTCTCGACGGCCTGCCAGCCGGCGCTGATCGACACGCCCATCTGGCCGCCGTCCGGCGCGGTCTGGCGCAGGCCGAGGCCGCCGTGGAAGCCGTCGCCCTCGAACACGGCCCGGCCGTTGTCCACGAAGTTGTGGCCCAGGTCGTCGTAGCCCAGGGCTCCGCCCACCACCCAGCCCTGCCCGATCGGCTGTTCGAAGCCGGTGCGGAAGCGGGCGGCCGCGTCGGCGGTGATGCCGAAGAACTCGCTGTCGCCCTCGCGTTCGAACTCGCTCGTTTCGATCTGCGCCCAGACGCACCGGTCGCTCGCCGGGGCGATGTCCGAACCGCAGTTGAAGATCTGGTCGGCGAAATCACGCGAAGCGCTGAACTGCGTCACCGTCGGAGCCAGCAGAGGTTCCGGGTTCAACTCGTTGAAGATGTAGCGGTAAGCATCCTCGTCGCCGACCTGGAGATTGCCGATCAGGGCCATCAGCTGGCCGATGCCCGACGACCCGCCGGCGGCGATGGCCGAGTCCATGTGGTAGCCGAGGGCCCGCCCGTTCCGGTTCAGGAAGTCCTGGCCGAAATGGGTGTTGAACGCGAGGTGCACGCCGTCGGCGTCCGCCTCGATCCGGTAGTCCATCGCCAGCGTGTCCTCGATCTCCAGGCCGTTATCGACGCCCACGCCGCCGGTGGCGAACAGGGTGACGCGGTTGGAGTTCTCCAGCCAGGTCAGGACCACCTCGCCCGTGCCGTCGACGGTGGCGTCGCCGGTCGCGTTGACCCGGTCCGAGGCATAGGGGCCGTAGGCGACATCGAAGACCAGATGGCCGGTTCCCGTCTGGACGTAGTCGCCGTCCAGCGCGACCGTGTTGATCACCCGCGCTCCGTAATAGAGGTTGGTCGATGGATCGCCCTCGGCGTCCAGATCGCCGAACGTCGCCCCGCCGGCCAGGTTGATCGGGGTCCGCGAGGCGCTGAGCCCCATCACGAAGTCGCCGGCGTTGGTGAACACGCCGCTGCTGCCCGGACCGTCCTGCAGGTCGATGGTGTTGAAGGCCAGGAAGGTGCCGCCCGCGCCGTTCAGCACCGCGTTGGTCCCCGACCCCAGGTCGATGTTGCCGAAGATCGCGCCGGTGTTCTCAACCCGATCATCGCCCGCGCCCGTGTCGATCGCCAGGCCCGAGACAGCCGAGACCGAGCCCGAGGTACGGATCAGGTTGGACGCGCCGCCCGACAGGCGGACGCCGACGCCGGCGCCCGTGCCGCCCCGGACCATGTTGTCCGACAGGACGGTGATGTTCCCCGCCCCCGTGCCGCCCAGGCTCTGGGCGAAGACGCCGATCGAATCCTCGCCCGGAGCGAAGACCACGCCCGAGACGTCGAGGTTGATCGCGCCGCCCGCGCCCGCGCCGCCGGCCGTGCCGGCGAAGACCCCGTCGATCCAGCCGCCGCCGCCGCCCAGGCTCTGGGCGATGACGCCATGGGCTCCGTCGCCCATGACCACGATATTGCCGGTGTGGTTCAGGCCGATGACGCCGCCGTTGCCGCTGTTGGCGACGTTCAGGTTCACCGTGGCGTTGTCGAAGGAGCCGAACACCGCGCCGCCGCCGCCGCCGATGGACTGCAGCAGCATGCCGTGCGAGCCGGCGCCGGTGGTCTGCAGGTCGCCGCTGTGGATCAGGTCGATGGAGCCGCCGTTCCCGGTCGCGCCCAAGGTTCCGCCCAGATTGACGATCGGCGCGTTGACGCCGCTCATCAGGGTGACGCCGCCGCCCGCTCCGATCGACTGCACGACCAGCAGGGGCGAATGATCGCCCAGGCTGATGCCCCCGCCGCTGAAGTTCGAGTTGATCGCGCCGCCGTCGTTTCCGAGGCCGCCCGAAGCGCCCAGGCTGACGGTGACGACCGTATCGCCCGGCGCGGCCAGCGGATCGAGGATCACCGGCTGGACCATCGGGGTCAGGACGTCGTCCTTCTCCGTCAGGCTCGGTTGGACCTGCGGTCCGCCCGCCACGACGACGGGGCTGACCTTGGACGAGACGCCGGGCTGGGTCGCCGGGACCGGGCCGCTGTTCTTGGTCGACAGGGCCGGCATCACTTCCGGCGCCGGAGCGGCCGGAAGCGCCGGGGCCCCGTTGGCCGAGCCCGCGCCGCTGACGACCACGGTGGCGAAGCCGCCGCCGCCGCCGATCGACTGCAGGATCGCTCCCGCCGACAGGTCGCCCGAGGTGCCGATCCGGCCGACCTGGGTGCGGTTGACGGCGCCGCCGTCCGAGGTCTGGCTGTTGACCGCGCCGAGGGTGACGGAAACGTCGCCCAGCAGGGTCCCCGCCGGAGCGGTCAGATCCATGATGCCGCGCCCGCCGCCGCCGCCGATGCTCTGGAACAGGGCGCCGGGGGCGGCCTCGCCCACGGTGGTCAGGCTGCCCGAGTGGCCGCCCAGGATGTCGCCGCCCCTGTTGTCGACGCCGTCGATGCCGCCCAGGTCGATCTGGAACGCCAGGGGCGCCGCCGGCAGGATCACGGTCGGATCGTTCAGCGCGGCCAGGGTGGCCGACAGATTGACCGTGCCGCCGCCGCCGCCGACCGACTGCATGAAGGCGCCCACGCCGTGATCGCCGCCGACGCCGAAGGCGCCGCTGGTGTTCACGGTGACCGAACCGGCGTTCATGCCGCTGGCCCCGTCGGCGCCCGCGCGGGCCGCCACCAGGGGGGCCGCCGCGGGCGGCGGCGTGCCGGATCCGACGAAGGGCACGCCCGGCAGGCCGGTGACGCCCGAGAAGTCGAGCGCCAGGGTGCCGCCGCCGCCGTTGATGCTCTCGGCGTTGATGGCCATGGAGCCGGCGCCCAGCACGGTGATATCGCCGCTGTGGTTGACGGTGACCGAACCGCCGACCCCGCCCGCGCCGCCGCCGAAGACGCCGCCGATCAGGGCCGACAGGGCGTTGCCGATGACCAGGCTGCCCGGCTCGGCCGTCAGCGAGAAGCCGAGGTTGGCGTTGCCGCCGCCCCCGCCGATCGACTGGGCCTGGATGCCGTGGGCGCCCGCGCCGCGGGTGGTGATCGAACCGCTGTTGGTCACCGTGACCGCGCCGCCGTCGCCGCCGGATCCGCCGAAGCCGCCGATGGTGATCAGAGGGGCGTTGCCCGAGGCGCCGATGATCAGGTTGCCGGCGATGGCCATGCCGCCGTTGCCGCCCCCGCCGCCCAGCGACTGGGCGAAGATGCCGTGGGCGCCGTCGCCGGCCGTGTCGATGACCCCGGCGTTGTCCACGATGACCGTGCCGGCGGAGTTGCCCGACCCGCCCGTGCCGCCATAGCTGAAGGTGAAGGTCCCGCTGTCGGCGCCCGAACGCATGCCGGTCAGCGACAGGATGGACGAGCCGTTGCCGCCGCCGCCGCCCAGCGACTGGGCGAAGATGCCGTAGGCGCCGTCGCCTTCGGTGATGATCAGGCCCGTGCCGGCCGCCGCCGTCGGACGGTTGATGACGGTGACGTCGCCGCCCGTGCCGCCGGAGCCGCCCGTGCCGCCGATCAGGACGGCCAGACGGTGCGTGACCTGCTCTGTGGTGGTGAAGCCGGCCACCACGTCGAGCACCAGCCCGCCGTCGCCGCCGCCGCCGCCGATGCTGTTGGCGCTGATCCCCGCCGCGTCGCGGCCGGTGGTCCAGATCGCGCCCTCGTTCAGCACCTTGACGACGCCGCCGTAGCCGCCCGCGCCGCCGGACCCGCCGACGGAGACCGTCAGGTCGTTGCTGTTGCGCGAGCCCTGCAGGCGGGCGGTGATCGCCGCGCCGCCGATGCCGCCGCCGCCGCCGATGGACTGGGCGCGGATGCCGTTGGCGTTCACGCCCTCGGTGGTGATGACGCCGGTGTTGGTGACGTCGACCAGGTCGCCGAAGCCGCCCGTGCCGCCGCTGCCGCCGACATTGACCGACACGGTGTTGCTGGTGGCCGCGCCGGGCGAGCCCCCGACCTGGAAGGCCAGGGTGCGGGCGTGACCGCCCACGCCGCCGCCGCCGCCGATCGACTGCGCCAGGATGCCGTCGGAGTTCGCGCCATAGGTGGCGATGCGGTCGTCGTTGGTGACCGTGACGACGCCGGCCTGACCGCCCGTGCCGCCCGTGCCGCCGATGCCGACGGCGGCCGCGCCCGCGGCGCGCACGATGGCGTTCGCCCCCGTGCCGCCGACACCGCCGCCGCCGCCGACCGACTGGGCCAGGATGCCGCGCGAGTCGTCCTGACGCGTGACGATCTGGGCGTGGTTGAACACATCCACCGCATTGCCGGTCGCGCCGGAGCCGCCTTCCAGGCCGACCGACAGGCCGGCGCTGTAGCCTTCGGCTTGCTGGCCCGTGCCGCTGGTGTGCGCCGCGCCGATCGTGAACGAACCGCTGGAGCCGCCGCCGCCGCCGATCGACTGGGCCAGGATGCCCGACGACAGCCTGCCGTTGGTCTCGATGGCGCCGTCCGCGGTGACGGTGACGTGGCCGCCGTCGCCGCCGGTGCCGCCCAGGCGGCCGATCACCAGGTTCATGTTGTTGCGCGACAGCGGACCCATCGCCAGGTCGAACGAGGCGTTGCCGCCGCCGCCGCCGATGGACTGGGCCCGGATGCCCGAGGAGTTGTAGCCCTCGGTGCCGATATTGCCCGTGTGGTCGACGGTGACCGCCTGGCCGATGCCCGCCGCGCCGCCGCGTCCGCCCAAGGCGAAGCTGACCGAGTTGGCGTTGCGCATCAGGCCGAGGCTGAGGTTCAGGAACGAGCTGCCGCCGCCGCCGCCCAGCGACTGGGCGTGCAGGCCGTCCGCGCCCGAGCCGGTGGTGAAGATGTTGCCCGCATGGATGACCTCGACAATGCCGCCGTCGCCCGCGTCGCCGCCGTTGCCGCCGATGGCGACCGTGGCCGCCATGGCCGCGTTCTGGCTGGGCGTACGGTTGGTCAGGGCCAGGGCCATGTTGATCTGGGCCGCGCCGCCGCCGCCGCCGACCGACTGGGCCAGCAGGCCGGTCGAGCCGTCGCCGAAGGTGCGGATCAGATGAGGATCCGCCACGCCGCCCAGGCCGCCCTGGTAGCCGCGGACCACGGTGACGTCGCCGCCGTGACCGCCCGCGCCGCCCGATCCGCCGATGCCGACAGCCACCGGCTGGCCGCTCGGCGCGATGGCGCCGACCGCGTTGATGCCGCCGACACCGCCGCCGCCGCCGATCGACTGGGCCACCACGCCCATCGAGCCGCCGGCGTAATCGACCGCCACGAACCGGTTCAGCCCGGTCACCGGGTCCAGCTCCAGCCGGGCGTTGACCAGCACATCGCCGTTCGAGGTCAGGTCCACGTCGCCCGCGTCGGCGCCCGCGCCGCCGTTGCCGCCCATGCCTGCCGCGAAGGCGAACCCGTTGGTCCGGCTTTCGCCGCCCGCCAGCGAGATGTTGGCCGCCACGTTCAGGGCGCCCGCGCCGCCGCCGCCGGCGACGCTCTGCACCAGGATTCCGGTCGAATTCGTGCCCTCGACCATGACCTGGCCGTTCTGGACCACGGTGACGTCGCCGCTGATGTTGCCCGCGCCGCCGAAACCGCCCAGGCCGAAGACCAGCGAAGGCTCGGTCGTCGAGGGGTCAGAGGTGAAGCCGCCCGAGATGTTGATCCCGCCCGCGCCGCCGCCGCCGCCGACCGACTGGATCAGCAGGCCGCGCGAGTTCACGCCGCTGGCGAAGACGTCGGCGTCGATGTCCGCCGTCACGCCCATGCCGAAGCCGCCGCCGCCGCCGAAGCCGCCGATACCGGCGACCAGCTGGCCGTCCATCGAGATGCCGCCGGAGACGTTGATGCCGCCCGCGCCGCCGCCGCCGCCGATGGACTGGGCGCCCACAGCGATCCGGTCGTCGCCGACCGAGACGACCTGCACCCGGTTCGCGCCCGGCGCCCGGATGGTCAGCTCGACCTCGCCCGCGTCGCCGCCCCCGCCGCCGAAGCCGCCGATGCCGAGCGCCGCCGTGCGGCTGGTGCCGCCGCCGGCGCCGGGGACCGTCAGGCTGATCTGGCCGGTGACGTTCAGGCCGCCCTGGCCGCCGCCGCCGCCGACCGACTGGACCAGCACGCCGTGCGAGCCGTTCGACCGTTCGCGATAGCCCGGAATCGTGAAGTTCAGACCCGGGAAGATGCCCGACAGGTCGATCGGGGCATGGACGATGTCCGTGCCCACGCCGTTGGCGATGACATTGCCGGTGATGGTGGCGGAGGCGCCCTGCGCCGTGCCGCCGCCGCCGCCGAAGCCGCCCAGGCCGAAGCCGAAGCCGCCCGCCGTGCCCCGCGTCGTCCCGGCGATGCCGCCGGTGACGTTCAGGCCGCCCGAACCGCCGCCGCCGCCGACGCTCTGGACGATCACGCCGTCCGAGTTGGCGCCGCTGGTGAAGGTGTCGCCGGTCCGGACCAGGGTGACGGATTCGGAATTGCCGCCGCCGCCGCCGAAGCCGCCGATGCCGATGCCCACGGTGCCCGCCGTGCCGAGGCCCAGGGCGATCGAACCGTTGACGTTCAGTCCGCCCGCGCCGCCGCCGCCGCCCAGTGACTGGACGGTCACGCCGTCAGCCTCATCGCCCTCGGTCTGGTAGTCGCCGATGACAGAAGCGGTGACCACGTCGCTGTAGCCGCCCAGGCCGCCGAAGCCGCCCAGGCCGAAGCCCGCGGCGACCGCCGCGCTGTTGCCGGCGCTGATGGCCACCTGGCCGGTGATGTTCATGCCGCCCGAGCCGCCGCCGCCGCCGACCGACTGGATCAGGGCGCCGTAGGAGCCGCGTCCCAGGGTGTTGACGTCGCCCGTCAGGGCCGCGGTCACGATTCCGGCGTAGCCGCCGCCGCCGCCGAAGCCGCCCAGGCCGACGCCGATCACGCCGTTGACGCCCTGGCTGGCGCTGAAACCGCCCGTGACGTTGAAGCCGCCCGCGCCGCCGCCGCCGCCGACCGACTGGATCAGGGCCCCGTGGGCCTCGTCCCCGCCGGTGATGATGTCGCCGGTCAGCGTCGCGTTCACATTGCCTGCATGACCGCCGGACCCGCCGAAGCCGCCGACGCCCACGCCCAGCACGCCCGCGCCGCCGCCGCTGTCGATCGACAGGCTGACGCCGCCGGTGACGTTGAAGCCGCCGGCTCCGCCGCCGCCGCCGATGCTCTGGATGCTCGCGCCGAACGAGCGGTCGCCCAGCGTCAGGATATCGCCTGTGAAGGTGGTGGTGACGTCACGCGCGAAGCCGCCGCCGCCGCCGAAGCCGCCCACGCCGACCAGAATGTTGCCGGCTATCGTCTTGGAGCCCGCGATGCCGCCGGTGATGTTGAAGCCGCCAGACCCGCCGCCGCCGCCGACCGACTGGACCAGCAGGGCCGAGGCGTCGTGACCGTGCGTCTCGATGTCGCCGTTGATGGTGGCCGTGACCACCTCGCCGTCGCCGCCCAGGCCGCCGCCGCCGCCCACGCCGACGCCGATGTTGCCGGCCCCGTCCTTGGCCACGCCGATGCCGCCGGTGATGTTGAAGCCGCCGTTGCCGCCGCCGCCGCCCAGGCTCTGGGCGGTGACGCCGCGCGAGAAGTCGCCGAGGGTCAGGACCGCCCTCAGATCGTCGTTCGGATCGGCCACGCCGACGTTGACGTTCAGGGTCACGGCCCCGCCGTCGCCGCCGATGCCGCCCTGCCCGCCGACGCCCACGCCGACGGTGCCGGCGCCGTTCGCCGCCACCGCGATGCCCGCCGAGACGTTGAAGCCGCCCGAGCCGCCGCCACCGCCGACCGACTGCGCCAGGATACCGTCGCTGTCGCGTCCGGCGGTCTGGGTCGTCCCCGTCACGTTCAGGGTCGTGTGGCCGGCGTTGCCGCCGCCGCCGCCCGAACCGCCGACGCCGACGTTGATCGCGCCCGAAATCTGGGCGTTGGCCGAGATGCCGCCCGAGATGTTGAAGGCGCCCGCGCCGCCGCCGCCGCCCAGGCTCTGGGCCACGATGGCGTCGGATTGCGCGCCCAGGGTGGTGACGTCGCCATTGACCGTCGCGGTCACGCGGACCGCGTTGCCGCCCGTGCCGCCCGCGCCGCCCAGGCCGACCGACAGGCCGATCCCGCCGCCGCCCGAACCGACGATATTGCCCGAGACGTTGAAGCCGCCCGCGCCGCCGCCGCCGCCGACCGACTGCGCCAGGAAGCCGGCCGACTGGTCGCCCTCGGTGCGAATGCCCACCGCCGTGGCGTCCACCGTGCCGGCGTGACCGCCGCCGCCGCCCGCGCCGCCCAGGCCGACCGAGACCGCGCCCGCATAGCTGCCGCCGCCGCCGATCGTGCCGGCGACATTGAAGCCGCCCGAACCGCCGCCGCCGCCCAGCGACTGGATGACCACGCCGGCCGACTGGTCGCCCTGCGTATAGACCTGGCCGAAGGCGTCGCCGATCACGGCCATGCCGTCGCCGCCCGAACCGCCCGCGCCGCCCAGGCCGAAGGCGCCCGCGCCCCCGAAGGTGCCGCCGCCGCCGATGGAGCCGCTGACGTTGAAGCCGCCCGAGCCGCCGCCGCCGCCGACCGACTGGACCAGCAGGCCGCCGGACTGGTCGCCATGGGTCCAGATGGTGTCCGCGCTGCCGGTCACGGTCCCGGCGTTGCCGCCGCCGCCGCCCGAGCCGCCCAGACCGATGGACAGGCCGCCGCCGAAGGTGCCCGCCGCGCCGATGGAGCCCGCGACATTGAAGCCGCCCGAACCGCCGCCGCCGCCGACCGACTGGACGGTCACCCCGACCGACCGGTCGCCGAAGGTTTCGACCCCATCGCGGATATGGCCGGTCACCGCGCCGCCGATGCCGCCCGAACCGCCCGAACCGCCGACGCCCGCGGAAGCGCCGAAGGACGCCGTGCCCGCGGCCGTGACCGCCGCCGAAACGTTGAAGCCGCCGCCGCCGCCGCCGCCGCCGACCGACTGGATCAGCGCGCCGCCCGCGTCGTCGCCGCGAGTCAGAATCGTCCCGTCGAAGGTCGCGTCGACGACGCCGCCGTTCCCGCCGACGCCGCCCGAACCGCCGACGCCGACCGAGACCGAGCCCGAGACCCCGCCCGCGCCGGAGCCGCTCACGGCCACGGTCCAGCCGCCCGTGCCGCCGCCGCCGCCGACCGACTGGGCCACAAGCCCGGTCGAGAACTGACCGTCCGTCTGGATCGCGCCGCCCGAGTTGACGTCGACCTCGCCGCCCAGACCGCCCGCGGCGCCTGAGCCGCCCAGGGCCAGGGCGAAGGCTCCCGAAATCGTCTCGCCGCCCGAGAAGGCCATCGACAGAGCGAAGCCGCCCGAACCGCCGCCGCCGCCCACCGACTGGGCGAACAGACCTTCGGCGTAGTCGCCGTCGGTGATGATGGTGACGTCGCCGTCGACCATCACATGGCCGCCGTGACCGCCCGTGCCGCCGTTGCCGCCGACCGCCGCGCTGGCGCCGATCGCGTAGCCGAACGAGGTCTGGGTCGCGAAGCCGCCCGAACCGCCGCCGCCGCCCACCGACTGGGCGAAGACGCCGCGGGACCGGTCGCCCGTAGTGTAGATGACCGGCGACACCGACTGGGTGACGCCGCCGACGGTGACGGTGCGGTTGAAGAAGTTGACGTCGACATCGCCGCCGAGGGCGCCCGTGCCGCCCGTGCCGCCGATGGCCACGCCGGCGAAGGCGCTGACCGAGTTGGAGATGCCGCCGTTGCCGCCGCCGCCGCCCACCGACTGGGCGAAGACGCCGTGCGCGTCGTCGCCGTGGGTGGTCAGGTTATTGGAATTGTTGACGGTCACCAGACCGGACAGGGCCCCGGCCCCGGCGCTGCCGCCGATGGTCAGGAACACCCCGCCCGCCGATCCGCCGTCGCCGCCGCCGCCGCCCACCGACTGGACCTGCAGGGCGTGCGACCGGGCGCCGAAGGTTTCGACAGCGCCGTTGTTGGTGACGGTCACCGCCGCGCCGGTGCTGGCCGAGGTGCCGCTGCCGCCCAGGGTGACCAGACCGCCGCCGTCGCCGCCCGCGCCGCCGCCGCCGCCCACCGACTGGGCGAAGACGCCACGCGCGAAGCCGCCGTGAGTGGTGATCCGGCCGTCGTTGTTGACGGTCACGACGTTGCCGTTGCCGCCGACGCCCCCCGAGCCGCCCAGCGCGGCCACGCCGCCGCTGGTGGATCCGGTGCCGCCGCCGCCGCCCACCGATTGGGCGAAGATGCCGTCGCCGCCGCGGCCCCAGGTGGTGATTTCACTCGCGCTCGTGGTGGTCACGGTGACCGTTCCGGCGCCGCCGGCGCCGCCGCCCGAGCCGCCCAGGGCGACCACGGCCCCGGTTCCCAGCGCATTGCCGCCGCCGCCGCCGATCGACTGGGCGAAGATGCCGCGCGCGTCGCGCCCGACCAGCCCCGTCGTATCGGTGCTGCTGCCGACGGAGATGACCGCGCCGCTGTCCACGGTGACGTTGCCGCCCGTGCCGCCGCTGGCGCCGCGCGAGCCGACGGCCACGACCAGGGCGCCGCTGACGCCGCCGTTGCCGCCGCCGCCGCCGATCGACTGGGCGAAGATGCCGTGCGAAGCCTCGCCGGTGGTGGTGATGAAGGTGCCGTTCTGGGCGAAGACCTGGGCGATCTGTCCGTTGCCGCCCGTGCCGCCGCCTGATCCGATCGTGCCCAGGCCGACGCTGAAGCCGCCTTCGCCGCCGCCGCCGCCGATCGACTGGGCGAACAGACCGTAGGAGGCCCGGCCCGACGTATAGACCTCGGACCCCGTCTGGGCGCGCACGATCGCCGTGCCGCCGTTGCCGCCCGCCGCCCCGTCCGAGCTGAAGGTCACCAGACCCCCGGCGTTCCCGGCGTCGCCGCCGATGCCGCCGATGCTCCGGGCCGTCACGCCGGAAGAGCCGTCGCCCGTGGTGGTGATACGGCCGTAGTTGATCGCTTCCGCCGCGCCGCCGTGGCCGCCGGTGTTGCCCGAGCCGCCGCTGCCGAACAGGCCGTAGCTGCCGCCGCCGCTGCCCGCGCCGCCGCCCAGCGACTGGGCGTAGACGCCGTGCGAGGCGACGCCGCTGGTGGTGATGTTGCTGTAATTGGTGACGGTCGCGCTGCCGCCCGCGCTGCCGCTGCCGCCCGACCCGCCGGTGGAGAAGCCGTAGCCTGAACCGCCGGCGCCGCCGACGCCCGCCCGGCTCTGGGCCATGACGCCGTGCGAGCCGTTGCCCGAGGTCGAGATGGTTCCGACGTGCGAGGTCAGGTTGACGTTGCCGCCCTCGCCGCCCCGCCCGCCCGAGGCGCCGCTGGCGCCCAGGTAGCCGTCGCCGCCCGAGCCGCCGTTGCCGCCCACGCTGGCCACGATGATGCCGGGACGACCGTTGGACGCGGTGCTGATATTGCCATGCGCGGCCGTCACATCGACCGTGATGTCGGCGCCGCGCGAGCCGGCGCCGCCCGAGTTGGCCGAAACGAACAGGGCGCCGTCCCGTCCGCCGCTCCCGCCCGCAGCCTGACGCACGTCGGTGTAGGCGTTGTTGTCGCCCGCGCCGGTGGGGACCGGCAGCGGGCCGGCGGGCCCGCCGCCGGGATTGGTGCTCAGCGTCGTGACCGTGTTGACGACCTCGCCGTTGGCCAGCGTCACCGAGACGACCCGGCCCGAGACCGTGGTCTGGGACGCAATGGCCGAGGTCACCGCGGGGTTGGCGGGACTCGGAAGGTGCGCGCCGACGGTGATGGTGGTCAGGATGAACTGGTCGCCGGTCACGATCACCCCGTTGGGGACCACGGCGGTGACGGTGACGTTCAGGCCGGTGACCGGATGCACGATGGTGTCGCCGACCGCGATCGACAGCGGGCTGACGATGACCGGGGCGCTGACCGGCGGCACGTCCGTCGCGGCGGCCGCGGCCATGGGCCAGAAGGCGGCGCCGGCGGCGACGAGGGCGGCGATGCGGCGCAGGTTGCGGGCCAGGCGGCGGTTGCGGATCGTGTCGCCGACGCGGGGACGCCGGGTCTCGCTCGCCAGCGCCATGCGCGCGCAGAGGCGCTGCAGCGAGGCGCGCAGCAGGCCGTCGATATCGTCAGGATGTCCGGCCAGCAGTTCGCACAGGCTGTCCAGCTCGGCGATCGAAGCCTGTCGGGACCGAACCGGAATGCGTTCCGGGTCAAGATTGCCGGCCAGCTGATCCACCAGCAGCGCGACACGCGCCAACCGGTTCGCCCTCACGGAACGCCCCATAACCTTAACCCCTGGTTATCCACCCCGTAGAAACACCTAGCACGCAAATGTGCACAAGGCGTTTCGCTTCTAGGTAGAACAGTTAACCTTACTCAGGGGATTGCGACAAATCGGCAGGACGAGGCGGCCGCCAGCGTCAGACAACGTTGCTGGAAGCCCGCGGGATCGGGCTTCACGCCGGTGTCGATCCAGCCTTCGAGCGCGGTCAGGGCGGTCAGATAGCCGCCGTCCTCCAGCTTGCTGTGCTGGTCTTCGTCGGTCAGCGCCTGCGCCAGCAGGTCCGACCGGCCCGCCCGCGCGACCGTCTCGGCGTACATCGCTTCGGCCTGCCAGGTGACGGTCGGGTCGTGGCGGGCGTGGATGCTCACGGTCGGGGCGACGATCAGGCCGGACAGGTCGGCGTCATAGGCCAATTGCGCCACCGCTCGCGGATCCGCCGTGAACCGCTCGACGCCCGCGTTCAGGGCGGCGTCGTCGGAAGAGCCGCTGTAGACCGTGCGGCTGTTGTCGAACGGATTCAGCCCGCCCAGCCGCTTCTGCACCAGTTCCTGGAACAGGAAGGTGGCCCAGTTCATGTGGGCGACGAGTTCGTCTTCCTCGACGCCGGTGACCGCCAGAATATCGCGCAGGCGGCGCGTCTGGTCCGCACGGCGGTCGCGCTGGGACAGGCCCACCCCGGTGCACTCCACGATCCGGCGGCGCAGCTCGGCCCGGGTCATCGTGGCGTTGGCCGGCAGCCCCTGCCACACCGGATAGGCGCCGTCCTGCCGCGAGGGGTGGTTGCCGCAATAGAACTGGTAGACCGCCCGCAGGTCGGCCCGGAACTGATAGGCCCGCGTGCCGCCCATCAGCACGCCGTTGGTCAGCAGCACGCCGTCGTAGTTCAGCCGGCCGGTCTCGTCCTTGCCGTACAGCTCCGCCGCCTTGGCCGCGACGTTGCCGCCCCATGACTGGCCATGCAGGATGGTGCGCGCAGGGCGTCCGAACTGGTCCCAGAATATCTTGCGGCTGTTGTCCGCGTCCTCGGCGGCCATGCGCACGCCGTAGCCGCCCCGGCGGTAGGTCGATCCGATCCAGGCATAGCCCTGCTTCACCATCACCGAAAACCGGTCCAGGTCCTCCAGGGAGTCCGGGGCTTCAGGATCGCCGGTGCGCGGACCGCCGTGGGCGTGGACGATCAGCTCGTGGTTCCACGCCGTCGGCATGGCGATGATGTACCAGGCGCCGTTGACGTCCCGGCCAGACAGGCACCGGACCTCGCGCCCCACCGACGCCGGGCAGGCGATCGGCGTCTGCTCACCGGCCGTCAGGGGTGACCGGGCTTGCAGGGCGACAGTCTGGGCGCACGCCGCCGACGGGACCGCCAGCATCAGGGCTCCGATCAGTCTGGCCAGTCGCTTCATGAGGGCTCCGCGCATGCAGGTCCGGCGCGGACCGTTGGATCCGCGCCGGTTCAGTTCAGTCTCAGAACGTCTTGGAAATGTCGACGTACAGGTAACGGCCGTAGGGGCGCTGGACCGAGCCCAGATAGCCGCCGTCGGCCAGCGACGGTCCCTCGTCGGTCAGGTCCCGCACGCCGACGCGGAACTCCGTCCCGGCGGCGGCGCCGAACTGGTCCTCGAACGTGTACTGGCCGTACAGGTTGAAGACCGTCTGGTCCGACACCTTCCACGGCGTGCCCGTCGCGCTCAGCAGGCTCGTCTGGAAGACCTCGCTCACATACTGGGTCGAGGCCCCGACCCGCCACGGGCCGTGCCGCCAGGTGAAGCTGGCGTTGATCTTCCATTCCGGACGGCCGTTCTGGGCGATCAGCTGGCTGGAATCCGGCAGCGGGGTCAGGGCGTTGATGGTCCCGGCCGCGCGGGCCGCGTACAGCGAGTCCACGATCGGACCCGGCGCCCGCGAGAAGGTCAGCAGCTGCTGGGCATTGGCGCGGAAGATGAAAGTGCCCCACTCGGTGCGGCGCTTGGCCCACGAGAAGCCGAAGTCCATGCCTTCCACCGTCTGCGGCAGCAGGTTGATGAACCGGTCGCTGATGGTCTGGGCCGTGCCGACCGCGGTCAGGCCGGTGCCGGCGAACAGGTCGATGTCGTCCTGGTTCGGCGCCGAGCGCACCACGTTCGGATTGGTCTGGCCCTGCACTCGGTTCAGATACTCCAGCGCCAGGGCCGTCTGGGCGCCCAGCAGGCCGACGATCTGCTCCTGCTCGATCTTCCAGCGGTCGACCGTGAAGGTGAAGTCGCCCAGCACTTCCGGAAGGAAGGTCGGCTGGAACACCAGGCCGTAGGACCAGTTGGTGCTCTCTTCCGGCTGCAGGTCCGGATTGCCCGCGATCTGCAGCGAAACGCTGGCGGTGCGGGTGCACTGGGTCATGTTGGCGATCGTACCCTTGCGGATGTCCGCCTCGCAGCGGATGAAGTCCGGGGCGCTGGCCAGACGGGCGTACTGGGTGGCGTTCACCTGCTCCAGGTTCGGGGCGCGGAAGCCTTCCGAGTACGAACCGCGGAGGCGCAGGCCGTCGACCACGTCCCAGGCGACGGCGATCTTCGGTTTGGCGACCGAACCGAAGTCCGAATAGTGCTCGACCCGACCCGCCAGCTGCACGTCGACGCTCTGCACCAGCGGGATGTTCATCTCGGGCGAGACCACCGGAATGGCGAACTCGACGAAGGCGCCCGACACGGTGCGGTCGCCCTTGGTGTCCGGGTTGGGGCTGACCGCCGACACGTTCGACAGATTGGTCTCGCCGGTCACCATGTCGACGAAGGTGTTGGTGCCGTCCAGGTTCTCGTCGCGGTCGTCGCTCTGGGTCTCGCGACGAAGCTCGACGCCCGCCGCCACGCCGACCGGACCGCCGGGCAGCTGGAACAGGTCGTTGCGCGACATCTTGAAGTCGGCCAGCGCCAGGGTCGTGCGCGACAGGCGGCGCATGTCGAAGACGATGGCGTCGATCGCCGCCTGCGACGAGGGCGTACAGTCGTTGTAGCTGGGCGTATCCACGCAGCCGCCGTTGAACGGATTGTAGGCGTCCGGCGTGGACAGGGCGAGCTGCTGCTGCAGCTTGGTCATGTTGATGTTGGGCGAGATGTCCTCGGCCTCGGCCTCGGAGTACAGCACCGCGCCTTCCCAGTCGAAGCCGCGCCATTCGCCGCGCAGACCGCCCAGGATGCGCGTCTGGTAGTTCTTGACCGTCACCTCCTGGAAGCCGGCGTCGGCGAAGCGGTAGTTGCCCAGGCGCACGGCCAGGCCGCCGGCGGGGACGTTGGTCAGGTTGGGCAGGCGGTTCGGGTTCGGCTGACCGTTGATCGTCGTCGGGCCGAACGGGTTCCAGTAGTTGGTGGCCGGAATCCACAGGCCGTTCAGGTTCACCACCGGCGGCTGGATCGCCTTGCTCTCGGCGGCATAGAACGACAGCTCGCCGAAGGCCGTGATGTTGTCCGTCAGGTCATAGTGGCCGGTCAGGTAGATGTTGGCGCGCTCGACCGACGGACGGACCGTGGTGCCCTTGCGGGTGTCGAAGCGCATCTCGCGGTTCACGCCGTTATAGGCCGCCGCCCCGCTGACCAGGCAGGTCGCGCCCAGATCCACGCCGACGCAGCCGAAGCTCTCCGGCTGATAGTGGAAGGCCCCGGCGGCGGTCGTCAGGACAACGCCGTTCGAGCGCGGACGCGTCGCCGTCGTCACGGGGGCGATGCTCAGCGCGGCCCAGGTCGTGTGCGACGAGCGGCCGTCCGGCACGGTCGAGGTCTGGTAGCCGTCGAAGCCCGAGAAGAAGCCCCGCATGTCGTCGCTGGACGTGAAGTCCTGCTCGTCCGCCATCAGCTGGGTGCGGTCCGCGTAGTTGAGGAACAGCGAAAGGTTGCCGCGGTCGAAATTCTTGCCCGCGAAGACGTTGAACTCGAACTCGCGCAGGCCCGTGCCCTCGGCGCCCCCGTAACGGGTCTGCAGCGTCAGGCCGTCGAAGTCGTCCTGCAGCACGGTGTTGACCACGCCCGCCACCGCGTCCGCGCCGTAGATGGCCGCGGCGCCGTCCAGCAGCACCTCGACACGCTCCAGGCCCGCCACCGGAATGGCGTTGGAGTTGTAGCTCAGCACCGGCACCGTGCCGGTGTCCGAGGTGCCCTGGCTGGTCGGGTGCTGCACCATCCGGCGGCCGTTCACCAGCACCAGGGTGTTGCCCACGCCCAGCGAGCGCAGGTTGACCGAGTTCACGTCGCCGCGCGCCGAGTTGGAGGTCTGCGGGTTGTTGGCGCTGTCGAACAGCACGTCGCCCATCTGCGGGATCGAACGCATCAGATCGTCGCCTGACACCGCCCCGACGGCGTCCATCTGCTCGCGGTCGACCACCACTACCGGCAAGGCGTTGGTCGTCGAGGCGCCGCGGATCTGCGAGCCGACCACGACCACTTCGCCCAGATCGGCGGCGCTCTCCTGCGGCGACTGCGCCCCCTGGGGTGCGGTCTGGACCGGAGCCTCCTGAGCGGCCGCGACGCCTGCGCTGAGCAGGGCCACAACCGCCGCGCCGCCCAGCAGCGCGCCTCTATGCATCGACTTCATTCCCGTTCCTCCCAGTTAACCCCCAGCCGTTTCTCAGTCGGCTGTAAGAGCTTCCTTGTCCCCCGGCCCTGCGGCCGGATCCGGCGGCGCGGCGAGCGCCTTCGGTTGTGATTTCAGCGCGGCGTGGAGCGCGTCGCGGTCCAGCTCGCCCTCCCAGCGGGCGACGACCAGGGTCGCCACCGCATTGCCCACGAAGTTGGTCAGCGCCCGGCACTCGCTCATGAAGCGGTCGATGCCGAGGATCAGCGCCATTCCGGCCACCGGCACGCTCGGCACCACGGCCAGCGTCGCGGCCAGGGTGATGAAGCCGGCGCCGGTGATGCCCGCCGCGCCCTTGGAGCTCAGCATGGCCACCAGCAGCAGCAGCACCTGCTGCTCCAGGCTCAGCTGGATGTTCATGGCCTGGGCGATGAACAGCGCCGCCAGCGTCATGTAGATGTTGGTGCCGTCCAGATTGAACGAATAGCCCGTCGGCACGACCAGCCCGACCACCGACTTCGGCGCGCCGGCGGCTTCCAGCTTCTGCATCAGGCTGGGCAGGGCGGCTTCGGACGACGAGGTGCCGAGCACCAGCAGCAGCTCTTCCTTCAGATAGCCGATCAGCTTGAAGATCGAGAAGCCGTTGGCGCGGCAGACGAGGCCGAGCACGCCCAGCACGAAGACCAGCGAGGTCAGGTAGAAGGTGGCGATCAGGGCGATCAGATTGGCGATCGACGCCAGCCCATAGGCCCCGATGGTGAAGGCGAAGGCCCCGAAGGCCCCGATCGGCGCGGCCTTCATCAGGATGGCGACCAGGCGGAAGATCACCTGGCTCAGCGACTCCAGCGCCCGCACCACCGGCTGGGCCGGCGCGCCGACGATAGCCAGCGAGATGCCGAACAGGATCGACACGAACAGGGTCTGCAGGATGTTGCCCTCGACGAAGGCGCTGATCAGCGTCGTCGGGATGATCCCGGTCAGGAAGCCGACGATGGTCGTCTCATGCGCGGCGTCGGCGTACTGGGCCACAGCTCCGGCGTTCAGCGTCGCGGGATCGATATTCAGTCCCCGGCCCGGCTGGACCACATTGGCGATGATCAGGCCCACGATCAGGGCCAGGGTCGAGAAGACGAAGAAGTAGGCGAACGCCTTGCCGGCCACCCGGCCGACGCGTTTCAGGTCGCTCATCCCGGCGATGCCGGTCGAGATCGTCAGGAAGATCACCGGGGCGATGATCATCTTCACCAGCTTGATGAAGGCGTCGCCCAGCGGCTTCAGGTCTTTGCCCAGTTCCGGCCAGAAATGGCCGATCAGCCCCCCGGCGACGATGGCCGCGAGGACGAGCACGTACAGGCTACGGTACCAGGGCTTGCGCGCGGCGCCTGCCTCCGGCGTGGATGCAATCTGGATCAAAAGACCCTCCCGAAGAGACCGCTTGCCGGTCCCGGTTCGATTCACCGTCTGATGCGGTGACGTGGGGTCATTATCGTGAGCCCCGGTCCGGCCTCGCAAGCGAAAGGCCAGAATCGTCTACCGCATTGACTTCCCTAAGCTTACTGACCATTTCGCGGTTGCAAAAAACGCGATTTGAGCGGGTTTCCGCACACGCCGTCTCGACATATGTGCGAAATCCCGCATTAGTCCTTCCATGCCCCGTTTTCTCGATTCCGCACAGGGCCAGTGGCGGGTCTTCGCCGTCTTCTGGCTGGTCATCGCGGTCGTCGTCGCCATGGTCGCGGGCGAGGTCGCGCGGCGAGAGGCCCGGGCCGAGGCCCTGCGTCAGGCGGCCACCGCCACGGCCCTGCACGCCGCCGTCCTGCGCAGCGAACTGGAGCGGCATCGCTCCCTGCCGATGGTCCTGGCCCAGGATCCCGACCTGCAGGCCCTGCTGGCCCGCCCGGACGCCGAGGCCGTCGATCGGCTGAACCGCAAGTTCGAGGGGCTGACGCGCGAGACCCGCGCCGCCGTCATCTATGTGCTGGACGCCCGCGGCCTGGCCCTGGCCGCCAGCAACTGGAACCAGCCGATCAGCTTCGTCGGCTCCGACTACCGCTTCCGGCCCTATTTCTACGAGGCCATGCGCGACGGTCAGGCCAGCTTCTTCGCCCTGGGCACGGTCAGCGGCCGTCCCGGCCTCTACCTCTCGCGCCGCATCGCGGGCGCCGACGGACGCCCCCTCGGCGTCATCGTCGCCAAGGTCGAGTTCGACGCCTTGGAGACCGAGTGGCGCGCCTCGGGCGAGCCGACCTATGTCACCGACGGCGACGGCGTGGTGCTGATCACCACTGTCTCCGACTGGCGGTTCCACACCACCGGCGCCCTGCGGCCCGACCGCCGCCGGCGTCTGGCCGTCGACCAGACCGCGGGGCGCGCCGACCTGTCGGCCCTGCCCTTCGAAGCGCTCGCCCCCGGCCTGATCCGCCTGTCCCGCAACGTGCCGCCCGATCTCTACGCCCGCGCCTCCGCCCCGATCCCGGACCTCGGCTGGCGGCTGCATCTGCTGTCGCCGGCCGGCGCCGCCATCAGCCGGTCGATCATGGTCGCGCGGGTCGTCGCCCTGCTCAGCGTCGCCCTTCTGGCGGGTCTGACCGGCATCCTGCTGCGCCGCCGCCAGCGCGCCATCGCCAAGGCCGCCGAGGACGTCGCCGCCCGCATCGACCTGGAGCGTCAGGTCGATACCCGCACCGCCGAGCTGCGCGCCGCCAATGACCAGTTGAACCTCGAGATCGAGGAACGCCGCCGTCTCGAAAAGGGCCGGCAGGACCTGCAGGACGAACTGATCCAGGCCAACAAGCTGGGCACCCTGGGCCAGATCGCGGCGGGTGTGGCGCATGAGATCAACCAGCCCATCGCCGCCATCCGCACCCATGCCGACACGGCGTCCGTCTATCTGGAGCGGCAGGACACGGACGGCGCCAACCGCGCCCTGACCCGCATCGGCGAACTGACCCAGCGTGTCGGCGCCATCACCGACGAACTGCGCGCCTTCTCGCGCAAGACCCGCTCCGGCGCCGTGCCGGTCAGCGTCGAGGCGGCCATCGACGGCGCCCTGCTTCTGGTCGGCGCCCGGCTGCGCGAACGCGGGGTGACGCTCCAGCGCGGCCGCGTCCCCGCCGGCCTTGAGGTGCGGGCCGAGCGCAACCGCCTCGAACAAGTCGTCCTCAACCTGCTGCAGAACGCCATCGAAGCTCTGGAGGGCGTCCCCTCCCCGGTCATCGACATCTCGGTCACCGTCCGGGCGGGCAAGGTCACCGTGCGCATCTCCGACAACGGCCCCGGCGTCTCGCCCGAGGTGCTGGACCGACTGTTCACCCCCTTCACCACCGACAAGCGCGACGGGATGGGCCTGGGTCTCGTCATCAGCCGCGACATCGTCGCCGGCTTCGGTGGCGAACTGATCCACGAACCCACCCCCGAAGGCGCTGTCTTCAAGATCGTACTGGCGAAGGCCGCATGAGTTTCCAGCCCTGCAACCGCGTCGCCCTGGTCGAGGATGACGACGCCTTCCGCGCCGCCTTGGCCGAGCGGCTGGGCCTGTCCGGCCTGGCGATCTCCGAGTTCGCGTCCGGCGACGCCGCGCTGAAGGCGCTGGACGCCCGTTTCGACGGCGTGGTGGTCACCGACCTGCGCATGCCGGGCCTCGACGGGCGTCAGCTGGTCGACCGCCTCGCGGTGCTTGATCCCGATCTTCCCGTCGTCGTCATGACCGGCCACGGCGACATCGCCGAAGCCGTCGATGTGATGAAGCGCGGCGCCTACGACTTCCTGGCCAAGCCCTTCGCCCCCGAACGCCTGCTGGAGACCCTGAACCGGGCGCTGGAGAAGCGGGCCCTGGTGCTGGACAACCGCCGCCTCGCCACCCTGGCCATGGACGACGAATGGTCCATTCCGCTCAGCGGCGAGAGCCGGGCCGTCACCGCCCTGCGCGCCGCCATCCAGCGCCTCGCCGACGCCGAGGTCGATGTCCTGATCGAGGGCGAGACCGGGGCGGGCAAGGAGGCCGTCGCCCGCGCCATCCACAACGCCGGCCGTCGCCGGGTGAAGCCCTTTGTCGCCGTCTCCTGCGCCACCCTGCGCGAGGACGGGCTGGAGAGCCAGCTGGTCGGCCACGCCGCGGGCGCCTTCCCCGGCGCACTGCGCCGCCGCGAGGGCCAGATCGAGCAGTCGCACCAGGGCAGCCTCTTCCTGGACGAGATCGACCTGGCCCCCCGCGCCGCCCAGCTTCTGCTGCTGCGGGTGCTGGAGGAGCGCGAGGTCATGCCCCTGGGCGCGGGCGAGGCCCATGCGCTGGACCTGCGCATCGTCGCCGCCACCAAGGCCGATCCGGCGGAGGCCGTGGCGCGCGGCGACCTGCGCGAAGACCTGTTCTATCGGCTCAACGTGGTGCGCGTGCGCATCCCGCCCCTGCGCGAGCGGCGCGAGGACGTGCCCCTGCTGTTCGCCCGTTTCCTGGACCGCGCGGCGCGACGTTTGGGCCGGGACATCCCGCCCATCGACCACGCCATCCGCCGTCGCCTGCTGGAGCACGACTGGCCGGGCAATCTGCGCGAACTGTCCAACTACGCCAGCGAGGTCGCCGTCGGCATCGCCGCCCCGACCGAACGGCTGGAGACCGACCGTAGCCTGTCCAGACAGGTGCAGGACTACGAGGCCGAACTGATCCGCGAGGCCCTGACCGCCCACAGCGGCGATATGCGCCGGGTCACTGACAGCCTGAAGATCCCGCGCAAGACCCTGTACGACAAGATGGCCCGTCACGGCATCCAGCCGTCAGAGCACCGGCGGCGCTAGCGGAGCGTATCCAGCCCCACCGCGACCGCCCCCATCGGCCCGGCCATCGCGCCCAGGCCCGGCGGCTGAACGAAGGCGTCGATGTCGGCGGCGATGGCGCCCGCCACGCCATAGCCCGCCAGGCTCTCGACCAGCGAGGCGCGCAGGCGTTCAAACAGCCACGGCTGACCGTCGGCCACCCCGCCGCCGATCAGGATGCGCTGCGGACAGGCCGTCAGCACCACGTTGTGCAGCATCCCGCCCAGCGCGTGCACGACCATGTCCCAGGCCGGATCGTCCGGCGTCAGCTCTCCGCCCGGCCGCCCCGCGCGCGCCTCCACCGCCGGTCCGGACGCCAGCCCCTCGACGCAGTCGCCGTGGTAGGCGCAGACCCCCGGCCAGGCGTCCCCCGGCAGCCGCCCGACCTTCAGATGCCCGACCTCCGGATGGCCCAGCCCGCGCACGGTCCGCCCGTTGATCACCAGCCCCACGCCGATCCCGGTGCCCACGGTCGCATAGGCGTGGCTGTCCAGCCCCCGCGCCGCGCCCCACCGCCCCTCGGCCAGCGCCGCGCCGTTCACGTCCGTATCCAGTCCGACCGGCACGCTGAAGTCCCGGTGCAGCATGTTCAGGTCGGCCCAGCGCCAGGCCAGCTTGGTCGTCTCGGTGATGTGCCCGTATTTCGGCGCGCGCGGGTCCAGCTCCACTGGCCCGAAGCTGGCGATGCCGATGGCGGCGAAGCCCGGCCCGGCCGCCCAGCGCTCCAGCACCGCGCGAATGGCGCCCAGCGTCTCCTCCGGCGTGGTCGTCGGCAGGCGGACTTCGTCGCGGATGTCGTCTGGTCCCGACGCCAGCACGCAGACGCATTTGGTGCCGCCCAGTTCGATGCCCGCGATCAGCGGCGATCCGAATCCCGTGTCCATGGCGGCACCCTGCCGCGTCGCGCCTCATTCCGCCATGCCCCGACAGGCCGGTGCGGGCTTGGCGCCGCGTGATTCAACCGTCACTGGTAGGCCATGGGGCGGGACGACATTCTGGACTGGCTGGAGGCCGAGGCCATCCACATCCTGCGCGAGACCGTCGCGGGGACCGAGCGTCCGGTCATGCTGTTCTCGGGCGGCAAGGACTCCGCGGTCATGCTGCATCTGGCCCGCAAGGCCTTTCATCCCGCGCCGCCGCCCTTTCCCCTGCTCCACGTCGATACGATGTGGAAGTTCGAGGCCCTGTACGCCTTCCGCGACGCCGCCGCGGCGGCCGCCGGCCTGCCCCTGATCGTTCACCGCAATCCGGAGGCGCAGGCCGCCGGGATCAATCCCTTCAGCCACGGAGCCGCGGTCCACACCGACCTCTGGAAGACCCAGGGGTTGAAACAGGCGCTCGACGCGGGCCGGTTCGACGCGGCCTTCGGCGGCGCCCGCCGCGACGAGGAGAAGAGCCGCGCCAAGGAGCGCATCGTCTCCGTCCGCACCGCCGCCCACGGCTGGGACCCGCGCGACCAGCGGCCCGAGCTCTGGAGCCTCTACAACACGCGCCTGAGCCAGGGGCAGACGCTGCGCGTCTTCCCCCTCTCCAATTGGACCGAGCTCGACGTGTGGCGCTACGTCCTGCGCGAAGGCGTCGCCGTGCCCGACCTCTACCTCGCCGCCGACCGCCCGGTGATCGACCGCGACGGCGTCCTGCTTCTGGCCGAGGATGCGCGCCTCCGCCTCCTGCCCGGCGAGACGCCGGTCGTGCGCCGCGTCCGCTTCCGCACCCTCGGCTGCTGGCCCCTGACCAGCGCCGTCGAGAGCCGGGCCGACACCCTTCAGGACGTGGTCGCCGAGATCGCCGCCGCCACCGCCTCCGAACGCCATGGCCGCGCGATCGACCACGACCCCGCCGCCTCCATGGAGCGCAAGAAGCGCGAGGGCTATTTCTGATGGTCCCCGTTCCGATGTCCCCCGTCCCGATGTCCCCCGTGCGCGTGATCGCCTGCGGTTCGGTGGATGACGGCAAGTCGACCCTGATCGGCCGCCTGCTGCACGACGCGGGGGCGGTCTCCGTCGACCATCTGGCCGCCCTGGGCCCCGATCCGGACCTGTCGCTTCTGGTCGACGGCCTCGCCGCCGAGCGCGAGCAGGGCGTCACCATCGACGTGGCCTGGCGCGCCTTCGATCTGGGAGAGCGCCGCTTCATTCTCGCCGATGCGCCGGGGCATGATCAGTACACCCGCAACATGGCCACCGCCGCCTCCACCGCCGACGCGGCCGTGGTGCTGATCGATGCGCGCAAGGGCGTCCTGACCCAGACACGGCGCCACACCCGCATCCTCGCCCTCATGGGCGTCCGCCGCCTGCTGCTGACGGTCAACAAGATGGACCTCGCCGGCTGGTCGCAGGAGGTCTTCGAGGAGGTCGCCGCCGACTACCGCGCCTTCGCCGCGGACTTGGGCCTCGACGACGTGACCCCCATCCCCATCAGCGCCCTGACCGGCGCGGGCGTCACCCGCCGGATCCCCGCCATGGCGTGGCATGACGGCCCGACCCTATCGCAATGGCTGGCCCAGACCCCCGCGCCGAGCCCGACCGACGGCCCCTTCCGCCTGCCGGTCCAGATCGTCCTGCGCGACGGCGAGGCCCGCGCCTTCGCGGGCCGGGTCGCGGGCGGCGCGATCCGGCCCGGCGATCCCCTGCGCGTCCTGCCGTCCGGCGCGGAGGCCGCCGTGGCCTCCATCAACGGCCCCGACGCCGCGACCGCCCGCGCGGGACAGTCGGTCAGCCTGACGCTGGATCGTCCCATCGAGGTGTCGCGCGGCGACTGGCTGATCTCGCCCGACGCCCCGCCCGCCGTCGCCGACCAGTTCGAGGCCCATCTGGTCTGGATGTCGGATCAGCCGCTGCTGCCCGGCCGCACCCATGACCTGAAGATCGGAACCGCGACCGTTCCGGCCCGGGTCATGGAGATCCGGCATCGTGTCGATCCCGACAGCGGCGAGGCCCTGGCCGCCCGCACCCTGGGCCTTAACGAGATCGGCCTCGTCACCCTGTCGCTCGATGCGGCCGTGCCTTTCGAGCCTTACGCCGCCAGCCGGGAGCTGGGCGGCTTCATCCTGATCGATCGCATGACTGCGGCCACGGCGGGGGCGGGCATGATCCGCTTCGCCCTGCGCCGGGCGACCAACATCCGGCCCCAACCCCTGTCCATCAGCCGCGCCGACCGCGCCGCGCTCAAGGGCCAGACGCCGCTCGTCCTCTGGTTCACCGGCCTGTCCGGCGCGGGCAAGTCGACCATCGCCGACCGGGTCGAGCAGCGCCTGCTGGAACGGGGCTTCCACTCCGCCCTTCTGGACGGCGACAATGTGCGCGGCGGCCTGAACCGCGACCTCGGTTTCACCGACGCCGACCGGGTCGAGAACATCCGCCGCGTGGCCGAGGTGGCCCGGCTGATGACCGACGCCGGCCTGATTGTCCTGGTCGCCTTCATCTCGCCCTTCCGGGCCGAGCGCGAAATGGCCCGCGCCCTCATGGAACCCGGCGAGTTCCTGGAGATCCACATCGACCTCCCGCTGACGGTCGCCGAGGCGCGCGACGTGAAGGGCCTCTACGCCCGGGCGCGGGCGGGCCAGCTGGCCAATTTCACCGGCGTCGACAGTCCGTATGAGCCGCCCCCGGCCCCGGACCTGCGGATCGACACCACCGCCTGCTCGCCCGATCAGGCCGCTGATCTGGTCATGGAGCTGGTCCTCAGGACCCAGCGCCCCGGCTGAAGCGCCACTTCATCGCCAGCACGCCCGCCGCCATCACCAGCGCGCAGGCGTTCGCCACCGCCACCGGCCAGGCCGAGGTCATGACGCCGTAGATGGTCCAAAGCACGAAACACGTCACTGTCAGGGAATAGGTCTTCAGCGACACCGCCGAGGCGTCACGCTCCTTCCAGATCTTGAGCATCTGGGGCGCGAAACTGGTGATCGAGCACAGCGCCGCCGCCGTGCCGACAGCATTGGCGATCAGGTCGCTCACGACGCCTTGCGCCGCGTCGGCGTCTTGCGCTCTTTCGGCGGCGTAGCCTTGTCCGGCTGGGCGGCTTCGACATCGTCGATCCGCCGCCCGCGCCGCCCCTTGATCGGCGCGGCGGGCTTGCCCTGATGCACCGCGATGCCCCGCGCCTCGACCTCCATCAGGATGGCGTCCAGCTCCCGCTCGGTCAGATGCTCGATGCCGATGAAGCGCGAGTCCGCCTGCTTCACCGCGAACACCAGCTCGTCCAGCTTGGCCTGCATGGCCGCCCCGTCACGGTTCTGGGTGTTCTGGATCAGGAACACCATCAGGAAGGTGATGATGGTCGTGCCGGTGTTGATCACCAGCTGCCAGGTCTCGTTGAACTTGAAGATCGGCCCCGTCGCCGCCCACACCAGCACGATCCCGCAGCAGGCGATGAAGGTCCACGGCTTGCCGGCGACCTTCGCCGTCAGGGTGGCGAATTTGACGAACAGCTTTTCCATGGCTGCTCAACCCCGGGAAATGGTGAAGGTTGCGTGGGTGGCGAGCCGATCCGACAGGGTGCAGGGAAGTGACTAGTGGTTAGTGATTAGTGGATCGCAGCTTCACGTCTGGCGGCCTTCCTCGCACGGGTGGCGCGGCGGCCACCCACTAATCACTAACCACTAATCACTTCCCACGCGCCGCCGCCGGACCTCAGTCCCTCGGCGCCTGTGGCGCCCGCCGCGCGTGGGTCAGTTGCTCGAACGCATAGCCCAGCGACAGGACCTTCGCGTCCTCCCACTTCCCGGCCATGAAGCTGATCCCGACCGGCATGCCCCGGTCGAAGCCCATCGGCACGGTCAGGTGCGGATAGCCCGCCACCGCCGCCAGCCGGCTGGCCGAGCCCTGCATGTTGTCCTCGTCCTCGCGGTCGTTGGTCCAGGCGCGGGAGGTCGTCGGCGCGATCAGGGCGACCACGGCGTTGTCCGCCATCATCTTGTCGATCCCCTCGGGTCCCGCCGCCCGCAGCGAGCTGGCCCGCGCGTTGACATAGACCGGATCCTCCAGCCCGGTCGTCGCCTCGGCGCGCAGGAACAGCTCCTGCCCGAACAGCACCGTCTCGCGCGGCTCCGCCGTGTTGAAGGCGATCAGGTCCGCCAGGGTCCGCGTCTTCACCTGCGCCGGGTCGGTCGAGGCCAGATAGGCGTTCAGGTCGACCTTCAGCTCGCTCATCAGCACCTGCAGCTCCCAGGTCCCGATATTGCGCCAGTCGGCGGGCGGCTCGGTGATGTCGACGATCACCGCCCCAGCGTCGCGCATCACCTGCAGGGACCGCTCGAATTCGGCCCGCGTCTGCTCCGAATAGGAGGGCAGCAGGAAGCGCATCACCCCGATCCGCGCGCCGCTCAGCGACCGCGCATCCAGCGCCCGGGCGTAGTCGGTCTTGCGCGCATCCGCCTCGGCCGTCGCGGCGTCCAGCGGGTCGCTGCCCGCGATCACCGTCAGCACCCGCGCCGCGTCCTCGACCGTCGTCGTGATCGGCCCGGCGGTGTCCTGCGAATGGCTGATCGGCACGATGTGGGTCCGGCTCACCAGCCCCACCGTCGGCTTGAATCCCACCACCCCGTTCACCGAGGCCGGACAGGTGATCGACCCGTCCGTCTCGGTCCCGATCGCCAATTCGGCCAGACCGGTGGCGACGGCCACCGCGCTTCCGGAAGACGACCCGCACGGGGTCCGCTCCAGGTCATAGGGATTGCGGGTCTGACCGCCGATCGCGCTCCAGCCGCTGATCGAATTGTTCGAGCGGATGTTGGCCCACTCGGACAGGTTGGCCTTGCCCAGCAGAATAACCCGCGCGGCCCGCAGCCGGGTGACGATCGGCGCGTCCCGCCCCGGCGCATTGTCCGCCAGAGCCAGCGAGCCCGCCGTCGTCGGCATGTCCGCCGTCTCGATATTGTCCTTCAGGACCAGTCTGCGACCGCTGATTTCGGTCAGCGGCGCGTCGGGCGTGGCCACCATGACGGCGCCTGGCAGCATCGGCGCCAGAACCTCGGGCGCGCTCCAGCGGATCATGCTTCCCGCGCGCCGGTCGTAGGCCTGGTACTGGGCCATGACGTTCTCCGCCGTCAGCGGCGGCCGCAGGGGGATGCTGATCACCGGCTCGCGCGTCACATGGACTTCGGGGGCTGTCTGCGCCTCCGCCCCGCCCGCCGTCAGCATCAGCAGCGCCGCGGCGGCCCCCGCCCCCGTCAACATCCGCTCATCCCGGCGAAAGCCGGAACCCAGTGCTTTGGGCGATGGCCGCCCGTCGCTTCGCGTCGTCATCGATCCATTCCCCCAACGGCGTCTCAACAAAAGAACTGGGTTCCGGCTTTCGCCGGGATGAGCGGAGTTCTGGCTATTGCGTATGCGACCGCGACCCGATCGTCCGGTCCAGGAAGTCCAGATAGGTCCGCCACTGCTGCAGCTGACGCTCGTTGCCGCGCACCCCGTGACGCTGCCCCGGATACAGCATCAGCTCGAACGGCTGGCTGTTCTGCTGCAGGGCGTTGATCACCCGCGTCGAGTTTTCCAGGATGACGTTGTCGTCGGCCATGCCGTGCATCAGCAGCAGCCGACCAGTCAGGTTCGGCAGGCGCGGAATGACGTCCGAAGCGGCGTAGCCTTCGACGTTGGCCTGCGGCGTCGACATGTAGCGCTCGGTATAGGCGGTGTCGTAGAGGCCCCACTCGGTCGGCGGAGCCCCGGCCAGCGCGCCGGCCAGTCCCATCTTCGGCTCGGTCGCCGCCATCAGGGTCATGAAGCCGCCGTAGGACCAGCCCATCATGGCGATGCGGTCGTCATCCACAAAAGGCAACGATCTCAGATAGTCAGCCGCCAGAACCTGATCCTCGATCTCAGGCTGACCCATGCGCAGATACAGCGCCTGTTTGAACGCCGCCGAGCGGTCGCCCTCTCCGCGGTTGTCGAGGCGGAAGACGATGTATCCAGCCTCAGTCAACAGTTGATTGGTGGCCGACTGCCAGCCGCGCTTGACCCCGCCGCCCGACGGTCCGCCGTACACCTGCATGACCACCGGATAGGTCTTCGTCCGGTCGAAGCCGGGCGGCGTGGTCATCTGCCAGACCAGGGTCTCGCCATGGCTTTCCAGCGTGCCGAAGGTCACTTCACCCCGGCGCGAGGCGAACGGATAGGCCGGGTGACCCGGCTGCAGACGGTTCTCCTCGATCCAGCGGATGCGCGTGCCGTCGGCCCGGTACAGGGCCGACTGCATCGGCGTGTTCAGGTCGGTGTAGTTGCCGACGAAGGCGGTGCCCGTCTTGTTCATCGACGCGCTCCACCAGCCGCCGGCGGAGGTCACCGCCACCGGCGTCATGGTCCGGCGCAGCGAAGCCCGGAACAGTTGCTGCTCGATCGGCTGCTCACGCCCGTCGCGCATCGAGGCGGTGAAGAAGACATCGCCGGTGCGCTGGTCGACCCCTGCCAGGCTCTTGATCGGATACTGGCCCTGGGTGATCGCGCGCAGGCGGCGGCCGTCGCGGTTGTACAGATACAGGTGCTTCCAACCGGTCTCTTCCGACGACCACAGGAAGTCGCCGTTATCCAGCGCCTTAAAGTCGTGGTTCAGCGGGACCCAGGCGTCCGACCGCTGGCTGACGATCACACGCGAGGCGCCCGTGGCCGGATCGACGCTCAGCAGGTCCAGGGTCTTCTGGTTCCGCGACAGTCGCTGCACATAAAGGGTCCGGCCGTCCGCCGACCAGTTCACCCGCGCCAGGTAGATGTCATTGTCCGCGCCCAGATCGACCTTGATCCGCTGACCGCTCTGGCGGTCGTGGACGTACAGCTCGACCACCGCGTTCGGACGGCCCGCGCGCGGATAGCGCTGCTCCACCGTCGAAGCGCCGCCGCCGGTGATGTCCAGGCGCGGGATGATGTCGACGGTCGACTCGTCGGTGTGCTGCAGGGCGATGAACCGCTCGTCCGGGCTCCACCAGTAGCCGGTGTCGCGGTCCAGCTCCTCCTGGGCGATGAACTCCGCCGTGGCCCAGGTCTTCAGCCCGTCGCCGTCGCTGGTGACCGCCGTCTCGGTGTTCGTGGCCAGGTCGTAGACCACCAGGTCCTGGTCCCGCACGAACGAGACGAAATTGCCCTTGGGCGAGACCTTGGCGTCGATCTCGTCGGCCTCGGTCTCGGTCAGGCGGCGTACCTGCCCCCCTTCCCGCGCGGCCAAGAAGATGTCGCCCTCCAGCGGCGCCAGGATGTAGCGGCCCTGCTCGTCCCAGGAATACTCGACCACGCCGCGCGCGCTGATCCGCATCCGCTCGCGGCGCGCCTTCTCGGCCTCGGACAGTTCGCCCGCGTCGGGAACCAGCGCCCGCGCGTCGATCAGCTTGAACGGCTCGCCCGGGCCCGTCGGCGCGGCCCACAGGTCCTGCACCTCCACGTCGTCGGGGCGCGAGCGCAGGAAGGCCACCAGTTCCCCGTCCGGCGACAGGCTGACGCCCTTGGCCACGGGGCCGGACAGCGACGGGTTCGCGAACACCCGCTCCGGCGTCAGGATCGCGCTGTCGGCGGTCGCGGGGCCGCAGTTTGTTGCGCCATCGCGGCGGTAAACGGCGACAACGTCGCCACGAACAGGGTGGAGGCCAGCAGGATGTTTCGCATGAACGCCGCACGAAGGTTTTTTGAGTTGCCGGGACGCTAGAGGCGGAATCCTCCGCCGTCACCCCCCACGCCTTCCAACGGCCGTCCTGCCAAATGCCGTCGCCGCGACACCCGATCCCTTCCCCCTGCCGCCCGCACCCCCTAAGAAGCGCCGCAATGACCGACGCCGTCGCCCCTCCCCCCGCCAAGGCCTCGCCCTTCCACGAACTCGAGGTCCTGTCCGTCCATCATTGGACCGACCAGCTGTTCAGCTTCCGCATCGCCCGTCCCGAGGACTTCCGTTTCCGCTCGGGCGAGTTCGTGATGATCGGCCTGCCCGGCGAAGACGGCGGCAAGCCGGTGCTGCGCGCCTATTCCATCGCCAGCCCGCACTGGGACGAGGAGCTGGAGTTCTTCTCCATCAAGGTCCCCGACGGCCCCCTGACCTCGCGTCTGCAGAAGATCCAGGTCGGCGACACCGTCCTAATGGGCAAGAAGCCGACCGGCACCCTGGTGCTGGACGCCCTGACCGGCGGCGAGCGCCTCTGGCTGATCGGCACCGGCACGGGCCTGGCCCCCTGGCTCTCGGTCGCCCGCGATCCGGACACCTACAGCCGCTTCGGCCAGGTCATCGTCTGCCACACGGTGCGCAACGTCGCCGACCTCGCCTACCGCGACTTCTTCACCCACGGCATCCACGAGGATCCGCTGGTCGGCGACGAGGCCAAGGCCCAGCTGACCTACTACCCCACCGTCACCCGCGAGCGGTTCGAGACCCCGGGACGGATCACCGACCGGATCAAGTCCGGCGACGTCTTCGCCGACCTGGGCCTGCCCATCGGCTTCTCTCCCAATACGGACCGCGTCATGCTGTGCGGCTCGATGGCCATGATCAAGGAGACCGGCGAACTGCTGGAAACCTACGGCCTCAAGGAGGGCTCGAACGCCGAGCCCGGCGACTATGTTCTGGAGCGCGCCTTTGTCGGTTGACCTGAAAGACACCCGGACCGTGGTCGCGCCCGAGGTTCTGGGCATCGACGCCCGCGTCGCCCCCGAGGCCTGCCTGTCGATGGCCGAGGTCCGCCACGGCGTCGACGCCCTGGACCGCGCCCTCGTCACCCTCCTGGCCGAGCGCCAGCGCTACATGAACGCCGCCGCCCGCATCAAGCCGAGCCGCGACGTCGTCCATGACGACGCCCGTATCGAGGACGTGGTCGCAAAGGTCCTCGCCGCGGCGGGCGCCGCCGGACTGTCGCCGGACATCGCCGAGCCCGTCTGGCGCACCCTCGTCGACCGCTGCATCGCCCACGAATTCAGCGTCTGGGACAAGACGCGGGGCTAGTGTTCCTTCCCCCTCTTGTGGGAGGGGAACAGCGAAGCGGTGGAGGGGGTCTTTCAGCCCCTCAAACTTCTCAGCATCAGCTCGTGCCGATAGGCCGCCACGTCGCCCAGGGCGATCTCCAGCTGATCCCGCACCCGGTCCAGCAGCGGCGGCGCGGACGCCCTGTCCGCCGCCTCCGCCGCCTGACAGGCCTGCGCCAGGGTGTCCGCGCCTATGCCCGCCGCCGCGCCGCGGATCGTGTGCACGGCGTCGCGCCAGCCCTCTTCCCGTACATCCAGCATCGGCGACCACATCGTCGCCTGCTGGCCGAACAGGCCCAGCACCTCGTCGGTGATGGAATCCTCGCCGCCGGTCATCCGCTCCAGCACGTCGAAGTCGACCGCCCCGGACAGGTCCCGGCGCGCCATCAGGCCGCCGTCTCCTCGCCCTTGGCCAGCCGCGAGTTCCGCGACGACCACACCAGGTAGATGACCAGGCCCACGCCGTTCCAGATGAAGAAGGCCGTCTGGGTGAAGGGCTTCAGGCTGAAGAAGAACAGCAGGCAGCCGATCACCGTGATCGCGCCGACCAGCCACCAGAGCGGGGCCTTGAACACCCGCTTGCGGCCCGGCTCGCGCAGGCGCAGCACGATCAGGCTCACGCCCACGGCGGCGAAGGCGCACAGGGTCCCGGCGTTGGCCAGCGAGGCCAGCTCGTCCAGCGGCAGCAGACCGGCCAGGATGGCCACCACGATGGCGGTGAAGACGGTGACCACCGCCGGCACGCCCCGGCTCGACACCTTGGCCAGGCTGCGCGGCAGCAGGCCGTCGCGGGCCATGCCCAGGAAGATCCGGCTCTGGCCGAACAGGAAGGCCAGCAGCACCGTCGGCAGGGCGATCACCGCGGCCCCGGCCACCAGCTGCGCCGCCCAGTTCGAACCCAGTTCACGCAGGATCAGCGACAGCGGCTCGGTGCTGGAGGCGAACTCCGACACCGGTCGCGCCCCGATCGCGGCCGCCGCGACCAGCAGGTACAGGGCCGTGCACACCAGCATCGAGCCGACGATGCCGATCGACAGGTCGCGCTCGGGCCGTTTGGTCTCCTCGGCCGCCGTCGAGATGGCGTCGAAGCCGTAGAAGGCGAAGAAGATGATCGCCGCCGCCGCCATCACCCCGGTCTGGGCGACCGCGGGCTGGCCGGTGATCTGCTCCCAGAACGGAATCTGCGGCGCGCCGAAGCCGTTGGGCATGAAGGGAGTGAAGTGGGCCGCGTCGAACTTCGGCAGGGCGATGGCCACGAACACCGCCAGGGCGGCGATCTTCACCAGCACCAGGATGACGTTGACCGTGGCGCTCTCGCGCGTGCCCAGCAGCAGCAGGCCGGTGACCACGGCGATGATGAACACCGCCGGCAGGTTGATGATCCCGCCCGCGTGCGGCCCGGCCGTCAGCGCCGTCGGCAGGTCGATGCCCAGGCCGTGCAGGAAGGGCGTGGCGTAGCCGGCCCAGCCGACCGCCACGGCCGACACCACCAGCGAATATTCCAGGATCAGGCTCCAGCCCACGATCCAGGCGACGGCCTCGCCCAGGACGGCGTAGGAATAGGTGTAGGCGCTGCCCGCCGCGGGCATCATGGTCGACAGCTCGGCATAGGCCAGCGCCGCGCAGGCGCAGACCAGCCCCGCCAGGGCGAAGCTGACCATCACCGCCGGACCGGCCAGGCCGGCGCCCACGCCGATCAGGGTCAGGATGCCGGTGCCGACGATGGCCCCGACGCCCAGCGCCATCAGGTGCGGCCAGCCCAGCGTCTTCTTCAGCGCCGGGCCGTCGTGCGGCGCCAGCATCGTGTCGATCGAACGGCGGCGATTCCAGAAGGCCATGGTCGCGTCTCCCCTCACCGCTCCCCGGCGGCTGATTCCGCGACGACCCTAGAGCAAAATCGGTCGCCTTGGACACCATCCAACCCGGCCCCGGCATGGCTCCGGCGTGATCCGGGGCCATTTTCCGCATTCAGACTGTTCCGGCTGGAAGCAGAATGGTCCGGCCCCGCCTGCGACAAACCGAAACGGACACCCAAAAGCCGCTTGCCATCCGGGGACGCCGCCGCTATGTCCCGCCCCTCGCTGACGCCGGTCCCGGCCGCCCGTCAGTGCGCAGACGATGAGTTCGGGTGATTAGCTCAGTTGGTAGAGCAGCTGACTCTTAATCAGCGGGTCGTAGGTTCGAACCCTACATCACCCACCATCGTTTCCCAGTAAAATCAAAAACTTAACCAAAGTCATCCCCGCGTACGGATTCTGCTTATCCGACTAGGACGGTGATTAGGACGGCGATTAGGACGGTATATTCGGTCCTCGTGGTTGATTGCTCCTCGCTGCGTTGGCCGTAGATTTGCGACCGTGAGCTGGCGGATGGCCACTAGCCGCGGCAGCGCTCAACTTTCTGCCCCTCGCTACCGAATCACAGGCATCAGGCGGCTGCGCGTATGGCAAACTCAACTGACTTCCCCGTGCAGTCCCGTTTTCTGCGAACGCCGGAAGCCGGCCATTTTCTAGGTCTCTCGGGGCGGACCTTGGAAAAGCACCGAACGTACGGAACAGGACCAACCTACAGAAAGATTGGAGGGCGGGTAATTTACGCCGTGCACGATCTGGAAGCGTGGGCCGATCTCGGCCTGCAGACCTCGACCGGAGAGCCCAAGAGTCAGGTCCACGCCGCCAAACCAAAAAGCGAAGATCACGCCCGGTTCTGAAGCTGCTGAGGTCGCAGATCTGATCGCCTATCTCGACAGCGTCGGCGTCGGGGACGAAGGACGGCGCCCTCGAACCCCCTGACCCCGCCTCGGCCGGGATGCGTCGCCCCCGACGCCGAACACAGGTCGCCACCGGCGCGCCCCTGGCAATCATCCAGTCTTCTCGAGCAAGCATGCGGTCGAAATTACGTCTTCGCATTCCCCCTCGCCCAAACGCGAGGGACCGCCCTAGAATGATCGTCGGCGGGTTCCGGGAACGATAGGCGCCGATCAAGAGCCAGGGGACGTGCGAGCGTCGGCGGCGATCGGTGGCGAAACGCCGGGCTTCCTCACAGAAGTTCCTGGCCCGCCCCCTCCCTCACCCGGGCTCGATCAGTCCCAGGCGCACGCCTGCGGCGACAGCCTCAATCCGGGTCCTGACCTTCAGCTTCGAACAAACCTTTTCCAGGTAGCTGTCCACCGTTCGGGGCGAGAGCGCCAGGATGACGCCGATGTCCGCGGAACTCTTCCCGAGACAGACCCACTGAAGGCATTCCTGTTCGCGAGGACTCAAGGAGGCGGCGGGCGGTGGTCGATCAGGATCTTCGGCAAGGGTTTGCATTGTACACCACTGGTTGTCTTGAGCCATGCGTACACGGCGCTTTTTGGCGCGGGCAACGACAAAGATTTGCGGGTGAACCGCAGGCTTTTTGCGGGACGATGGGCGCGCCCGGCGGGTTGAACGCCGGCTTCAGGACGACTACAGCCACCACGTCGGGCGCCGTCAGATAGGCGTGCAGTTGGAGCCGGGGTTCGCCCATGGCGGAGGCGGCGCTGCGCACCGAAGTCGCGGGCCTCATCGCAGAGGATTCCAACGCCCGACCCCTCCGCCTTGCGTCACGATTCCGTTTGATTCATGCTTGGGCGTCGGCGCCCGCGCCGATAGGGGCTTGGAATCCCCTGTGCGAAGTCAAACTCAACGACGCGCGTCTTGCGCGCCTGTCGCTTGTCAGCGGCCCGAACCCGCGCGCTCGTGCGGGGGCCGGAGCCTGCGCGATCTCGTCTGCGGATTCCCTGCCCTTCCCCGGAGGCCGGAGAACCGCGTTGACCGATGCCAAGGAGCTGAAACCGGAAGCGGCGGAGGGGCTGAACGGCCTCTACCGCCGCTATGCCGGTTGGCTCGACGGGCGGCTCAGGGCGCACATCGGCGCCGATCAGGCGGCGGACGTGGTTCAGGAGACCTACCTTCGCGCGGCGCCCTATCGGAGTACCGACATCCGGCACCCCAAGGCCTTCTTGCTCCGGATCGCCCTCAATCTGGTCCGGGACGAAAGCCGACGCCTGAAGCGCCAGCGCCAAACATCCGGCGACTTGACGCAAGATCAGAGCGAGTCCGCATCTCAGGCGGAACAACTGACGCTGAAGCAGATCATCCTGACCATGCCTCCGCTCTATCGCGACATCTTCGTCTTGAGCCGCTTTGGCGGTATGACCTATGCCGAAATAGCCGCTGCACGCGGGCTCAGCGTCAAGACCGTCGAATGGCGGATGTCGAAGGCGCTCGAGCACTGCGTCGCACGGCTGGACGATTAGGCGGACATGATGACGGTCGACGGCGACCTCGACATCCGACGGCAGGAAGCCGCTACCTGGTTCGCCCGCCTGAACCAGCGGCGTGTCTCGACGGACGACGTCAAGGCGTTCAGCGCCTGGCGCCGGGACCCGGAGAACGCCCTCGCCTACGCGCGAGTCGAATCCGTCTGGAACGCCGCCAACACCCTGGCGGGCGATCCTGACATCAGCGCCCTGACGGCCGAGGCTCTCGGAAAGGCGCCGCCGCCCATCCGGGCGCGCGCCATGGTGTCCCAGCTCTGGAAGCCGCTCGGCGGCGCCGCACTCGGTGGCCTTGTGATCGCCGTGGCGGCAGTCTGGGTCATCAGCCGCCCCCTGGAATACGCCACCGCCGTGGGCGAGCAGCACACCGTTCGGCTTGCCGACGGATCGCGGGTCACGCTCGATACCGGGACCCGCATTCAGGTCAAACTGCGCGATGAGCGGCGCTCCGTGACGCTGCTCTCGGGGCAGGCCTTCTTTGACGTGGTGGGAGACACGACTCGCCCATTCGTGGTCACCGCCGGAGACACGAACGTCACCGCGATCGGAACCCGTTTCGACGTACGTCGCGAAGGCGACGGGGCTCGCGTCACCCTTGTCGAAGGCCGGGTCGCCGTTCGAGAGGCGACCCAGGTCGGACCCGGATGGTCGCTCGGCCCGGGGCAACAGGTGGTCACCGCAGCCCGTCAGCCGACGGTCGCGGTCGTCGATGTGGTCAAGGAAACGAGTTGGACCACCGGCCGGCTGATCTTCGAGCGCACGCCGATCCACGCCGCTGTCGCCGAGATCAACCGGTACAGCGACACCCGGATCGATCTGCAAGCCTCCCATATCGCGGACATTCCCGTGAGCGGCGTTTTCGACACCGGCGACACCGAGGGCTTCATCGCCGCGCTGCAGGATTTGTATTCCATCAGCGCCCAACGCCGTCCGGACGGCACGGTGGTTCTATCGGGCCCGCCGGCCTGAAAATAATTCACAGGCGGACTTAGGGTGGTCCGCCCTGCCCGTCGTCTCTTCCCCGCCCCGCCAACGCGCGGGTAACCAGAAGGGGAAAGACTATGCGTATGGGTCTCGGTTCAACAGCGTTGTCGGCGCTGCTGCTGGCGTCGGCGACGCCGGTGATCGCGCAAACCGCGGAGGCGGTGAGGCGCTACGACGTGGCGGCCGGCCCGCTCGACCGGGCCCTGACCGCCTTCGCCCAACAGAGCGGCCAACAGATCCTCTATCCGGATGCGTTGGTGGTCGGGCGGTCGTCGCCGGGACTGAGCGGCGCCTACACCGCCGAGGCCGCCCTGTCCGCCACGCTGAGAGGCTCGGGCCTCTCCTATCGCCGGACCCGTCCCAACGTCTTTGTTCTCTACGATCCGACCACACGGGCCGGCGCCGACCTGACCTTGGAGACCATCACGCTTGATGAGGTGGTCGTGACCGGAAGTCTCATCCGGGGCGTCGCCGACGGCCCGTCCCCGGTGGTCACGGTGAGCCGCGACCAGATCGACCGCGACGGCCATGCCACGGTCGCCCAGGCCCTGGCCGCGCTGCCGCAGAATTTCGGAGGGACCGCCAACGAAGGCGCCCTGCAGAACGGCGCGGATCGCAGCGCCACCAACGGCAACTTCGCCTCCGGGGTCAATCTGCGCGGTCTGGGCAGCGACGCCACCCTCGTCCTCGTCAATGGACGGCGGATGGGCGGCGCCGGGGCGATGGGCGATTTCGCCGACGTCTCGACCCTCCCGACCAGTGCGATCGAGCGCATCGACGTTCTGCTCGACGGCGCATCGGCCCTCTACGGCGCCGACGCCGTCGGCGGCGTGGTCAACATCATCCTGCGCGACGACTACGAGGGCGCCGAGACCCGTGTGCGCCTGGGCGGGACCGCCGACGGCGCCAGCGACGAGTTCCAGATCGGCCAGACTTTTGGGCGGCGGTGGTCGTCGGGCAGCGTGCTGGGCGTCTACGAGTTCTACGATCGCGGCGCCTTGCCGGTGTCGGACCGCCGCCTCGCCGGGGATCCCGACCTTCGATGGCGCGGTGGGTCTGATCGACGGCTCAACTACAGCAGCCCGGGCAACATCGTCGTCTTCGATCCCGTCAGCGGCGGCTATGTCTCCGCCTACGCCATTCCCCCCGGGCAGGACGGGACCGACCTCGAGCCCGGCGACTTCCTCGCCGGCCGGACCAATCTGAGCAATCAGCGCCTGGGCCTGAACGTCCTGCCGCACCAGACCCGGCACAGCGTCTTCGCCGCGCTCCGGCAGGATCTGGGCGACCGGATCACTCTCAGCGCCGACGCCCGCTACGGCCGTCGCGACTATGAGACGACATCGGCGCCGTTCGCCATCCTGCTGACGGTCAACCGGGGCAACCCGTATTTCGTCTCTCCGACGGGCGCGGCCTCGCACACCATCGCCTATTCCTTCGAGAACGACCTGCCCAATCCGGTGATCAGCGGCGAGGCGGAGAGCTGGGCGACCTCGATCGGCGCCAAGATCGACCTCCTCGCCGACTGGCGGCTCGACACCTATGTCGCCTACGCCTCGGAGACCGGCGACAACCGCACCACCGGGACCCTCAACTCGACCTTCCTGCGGGAGGCCCTGGGCGCCGTCGCCGACAACCCGACCACCCCTTTCAGCGCCGCTCGAGACGGCTATTTCAATCCGTTCGGCGGCGGCGGCGGCAGCCCGGATGCGGTGCTGGCCTTCATCAACTCGGGTCATAACGCGACCCTCAGCGAGACGACGGTGACCTCGGCCAATCTTCAGGTCGATGGGACCCTGCTCTCGCTGCCCGGCGGACAGATCAAGCTCGCCGCGGGTCTGTCCTTTCGCGAGGAGACCTTTTGGCGCCGCAACGACAACTTCACTTCGAGCCTGACGCCGACGACGGGCGTTCCCACCCAATCGCACCGTCAGGTCTCGGCCGCGTTCGGCGAACTGCGCATCCCGCTGTTCGGCGCCAGCAACCGGCGGCCGGGGTTCGAACGCCTGGAGCTGTCGGTCGCCGCCCGGTTCGAGGACTATGAGGACATCGGCCAGACCACCAGCCCCAAGATCGGCGTGGTCTGGGATCCGACTTCGGACCTGACCCTGCGGGCGAACTACGGCGCCTCCTATCGCGCGCCCGCCCTGCGCGAGCTCAACGACGCGCCGCGGGCCAGCCCGACCTTCCTGCCGCGCGGGGCGCAGCAGATCCTGTCGATCATCCAGTACGGCGGCAATCCGGATCTGGAGTCCGAACAGGCCGACACCTGGACCCTGGGCGCGGAGTATCGGCCTTCATCGATCGAGGGCCTGCGTCTCGGGGTCAACTGGTTTCGGACCGACTTCGACAACCGCATCGGCCAGCCGACGTTCGAGAACATCCTGACGGCGCTGACCGATCCGGCCTTGTCGCCGTTCATCCGCATCGTCGCGCCCCTGACCAACGCCGACGACCGGGCCGCGGTGCAGGCCATCCTCGACCTGCCCACCACCAATCTCGCGAGCGCCTATCCCGCGACGTCCTATGAGGCGATCGTGGATGCGCGCTACGTCAACACCGCCCGCGTCCAAGTCGAAGGCGTCGATGTCAGCGCCGGCTACGCCTTCGACGTAGGGCCGAACGCCTTCGACCTCAACCTAACCTTCTCCTATCTCGGCCGCTTCGACAGCCAGGCCACGCCCAACGCCCCAACGGTCTCCCTGCGCGACCGCCCCAACTACCCGGTCGGCCTGCGCGGCCGCAGCAACATGGGATGGACGCGCGGCGACTGGGGCCTCTCCTCGTCGATCAACTATGTCGATGGGTACCGCGATCTCACGGGCGCGCGCATCGGCGCGTGGGTCACAGCGGATGTCCAGGTGCGCTATGCGCCCCAGTCCGGGCCGCTCCACGGATCGACCATCGCCCTGACGGTCCAGAACGCGTTCGACCGCGATCCCCCGTTCTACAACGCGCCCGAAGGCATCGGTTACGACGCGGCCAACACCAATGTCGTCGGCCGCTTCGTCTCGCTGCAACTGACCCGGGCCTGGTGATGCGGCGCGTCGGTTGTGGGCTGGTCGCCGTTCTCCTGGCGGCGGCCGGCCCGGTCCTGGGTCAGGCGCGGGCGCCTATCACCATCGAGACCATGCTGGGCCAGGAGAGCCTGGGCCAGGTGCGGATCAGTCCGCACGGCCGGTGGATCGTGGTCGAACGACGGACGGCCTGGTCTTCGGCCGCGACCTACCGCTTCGGGCTGATGACGCCGTACTTGCTCAGCGGGCTGGAAATCCACACCCCCGCCGGCGATCCGGTGCGCGGGATCGAGGATCCCGGCCACGCGAACGGCTATGTGTCCGGGCCGTTCTCGCCGAGCGGCGAGAAGATGTTGGTCTTCCGTCTGCAGGAGATGTCCTGGCGGCTGGGCGTCCTGACGCTGGCGACGGGGCAAATCCGTTGGCTGCCGCTGACGCCGGAGTTCACCGGCCTGGGCCGGACGGTCGCCTGGCGATCGGAGACGCAGTTGGTGGCGATCGCCCGTCCGGACGACGACCTCCCGCTGGTGTTCCGGCTCGGCGGACAGACCGAGGCGCGCAAGACGACGCTGTGGCGGACCTTCGCCGCCGGCCACGCGCCCTCCTCGGTGCTCATCCCCAGCGGTGCGGCGCGCGACAGCCGCCCTCATGCCGGCCCCGCCCGCCTGGTCCTGTTCGACCTTGATCGGGACGAGGGGCAGACCCTGGCGCGGGGCGAACTGTTCGATCTGGAGGTGTCTCCCGACGCAAGCGCGGTCGCGACGCTGTTCAACGCCGAGGACCTTCAGGCCGACGGGCAGACGCCGATCACCGTTGGCACGCCCAGCCGTCGCCGTCGGCTGTTGCTGGTCGATCTGGACGACCGCGTCGTGGCCGATCCGCTGCCCGATCAGGACTTCCTCTCACATCTGTTGTCGTGGTCACCCGATTCCAGCCGGCTGATCGCCTTCGCTCGGGATGCCGGGGGCGATTGGGGCGAGGGGCGCTTCTGGACGCTGGACCGGCGCGGTCGCGCCGAAGCGGTGGACCTCGGCGCGGCGCGGCCCTGGCTGGACGAGGAGGTCGGCAAGATTCCGATCGCCCGCGCCGGCTGGAGCGCCGGCCGGCCGGTCGTCCAGGCGCGCACCGTCCAGGGTGAGCGGGTCTGGTTGCGACCCGGACCGGCGCCGAGGGTCGCGCCGATGTCGACGCCGCGCGAGACCCTGGTCGAGGTCGCCGGGCGCAGTTGGGTCGAGCGCGCCGACGGCCTGCATCCGCTGTCGTCCGACGCCGCCCTCGGAATTGTCGCCGGTCGCCTGTGGGACCGTGAACGCGCGACGGACGGGGGCAGCCGGCAAGGCTGGAACCCCGACGGCGTCCAGCGCGGCGGACGCGTCCTGGTCGATCCGGACGGCTGCCTGAGCGCACCGACGGCGCCTCAGGCACGGACCTGCCTCCGGCCGCTCGCCGCCGACGAAAGCCTAGTCGCGGTCAGCCCGACGCGAGCCTATATGATCGCCCAGAGCCGGACCGCCGCAGGGTCGATCAGCCTGCGCCTGCACGCCGCCGACGCTGTACGGCCGTTGGCGACGGTCAACACAGTCTTCGACACCGTCGCCTGGGGCGAGATCGTCCCCGTCCCCCACCCCGGCCCGGACGGCCGGGCGCTGACCAGCTGGCTGCTGCTGCCGCCCGGAACGCCGCTCGGGGCCCGGCTTCCGGTGGCGGTGATCCTCTACCCCGGCGCCGACTACCCGGCCGCGCCGGTATGGCTGCGCCCCGGGGGCGAGCGGCTCCACATCAATCCGCAGGTCCTGGCGGCCGCCGGCTATGCCGTGGTCGTGCCGAGCCTGCCCCGGCGAACCGGCGCCGGACCGGGCCTGGATGATCTCGCCGACCGGATCGTGGCGATCATCGATGTCGCCGCTCGTGGCGGTCGGATCGATCGCGACCGCGTCGGCCTGATCGGACACAGCTACGGCGGCTACGGCGCCCTGCTGGCGGCGTCGCAGAGCGATCGGTTCCGGGCCGTGGTCGCCGCGGCGGGTTACACCGATCTCTCGCGGGCCTACGCCCTGCCGCCGCACTTTCAGGTCTCCCCGGAGGACGGCGTGCCGATCAATGCCCTCGCCGGCTGGGCCGAGACGGGCCAAGGCGGGATCGGCGCCTCGCTGGTCGGACGGCCGCAGGCCTATGTCGACAACAGCCCCCTCTATCTGGCCGAGCGGATCCGCGCTCCCGCCCTGCTGATCGAAGGCGATCTCGACCCCGTCGGGTCCGATGTCCTGTTCGGCGCCCTCTACCGCCTCGATCGCGAGGCGGCGTTCGTGACCTACACCGGCGAGGGCCACGTGTTCGTCAGCCCGGCCAATCTGCGGGACCTGCACGCTCGGATTCTAGACTGGCTCAGCCGCTATGTGCGCCCGACGGATGTCGGTGATCCGCGCCTGCCAGCTTTGGACCCAGACCTCCAGGACGGCGGCGACGAGTAGCCGGTTGTAGCCGGGGCTCCAGATCAGATGCGCCTCCGTCAGCTCGGGCTCGAGCGCCCGGCGGTCGATCAGGCCGTGGGCGGCCTGAAGGCCGTCGAGAAGGAGCGGCGTCAGCAGGGGCAGGCTGACGCGCGTCACCTGGCCGTAGAAATGGCTGAGATCACCCTTGCTCCGCCGTTCGGTGAGCATGGGCGGCAGGCGCGGGGCGAAGGCCCGCCGGGCCAGGCCGCGATCGCGGACGCCCGCGATGAGCCGGTCGGCGGGAATGGCCAGGCAGTGCTCGACCACGGGCTGGCTAAGGAACGGGTGCAGCAGGTCGCCCGCGCGGGCCCGAAGACAGTCGCCCCAAAACAGCTGGGCGTTCACGAATTGCCGCAACTGGCGGGCCTTGGCCGGCGGCAAGGCAGCCATGTCTTCGAGCCAGGGATGGCGCCGACCCGCGACCTCGGTCTCCCGTGACCGGCCGCTCAAGGCGTAACCGAGCACCGTCCAGGCCGAGTGCCGTGTCCAGCGCGCCACGGCCGCGAGGAAGGCCGGCGACAGGCCGGTCAAGCCTTCCCGGCGACGGCGATCGATGACCACGGCGGGGTCCGACGCCTGAAAGAACACGGCGTCGCCGCCCTGGCCCGTGAGAAGGCCGGTGGCCCGAGCCCGGCGCATCCGGCCGGCGACCTCCGCGTCATAGGTGACGTCGACGCCTTGGAGCGCCGGCCGCACGCTCTCGCCGAGCGGATGCAACTGCGCCAGGGTGATGGCCTCGACCGGTTTGCGCACCGCCGTCAGGGACAGGTCCAGATGGGCCGCCGCCGCCGTCGCATAGGGCCGTTCATCGCCTTCTCGCCAGTCGCCATGGAAGTTGAGGAAGCGGGCGCGGACGGCGTGGCCGGTCGCCTTCAGGCTGCTGGCCGCGATGGCGGAGTCCAACCCACCCGAGAGCTCGCCCACCAGCCGGCTGTGCGGTGTGGCCAGGGCGGCGACCGTCTCGTCCACCACGCCGATCAGACCGCCATGGCTCTCGTCCCAGCCCTGCGCCGCGCGGCAGAAGGCCGCCGGCGTCCAGATGGGCCTGGCCTCGGCCCTCTCGCCGATGATGCACAGCGCGCCGGGATTGATGGCGGTCAGTCCGTGCAGGGCCAGCCGGTCGCCGAGCAGCTCGGGGGCGGCGGCGATCTCTCCCAGCACCCGCCAGTCGATCTCGAGGTCGGCCGGCAGCAGAGCATCCGCCAGACGCGGGGGCTCCTGCGCCGCCAGCACCGCGCCGCCGTATCGCCACCAGACGCAGTCCAGCGCGCCGGTCGGATCGCGCAGCATCGCAAACCGCCCCTCGTCGTCCCGCCAGACCAGGACGTAACGGCCCCAGCCCGACCGGACCACGGCCCGGGCCAGATCGGCCGACCCGGCGCTGCACGCGATCAGGGTCGACAGCGGAACGGTCGCGCCGCGCCAGTCGCCGATCAGGAAATGGCGCCGCCCGACCTGCCGGACGGTGAGGCGCGCCCGCGGCCCGAGCAGGATGCAGACGTCGTCGATCGGACCGAAAGGCCGCCACCCGTGGCGTTCAAGGGCGCTCACCACCTGGTCCACCGCGATCCGGTCGACCTCGCCGAGACGCCGCCGGTCGAGCACCAGATAGCCGGCCTGATCGGGACCCGGAATCTTCATCGGCGGAAGATGGGAGTGTAGGCCCACAGCCGTTCGACATCGTCGTTGAGACAAACGTCGCCCGCCTGGACCCAGCAATGGGCGTTGAACGGCCAGAGCCTGACGCCGAACACCCAGGCGGCGGCCAGCCCCGACCGGCGCAGGAAGCTGACCAGCATCGCCGAGCGCAGCAGGCATTCTCCTTCCAGCGGGAGCCACGGGGCCATCGCCCAGAACAGCCGCGCCGCGGCCAGCGTGGCCACCGGGTCGCGCGACAGCTCGGTCCGCGCGTCGGCGACACGCAGATAGGGCGAGAGACCCTGTCCCGCCCTCGCTCGTCGGATGTCCGCGACGACGCCCGCGGCGGTGATCAGCGCCCGCGGCCCCGGCCCGCGGCCCGCGGGACCATGGATGATCGATCTCATCGGCGTCGGGGGCGGCGCCTGGGCCGGGGGCGGCGGGTTGGACGCCAGCAATCCCGCCGCCTCCAGGGTGTCGGCCATGGGGCCGGGCCGGATCGCCATCTGGCGTCCGCGGGCCACAGCCGCGGCGCCGCCGGGCAGGCAGAGATAGGCGTCGCCGGCGATGTCCAGCAGCGCCAGGTCGTCGCCGATGCACGCGGCGTGGACGTCCGGCTTGAGGTAGAGGGTCATGGGCGTCGTCGGGATGCGGCAAGGCGCGATGGGCGCCGGCGGGAGCCGGCGCCCAGGCCTTCAGCCCTGGTCCCAGAGCCGCACCGGGATCTGTTCGAAATCGCCGGTGAGGTGGTCGGCCCGGGTGGCCTGCTCGGCCGAACCCAGCCGAACGAGATTCACGCGAATGCCGGCGGGCTCGTACAGGCGGACCGGGATCAGTTCCATGTCGCCGGTCTGGGAATCGGCGCGGGTCGCGCGCCGGGCGGAACCGAGCGCGATCAGGCTCGGCGTATGCGGGGTGTTCATGGCTTAGCCTCCGTTGAGCGGGACAGAGCGCCCCGCCGGAACAGCCAGCGCGTGCAACGTCATATTTTCAAACTATATTTCATCTATACTTTCACTTGATCTCCGCATGGCAGCGAAGACTGCCTGAGACACAGCGACCCGCCCTTGATGGTAAACGTCGACTTCCACACGCAGGTCGGCGATCCGATTTTGCGACAGAAGAATTTCCTGGAGGCCGATCTGATCGGCCTCGATCGGCTCGACCCCCGCCTCCACCATCCGGATGGGCCGAAGCTGGATCGCGGTCCGCCGTTGGGTGCGCGCCAGGACGTCGCTGCCGGCGGCGGCGGCGATGGCGGCGTAGAGGGTTTCCACTCGTGTCAAAAGCATCGCCGGCGGGCCTTCGGCGCCCCAGGCGATCGGAACGGCGTGACTATCCAGCGCCCAGTGGGCGAGGCGCCGATGCAGTTCGTATAACTCCGCGATATCCGACGCGGACGGACTGGGTGCAAAATAGCCCCGACCCGGCCGATGCTCGAGGACGCCCTCGCCCGCCAGGCGCGCCAGGGCCTCGCGCACCGGGGTCGGACTGAGGCGAAGCTCCGCCGCCAAGGCGGTGGCCACGAGCGGCTCGCCCCAACGGAACCGGCCGGCTCCGGCGAAGCCCGCCAACGCCCGCAGGGCGGTATGATAGGGGTCACGCGCCTTCATGCCCCAGCTTTCGAAGACGGACACCGGCGGCGCAACCTGGCCGCCTCCCGCGCCGCGCGAGCGAGTCTGTATACGGACCAGGGTTACAAGTTTTCGCGACCCACCCGCAGGTTATTTGCGTCATCTCGCAAGGTTTTCTCCACCGTTTCTTTCCCATCTTTCATTTGATGCTCGGTTGCCCCATTTTTCAACCAGTAGGGGTGCGGGACGAGAGTCGCGGGCGGCCCAAGTGAGAGGAGTGACGTCAGGGTGATGGACCGCGCCGACCGCCAGTCCCAGAGCGAAACCTTGTCCGCCGCGCTGCGCCTGATCCGCTCGCATCGCCGAATGAAGACGGCCGATGTGGCGCGCGGCATGAACATGGCGCTCAGGTCCTATGAGCATTTCGAAGCCGGCGGCGGCCGGGTGAACCTCGAACGCATCCATCGCTTTGCGGAGGTTACGGATTCCGATCCCCACGCCATCCTGGCCGCCCTGGTTCTCGGGTCGCCAGAGTTCGCCCTGCGCACCATCGACAACAAGCTCATGACCATCTTGATGGTGGCGCTGCAGGAGTTCGATGAGGAGGTCGGGGACGTGCTGGCCGAACTGGACGCCCGCACCATCATCAACACCTTCACCCGGGCGCTGAAGGACCTGGCGCTGCAGTCGGTGCGCCGAGACAGCGCGGCCAATGCGTGGCTACAGCAGAGGATGGGAAAGCTGGTTTCGCCGAACCTGGGGGCCGGTGATGGTCCCTCGGGGACGTCCACACCGTAGAATCCCGGCCGGAAACCTGCGGGCTGGCCGCAACCCCGCCGTTGCGTCTGTGCTTGAGGGCATGTCCGCGTCTCCGTCCAGTCACTCGTTTCCCGTTGCCGATCGGTTCGCACGTCTTTCGGACCGGCAGCGCCAATGTCTCAGCTTGGCCGCCGAGGGTCTGACATCCGCCAGGATCGCCGAGCGGATCGGCCTCTCGGGCCGGACTGTCGATGAACATCTGATGCTGGCTTGCCGCGCGCTCGGCGTCCGCACCCGGATTCAGGCCGTCGCCTGGCTTGCCGTCCAGACGCGTCCCCCGTCCGAACCGCAGACCTTCCGACCGTAGAGTTCCGGTGGGGCGCTCGCGGGTCGCCGCGGGTCGCGCCGATCGGGTTTGCTTGCCCCTCTCGACGGAGCCCGCCGTGCTGGACCTCGCTTTGATCCTCAGCCTATCCCAGGCCTGCGCCCCCCAGGCGGCGCCGGAGACCCTGGCCGCCGTCGCCTATGCGGAGAGCCGGTTCAATCCGGTCGCGATTGGAGTGAATCGGGGTCCGCGTCTCGCGCGACCGCCCCGGGACGCCGTCGAAGCCGCGCGCCTCGCCCGCGCCCTGCTGGCGCGCGGCGCCAACCTCGACCTGGGGCTGGCCCAGATCAACAGCGACAATCTCGGCTGGCTCGGCTTGTCGGTCGAAGCCGCCTTCGATCCCTGTCGCAACCTCGCCGCAGCTGGGCGGGTGCTTCAGGCCAGCTACCGGCCCGCCTCCGCCCACCCGTCCGACCAACAGGCGGCCCTGCGCGCCGCACTGTCGCGCTACAACACCGGCCATCCCGAGCGGGGGCTGCGCAACGGCTATGTCGCTCGGGTCGAACAGGCGGCGCGGCGTCTGTCCCTGTCGCCCCCGCGTCCCCCGGACGAGGCTGGCGCAGCGCCCCCTACGCCCGCCTGTCCGGATCCGCCGCCGCTGTCCTGGGACATCTTCGCGCGCATGCGCGAAAGTCGCTCGGGCGATCCGCTAGGGCCGATCGTTTTCCGTCGCCACATCCCGCCAGCCTCGCCGGTCGGGCTGGAGCCCGAGCCCTGCAACATCGCAACGCCCAGACGCTAGGCCGCCGCCAGAGGCGCTAGGCCGGCGGCGAGGCGGCGCCAGGCGTCCGCGCCGTCGCTGGCGAACTGGATCAACGAGAGATCGGCCGTATCGACGAAGCCCTGTTCGATCAGAACCTCCAGCCGGAGGAGGCTGGACCAATAGGCTCATCGACCAGAATCACGGGAACGGCCTTCATCTTGCCCGTCTGGCGCAGGGTCAGGATTTCGAACCGTTCGTCCAGGGTGCCGAAGCTGCCAGGAAACACCACCAGCGCATTGGCGCGCATGGCCAGATGCATCTTGCGCATCGGGAAGTAGTGGAACCGGAACGTCAGTTCCGGGGTCGACCAGGCGTTCGGAGCCTGCTCGTGCGGCAGGCCGATGTTGAAGCCGATGGACGGCGCGCCGACCTCGGCCGCACCGCGGTTGGCCGCCGCATTGGTGGTCACGACCGCCAGACGCTGGCCATAGGTGTAGTGATAGGTCCAGGTCGCCGGCGCCCCGCCGCCGACCAAGGTGCGCACCTCCTGGTACAGGTTCCCATCCCCGCTCCAGGTCAACGCCCGGCTTTCGGTCGCGTCGCTGACCGAGGCGATGCGGTTCATATTGCTGGCCGGGCCATAGGTGCGGGCATAGGCCAGGGTCGGCGCCCACTCGAACGTCGGCTGGTTCAGGCCGATGGAGGTGACCTTGCCCGCGGCGTCACGGCCATAGGCGTAGCTGGTCAAGCCCGGACCGGTCCCGGCCACGAAGGCGTGAGTCAGCCCGGTCAGGTCGTTGTTCACGTCGTAGGCCTAGCTGGAATCCGCCGCCGCACCCGGGAGATCGACGCGCGGCCGTTGCGGCCGGTCCATTTGTAGGTCTGCATACTCACGCACATGGAAGTTACGGCCCATGGCGATCGAACAGGCTGATCAACCGCAGTTAAGCCCCAATCAACCGCACGCGTATTAGCCAGGTTATAAAGAAATGCACTGCACCAAATACCGCCGAGAACATCACAAATAGCGCCAGCCGAAGATTTCCAGCTCCAGAAGTATCAATCGATGCGAGAGCCAACGCCGAAATCAGCGAGTAAACAATCATGCAGGTAAAATAACCTACAGCTTGTCTATCAGGAAATTTTGATACTATCCAAACAGCTAAGCCGCCAACAACTCCCATAACTAAAACCGTCGGTATGATCACATAAAACAAGTATCCGGACAAAACTTTATCGTACATCGAACCGAAACTGATCGGGCCATTCTGCATACCTATATCCCGAAACATAAGCGCAATCTCGAAAGAGATCGTCAAAATTATCGGCAGAAGCCAAGCCAGAAAAATCCTCATCGTTTCATCCTTCACAGACCCGCATGTCATGAGCAAAAAATCGCAAACTAGCGCCCCGCTATCCGCGACGGTATGCCAGAACTGGTCGTCGTACTTCCGGGATTACGACCACTTCCAACGTAACGACGGCGGACTACGTTTTCAGTATCTCGACGAACTCCCCAGTCGTTGGTGCGAATGGTTCCGCCGTTTCCGTGAGCAGTTGAGGCTGAAGTCACCAACGGATCCTCGACCCGCTCAGCATCGCCACGCCCTCCGGAAATGGTAGGAGTATATATTCCGACATGCTCTCCGTTGGTGACGATATCACCGGGTTTTGACGCTTCATCGGCGGGAACAATCGCATAATTTGCTATCCTTACAGATGGGTCTGCCCATTCGGCAGCAGTCGGCATTCGCCCATCTATCCGGCCTGGAGCAACCCTCCCTGCGACTAGAGCATCAAATACAAATATATTGCACTTCGGAGCACCAAGACCGCCCCAGATGCCGCCAGACCAGCGGCCACCTACCTCAGCATTAAAAGTATCTTTTCTCCATCGACGGCTCCCTTCTTGAGCTCTCGCCCAAGCGGCTGCCTCCTCCGGAGTCATCCCGGTCGAATCTACCAAGTTCGCGGGATCGTTTCGAACATACATATACAGGTTCGGATCATCCTTGGTCCCGATGGGATCTCGGGTAAGGAATTGACCCAAGTAGGGCGAGTAGTACCGCGCCCGGTAGTAGTAGAGCCCCGTCTCAGGATCGTACTGCCGTCCGGTGTAGCCGAACGGGCTCTGCGCCGGCGGCGCGCCCTCGCCGTGCGGCGAGTAGGTCGTCGTCCCCACCGTCTTGCCCGTGCTGTCCGAGGTGGCGATCACTGAGCCCTGATGGTCGGTGTGGTGCCAGTAGACGACGCCTGACGACGTCACCGTCGCCAGACGGGCGTCCATGGTCGGGTTGCCGTCCTTGTCCACCGTCCCGTCGGGAATGAACCGCCGGATCAGGTCGCCGTTGACGTCGTACTCGGCCAGCTCGTCGGCGCCGGACCACAGCGTCCGCGTCGTGACCCCGTTGACCACCTTCTTGGTGCGGCGGTCGTCGCTGTCGTAATGGTAGCTGGCCGTCAGCGGCGAAACCGCATTGTTCTCCACCGCCCCGAGCCGGTGGCCGTAGGTGTAGTGATAGGTCCAGGTCACCGACGCCCCGCCGCCGACCGGGGTGCGCACCTCCTGGTACAGGTTCCCATCCCCGCTCCAGGTCAACGCCCGGCTTTCGGTCGCGTCGCTGACCGAGGCGATCCGGTTCATATTGCTGGCCGGGCCATAGGTGCGGGCATAGGCCAGGGTCGGCGCCCACTCGAACGTCGGCTGGTTCAGGCCGATGGAGGTGACCTTGCCCGCGGCGTCACGGCCGTAGGCGAAGCTGGTCGAGCCCGGACCGGTCCCGGCCACGAAGGCGTGGGTCATCCCGATCAGGTCGTTGTCGACGTCATAGCTGTAGCTGGTGTCCGCCGCCGCGCCCGGACGGTCGACACCGGTACGCCGGCTCAGCGAGTCATGCGCGATCGTGACCGTCTGGGTCCCGGAGGCGCCCGGGAAGCTGACCGTCTGCACCCGGTTGGCCAGGTCGAAGCCATAGGTGATGGTCCAACCGCCCGGCTGGGTGATCGAGGTGCGGTTGCCGCGCCCGTCGGCATAGCCGTAGCCGGTCGTGAAGCTGAGCCCGCCCACGCCCTCGGGCCGCCACTGCTCGGCCGTCAGCCGGCCCAGGCCGTCGGCGTAGGTGGCGGTCGTGATCTGGCTGGAATGTCGCGCCAGACCGGACGCCGGGAAAAATCAGATAACGTATCCGCTACCAATAACGACGTAGCCGGAAGTTGACGGTCGAAGCTCTGTGTATCCGAAAAATTCTTTCCCTTTCGATATCAAGATTACCAGGCCGTCAGGCATCTCGTGGGCACAGACCAAGCTTTCGTTTGATCTGACGAAAGCTGAGAAACCACGCCTCTGCTCATCGTTCATAGGCAAAATCTTCGAAAAATTCGTGCCGTCAGATCGCCAACCATTGTGACAAGGCGGCACTTTCGACGGGATCGAAGCGCAAGCCGAAACAAATATCAAAAACAAAAATGCGGAAATTCTACTCATTAATCACCTCCTCGACGATATTCCAAGGTTCCAGGCGGCGCAATTTGCTCACCCGTTCTATAATTATCGTCTGGACCAAATTCCGTGACAGCACCAGAAGCATCACCAATAAAAGTCGATACCTGATTTCCAGTAGCTCTGTTTGTGCTCACCACTTGCTCTTTATCTTTCTCTGACAGTCTTCCAGAATTAATACTGTCATTACTTCGCCTGTCAGCAGGGGTACCTCCCCCGCCACGCTTAGGAGGATGCAAGTGAGCTATACCAACGGTATCGTCTCCAGGTCGATCCCGAGGTGAAACCGAAATGCCGACTTCGTTGTTATCTCCCTCGGTCTCAATGCTATCCCAATAGAATTCCCCAGTTTCTCCGTCTTGCTTTATGTCCCCGCCAGCTTCTGGTCGGTCGGTGCTCGACCCTGATACTCTGGCCGCTGCCTTCAAAAGGTCTATCGCCGCCTCTTGCATGGTTCCATACCGAGTAAATTGTTCCATCCCCGTCGGATCCGTCGCGTTCGCCGGATCCAGCCCGACGTACATATACAGGTTGGGATCGTCCTTGGTCCCGATGGGATCGCGGGTGAGGAACTG
>NZ_JBWKOL010000010.1:0-85621 GCF_059416065.1 Brevundimonas sp. GW821-FHT09G01
GTGTTGGTCGCGTTGACCGGGCTGACGAAGGAGGCGAACTCCATGTTCGACATCAGGTAGCGGTAGGTCAGGTCCAGGTGGGCCCGATCACCGATCGCCCAGGCCACGCCGGCGATGGCTTGCGCCGCCAGCTTGGTCGAGGTGTCGTCCGCGCCGAAGCTGGTGGTGCGGAAGCCGCCGAACGAACCGATGAACTCGGTGTTGACGATGTTCACGCCGGCGCCCAGGCCGATGAACGGACGGAAGGCCCACGACTCGTCGCCGAAGTCGTAGATCACGTTGGCCATGATCGTGGTCGACTTGATCTCACCGCTCGGATCGGCGCAGGGGCCGGTCGCCGGGGTCAGATTGCAGACGCCGGTCAGCGGCGAGGCCGAGTTGGCGTTCGTGACCGAACCGAAGTCGCCACCGTCACGGTAGCCGCCTTCGAGTTCCACACGCCAGTTCTCGTTGAACCGGTAGCCCAGACGGGCGAAGGCCGCCCAGCTGTCTTCAACTTCGAAGTTGAATTGCGGACCGGCGTTTTGCGACACCAGTTCCAGGTCGTCGATGGTGTGGTACCCGGCGTCGATCGCCCCGTACCAGCCGTTCGGCTCAGCCGCGGCGACACCGGCCGACAGGGCGAGGGCCCCGGCGGCGCTCGACGCCAGAATGAAAGTCTTAACGCGCATTGGTGGATGCCCTCCGCAGCCAGGATGAATTCAGTGCGGTGCAAAAAGGAGCGCCGCTAAGCTTTCATAACAGCCCCATCCGCCAAGGTCGAGACAGTGCGTGACAGAACAATGTTCAGCGTGACCGACAAGTTACAGGGCTGAATGATCTTTCCGCCGGGGGAGGTTGCGAACGATGAACGACACGACAACCGAACCATCCGCCAGCGGATAATCAGGCCGCGCAGGCGGGATATCTCAGCCGCCGCCGGTGCGGCCGGTGGCTTTTCCCGTGCCCTCGCACACCGGACAGGTCTCGCCCGACGCCGTGGCGCCCGCCCCCTGGCACTCCGGACACAGGGTCGCATCCGGGTGCTGCAGCGAGGCCGGATCGACCGGACTGGTCGGCGTCAGGTCGCGATCATCGATCTCATGCTCGTTCATAAAGAGCGGAACGGCCCGCGCCGGGTCCGGTTTCATGATGACAGGCCGCGGGCTTGGCTTTAGGGAGCCGCTCACGATGGACGAGACCGAACGGCAATCCGAGGAACGCGGCTGGGCCACAGCGAAGACGCTGGCGGAGGCCCTGCCCTATATCCAGGTCTATGACCGCGAGACCGTAGTCATAAAGTACGGCGGCCACGCCATGGGCGAAACCGCCGTGGCCAAGCAGTTCGCCGCCGACGTGGTCCTGCTCAAGCTGATGGGCGTGAACCCGGTGGTGGTGCACGGCGGCGGTCCGCAGATCAGCGCCATGCTGGACAAGGCCGGGGTGAAGTCGAACTTCGTCGACGGCCTGCGCGTCACCGACGCCGACACCATGGCGGTGGCCGAAATGGTCCTGTCCGGCGCGGTGAACAAGGAAATCGCCCACTGGATCACCATGGCGGGCAAGGAGGCCGACGTGCGCGGCATCGGCCTGTCGGGCAAGGACGCCGGCCTGCTGACCGTCAAGAAGACCTCCCGCAAGAAGCGCGACCCGGACAGCATGATCGAGCACGAGGTCGACCTCGGCTTCGTCGGCGACCCGACCAAGGTCGACGCCAAGCTGATCCGGGGCCTGATCGCCTCGGAAACGGACGACTGGGTGCCCGTCATCGCCCCCATCGGCGTCGCCGAGGACGGCCAGACCTATAATGTGAACGCCGACACCATCGCCGGCGCCATCGCCGGCGAGCTGAAGGCCAAGCGCATGCTGCTGCTGACCGACGTGCCCGGGGTGAGGGGCGCGGACGGTGACATCATCCGCCAGATGACCGTGGGCGAGGCCTCGCGCCTGATCGAGGAAGGCGTCGCCACCGGCGGCATGATCCCCAAGCTGCAGACCGCCATGGCCGCCGTGCGCGCCGGGGTCGAGGCCGTGGTCATCCTGGACGGCCGCCGCCCCCACGCCATGCTGGTCGAGCTGTTCACCGAATACGGCGCCGGCACCCTGGTGAAAGCCGGGTGACCCAAGCCGCGGAGGCCCTGACCGCGGTTCCGAACGCCGACGACTGGTCGGGCGTCGGGAGCTGGATCTTCGACATGGACGACACCCTGTATCCGAAGGAACAGGGGGTGATGGCCCTGGTGCAGGCGCGCATCAACGCCTTCATCATCGACGCCGTCGGCCTGCCCAAGGACGAGGCGCTGGTCCTTCAGAAGTCGTTCCTGCATGAGTACGGCACCAGCCTGGCCGGGCTGATGGCCAACTACGCCGTCGATCCCGAGCATTTCCTGCGCGACGTCCACGACGTGCCGCTGGACTCGCTGGAGCCCAATCCCGCGCTGGCCGACATGCTGGACCGGCTGCCCGGACGGAAATTCGTCTTCACCAACGGCGCCCGCTTCCATGCGGACCGGGTGCTGGCGCGGATCGGGATCACCGACCGCTTCGACGGCGTCTTCGCCATCGAGGACATGGACCTGGTGCCCAAGCCCGCGCCCGCGACCTTCCGCCGGCTGTTGGACGCGTTCGACATCGACCCGGCCTCGGCGGTCTTCTTCGAGGACACGCCGCAGAACCTGGCGCCGGGCAAGGCGCTGGGCATGCGCACGGTCCTGATCGGCGACGGCCACGGCCGCCCGCTGGGTCCGCACATCGACCATATCGCGCCCGATCTGCTGAACTTCCTGACCGACCTGTTCCCCGAGGAGACACGCCCGTGACCGACCGCGCCCAACTGGAAGCCGTCATCGAGGCCGCCTGGGACGACCGGGCCAATGTCTCCACCGCCACCCACGGCGAAGTCCGCCACGCCGTTGAACAGGCCCTGGCCCTGCTGGACTCGGGCGAGGCCCGCGTCGCCTCGCGCGGCGAGGACGGCGTCTGGACGACCCATCAGTGGCTGAAGAAGGCGGTGCTGCTGTCCTTCCGGCTGAATCCGAACGTCCGCATGGGCGCGCCGATCGGGGCGACCATGGGCGTCAGCGACCCGACGCCGGGGCCGTACTGGGACAAGGTGCCGGTCAAATGGGCCCACTGGACCGAGGCGCATTTCGACAAGGCCGGCTTCCGCGCCGTCCCGGGCGCCGTGGCCCGCCAAGGCGCCTATATCGCCAGGAACGTGGTCCTGATGCCGTCGTTCGTGAACATCGGCGCCTATGTGGACGAAGGCTCGATGGTCGACGCCTGGGCCACCGTCGGCTCCTGCGCCCAGATCGGCAAGAACGTGCACCTGTCCGGCGGCGCCGGCATCGGCGGCGTACTGGAGCCCCTGCAGGCCAATCCGACCATCATCGAGGACGGCTGTTTCATCGGCGCCCGCGCCGAGGTGGCCGAGGGCGTGATCGTGCGCGAGGGCGCCGTCCTGGCCATGGGCGTCTATCTGTCCGCCTCGACCAAGATCGTCGACCGGGCGACCGGCGAGGTCTTCCGCGGCGAAGTCCCGGCCTATTCGGTCGTGGTGCCGGGCAGCCTGCCCGATCCGAACGGCGGTCCCAGCCTGTACTGCGCCGTCATCGTCAAGCGCGTCGACGCCCAGACCCGGGCCAAGACCGGCGTGAATGAGCTGCTGCGCGACTGAAGACCGGATTCGCCAGCCGCGTGGAAGCGCGGCTATAGTGTGGAAATGTCAGCGAAACCCACGTCCGGCGGCGTACAGAACGACCCGCTGCTGGATGAGGCGGCGGCGATCGCGCGCATAGACGCCGTGCCGTCCATCCTCGAGGTCTGCTGCCGTATCACGGGCATGGGCTATGCGGCCGTGGCCCGGGTCACCGAGGATCGCTGGATCGCCTGCGCCGTGCGCGACGAGATCGGCTTCGGCCTGGGCGTGGGCGGCGAGCTGCCCGTGAAGACCACCCTGTGCGACGAGGTCCGCGACAGCCGCGAGGTGATCGTCTTCGACCACGCGGCGGAAAACCCGCTGTACTCCGACCACCACACGCCCCGGACTTACGGCCTGCAAAGCTACATCTCCATGCCGATCATACGGTCGGACGGCAGCTTCTTCGGCACCCTGTGCGCCATCGATCCGAACCCGCACAACGCCTCCAAGCCGGAGACGGTGGAGACCTTCCGCCTGTTCGCCCAGCTGATCTCGGTGCAGATGGACGCCGAGGATCGGCTGGCCCGGTCCGAGGCCGCCCTGCTGGACGAGCGCGACGCCGCCGAACTGCGGGACCAGTTCATCGCCGTGCTGGGCCACGACCTGCGCAACCCGCTGGCCGCCGTCCAGGCGGGCGCGGCGCTGCTGCGCAAGACCCCGCTCAGCGATCAGGCCCTGGGCATCGTCGACCAGATGCAGGACAGCGGCCGGCGCATGAGCCGGCTGATCAACGACGTTCTGGACTTCGCCCGCGGCCGCCTGGGCGGCGGCCTGCCGGTGGCGCCGCGACGCCGGGTGCGGATGGAGCCGGTGCTGGAGCAGGTGATCGGCGAACTGCGCTCCGGCCATGCGGGCCGCGCGATCGTGACCGAGCTGGCGCTGGACCGGCCCGTGGCCTGCGACCCGGACCGTATCGGTCAGCTGCTGTCCAACCTGCTGGGCAACGCCCTGAGCCACGGCGATCCGTCGGGTCCGGTGTCCGTACAGGCGGGCATCGACGACGAGGACTTCGTCCTGTCCGTCGCCAACACCGGAGCGCCCATCCCCGACAGCGCGCGGGCCGAACTGTTCAAGCCGTTCAGCCGGCTGAAACCCGGCGAGGTGCGCGAGGGCCTGGGCCTGGGCCTCTACATCGCCTCGCAGATCGCGCTGGCGCACGGCGGCCGGATCGACGTGGCCTCGGACGAGACCGAGACCCGATTCACCTTCCGGATGCCGGCCTAGCCCTTCGACAGCCGGACCAGCTTGCCGTTCGCCTCGTCGGTGACGGCCCAGACGGCGCCGTCCGGGCCCACGGCCACGTCGCGGACACGCTCGCCCAGGTCGGTCAGCAGATACTCCTCGCCGACCACGCGGTTGTTCCGGAGCACCAGGCGCGAGATGCGCTTCTCCTTCAGACCCGCGACCAGCAGGTTGCCGCGCCAGCCGGGGAACATGGCGCCCTGGTAGAAGGCCATGCCGCCCGGCGCGATGACCGGGTCCCAGTAGTAGACCGGCTGTTCCAGCCCCTCGCGGGCGGTGACGCCCTCGTTGATCGCCCCGCCCGCATATTCGACGCCATAGGCGATGACCGGCCAGCCGTAGTTGACGCCCGCCCGGTCCAGGTTGATCTCGTCGCCGCCCCGGGTGCCGTGCTCGACCGTCCAGACGTCGCCGTTCGGGGCGATGGCGACGCCCTGCATGTTGCGGTGGCCCAGCGACCAGATTTCCGGCAGGGCGCCCGCGCGGCCCACGAAGGGATTGTCGGACGGCACGGTCCCGTCGGCGTTGATGCGGATGGTCTTGCCCATGTGCGAGCCCAGGTCCTGGGCCTGCGGCCGCATCGGCTTGTCCGAGCGCTCGCCCAGGGTGATGAACAGCTTGCCGTCCGGGGCGAAGGCCAGGGACGAGCCGAAATGCTTGTCGCCGTCATAGGTGGGCAGGGCGTGGAAGATGACCTGCACGTTCTCGACGCGGGCCCCGTCGTCCGACAGGCGGCCGCGCGCCACGGCGGTGGCGTTGCCGCCCTCGCGCGGTTCGGCGTAGCTCCAGTAAATCAATCGGTCCTGCCCGAAGGTCGGGCCGACGGCGACGTCCAGCAGACCGCCCTGCCCGCGCGCATCGACGGCGGGCAGGCCCGCGATGGGTTCGCCCACCTGGCCGTCGGCGGTGACGATGCGCAGGCGGCCGGGCTTCTCGGTCACCAGCCAGCGGCCGTCCGGCAGCAGGGCCAGCCCCCACGGGTGATCCAGTCCGGACGCGACCACGGCTTGGGTCAGCGCCGCCTCGGTGCGCACGCCGGGGGCGCGGGTCTGGCCGGGGAAGGCCGGCTGCTGGCTCGCCCCGTTCGCGGGGCGGGTCTCCAGCGGGCCGCCGGCCCCTCCATTATTCTGGGCGGCGGCGGGCTCGTCCTGGCCGTTGGCCCCGCAGGCGGCGGCGAGCGTGAGGGCGGAAACGGCGGCGGCGAGGGCGGGCAGGCGCATGGTCAGACTCCCGGAAAATCGATCGGCGGCGAAACGACGCCCCGACCGTTACCGTTCCCCGCTTCCGGCGTCACGGGGATGCGGCGCATCGCCCCGTTGGAAAGCCGCTTTCGAGGCGACTTGATCCCGCCCCCGCCTGTGTCTATAGGCACGCCTCTTCTCCGGCGGACAAACCAGTTCCCGCCGGGACTCGAGTGACGGTTCGTCAATTGGGGCTGGGTAGCTCAGCTGGTTAGAGCGGTGGATTCATAACCCACAGGTCGGCGGTTCGAGCCCGCCTCCAGCCACCATTTTTCCAATGCAATCTCTCGATCCAGCCATCCGAGCGCGGCTCCTTGCATGGGACAGGAACGAATCCAGGATCATGTTCACGAGACGTTCTAGGATTGGGATTGCTTGTGACACGGTGATGGCCACGCTATCGAGGATGATGTCAGGGACGCGCTGACGGAGGTTCGTGAGGTCGCCTCTGATCCAGCAAAACTGTTGGACGCGACCCGACGGGTGGGTGAAATGAGACTCCGCGGGCGCCATCCCTACCTTTCGATTCCAACCTTCGCGGCGGTGGAAGTTCCGTCGTTTATGGTGCTAACCGGCGTCAACGGCAGTGGCAAAAGCCAGTTCCTCCAAGCAATCAGCAGCGGCGCTATTGCGGTCGATCTGTTCCCCAACTTCGATGGAGATCAGGCCACCAGCCCAATGCACGACGTAGTGCGACTGGAGCATGGCTCGTCTGAGCCTTTGAAGTTCGAACCGGTAGAGCCAGGCTTCCTGCCAAATCGCACGATAAATAGTCAGCGAGTCGAGGTCACACGTTTCCACCACCTACATGACGAGGCGACTGCTCCAGCTTGGCAGAACCTCCTTCGGACACCTCACGTCGATGTTAGCAAGCTGATCGGCCCCAGAAGCTTGATGTGGTGCCGGGGAGCTGACGAGACAGTTCAACGGCTAGGCGTGACCGGAGAAGCCGAGACCGCAGTCCGGATGGCATTTCAGGATGCAGAAGCCAGGCTGATGATGATCCCAGACCCAAAAACTGCCACCGGTCAGTTTCGAGCCGCGGTGCGGGCCGCAGCAAGCATTTTGGAAAAGTCCGCCCTTCAGGTTACGCCTGAAGATCTTCGGGAGCGGGGCATCTGGGGCGAGCATTCAGCATATTCACCTGCAATTACCCAAGTCTTCTCGGCTTATCGCGACGCCAAGATCGATAATAATTTGAATCGGATCGCGTTCGAGGAAGGTGATGATTCTTCCACGTTTCTGAAACGCGACGAGTTTGATCGGAAATTCGGCCCTCCACCTTGGCTGGTATTGAACGATATACTCGCCTCTTTCGGTCTAAACTACGCGGTACAACCGCCGCCACACCACGGCCGGGCGAAGGTCGAGTTCCGCCTAGCGCGCAGGGACAATGGAGCAGAGGTCCAGCCAACCATGCTTTCGTCGGGAGAACGAGTTCTCCTGCGTTTCGCACTCTCACTGTTTCCGTTCGATCCTCTGAGAGTAACCGTGCGGAAGCCCAAGCTTCTCCTTCTGGATGAGATGGACGCGTCGCTTCATCCAGAAATGGTAAATCGTTGGCTTGGCGCGATCCAAGAAGGCTTGGTCGCGAAAGAAGGAGCGGCTTGCATCGTCGCGACCCACTCGCCCACCACGGTGGCGCTCGCGCCCGATGATAGTTTGTTCGAACTGAACTTCGGTGTCGGCGCACCACAGAAAGTCACAAAGCAGCTTGCTCTGAACCGCCTTACCGTCGGCGTACCAACACTGTCGGTAGACTTCTCGGGTCGCCGACAGGTGTTCGTAGAAAGCGATACCGACGCCGCCTGCTATGATGCACTCGTCGCGATCCTCAAGGGGCTTCTGGAGCTTCCTAGGGCTCTTAGCTTTATGCCAACCGGGGTACGCCGGCCCGACAGGACAGAAGCCGGAACAGGCTGCGCTGCTGTTCGGAGAGTTGTTTCGGAACTCTCCCGGTCGGGAAACAAGTCAGTTTACGGGTTGATTGACTGGGATGGTCAAAACGAACCTGACGATCACATCTTGGTACTCGGCCATGGCACACATCATTCGCTGGAAAATGCGCTGCTTCATCCACTATTGGTAGGCGCTCTGCTACTCCGCGACGGTGTCGATCTGCCAGGATACTGCGGCACCTTCTCAGCTCTTGGCAGCCTCACAAGCGACGAGCTGCAAACAATTGTGGATGCAGTTGAGCGCCCCCTTCCGAAGGTGAAGCCAGAGGACGCGTCAGTCCGCGAAGAAATGTGGGGCGGGATTGAAACACGCGTTCGCGCAAGCCTTCTTACCATGAATGGGCATGCCTTAGAGACCCACTTGGTTGAATCGCACAAACACTTGACCAAGTGGTCATCGGGCCGGGGAAAGCTAACGAAGGCGATCATTGATTTGGTGCTGCGGGACTTCCCACAATTTTGCCCAAAACCAATTTCGGAAGCGTTCGTCGCGATCGCGACTCAAGACGCCATCTAATTTCGGAGTAACCCGAAAAACTGTCTCGCTAGATCATCGTTCTAGCTACCCGCGAGTACCCTGCTCCCGAGTTACCGGCTTGGTGCGCTCCCCACCCGCCGCCGCAGCATATCCGCCCAGTGATCCGCGAGCACCAGCAGGGCGCGGCGGCGGTCGTCGTCGGGCTCGGCGACGGCGTCGGCGATCAGGGCGGCCATCTCGCGGCGGACTTCGGGGGCGGTCCGGAGATTGTTCATGCCGTTCAGACGCATGAGGCTGCCGCCAAGTTTCAGCCGGATGAAAATAAACTAACCGCGATACCGCAAAGCCTCAACGAGCAGGCTGAAGGCCGGGGTCGGCTGGCGGCGGCTGGGATAATAGAGGTGATACCCCGGGAAGGGTGGACGCCAGTCCTCCAGCACCGGGATCAGGCGGCCCTCGGCGATGGCGGGGGCGGCGACGTCGGCCATCAGGAAGGCCAGGCCCATGCCCGCCTCGGCCGCCTTCTGGACCAGGACCATGTCGTTGAAGATCAGCGGGCCGTCGACGCGGACGTTGAGCTGGCGGCCGTCCTTCTCGAACTCCCAGGCGTAGAGGCCGCCGCGGGTCGGCAGGCGCAGGTTGATGCAGGCGTGGTCGTTGAGGTCGTGCGGCGTTACAGGTTTCGGATGCGCGGCGAACCATGAGGGGGCGCCGCAGACCACCATGTTGACGTCCGGGCCGATGGGGACGGCGACCATGTCGCGGGCCACCTGTTCGCCCAGGCGGACCCCGGCGTCGAAGCGGCGCTCGACGATGTCGGCGTAGCCCAGCTCGGTCGTGATCTCGACCTTCACGTCCGGATACAGGGGCATGAAGCGCTTCAGGGCTGGCCACAGGATGCTGTGCGCCGCGTGTTCGCCGGTGTTGATGCGGATGGTGCCCGCCGGTTTGTCGCGCAGCTCGCCCAGGGCCTCGATGCGGGTTTCGATGTCGGCGAAGGCGGGGCGCAGGGTCTGCAGCAGACGGTCGCCCGCCTCGGTCGGCGACACGCTGCGGGTGGTGCGCGTCAGCAGGCGCAGGCCCAGCCGGGTCTCCAGCCGGCGGACGGTGTGGCTGAGCGCGGACTGGGACGTGCCCAGCCGGGAGGCCGCCTTGGTGAAGCTGCGCTCCTCGGCCACGGCCATGAAGGCGGCCAGGTCGCCCAGTTCGTCCCGCTTCATTGATGAACTCCGTTCATAGGTTCATGCCGATCATAGCGTCTACTCGCCGCCGCCCGCGCGGCCTATCTTGCCGTCATCGACGGAGACGGCGCGCCGCCGGCTCCGTGTCCGCTGCTGAGAGATCGCCCCATGAAGACCATCGGTTACGCCGCCCAGTCCACGACCTCGCCGCTGGCTCCGTGGGCGTTCGACCGCCGCGAGCTGCGCGGCAACGACGTCCAGATGGAGATCCAGTACTGCGGCGTCTGCCACTCCGACCTGCACCAGGCGCGCAACGACTGGGGCTGGTCGTCCTATCCGGTCGTGCCGGGCCACGAGATCGTCGGCGTCGTCACCGCCGTCGGGCCTGACGTGAAGAAATTCAAGGAAGGCGACCGCGTCGCCGTCGGCTGCATGGTCGACAGCTGCCAGCACTGCGACCAGTGCGACAAGGGCGAAGAGCAGCTCTGCCGCCACGGCAACACCCAGACCTACAACGGCAAGGACCGGATCACGGGCGAGCCGACCTACGGCGGCTACTCCAAGGCCCTGGTGGTGCGCGAGGAGTTCGTGCTGCGGATGCCGGAAGGCCTCGATCCGGCCGCGGCCGCGCCCCTGCTGTGCGCCGGCATCACCACCTGGTCGCCGCTGAAGACCTGGGGCGTCAAGGAAGGCAGCCGCGTCGGCGTCATCGGCCTGGGCGGCCTCGGCCACATGGCGGTCAAGCTGGCCGTGGGCCTGGGCGCCCATGTCGTCGTGCTCAGCCGCTCGGCCGACAAGGAAGCCGACGCCAAGGAACTGGGGGCGCACGAACTGCTGGTGTCGAGCGACGCCAAGGCGATGAGGGCGGCGGCGAACAGCCTGGACCTGATCATCGACACCGTGCCGGTCAAGCACGACCTCAACCCCTATATGCCGCTGCTCGACATCGACGGGACCCTGGTCATCGTCGGCCAGCTGGGTCCGATGGAGGAGATGTCGACCCTGCCGCTGCTGCTGGCGCGCCGCCGGGTCTCCGGCTCGCCCATAGGCGGCATCCGCGAGACGCAGGAGATGCTCGATTTCTGCGCCGAGAAGAACATCCTGCCCGACGTCGAGATGATCCGAATGGACGAGATCAACCACGCCTTCGACCGAATGGAGAAGTCCGACGTCCGCTACCGCTTCGTCATCGACATGGCGTCGCTGGACGCTCCGGCCGCCTGATAGCCGCATCGGCAACCGGTCGGGGCGGCGCGGCGTTAACCGCTCAGGTTCAACGCTGGAGGACACATCCCATGCGCATCCGTATCGCCGCCCTGACCGCCATCGCCGCCCTGTCGCTGGGCGCTGCGGCCTGCACCCAGGCGGAACAGGACGACGCCCAGGCCGACGCCAACGAAGCCGCCGCCGATACCGGCCAGGCGGCGCAGGAAGCCGGATCGGCGCTCAAGGAAGAAGCCGCGCAGGTCGGCTCGGCCATCTCGGCCGGGGCGCAGGAAGCGGCTCAGGAAGTGGACGAGGCCACCGACAAGCTGGCTGAGAAGGCGGACGACCAGAAGGCCGAGACGGCCCGCGACACCCGCGGCAACTAACGCCTCAGGCCGGCTCCGCCAGCAGGGCGTCGATCAACGCCTTGGCTTCGGGGCTGGCCCAGTCGGCCTCGCCCGAGAAGTAGGCCCGGATCTTCCCCTGGCGATCCAGCAGGACGGTCTGGGGCATCTTGCCCTTGCCCGGCAGTTCGAAGGGCAGCTGGAATTTCGGATCGCTGTACATCGGCAGGGGCTCGTGCACGTCGATGAAGCTCCTGGCGTCGGCGATGGCGTCCGGCGTGGCGTCGACGTTGATCGGCAGGACGACCACGTCCTTGCCGACGTAGCTTTCGGCCAGCCGGGCCAGGGTCGGCATCTCGGTGCGGCAGGGCGCGCACCACATGGCCCACAGGTTCACCACCACGACCTTGCCGCGGAAGTCGGACAGGCGCGTATCGGCGCCCTCACGGGTCTTGAACACATAGACCGGAGCGTCTTCGAGCGCCGCCGGGGTCTCCAGCCGGGCGATGGAGCCCGTCGCGAAACGGGCCAGTTCGCTTTTCGCGGCGGGTTCGGGCGTTGCGGCTTTGTCGATCAGGCCGGGTTTGGCGTATAGCAGCGCCGCGCCGCCGATCACGCCGATCAGCAGCACGCCCGCAATCGCGCCGATTATCGCCTTCGAGATCTTCATGCCCGACCAGACGCCCTCCGATCCCGCGACCAAAGCCCCTCAGGGCGCGAAAGGTCAAGACATGTGGGGCGGCCGCTTCTCGGCGAAACCCGCCGAAATCATGCAGGCGATCAACGTCTCCATCGGCGTGGACCAGCGTTTGTGGGCCCAGGACCTGGCCGGGTCGCGCGCACATTGCCGCATGCTGGCGGCGCAGGGAATCATTCAGCAGGCGGACGCCGACGCCATCCAGGGCGGGCTGGACGCCATCGAGGACGAGATCCGCGAGGGCAGCTTCCCGTTCCGCGACCAGTTCGAGGACATCCACATGAATGTGGAGGCCCGGCTGGCCGAGCTGATCGGCGAACCCTCGGGCCGGCTGCACACCGCGCGCAGCCGCAACGACCAGGTGGCGACGGACTTCCGCCTGTGGGTGCGCGACGCCTGCGACCGGCAGGTGGTGCAGCTGAAGGGCCTGCAGAAGGCCCTACTGGCCCGGGCCGAACAGCACGCCGGCGACCTGATGCCGGGCTTCACCCATCTGCAGACGGCTCAGCCGGTGACCCTGGGCCATCACCTGATGGCCTATGTCGAGATGTTCGGGCGGGACGCCTGGCGCTTCGCCGACGCCCGCGCGCGCATGAACGAGAACCCGCTGGGCGCCGCGGCCCTGGCGGGGTCGCCCTTCCCCATCGACCGGCACATGACCGCCTCGGCGCTGGGCTTCGACCGGCCCATGGCCAATTCGCTGGACGCCGTGTCGGACCGCGACTTCGCGCTGGAAAGCCTGGCCGCCGCCTCGATCACCGCCGGACACCTGTCGCGGCTGGCCGAGGAGATCGTGATCTGGATGACGCCGATGTTCGGTTTCGCCAGCCTGCCCGACGACCTGACCACCGGCTCGTCGATCATGCCGCAGAAGCGCAATCCGGACGCCGCCGAACTGGTGCGCGCCAAGACGGGGCGGATCATCGGCTCGTTCGTGGCCCTGTCGACGGTGATGAAGGGCCTGCCGCTGGCCTATTCGAAGGATATGCAGGAGGACAAGCCGCCTGTGTTCGAGGCCTTCGACGCCCTGGACCTGGCGCTGGGCGCCATGACGGCCATGGTCGCGGCCCTGATTCCGAACACGGAGCGGATGGCCGCGGCGGCCGGCGCCGGCTTCTCGACCGCGACCGACCTGGCCGACTGGCTGGTGCGCGAGCTGAACCTGCCGTTCCGCCAGGCGCACCACGTCACCGGTGCGGCGGTGAAGCGGGCCGAGACCCTGGGCGTGGGCCTGTCGCAACTGCCGCTGGAAGAATTGCAGAAGCTGCATCCCGGCGTGACGGAAGGGGTGTACAAGGTGCTCTCGCCTGAGGCCTCCTGCGCCAGCCGCCAAAGCTTCGGGGGAACCGCGCCGGATCAGGTCCGGACGCGGGTCGCCGAATGGAAGATGCGTCTCTAGGGGATTTCATGAAAAAGCTGGTTCTCGCGGGCGTCGCCGCCCTGATCGCGGTCTCCGCCTCGGCCTGCGGCCGCATGGCCGATCTGGACGCCCCGCCCGCCAAGAAGACCGAGCGTAGCGAACGCAGCGGCCGCGCGCCCGGCCTGCCGGAGCCCGCCACGGTCAACCGCCCGAACCGCGAGTTGCCGATCGACGGCGGTCCCGGCTCGACCCCCTTCGACGGCGCCGGCAACAGCCCGCGCTGATCCTCCCCGGATAGCGAATTGAACCATTTCGACCTGATCGACGGCGCGTTGCACGCCGAAGGCGCGCCCCTGTCCGAGATCGCCGAAGCCGTCGGCACCCCGGTCTATGTCTATTCGACCGCCACCCTGACCCGGCACTACAATCTGCTGCGCCAGGCGGTGGACGCGCATCGCGATGCGCTGGGCGGTTTCAGCAAGGATGGGGCCCTGATCGCCTTCGCGGTGAAGGCCAATTCCAACCTGTCGGTGCTGGCGACGCTGGCGAAGCTGGGTTGCGGCGCCGACACGGTGTCGGAGGGCGAGATCCGCCGCGCGCTGGCGGCGGGCATTCCGGCGGACCGGATCATCTTCTCGGGCGTGGGCAAGACCGACGCCGAACTGGCCTTCGCCATCGAGACCGGCGTACGCCAGATCAATGTCGAGAGCGGCGCCGAGCTGGACCGGCTGATCGCAGTCGCGGCGGCGAAGGACGCCGCGCCCGCCATCGCCGTGCGGGTCAATCCGAACATCGGCGCGGGCGGCCACGCCAAGATCACCACCGGCGGGGCGACGGACAAGTTCGGCGTGCCGGTCGAGGAGGCCATCGCCCTCTATGTCCGCGCCACCGCCTCGGCCCATGTGACGCCGGTCGGCCTGGCCTGCCATATCGGCAGCCAGATCACCGACCTGGCCCCGATGGAGGCGGCCTTCCGCACCATCCGCGGCGTGGTGGAGACGCTGCGCGCCAAGGGCTGCGCCGTCACGCGGCTGGACCTCGGCGGCGGGCTGGGCGTGCCCTATCACGGTCAGACGGACCTGCCGTCCATCGCCGACTATGCGGCCATGTGCGCCCGCGTGCTGGACGGGCTGGAGGTCGAGGCGGCCTTCGAGCCCGGCCGCCTGCTGGCCGCCAACGCGGGCGTGCTGGTCAGCCGGGTGATCCAGGTCAATGAGCGCGCGGATGGGCGCCGTTTCCTGGTGCTGGACGCCGGGATGAACGACCTGATGCGGCCCGCATTGTACGACGCCTTCCACGATCTGGTGCCGGTCCAGCCGCGCCAGGGCGAGGCGGGGCTTTATGACCTCGTGGGACCGATCTGCGAGTCGACGGACATCTTCGCACGCGACCGGATGCTGGCGCCGCTGCAGGCGGGGGACCTGGTCGCCTTCCTCAGCGCCGGCGCCTACGGGGCGGTGCTGTCGAGCGAGTACAACTCGCGGCCGCTGGTGGCGGAGGCGCTGGTGGACGGCGAGCGCTGGGCAGTCGTAAGGCCGCGTCCGAGCTACGACGAAATGTGGGCGCGCGAGCCGAAGGCGGAATGGCTTTGAAGAGGGCAGTAGGCAGGTAGGCATAGGCAGTAGGGATTTCGAGCCCAGACCTGATACCCCGGCCCTACCGCCTATCTGCCTACTGCCTACCTGCCTTCAGTCCAGCGCGCACACGTCCGGCAGGCCGCGCAGTGCGCCCGCATTGTCCAGCCCATACCCGACCAGGAACCGGTTCGGAGCGTCCCAGCCTACGAAGTCGGGCTCGGGGGCGCGGGGCAGAGGCCAGGGCTTCTTGGCGAAGACGACGGTAAGGACTTCCGATGCCCCCTTCGCCTTCGCGATGCGAACCGCCTCGGCCAGAGACAGGCCCGTATCGAAGACGTCGTCGACGATGAGGACCCGGCGGCCCTCGATGGAGCGCTGGAAGTCGGCGTAGACGTCGATCTTGCCTCGGCTGGACTGCTCGTCGCCGTAGGAGGCCAGCCACAGGGCGTCGAAGCGGACGTTGCGGCCGATGCGCGACAGGGCGCGGGTCAGGTCGGCGGCGAACCACAGCCCGCCGGTCAGCAGGACGGCGGCGACGGTCTCGTCGTCGATGACGGGGGCGATCTGCGTGGCGAGGTCGGCGACGATGCGCTGCACCTCCGCCTCGGGGAGCAGCACGGTGGGCGTCGTCGGTGTGGTGTCAGCCATGCCCCGCCGATACCGCCCTCGGGGCGTGCGAGTCGAGAGGGGGCGCACCGTCTTCCATAGCCAGCGGCACGGCGTCGACCGGGCGCATGTCCAGCGGGACGGTCGCCCCGGGCGTCAGGGCCGGACGCAGGCCGACATCGGCGGAGACCGGAATCGTGTGCGCCGCCGGACCGTGCGCGGACGCGGGCGCGGCGGGAGGGGGCGGCCGGAGAGGCGGATGGGCGGGCGCGGGCGCCGCCTCCACATGGGCCGGGGCGGCCCTGGGCGCGGGCTCCAGCACGAAGTCGACGTCGATGCCCTGGCCACGCGCGCCCGGGTCGGGGATGACGGCGGCGAAGCCCTGCACCTTGCCGGGCAGAACCGGCGCGGCGTCGATATCGACGATGGCGTAGCCGATCTCCGCGCCGTGGGCGTCCAGCAGGGCGACGCGGACCGGCGGGGCGATCCGCTCGTTGTCCCGCACGTTCCGCAGGGCGCCGGAGACCAGGACCTTGCCCGGATCATTGGGCAGGGGGCGGGCCGTGACGGCTTCGAAGTCCAGCCCGGTGGGGTTCACGGTCAGGCCGACGGCGGCGTAGGCCGCCGCCGTGCGCGGAGCCATCTCGACCACATCGACCCGGAACAGCCAGGCGGCGCCCAGCAGAGCGGCGAAGCCGGAGGCCACGCCCGCCCAGACCACCCCGTGGGTGGCGGCGCGGCGCAGGCGGCGCTGCTGCTCGGCGCGGGCGCGGAAGGCCTTGGGCAGTTCGGGGGCCGGGGTCTCGGCCAGTGATTCGGTGGTGGAGTCGTCGTGGCGGGCGAAGCTGGACGGCTCCTCAGGCATGGCCGCGGACAGTTCCAGGGGCTCGTCCAGGGTGGCGCGCCAGGTGTGTTTGCAGGTCTTGCAGCGCACGGTGCGGCCGTTCGCCCCGATCGCATCGTCCGGGGTGAAATAGCTGGTGGCGCAGGACGGGCAGGTCAGTATCATGTGCGCCGACTGCGAGGCTCTTCGCCCCCTCCCGTCGCGGCCCAGCCGCGTCCCGATCCAGAATTCGATGTCCGTCCAGCCCCGTCGCGCCGCCGATGCCGCCTCGTCGCCCGCCACCGTCCGCCTTCGCGGGGTGGGTTTCGGCTACGTGGAGACGCCCGGCGTGCTGCGGGACGTTAACCTGACTTTGCCTGCCGGCTCTTTCCACTTCCTTACCGGGCCGTCGGGCGCGGGAAAGACGACGCTGTTGAAGCTGCTGACGCTGGCCGAACAGCCACAGTCCGGGTCGCTGGAGCTGTTCGGCGAGGAGGCGGGGACGGCGCGGCGCGCGGACCTGCCCGCCTTCCGTCGCCGGATGGGCGTGATCTTCCAGGACTTCCGTCTGCTGGACCACCTCAGCGCCTGGGAGAATGTGGCCCTGCCGCTGCGGCTGGCGGGGGCGAAGACCGCCGACTACGCCGACAATGTCCACGAGATGCTGGAATGGGTCGGGCTGGGCGAGAAGCTGGACGCGCGGCCCCCGGCCCTGTCGGGCGGGGAGAAGCAGCGCCTGGCCATCGCCCGCGCCGTGGTGACGGGGCCGGAGCTGATCGTGGCCGACGAGCCGACCGGCAATGTCGACGCCGTCATGGCCGGGCGGCTGCTGAAGCTGTTCCAGTCCATGAACCGGCTGGGGACCACCGTCCTGATCGCCAGCCATGACGCCGATCTGGCCGCGCGGTCCGGGGCGACGTTGTTGACGCTGGACGGCGGCCGGCTGACCGGAGGCGCCGCATGATCGACCGCTGGTTCCCCCAACGCACGCCAATCCTGCCCCGCGACACGGGCGGAGAGCCCTGGCTGGCCGCGGTGATCGCCGTGCTGTGCTTCCTGGCCTGCCTGTCCGCCGTGGGGGCCCTGGCCGCGGATCGGGCGGCGCACGGCTGGGCCCGGGCTCTGCGGGCCGAGGCGACGGTGCAGGTGCGCCCGCGCGTGGGCGAGACCGGCGACGCCGCCGCCGCCCGCGCCGCCGAGACCCTGGCCGGGGTCACGGGCGTCGAGGAGGCCGAGGCCATGGACCGCAAGACCGCGGAGGCCCTGCTGCGGCCCTGGATCGGCGACGCCGTCCTGCCCGACCTGCCCCTGCCCTATCTGGTCACCGTCCGGCTGGACCGCGACGCTCCGGCCAGCGCTGTCAGCCTGAGCCGCGCCCTGGCCCAGGCGGGGGTGGACGCCACGGTCGACGATCACAGCCTGTGGCGCGGCGAGGCGGAGCGGTCGGCGGGCCTGATCACCGTGCTGGCGGCCCTGGCCTTCCTGCTGACGGCGGGCGCGGCGGGCGCGGCGGTCGCCTATGCGACCCGCGCCGGGATGGCGGCTCAGGCGGCGGTGATCGAGACCCTGAGCCTGAACGGCGCCTCGGACGAACGCATCGCGGGCCTGTACCAGCGCCGCTACGGTCTGCTGGCGGCGGGCGCAGGCGCGGCGGGGGCGCTGGCGGCCATGGGAGCGGCCTCTGCCCTGCGATTGCTGGGCGGCAGCGAGGGCTTGTCGCCCGCCCTGCCGGTGGCCTGGACCGACGTGCTCATCCTCTCGCCATGTCCCCTGTTGGCGGCTACGGTGGCGCTTGTCGCGGCGCGCTTCACCGCGCTGGCGCGACTGCGGCTCCGCGGGTAGGCTAAGGGCATGAAGTTTCTGACTTTCATCGCCATTCTGGCGTTGATCTGGCTGATCGGCCTGTTCGTGTTCGCCGAACGCGTGCGCGGCTATACGCCCGCGCCCGAGCCCGAGCGCGCCGACGCCATCGTGGCCCTGACCGGCCCGTCGGCCGAACGGGTCAACGCCGCCATTCGCCTGCTGGAGCAGGACAAGGGCCGCCGGGTCCTGATCTCGGGCGTCAACCGCGAGGTCCGCCGCCAGGAACTGCGCGCCCTGACCCCGGGTTCGAACCGCCTGTTCAACTGCTGCGTCGATCTGGGCTTCGAGGCGGAGGACACCGTCGGCAACGCCCAGGAGATCGCCGCCTGGGCCGACGCCAAGGGCTATGACAGCCTGATCGTGGTGACCTCGGACTACCACATGGCCCGCGCCCTGACCGAGATCCGCGCCGCCGCCCCGGGGGTCCAGTTGACCGCCTATGCGGTCGAGACGCCGTCGCTCGACAATTCGCGCTGGTGGCGGGCGGCCGTGACCGCCCGGCGCATGACGCTGGAATACGTGAAATACCTCGCCGCCCTGGGCCGCGTCGCCGTGGGCAAGATCACCGGCGAAGGCCGTCCGGCCGACGACGCATCGACCGAGGCCGCGCCGCAAGAAAAGGCCGCCTGATCGTGACCACCCTGCGTTCGCTCGTCTTCGTCGCTTGGCTGTACCTCTCGATGGCCCTGTTCGCCGTCGGCCTGTCGCCGATGCTTCTGCTGCCCTACCGCCCGGCCATGTGGGTGATCCGGGGGTGGTCGAAATTCGTCCTGTTCGGCCTGCGCTGGATCGCCGGGGTGAAGGTGGAGTTCCACGGACTGGAGCACCGCCCGGCCGGCGCCGCCCTGCTGGCCGGCAAGCACCAGAGCATGCTCGACGTCATCGCCCCGTTCGCGGTCCTGCCGGACAACTGCTTCATCATGAAGAAGGAGCTGATGCCCCTGCCCTTCTTCGGCTGGTTCGCCTGGAAGACGAAGATGATCGCCGTCGACCGTTCGGCCCACGCCAAGGCGCTGAAGGACATGGTCAAACAGGCCCGCGCCCGCTTCGCCGAGGGCCGCCAGATCCTGATCTTCCCGGAGGGCACCCGCGCCGAGGTCGGCGCCGCTCCCGACTACAAGCCCGGCATCGCGGCCCTGTACCGCGACCTGGATGCGCCCTGCACCCCCATCGCCACCAACTCCGGCGTCCACTGGCCCGCCCATGGCTTCCGCCGCTATCCGGGCGTGGTGATCTACGAGTTCCTGCCCGTCATCCCCGCCGGCCTGAAGCGGGCCGAGTTCATGGCGCAGCTGGAAGAGCAGATCGAGACGGCCTCCAACGCCCTGTTGCCCGAAGATCGTCCTGCCCGGCTCACCGCCTGACGGTCTGCCCCACTGCCGGCTACTGTGACCGGCAACGGCGGACCCAGCCCGACTCCGCAGCGGCGCGGACCTGTCAGGCCATGCCGTTGAAGGCGAGGTGAGTGAAGCGCCGGGCGCCGACATCGAACTCGACCCCAAAGAAGGCGGGGCCGCCGTCGCAGATTCTCACGACCTCGTCAGGCGACGATTCGACCCCGGATCCGGTGGGGAAGAAGCTGCCGTAGACGAAACGGCGGCCGTCCCGGACCAGGCCCACGTACTGCCGGCTCCACCCCTCCGGAGGCTTTCGGTGGCCGAACGCTCCGGTCTCGCTGCGGCCGGCCAGTGCTTCGGGCAAGGCGGCCTCCAGCGCCGCGATGTCCGACCAATCGGGGACCCACGTACCCTCGCCTGGCTCGGGCGCCTCACGAGAGCACTGCACGAGCATCTGCTTCGCCGCGCTGCCGGGTAGGATGGCGGCGTCACCTTGCACCTGGACCGCTGTCGGCGCGCAGGCAGTGAGCAGAAGGGCGGCGATCACGGACAGTCTGGTCATGGCCTCAACCTATTAGCGCAGGCTCTCCCACGCCAGCGCATGCACCCTGTCCCGCCCTAGCGCCGCGACCATCGGCGGCTCCCTGAACAGCCCCGCCACCGCCACATCCCTGACATCCAGACCGCCGGTGAAGGCGCCGAAGGCGGGCATGACCAGCCTTTGCCCATCAGTGACGAAGCAGGGGCGGCGCACGCCCCGGCCATAGGCGGCGACGCGGGCGGCGGGGTGGAGGTGGCCGGCGATCTCGCCCGGCTGTTCGCCCGGCTGGGGCTCGTGGATCAGGCGGAGGGCGCCGAGGTCCATGGTCGTCACGACCCGGCCCGGCAGGGCGTCCAGCGCGCCCGCCAGCGCCACCAGATCGTGGTTGCCCTCCAGCCAGATCCAGTCGCGCCCGACGGCCAGCCGGACCAGTCGGTCGCGATCATCCGTAGACAGACGATTGACCGCCTTGGCGTCGTGGAAGCTGTCGCCCAGCAGGACGACGCGGGCCGGATCCAGGGCCTCAATCTCGGACTCCAGCTTGGCCAGGGTGGCGGGGCTGTCGTAGGGCGGCAGCATCTGGCCGCGCACCGCGAAGGCCGAGCCCTTCTCCAGGTGCAGGTCGGAGGCGATCAGGGTGCGATGCTCGACCACCCACAACGCGCCCGAGCAGCGCAGCAGGCAGGCCTCGCCGGCGATGCGCACCTTCAGCCCGCCGCAGGGGTGGCGGAAGGGGGACAGGGTTTCGCGCAGGGCGGCGTTCACGCCACGCCCTCCGGCGCGGTGGCCATGACCTCGGCGATCAGGGTCTCCTCGGCGAAATCGAGCCCGCGTTCGGACAGGATGATCTCGGCCGCGCCGCCGCCGACCCGCTCGCGCCCGATCTGGACCAGCACGGGGATGCAGAAGGGCGACGGACGATCCAGCCGCTGGTGCGCGATATGGCCGTGGATGCGGCTCAGGAGCTGGCCCAACCGGGCCACGTCCAGCAGGCCCGAGGCGGCGTCGGCCCGGGCGGTGCGCAGCAGCAGATGGTCGGGCTGGTGGCGGCGCAGCACGTCGTAGATCAGGTCGGTCGAGAAGGTCACCTGCCGCCCGGTCTTCTCGGCCCCCGGCTGGCGCCGCTCGATCAGGCCCGAGATGAGGGCGCAGTTGCGGAAGCTGCGCTTCATCATGAAGCTTTCCTCCAGCCAGGCCTCCAGGTCGTCGCCCAGCATGTCGGGCTCGAACAGGGCGTCGAAATCGAGCGCGTCCATCGGCCGGATCGACCAGACGGCCAGCGAATAGTCGGTGACCACGAAGCCCAGCGGCCCCACGTCCAGCCGGTCCAGCCGCTTGGTCAGCAGCATGGCCAGGGTCGTGTGCGCCAGCCGTCCCTCGAACGGATAGGCGATCAGGAAATGGCGGTTGCCGCGCGGGAAGGTCTCGATCAGCAGTTCGCCCGCCTTGGGAATGCGCGAATGGACCGCCTGCAGCTCCAGCCATTCCTGCACGTCCGGCGGCAGGACGCGCCAGTGGTCGCGGTCCTGCACCATGTCGCGCACCCGCTCGGCCAGGGAGGTGCCCAGCGGGAATTTGGAGCCGCCGTAGGACGGGATTTTCGGGTCCTTGTCGACGGCGGAGGTGACCAGGGCGTCCGTCCCGGCGATGCCCTGGAAGGCCCAGACCTGACCGGCGAAGACGAAGGTGTCGCCGGGCGACATCTGCTCGAAATACCACTCCTCGGCCTCGCCGATCTTGCGGCCGCCCATCAGCTGCCGGCCCCGCCGGCTGGCGACGCGGATGTTCAGGTTGGCGGCAGAGACGATGGCCCCGACGTTCATGCGGTGGTTCTGGGCCAGCGCGGCGTTGCGCACCGTCCACTTCCCCTCGTGGGTGCGGACGATGCGGGCGAACCGGTCATAGGTGCGCAGCGCGTATCCGCCGGTGGCGACCAGATCGACCACCTCCTCGAACTGCGCATAGGTCAGGCCGCGATAGGGGCCGCAGGCGGAAACCTCCGCATACAGATCATCCATGACAAAGGGTTCTGAACAGGCGCAGCCCATGATGTGCTGGGCCAGGGTGTCGAGGGTGCCGGTATGCACCGGCTCCCAGTCGAAGGCGTTCTCGGCCACCGCCTCGCGCGCGGCCTGGCATTCCAGCATCTCGAACCGGCTGGCGGGGACCATCAGGGCGCGGCTGGGCTCGTCCAGCCGGTGGTTGGCCCGGCCGATGCGCTGCACCAGCCGGCTGGCCCCCTTGGGCGCGGCCAGCTGGATGACCAGGTCCACGTCGCCCCAGTCGATGCCCAGGTCCAGCGTCGAGGTGCAGACCACCGCCCTCAGGTCGCCCCGCGCCATGGCCGCCTCGACCTTGCGCCTCTGTTCCGCCGCCAGCGAGCCGTGGTGCAGGGCGATGGGCAGGCTGTCCTCATTGATGGCCCACAACTGCTGGAACACGAACTCGGCCTGCCAGCGGGTGTTGACGAAGATCAGGGTCATCCCCGCCCGTCGCAGGGCGTCATAGACCTCGGGCATCGCATGGAGGCCCGTGTGCCCGGCCCACGGCACATGCCCCTCGGAGATCAGCACGTCGATCACCGGCGGCGCGCCGGGATCGCCGCGGACGATGGTCACGGGGGCTTCGGAGGAGGGTTTGAGCCAGCCCGCGATCATCTCCGGATCGTCCACCGTCGCCGACAGGGCCACCCGCCGCATCTCCGGCGCGAACTTCTGCAGCCGGCCCAGCCCCAGCGACAGCAGGTCGCCGCGCTTGCCGCTCCAGATCGCGTGCACCTCGTCGAGCACCACGCATTTCAGGTCGGCGAAATAGCTGCGCGCGCCGTCCCAGGCGCAGAACAGGGCCAGCTGCTCGGGCGTGGTCAGCAGGATGTCGGGCGGGAAGTCGCGCTGGCGCTGGCGCTTGCTCTGCTTGGTGTCGCCGGTGCGGCTCTCGACGTGGATGTTCAGCCCGATCTCGCGGATCGGCGTCATCAGGTTGCGCTCGACATCCGTGGTCAGGGCCTTCAGCGGCGACAGGTAGAGGGTGTGCACCCCGCTGCCCGGCCCGGTCGCCGGCTTGGGTCCCCGCTCCGCCAGCTCGATCAGGGAAGGCAGGAAGCCCGCCAGCGTCTTGCCGCCGCCGGTCGGCGCGACCAGCAGGGCGTGCGACCCGGCCTGCGCCGCCGCGATCATCTCCAGCTGATGCCGACGCGGCGCCCAGCCGCGCGACGCGAACCAGTCGGCGAAAAGCGGCGGAAGCGTTGCGGGAACGGCGGCGGACGTCACGAAGGGGATATAGCATGTTCCCGTTCCGTTTCACCTGCTTGTCGACTATCTAGGGACCGTGTCCACCGACTCCCTCACCTCCTCCAGCGCCGTGACCGGCGACGAGCCGTGGCTGGCCCTGCCCGCCGCCCTGGCCGTGCCGCCGGGGGCGGGGGCGATGTGCGACGACGAGGGCGCGCGCAGGATCGGGCGCGGCGCCGCCGAGGGGGTCTTCACCACCGGTCCCGTGATGGTCGCCCACGCCAGTTTGACAGGGCGGCGGCTCGGCCTCGCGCCGCCGTCGCGGTCGGAAGACCTGCTGGACGTGCTGGAGCTGTTCGCCTTCGTGCGGCCGGCGCGGTTCTGCGCCCCGTCGCCGAGCGGGCTGGCCCTGGCCATGGGACAAAGCGAGCCCAAGGGGGCGGAGGCCCAGGCCGTGGCCCTGCGCGAGGCGGCGCTGGGCCTGTTGAAGGAGCTGGCCGATCCCGCCTATCCGCACCGCGAGGACGCCTTCACCCTGAACGAGACCCTGGCCCGGGCGGGCTGGAGCTGGTCGTGGCGGGTGGCGGGAGCCCTGCAGCACCAGCCGCTGCGCGCGCGCCAGTATCGCGGCAGCGGCCTCGATGTCTGGTCCCGGCTGGCCGAGTGGGAGGACGAGGCGCCGCGCGGCGAGGCCGGCTCGGCCCCGGTCGATTCCGAGAGCGCCCGCATCCGGCTGGAGAAGCTGCTGCAGGCCTCTGGGCTGGACGAGACCCGACCGACCCAGTCCGACTATGCGGCCGAGGCCGCCTACGCCTTCTCGCCCCGAAACGAGGAGGGCCGGCCGCGCGTGCTGCTGGCCGAGGCCGGCACCGGCACCGGCAAGACCCTGGGCTATCTGGCCCCGGCCTCGCTGTGGGCCGAGCGCAATCAGGGCGCGGCCTGGGTTTCGACCTACACCCGCGCCCTGCAGCGCCAGATCGACCGCGAGAGCGCCGCCCTGTGGCCCGACCCGGCCGAACGCAAGAGGAAGGCCGTCGTCCGTAAGGGGCGCGAGAACTACCTCTGCCTGCTGAACCTGCAGGACATGGTGCAGGCGGCCCAGCTGGGGAACGGCGACCTGATCGGCATGGCGCTGGCCGGGCGCTGGGCCCTGCATACGCGCGACGGCGACATGACCGGCGGCGACTATCCCGGCTGGCTGCCCGGCCTGTTCGCCACCCCCGCCAGCCAGCAGGCCAGCGCGGCCAATCTGGTCGACCGGCGCGGCGAGTGCGTGCACGCCGCCTGCCCCCACTACCGCACCTGCTTTGTCGAGAAGACCATCCGCGCCAGCCGCCGGGCCGATCTGGTGGTGGCCAACCATGCGCTGGTCATGACCCAGGCCGCCTTCGACGGCGCCCGGTCTGCGCGGGGGCTGAAGCAGGACGGCGAGACGGCGGCGCTGAAGCGCATCGTCTTCGACGAGGGCCACCACCTGTTCGACGCCGCCGACAGCGCCTTCTCCGCCTGCCTGTCCGGGCAGGAGGCGGCCGAGCTGCGCCGCTGGATCCGGGGACCCGAGGGGCGCGGGCGGCGCGGACGCGGGCTGGAGCAGCGGCTGGGCGACCTGTGCGCGGACAATGACGCGGCGCAGAAGGCGCTTCAGGACGCCATCCACGCGGCGGCCCAGTTGCCGGGCGAAGGGGCCTCGGGACGGATCGCCCCGGCCTCGGGCGAGGTCAATCCGATCGGGCCGATCGAGCGGTTCCTGGTCGCGGCGCTGGAACAACTCCGCGCACGGACAAACGAGAACGGCGGGCCGGGCGGCATCGAGTTCGGCATGGAATGCTCCCTGCGTCCCGTGACCGATCCTGTGCTGGACGCGGCGCGGGAGGCGGCCAGGACCCTGGCGGCGGTCGAGGCGCCCCTGCTGGCCCTGTCGCGGCACCTGGAGGACATCCTCGACGATGAGTCGGTTGAACTGGACGGTTCGTCCCGGGCGCGCATCGAGGGGGCGTTGCGCGGGCTGGACCGGCGCGCGCGCATGACCCTGCCCGGCTGGCGCTCCATGCTGGCGGCGCTGGACAACGACACCGGCGAGGCGGACCCCGACTTCGTCGACTGGCTGTCGGCCGAGGCCGCCTTCGGCCGCATCCACGACGTGGCCCTGCGCCGCCACTGGATCGACCCTACCGTGCCGCTGGAGGCCGCCGTGGTCATGCCTTCGCACGGGGTGCTGATCACCAGCGCCACCCTGTCCGATCCGATGTCGGAGGATCCGTTCGACCTGGCCCGGATGCGCAGCGGCGCGGCGCGGCTGATCGAACCGGCGCGGACGCTGAAGGTCGAAAGCCCGTTCGACTACGCCGAGAACAGCCGGGTCATCGTCGTCAACGACCTGATCAAGGATGACACGCGCCAGACGGCGGCGGCGATGCGCGAACTGTTCCTGGCGGCGGGCGGCGGCGGCGTGGGCCTGTTCACCGCCATCCGGCGGCTGAAGGCGGTCTATGAGCGGCTGGGACCGGACCTCGCGAAAGCGGGCATCCCCCTGTACGCCCAGCACGTCGATCCGCTGGAGGTCGGCGCGCTGGTCGATGTGTTCCGGGCCGAGCAGGACAGCTGCCTGCTGGGCACCGACGCGGTGCGGGACGGGGTGGACGTGCCCGGGCGGTCCCTGCGCATCCTCGCCTTTGACCGGGTCCCCTGGCCGCGCCCCGACCTGCTGCACAAGGCCCGGCGCGAACGGTTCGGCGGCAGCTCCGCGCAGGGGCGCGCCTATGACGACGCCCTGGCCCGCGCCCGCATGGCCCAGGCGTTCGGGCGGCTGATCCGCCGGGCCGATGACAAGGGCGTCTTCGTCATGCTGGACGCCGCCTGTCCCACCCGCCTGTTCGCCAGCCTGCCGCCGGGAACCGAGGTGCTGCGCATGGGGCTGGCGGAAGCGGTCGAACTGGTCGGCGGCTTCCTCAAGCCGTCGTCTTGAAACCGCCGCCGGCCCCGTCCACATGCCCGACGGGGCCCGCGCGGCGCGGCCTGCGAATTGCACTCTTCGCACTCGCTTTTTCATCGTATGGGCGCCGGGGGCGGCTTCGTACGTTCCGTCCTGTTCGCACTCTTCGCACTGTGTTTTTCGGATCCTGAATGACAGCCGCCAGCGACCAACCCTACCGCCACCCTCGCCGCGGCGTCATCGGCCCCCTCCTGATCGCCGGGGTGATCCTGGCGGTGTGGACCGGCTGGTGGTTCTATCTGGTGCAACAGATCGAGACGCGGCTGGAGGCCCAGGTCGCGGCCCTGCAGCAGGACGGCTGGACCATCAGGCACGCCGAGGTGACGACCACCGGCTGGCCGTTCCGGGCGCGGGTGGAGATCCCCCATGCCGACATCCTGGCCCCGTCGGGCCACGGCGTCGCGGCGCCGGAGATCGTGGCCGAGGCCAATGCGTGGAATCCGGACCGCTGGGTCATCATCGCCCCGGAGGGCCTGACCCTGACCCGCGCCGACAAGGGCAAGGTCGCGGTGCGCGGCGACGCCCTGCGCATGAGTGTCAGCCATCTGCGTGACCGCTTCCCCGACCTGCGGGTCGAGCTGGTGCGCGCGGTCTTCACCGCCCATCCGGGGGCCGATCCCTTCCCCATCGCCTCGGCTGAGCACATCCAGCTGGAGACCCGGCCGCACCTGACCGACGGCAAGGCGACCACCGACGAGATGGACGTGCTGTTCAACCTGGTCGACGCCCGCGGCCGTCGCGGCGGTCCGGTCGAGGGAGCCACCCGCGAGGGCCGGCTGACCCTGGCGCTGGAGGGCACGGTGCAGCAGGCCAGTCGCCTGAAGGGGCCGAACGCGGCGGGGATCTTCTCCAACTGGACCCGGGCCGGCGGACGGTTCACCGCCCTGCGTGGCGAGCTGACGGCGGGCGAAAGCCGGGCGCGGCTGTCCAGCGACGCCCTGTCGGCGGACCCCAACGGACGGCTGACCGGCCAGATCGCCCTGACCGCAGAACGGCCCGGCCCGATGATGTCGGGCATGGCCTCGGCCCAGTCGGGCGCGGTCAACCGCGCCGGCGCCGTGGGCGCGGCGGCGGCGACCGCCGTCAACGGCGACCGCCCGGTCGATCTGACGCTGTCGTTCCGCGACGGCCGCACCTGGCTGGGGCCGTTCGCCCTGGCTCCGGCGCCGCGGCTGTTCTGATGCTGGTCGAACCGCCGGAGGACGCGGCGCGGCTGGCGCTGGACCGGGCGCTGACCCAGGCGGTCCGCGCGCGGCTAGCGGCCGGGTCCCGCCCCACCGTGGACGCCGACGCCATCGCCATCCGGGAAGCGCTCAAGGGCCTGAGCGCGCCCGAGATCGCGGCCGCCCGCTCCGTCCTGGGCCGGCTGGACGCCGCCGCCGGCGCGCCCCTGGTCGTCTGGGGCCCGGCGTCGCAGGTGCTGGCGGCCGACCGCTACGGCCTGTCGGCGCGGATGGCGGCCAAGCCCGAGGCGGCGCTCAAGGCGGTGCGGGAGGGCGCGCGGGCGCTGATGGACCTGACGCCCTCGAACGCCTGGTTCGGACGTCTGCTGGCCGAGCCGTCGCTGCGCATCGTCGCCGCCCTGCCCGACCACGGCGCCGGCCTGCCCCGCTCCCTGCTGGTGCAGCAGACCCAGCCCGGCCCGACCGGCCATGACCGAACCTTCTGGGCCACGGACAGCGGCCTGCCGAACAGCCGGATCCTCGACGCCCTGTCCGACGCCGGACTGGCCGCGACGCCGCTGATCGAGGCGGGCGGCTTGAAGCTGTTCGTGCTGGCGGGCTATGTGCAGGCGGAGGACGGGCGGCTGAACGGCGCGCCCGGAACCCTGTCCGGCGTCATCGGCGCCGCCCCCCTGTTCTGAGAGCTCGCATGACCGACGCCATCCAGCCCAAGCCCGGCATCCTCGACATCGCCCCCTATGTCGGCGGCAAGTCGAAGATCGAGGGCGTGGCCGAGCCGATGAAGCTGTCGTCCAACGAGAACGCGCTGGGCGCGGGCGAGAAGGCGCGCGAGGCCTATCATGCGGCGGTCGCCAACATTCACATCTACCCCGACGGCCGGGCCGGCAAGCTGCGCGACGCCGTGGCCGCCCATCACGGGCTGGAAGGCGAACGCCTGATCTTCGGCAACGGCTCGGACGAGGTCTTCGCCCTGCTGAACCAGACCTATCTGACCGCCGGCGACAACATCGTCACCGGCCAGTACGGCTTCCTCGCCTACCGCATCTCCGCCCTGGCCAACCAGGCCTCGGTCAAGCTGGCCCCTGAGCCTGGCTTCAAGGCCGAGGTCGAGGCCATCCTCGAGCAGGTCGATGAGCGGACCAAGATCGTCTACATCTCCAGCCCGTCGAACCCGACCGGCAGCTACAACACCGCCGAGGAGACCCGCCGTCTCCACGCCGCCCTGCCGCCGCACGTCCTGCTGGTCATCGACGAGGCCTATGCCGAGTTCGTCAGCGCCCCCGACTGGGAGACCAGCTTCCCGCTGGCCCGCGACGCCGACAACATCGTGGTCACCCGCACCTTCTCCAAGATCCACGGCCTGGGCGGCCTTCGCATCGGCTTCGGCTATGCGCCGCTGAAGGTGGCCGAGGCGGTCGACCGCATCCGCCTGCCGTTCAACGTCTCGATCCCGGGGATCGAGGCGGCCGTCGCGGCTCTGGGCGACGAGGCTCACCAGAAGGCGTCGCGCGAGCTGGTCGAGACCTGGCGCCCGCGCCTGACGCAGGCGATCAAGGGCTTCGGCTTCGACGTCTTCCCCTCGGTCGGCAATTTCGTGCTGGTCCGCTTCCCGGACCCGGCGCGCACCGCCGCCGCCGCCAATGACTACCTGAACAGCAAGGGCATCATCGTCCGCCCGGTCGGCGGCTACGGCCTGCCCGACTGCCTGCGCATCACGGTCGGCACGGAAGACCAGAACCGCGCCGTGCTGGACGCCCTGAGCGAGTTCGCGGCAGGCTAGTTCCGCCTGAAGATGCGGCTCGCCGCCCAGCCGGTGAACATGGCCAGCAGGACGCAGAGGACGCCGTAGCTCCATGGGCGGCGCTGGGCGAACTCGAAGATGTCGCGCTCGATGCCGACCTTCTCGACCGTCAGGGTCAGGTTCGAGACCGAGACCGGCTCGCCGTCCTGGAACAGCCAGACCTCGGCGAAATACTGGCCCGTGGGGGCGACGGCGGGGAGATCGACCTCGGCGCGGAACAGGCCCTTGTCGACGAACTGCACCCCCTTGGGGTCGCTGTTGTAGAGCGCCGCCGCCTCGCGCAGGCGGATCACCGCGCGGCGGTAGTCGAGATAGTCCTCGCCCAGGCGGCTGACGACCACATCGCGCACGCCGTAGCGGGTGACGGTGCGGCTTTCCTCCGGCGCGGCGATGCGCAGGTGGTCCACGCCGACGCCCAGCCGGCGCAGCTGGCCGAAGTCGGCGATATCGCCGAGCGGCCGGGTCGAGGCGGTCATGTAGAAGCCGGGCGCGCCCTCGAACAGGACCGGGCGGCTGTTCAGCCAGACGCCCATGTTGCGGGTCTTCTTGACCAGGCGGACAGGGCCGTCCGGGCCGCGCACCACGACCACCACGTCGGCGGGCCGGGCGGTCGGATTGAAGACCGCCCCATACAGGACGATGGAGGCGCCGCGGAAGCTGGAGTCGACCATGACACGGGCGTCGGTCATGGCGGCGGCGACGCGAACCTGATCCGTCGTCGCGACCGATCGCTCGGGCGCGGGGGCCTCTATGGCCGGAGGGGGAGGCGGCAGGGCCTGGATCATTCCGCGATCCTCATTCGGCGATCCCGGGGGCGAAGCTGAACAGGTCGCTGGGCCGCACGAACAGCTCCAGCCCCATGTAGATGCCGACCAGAAGGACGATGATGGCCAGCAGGGCGCGCAGCTCCTCGGCGCGGAACCGGCCCGACAGGCGGGCGCCGTACTGGGCCCCGACGACCCCGCCGAGCAGGAGGATGGTCGACAGGACGATGTCGACCGTCTGGTTCCGGCCCGCCTGCAGGACCGTGGTCATGGCCGTGGTGATGATGATCTGGAACAGGCTGGTGCCGACCACCACCTGGGCCCGCATGCGCAGAACGTAGAGCATGGCCGGCACCAGGATGAAGCCGCCGCCGACGCCCATGATGGCCGACATCATGCCGACGAAGACGCCCAGCCCGATGGGGGGAATGACGCTGATGTAGAGGCCCGAGCGAGGGAAGCGCATGCGCAGGGGCAGGCCGTAAAGCCACAGCGGGCGGCGGCGCTCCTTGTGCGGCGCGACCTCGCCCCGCACCCGGCGCAGGATTTGGCCGAGGCTCTCGTAGAGCATCAGGGCGCCGATGGCCCCGAGGAACAGCAGATAGGACAGGGCGACAGCCAGATCGGCCTGACCCAGCAGGCGCAGGTAGCGGAACAGCTCGACGCCCAGCAGGGCGCCCACGACCCCGCCCAGGGCCATGATCGCGCCGATCTTGTAATCGACCAGCTTGCGCGAGGTGTAGTTGATGACGCCGGAGGTCGACGAGGCGACGACGTGGCTGGCCTGGCTGGCGACCGCGACCGACGGCGGGATGCCGAGGAAGATCAGGATCGGGGCCATGAGGAAGCCGCCGCCGATGCCAAACAGCCCGGACACGAATCCGACCGTCGCCCCCAGCAGAACCAGGAGCGGCCAGTTCACCGAAACCTCGGCGATCGGCAGATAGATATCCAAAGGACGCGCCTTCGGCTGGAACTGAGGTCAAACGCCCGAAAGGCGACGGTGGAACTGTCCTGAACGCCCCGGGCCGAAGGTGCAACCCGATGCGCCCGAAAGGTTAGCTGATCGCGTCAGGCGACCGGTTCGACCGTGAAGCGATCGGCCTCGGCCCGGGCCTTGCCGCGGTCCGCGACCGACAGCGTGGCCCGCAAACGATCGACCGCCGTCTGGGCGTCGCCGTCCCCGGCGCGCGAGGCGATCAGATACCATTTGAAGGCCGCGAGCGGGTCCATGCGGACACCGCCCTCGCCGGTCTCGTACAGCTTGGCGATGTTGTACTGGCTGTCGACCAGGCCCTGTTCGGCCGCCTTGGTCAGCCACGTCATGGCCTCGGTGGTGTTCACCGCTCCGCCGACGCCCTGGAACAGGTACATGCCGTAGGCGTGCATGCCGCGCGGGTCGCCGGCCTGGGCGGCGCGCTTCATCCAGTTGCGGGCCTGGGCCGGATCGACCGTCACGCCCTTGCCGCCGTCCTGGTACAGGCCCGCCAGCTGCAGCTGGGCCGGGGCGTAGCCGAGCCCGGCGGCCTGTTTGAGCAGATCCACGCCCTGGAGATTGTCGCTGTCCAGCTGGATGATCGCCTGCTGGTAGAGATCGGCGGCGCGGGTCAGGTCGGCGGGCGAGGCCTCGACCACGGTGGCGAGCGCCGCGACCGGCGGGCCCCCTGCGGAGGCGGGGTCGGAAATGGACAGGCCCGGAATGCGGATGCCGGCGTCGGTAAGCTCGCTGAAGGCCACGGCGCCGGTGGCGGTCAGGACCACGGCGACGGCGGAGGCGCCCAGCGCCTTGCGGACCGTGCCGCCCTCTTTCGAGGCCTGTTTGTCCAGTCGCTCCTGCAGGCGCGACTTGCCGCCGCGCTTCAGGCCGAAGCCCGAACGGGTCGGGGCCGGCGTGTCGGACTCGGCCATGGCGGCGCGGGCCGCGTCGATGGCCTGACGGGTCGAGTTGGCGGCGCGGCCTTGCGCCGCCGCGGCGCGCAGGGCGCGCGGATCGACGAAGTCGGTCTCGCCGGCGAAGTCGTCCGGGCCGGCGTCGAAGCCATCGGGCGCCGTGGCGGCCAGGGCGTCGGACACGTCGGCGCCGCCGAAGCTATGGCCGAAGGGCGCCGAGGCCGCGGCCGGCGGCGGGGCGAAGACCGGCGTGTGCGGCGCGGCGTCCAGCTCTTCCGTGAGCGAACCGGTGAAGGGGGCGGCGACCGCCTCGCGGCTGCCGAACGGCGCCGAGACCGGTTCCGGCGCCGTGCGCGGGCCGCGCATGACCGCGTCGAAGACGGAGTCGGCGGTCAGGACCTCGGCGTCGTCGTGCAGGTCCGGCGCCGCCGGTGCGAAGGCCTCGCGGGCCGGTTCGGGCTCGGGCGGCGCCAGCTCAGCCGACCAGGCCTGCTGCTCGGCATAGACCGGGTCCGGATCCTCGAAGGTCTGGCCCTGGAAGGGGGCGTCGGGGAAGGCCGCGTCCGGGAAGGCGGCGGCGCGCCAGTCGGGCTGGGCGTCGGCGGCCGGGGCGACGACCGGAGCGGGCTTCGGCGCCTCGGCGCGGCGCTCGATGTTTTCGCGGGCCTCGGCGATGAGGGCGGCGGTGCGCTCTTCCGACAGTCGCATGCGCTCGGCCAGTTCGCCGGAGGCGCGGTCGTAGCTCTGCTCGATCTTGCTGGAGCTGTCGGCAAGGCGGCGGCTGATGTCTTCCAGCGCCTGCTGCGACCGGCGCTCGGACTGGGCGATGCGTTCGCTCAGGCGGTCCGAGATGCGGGTGATCTCGCCGCCCAGCTTCTCCAGCGCCAGGGCGTGACGGTCGTCGGCGGCGGTGAGGCGTTGTTCCAGACCCTGGGCCAGACGGCCCATGTCGCCCTCGACCTTGCGGCTCAGGGTCTCGCCCAGCTTCTCGAAGCGGGCGTCAGCGCCGTGTTCGATCTTGGCCACGCGGCCGTTCAGGTTCTCGGCAATGCGCAGGACCTCGCGGCCCATGGCCTCGACCGCGCCGGCGGAACGGGTCTCGGAGGTCTTGAGCTGTTCGCCCAGCGCCATCACGGCCCGCTCGATGCGGTCCATGCGGTTGTCGGCCTCGGCGGTGTCGAGGCGGCGCATCATCTCGGTGCGGTTGGACTCGACCTGACGGCTCAGGGTCTCGGCCAGCTTCTCGAAGCGGGCGGCCTCGCGGACGCCCTCGGGCTCGACCCGGCTCTCGGCGGCGCGCAGCCGCTGGTCCAGATGGGCGAAGGAACGTTCGAGACCGCGCAGGGCCTCGGTCGTGCGGGCTTGGGCCTGGTCCAGCCGGGCGCCGACCTGGGCCAGCAGGTCCGAACCGGCGCCGGGACCGGCCAGCTTCTCGACCGCGTCCATGCGCTGGCGCAGCTCGTTGACGCCGGAGCGCTGGCGTTCCTCGATGTCGTACAGGCGGCCCGCGAGCGCGCCGATGCCGGTCTCGATCTTGCCGAAGGTCTCGGCGGTCTTGGGACCGACTTCCTGTTCGAACTTGCGCAGGCGACGGTGGCCCTCGCGCAGCTCCTCGGAGATATCGTCGATGCGCCGGCCGTACTGGCGGCCGTCCTGATCGGAGGCCTCGAGACGGCGCACCAGACCGGCGACGGCCTGGTCGACGCCCTGGATCGCAACGGTCGAGCGGCGCTCGGCGGCTTCGAGGCGGGCGGCGATGGCGTCGACCGAGGCGCTGAGGCGATGACCGACATCATCACCCGCATAGGCGTCGTCCAGCCGGCGGCTGCGGCCGCGACGGTCGAAGATTTCGGCGGCGTGGGGACGGCGCGGCAGGGGCGTGTAGCCCTCGTCCTCGTCACCATCCTCCATGATCATCGAATTCAGCCACTCGCCGAGCGTCATGCCGGAGCGGCGCGCGAGGTCCTTGGCGATCTCGCGAGCCTTGGGGTCTATCCCCTTCACGCTCCACGGCGCGGCTGCGCTCACTGATTCGACTCCCGACCTTTGGCTGGACGCTAGTGCGCCAGATCAGGGGTGTAAACGTGTGGTTAACCCCAAGATGTAGGGGTTCCGCCATCTTCCTGTGGAAAGCCCGCACACCCACCGGATAGATGGCGTCAACGTGGTTAACGGACGATGAAGATTAACCTCCCGGCAAGGACTCAAACCCTTGCGCGGGCGCGTCCGGCGGTCCACGTGGCGCGGATGGACATGACCTCCACCCTGGCCCTGACCGCCGTCACCCTGGCGATCACCGTCTTCGCCGGCTGGCGAGGGGCGCGTCCGTGGGATCCGACCCAGAGCGTGCGGATGGCGCCGTGGCGATTCATCATGGTGATGGGCGGCGCAGCGACCTTCGTCCTGCTGATCCACATCGGGGCCCTGCTGGGCGTGCCGCAGCGGACGTACTGAGCCGGGAACCTCGCCCCACCCATGCGCCTTCCTGATCCGAACCCCGAGATCAGGAGAGACCCGCATGAGCGACAAGACCCTCACCGCCGACCAGGCCGAACAGCATTTCTGGGACAGCCTGAAGAAGTCCAACACCGGTCTGCTGGGCCTGGACCAGCCAGGCTATCACGCCCAGCCGATGACCGCCTTCCGCGAGGAGGAGACCGGCACGATCTGGTTCTTCACCCGCGACGACACCGATCTGGCCAAGGACGCGGGCCTCCCGGGCGGACAGAGCGCGATGTTCCACTATGGCTCCAAGGACCAGAACGTCTGGGCCTGCATCCACGGTGAACTGTCGGTGCACGGCCAGGACCGCGAGATCATCAACCGCTACTGGAACCCGGTGCTGGCGGCCTGGTATCCGCAGGGCAAGGACGATCCGCATCTGACCCTCCTGCGCTTCGACGCCGACGACGGCCGGGTCTGGGTCAACGAGGGCGGCTTCTTCAAATTCGCCTACGAGGTCGCCAAGGCCAACATCACCAAGACCCTTCCCGACGCGGGCGGCGTGGCGGACGTGAACCTGCAATAGGCATGAGATTCGGGGGTCGAGGGTCGAGGGAAGATTATCTCGCCCCTCGACCCTCAGCCCTCGACCCTATTGCGCGAAACACCAGGCCAGAACGGCCTTCTGGGCGTGGATGCGGTTCTCGGCCTCGTCCCAGACCAGCGACTTGGGACCGTCGATGACCGAGTCCGTCACCTCTTCCCCGCGGTGGGCGGGAAGGCAGTGCAGGAAGACCGCGTCCGGTTGGGCCAGGCTCATCAGGGCGTCGTCGACGCCGTAGCCGTCGAAGGCTTCCAGACGGGCCTCGTAATCCTGATCGCCCATCGACACCCAGGTGTCGGTGACCACCACGTCAGCGCCGGCGACGGCCTCGCGCGGATCCGAGGTCAGCAGGACGTTGTCGCCGCCGCGGGCGAGGTCGTGCAGGTCCGGATGGTACTCGGCCGGACAGGCCACCTGCAGGCGGAAGCCGAACTTCGGCACCGCATGCATGAAGCTGTGGCAGACGTTGTTGCCGTCGCCGACCCAGGCGATCGTCTTGCCCGCCACCGGCCCGAGGTGCTCCTCGATGGTCAGCAGGTCGGCCAGGATCTGGCAGGGGTGCGAGCGGTCGGTCAGGCCGTTGATCACCGGCACGGTCGCGACGCGGGCGAACCGCTCCACGTCCTCATGGCTGTTGGCGCGGATCATCACCGCGTCGACCATGCGCGACAGCACCTTGGCCGTGTCCTCGACCGGTTCGCCGCGGCCCAGCTGCATGTCGCCGGCGTTGGCGATGATGCCGGAGCCGCCCAGCTGGCGGATGGCGGCGTCGAAGCTGAAGCGGGTGCGGGTCGAGTTCTTCTCGAACACCATGGCCAGGACGCGGTCCCTGGCCGGCGCGTCGGCGTCGACGCGGCCCTGCGGCCAGCCCTTGCGCGCCTGTTTGCGGGCGTGGGCGTCATCCAGGATGGCGCGCAGTTCGTCGGCTTCAAGCCGATAGATGTCGAGGAAGTGACGGACCATCGGCCCCTCCAGATCTGTCAGGGCCTCAGGCCAGCTTGGTCCGCGCGAACTCGCAGGTCTTCTCGAAGCGTTCGACGGCCTCGCGGGCCTCTTCGAGGGTCAGCACCAGCGGCGGCAGGATGCGCACGCAGTTGTCGCCGCCGCCGGCGACCAGCAGACGCTGCTCGTCGCGTGCCCAACCCATGAATTCGCGGTTGTTGGGGACCAGCTTGACGCCGATCAGCAGACCCCTGCCGCGCACATCGACGATGATGTCCGGGAAGCGCTCCTTCAGGCCGTGCAGCTGCTGCTTCAGATAGCCGGCGATCTCGTTGACGTGGGCCAGGGTCTCGGGCTTGGACAGTTCGCCGAAAGCCGCCTGGCCGACGGCCATGGCCAGCGGGTTGCCGCCGAAGGTCGAGCCGTGCACGCCCACCGTCATGCCCTTGGCCGCGTCGGCGGTGGCCAGGCACGCGCCTATGGGGAAGCCGCCGCCCAGGGCCTTGGCGATGGCCATGATGTCCGGGGTCATGCCGGCCCATTCGTGGGCCCACAGCTTGCCGGTGCGGCCCATGCCGCACTGGACCTCGTCGAAGATGATCAGCACGCCGTTGGCGTCGGCCATCTCGCGCATCCAGCGCAGGTCCTCGTCCGGGGTCGAACGGCAACCGCCCTCGCCCTGCACCGGCTCCAGGATGATCGCGGCCGTGGTCGGATTCTCGAACGCCGCCTTCAGCGCGTCCTTGTCGCCCCACACCAGCTGGTGGAAGCCCTCCATCTTCGGGCCGAAGCCTTCGGTGTAGGACGGGTTGGCGGCAGCGTTGATCGCGCCGTAGGTGCGGCCGTGGAACGAGCCGTCGAAGCCGTAGATGTCGATCCGCTCAGGGGCGCCGTTGGCGACGTGGTGCTTGCGCGCCGTCTTCAGCGCGCACTCGACCGCCTCGGTGCCCGAGTTGGTGAAGAAGACCACGTCGGCGAAAGACTTGGCGCACAGGTCATCGGCCAGGGCCTCCTGGCCCGGGATGCGGAAGATGTTGGAGACGTGCCACAGCTTGCCGGCCTGTTCGGTCACGGCGGCGACCAGCTTGGGGTGGGCGTGGCCCAGGCCGTTGGTCGAGATGCCGGCGACGCAGTCCAGGTATTCCGTGCCGTCCGTGGACCACAGACGCGCGCCCAGACCACGCTCCACTTCCAGCGGCGCACGGTTGTAGACACCCATCAGATGTTCTTGGGACACGGGACTGGACCTCCAAAAGCGATACGGCCCCGTCGCGAGGCGCGACGGAGCCGGTAAAAAGGGTCTGGCCTTGTCGGACGCGCGCCGGGGTTAGTCAACACCACGCGGAGCCGCGCCGCGCCTTACCGATCCTTAAGTTGCCGCCGGGCCTCCGGGCGGAAACGGTAGCGCCGGCTGGAGCGGAGACGACCACCTTGAAAACGGAACTGATCGCCCTCGGACTGGCCCTCGCCGCCATCCCGGCCGTCGCCCATGCCCAGACGGCGACGCCGCGCTTCGAGCCCGGCCCCTGCGCGGTCGAGGTGGCGCCCGACGAGCGCATCGACTGCGGCGTGCTGGTCGTGCCCGAGAACCGCGGGCGTGCCGACAGCCGGATGATCCGCCTGCCCGTTCTGATCTTCCGCAGCCGCGCCGAGACGCCCGCCAACGATCCGGTGATCTTCCTCACCGGCGGGCCCGGCAACAGCGCGTTCTCGGGCCAGCGGTCGGGGCGGAGCAATCCCTTCCTGGAACTGCGCGACCAGGTGGTTCTGGAGCCTCGCGGGGCCAAGCTGGCCCAACCCGCGCTGGAGTGCCCGGAGATCAATGCGCTGAAGGGCGTGATCACCGCCGAACGTCTCCGCGGCGTAGAGGCCGACACCCGGCTGACGGCGGCGGCCACGGCCTGCCGGGCGACGCTGGTCGCGGGCGGCGCCGACCTGAACGGCTACAATTCGGCGGAGGCCGCGGACGACATCGAGGCCCTGCGGGTCGCCCAGGGCTACGACAGGGTCAACCTCTACGCCCTGTCCTACGGCACACGGCTGGCGCTGACGGTCGCGCGGCGGCATCCGAGCTCGGTCCGCGCCATGGTGCTGGACTCCGTCCTGCCGCCCGAAGTCGGCTACGACGAGGCCGCGACGGCCAATACCTGGCGCAGCCTGAACGCGGTCTTCGACAACTGCGCGGTCGATCCCGCCTGCAGCGCCGCCTGGCCCGACGCCCGCGAGGATTTCCGCGCCCTTGTCGCGCGCGGCGAGATCGATGCGGTGACGGGCGTGGGTCTGGCGTTGCAGGATCCCCGTCTGATCCCCCTGATCCCCCGCGCGGTCGGGTCAGCCGCCGACGGGCGGCCGGAAGAACTGGCCGGATGGATCGCCCGCGCCCAGGGCCCCTCCGGCTTCACCTGGGGCCTGCGGCTGTCGGTCTGGTGCTCGGAAGAGGCGCCGTTCGAGGCGCCCGAGCGGATCGAGGCCCAGGTCGCCGCCGACCGGGGGCTGGGCGGCGCCGATTCCCGCGCCGCCTCGGTCGCCATGTGCCGGGCCTGGAACGTCGCGCCGGCCGAAGCGATCGAGAATACGCCGGTGACGTCCGACATCCCGACACTGATCTTCGCCGGTGAGTTCGATCCAAGCACCCCGCCGGACTGGGGCCGACGGCTGTTGGCGCAGATGCCCAAGGCGACCTTCGTGTCGATGCCCGGCCTGAGCCACGGCGCCAGCTTCAACCGCTGCGGCGGCATGATGGCGGTCGCCTTCTTCCGTGATCCGGACGCGGCGCCGGACGTGGTCTGCGCCAACCGGATGCGCGGCGCGGATTTCAGCCTGAGCGCCGCCGCGCCCTAGAGCGAAATCGGTTGACTTGGACGCAGTCCAACTCGGCTCAGATTTCGCTCCAGTGCTGGACCATTTTTTGGATTCAGGTCGATCCGACCTGAAGCAAAAATGGTCCAGGGCTCAGCTCTTCAGACGCCAGCCCGACTTGAACACGCGCCAGCAGGCGTACGACATGATCAGGGTCAGCACCGCGCTCATCGCGACCCCGATCCAGAGGTTGCCCTCGGCGTGGCCGATGAAGCCGAAGCGGAAGCCGTCGATCATGTAGAAGATCGGGTTCCAGTGGCTGATGGTGGCGAACGGCTCGGGCAGGTTGTCGACCAGGTAGAAGGTGCCGGACAGGAAGGTCATCGGCATGATCAGGAAGTTCTGGACCGCCGCCAGCTGATCGAATTTCTCGGCCCACAGGCCGGCGAAGACGCCCAGCATGCCCATCAGCAGAGAAGCGGTCAGGCCGAACCACAGGATGGCGAAGAGGTTGGTGACGCCCAGCTTCGCGAACGGCAGCACGCAGATGGCGGTCACCAGGCCCACGGCGATGCCGCGCGTCGCGGCGCCCAGCGAGAAGCCGATGGTCAGCTCCAGCGGGCTGAGCGGCGGGGTCAGGAAGTCGGTCGCCGTGCCCATGATCTTGGCCTGGATCAGGCTGGACGAGGCGTTGGCGAAGGCGTTGTTCAGGATCGCCATCATGATCAGGCCGGGGGCGACGAACTCGGCGAAGGGCGTGCCGTCGATCGGCGGGCGCGATCCCTTCAGCGCCACCACGAAGACCAGCATGTAGAGCAGGGTCGTGACCACAGGCGCGGCCACGGTCTGGGCTCCGACCTTCCAGAAGCGACGAACCTCCTTGAGATACAGGGTCTTCACCCCTTCCCAGTTGACGCCGTTGTAGCGGCGCGGCTGCGGGAGCCCGGGCGGGCGCGTGGAGGCGAGATCGGTCATGGGGCGCAGATGCGGCGGGAAGCGCAGCTGCGCAAGGGGCAGCGCGGATGGGAAGTGATGAGTGGCGAGTGATTAGTGGATGTCTGAGGGCCTGCCGCGGCGCCTCACGGTCAGACGCCCCTACTGGCGGCAGCGAACCACTAATCACTCGCCACTCATCACTTCCCCGCACGGTCCCAGCCATGAGACCGCGCAAGGCGCCCCGCCTTAACCATACTAGATGTGGTTCCTGTGGACGGACCAATTCCCACATATTGCGCCTTTTAACAGGTGGTTTACGATTAGGAGTAGGTCAGGACCCCCGAGGGGGCGGTTCGACCCCATATGTTGAATCCCCGGAGGCGATCATGACCGCAGGCTGGACCGAAGACCGCGTCGGCGCACTGAAGAAGCTGTGGCTGGAAGGCCAGTCGGCCAGTCAGATCGCCAAGCAACTGGGCGGCGGCGTGACCCGCAACGCCGTGATCGGCAAGGTGCACCGTCTGGGCCTGTCGGGCCGCGCCGCGCCGTCGCAACCGGCCCGCGCCACCTTCCGCCCGTCGCGTCCGCGCCCCGCCGCGCAACCGACCCAGGCGCCGTCGGCCCCGCGCCGTATCGAGGCCGCCCAGCCGCGCGCCGCGGTTCCGGTCGCCCCGACCCCGGCGCCGATCCCCGACCTGCCCGGCACGGCCACGGTCATGACCCTGGGCGCCCACATGTGCAAATGGCCGATCGGCGACCCGTCCTCGACCGAGTTCAGCTTCTGCGGCCGCCGCGCCTCGGAAGGCGTCTACTGCATGGAGCACGCCCGCGTCGCCTACCAGCCGCAGGTCCGCAAGGGCGGCAAGGACGGCGCCAGCGAACTGGCCCGCAGCCTGCGCCGCTATATCTAGGTCGCATTGACCTGACCAAGGCGGCTCGCTCCACCCGGCGGGCCGCCTTTTTCTTATCCAGCCACATGGCTGTCACGAATGGCCCCTAGAGGGGCCGCCGTCCGCTCCGACGCCGCGCCCGCCGCGGCGATGGAGCAGGGGGCGGGGCTGCGGTTATCCGGGTTGACGCAGCCCCTCACCCTCCCCTCTCAGACCGAGGCGATGACAGGTCCCGCGATACGGGCCTGCCGCCGACGGCGCTTTCCGATCTTCGCCAGCAGCACGACGCCGATCAGGGCGATCAGCCCGCCGGTCGCCGCGCGTCCGGCCCCCGGCCCCGAGACGAGGGCGTGCACCAGGCCCGCCCCGGCCAGCAGCACGGCCCAGGGCCGCAGCGGCCTGGCGGACGCCCGCCTCAGTGCGCTGAAGAAGATCCAGCCGATCGGCGCGAGCAAAGCCGCGCCCGCCATCAGATGCCAGCTCCACGGCCCCTCGCCCGACGACCACGACAGCGCCGCCAGAACCATCTCGGCGACCACGATGACCGGCAGCATCAGGGCCGCGACGGCCAGCGACGCCGGAACCGGCTTGTCGCGCGGACGGACCGGCGCGGCGACCGGGCCGGGAGGCGCTAGGTCCGACGCGCCCCAGTCCTTCAGCCTGGAAACGAAGCGCCGTCCGGCCTCCGACAGGGCGGCGGCCTCCAGCTTGTTGGCCTCGAACAGGATGAAGGGTTCGGCCCAGGGCAGGCCGCAGCGATTGGCCGTAACCTCCAGGGGCCGCAGCAGGTCGGTCAGGGGGTAGAGGTTGCGGCCGCCGGGTTCATAGGCCTGGGCCGTATTGCCGGCAGTGACGGCGACCATGATCGGCCGGCCTTCCAGACGACGCCCCTCGGCCTCGTAGTCGATGTAGAACATCCGCGTCAGGATCAGGTCCTGCCAGGCCTTGAGCAGCGGCGGGGTCGAGTACCACTGCAACGGAAACTGCAGCACGATCCGGTCGGCGGCGAGCAGGCGGGCCACCTCGGCGTCGTCGTCGATCACCCCGTCCGGATAGAGGGCGTGTAGGTCGGCGACCTCGACGCCCGGCAGGCAGGCCGCGGCGTTAGCGAGGGCGGCGTTGGCGCGCGAGTTGGCGATATCAGGGTGGAACAGCAGGATCAGGGTCTGGGTCATCGGGAACACCTCCGTGGTTGACGGCAGGGTGTCCGCGAGCGGATGATCAATCCAATGGATAGATCATATCATGTACTATTCGTCTGATGCATCTTCGCTCGGTCGATCTCAATTTGCTGGTGATCCTCGACGCCCTGCTGGACGAGGCGCATGTCACGCGGGCGGCGGTGCGGCTGGGCCTGTCGCAGCCGGCGACCTCCAGCGCGCTGGACCGTTGCCGCGCCCTGTTCGGCGACCCTCTGCTGGAGCGCAGCGGGGCGGGCATGCGGCTGACGCACCGGGCGGAGGCGTTGCGGGCGCCGCTACGGGCGGTGCTGGAAGAGACGCGGGACCTGCTGGTGCCGGTCGACATCCCGCTGGATCAATTGCGCCAGACCGTGCGCTTCGTCGTCGATGACTTCACCACCGGCTTCCTGGCGCCGCCGCTCGTGGCCCGGCTGTGGGAGACAGCTCCCGGCATCGACCTCGTCTTCGAGAGCTGGCGCAGTTCGGAGAATGCGCTGGAAGCGCTGGAGCGCGGCGATGCGGACCTGGCCCTGTCGGTCTTCCCGCGCGTCGAGCCCGACTTCCGCCGCGAGGTGCTGGGCGAACAGACCTATGTCGTGTCCATGCGGCGCGACCATCCCGCCGCCCGGGGTTTCGATCTCGACCGCTGGCTGGCCTGGCCGCATGTGCTGGTCTCGGGGACCGGCCAGACGCGGGGCGCCCTTGACGCCGCCCTGGCCCGGCTGGACCGGGTGCGACGGGTCGCGGTCACGGTCCCCGGCTTCTCCCTGGTCCCGCCGCTGCTGGCGGCGACGGACCTGATCGCCATGTTGCCCAGCGGCGTGGCGGCCACGCTGGGCCACGCGCATGACCTGGTCTTCTTTCCTCCGCCGATCCCGGTGGAAGGGTTCCCGCTGCATCTGGCCTGGCATCGGCGGCGGGCCCACGACCCGGCCATCGTCCATGTCGCGGATCTGGTGCGCGAACTCACGCAGGAGCTGTTCGCCCGGGCGGGCCCTAGTTCAGCACCCGCCGCTCACCCGGCACATCCAGGCTGAAGGCGGGAATGGCGGCCTCGAACATCCGGCCCAGGTCGTCAACCATGGAATAGCCGCCGACCATGGAGCCCGACGGCGTGCCCAGCGGACAGCCGGAGGCGTAGGAATAGCTGTCGCCCGGCTGGATCGTGGGCTGTTCGCCGACCACGCCGGGACCGCGCACCTCCTCGGTGTGGCCGCGCGCGTCCGTTATCAGCCAACGGCGCGCCACCAGCTGCACCGGCGAGGGCGACAGGTTCACGATCTCGACCTGATAGGCCCAGACCCACCGGCCCGCGACGGGGTCCGACTGGCCCGCCAGGAAACTGGGCCGGACGCGCACCACAATGCCTTCGGTTTCAGCTTCGTAGGCGGGGCGGTCGTGCATGCGCGAATGGTCCCTGAACCCAGACGCGCGTCAAGCGGAACCGTGGCTCATCCGACCGACGAGACGGGAGAGACAGGCCGCAAATTCGTGTAAGCGGGAGGCATGACGTCATTCATTGCTCCCCGTCCGGGCATCCTGCCCGCCCAGTCCATCGAAGCCCTGATCGCCGGCGGCGCGATCGCCTCGGACACCCCCTTCGACCCCGACCAGGTGCAGCCGGCCAGCCTGGACCTGCGCCTGTCCTCCGTGGCCTGGCGTGTGCGCGCCTCCTTCCTGCCCGGTCGGCGCAACGTCGAGGACCGCATCGCCGACGTGGCCATGCACACCATCGATCTGTCCGCCGGCTATGTGCTGGAAAAGGGCTGCGTCTACATCGCCAAGCTGCAGGAACGACTGAGCCTGCCCAAGGGTCTGATCGCCCGCGCCAACCCCAAGAGTTCGACCGGCCGCGTCGATGTCTTCGTGCGCCTGCTGACCGACCGCGGCGGCAGCTTCGACGACGTGGACGAGGGCTATGAAGGGCCGCTGTATCTTGAGATCGCGCCCCAGACCTTCTCCATCCTGGTGCGCCCGGGCACCCGCCTGAACCAGTTGCGCCTGAAGGCGGGCGAACCGCCCAAGCTGGAGACCCGCTCAGTCGGCGTCGAGCTGTCGGGCGGCGAAAACGGCATCGTCGGCTTCCGGGGCCGCCGTCATGCCGGGGTGGTCGATCTGGACCACATCGACGGCCACGACCCGAAGGATTTCTGGGAGCCGCTCACCCTGCGTCGCGGCGAACTGCTGTTGGATCCGGGCGAGTTCTACATCCTGGCCTCGTCGGACGACGTCGAGATTCCGGTCGACCAGGCCGCCGAGATGACCCCTATCGATCCGTCGGTGGGCGAATTCCGCGTCCACTACGCCGGCTTCTTCGATCCGGGCTTCGGCACGGACGAGGCGCACGGCGCGGGCTCCAAGGGCGTGCTGGAGGTTCGCACCCACGACACCCCCTTCCTTCTGGAGCACGGCCAGATCGTCGCCCGGCTGGTCTACGAGCCCCTGACCGAACGCCCCTCGCGCCTCTACGGCGAGAGCGGCAGCCACTATCAGAGCCAGGGGCTGAAGCTGTCGAAACACTTCAGGCCTTGGGGCTGACCTAGGGCGAGGGGCGAGGGGGCGAGGTTACGCCGCCTTCTGCCTCGACCCTCGCCCCTCAGCCCTCGACCCTACGAGAGCTTGTCCGCCTTCCTCAGTCCCGGGAACATCGCCGCCCAGGCGCCCGTGGCGACCAGCGCGCCGACACCGCCGAAACAGGCCGCGCCGACCGCGCCGAGGATGCGGACCATGAGGCCGGAGTAGGCCTCGCCCAGTTCGTTCGACGCGCCGATGAACAGCATGGACACCGAGCTGACCCGGCCGCGCATGTGGTCGGGCGTGGCCAGCTGGATCAGGGTCTGGCGGATGTTGACGCTGATCATGTCCGCCCCGCCGCCGATGAAGAGGGCCAGGCCCGACAGCCAGACGATCTTCGACAGCCCGAAGGTCAGGGTGCACAGACCGAACACCGCCACCGCCGCGAACATCCAGCGGCCACCGTGCTTCACGATGGGATAGCGGCTCAGATAGATGGCCACGGCCATGGCCCCGACGCCGAACGAGGCGCGCAGCAGGCCGAAGCCTTCCGGCCCGACATGCAGGATGTCGCGCGCGAAGATCGGCGTCAGCAGGGCCACGCCCGCCAGCAGGACGACAACGAGATCCAGCGAGATGGCGCCCAGCACGATCTTGGTCTGCCAGACATAGGCCAGCCCTTCCTTCACCGATTCCAGAGGCGACAGCTTGCCCTCGACCGGCGCGGGCTTGCCGCCGGTCTTGATCAGGATGAAGGCGGCGACGGCCAGCAGGAACATGCCCAGCGACACCGCATAGGCCAGCGGCACATTGACCCCGACGATCACTCCGCCCAGCGCCGGGCCGGCGATGGCGCCGGTCTGGAAGGCGATGGACTGGGCCGCGATGGCGGGCGGCAAGGCCTTGCGCCCGACGACCATGGGCAGGAAGGCCTGGCTGGCCGGCGCCAGGAAGGCCCGCGCCGCGCCGAAGACCGCCGCGACGGCCAGCAGGCCCCACAGCGGCGGCGAGCCGTGAAGGGCCATGGCCAGGAAGGAGGCCGCGCAGGAAGCCTCGACCAGGATGGAGATCCAGACCGTCTTCTTGCGATCGCGCCGGTCCGCCATGGCCCCGGCGGGCAGGGTGAAGGCCAGCAGCGGCAGGAACTGGCACAGGCCGACGAGACCCAGATAGAGGCTGGCCTCGGCCACCGGATGGTCGCGCCGGGCGATCTCATAGACCTGCCACAGCAGGGCCGACGACTGGATCTGGATCGCCAGCACGGCGACAACGCGGCCGAACCACAGCAGGCGGAAGTCGCGGATGCCCCACGGACTGGCGGGCCCTTCAGGCGGCGGAGGCGGAGCCGGCGGCGTGGGTGAGCCGGCGTCGAGGCTTTCAACGGTCACGTGCGGCGATCAACTTTCGGATAGGGGGTTCCGTCGCGATGGAAATAGCCGGCCTGGTTGAAGACCATGTCGATGTCGGGATAGTCGCCGCAATCCCCGCCCGGCGTGCGGGTTCCCACTTCCAGCAGGACCGCCTCCTCGCCGGAGCGGTTCTCGATCTTGTGGCCGTTCGGGACGCCCGCCTTGAACCCTGCGCAGTCGCCGGGACGCAGGATCGTCTCGCCCTCGTCCTCGATCAGGACCACTTCGCCCGAGACGACCCAGACGAATTCGTCCTCGCCCTCATGCCAGTGTCGTTGGCTGGACCAGGCGCCGGCCGGAAGCCGCAACAGGTTGACGCCGAACTGGCTCAGGCCGACGGCGTCGCCCAGCTTCCAGCGGCGGCGCGGCTTGCAGGGTCCCGCGAATTCCTCGGGATAGCCGGTGCCGTGGCCGGTGGGCGCGTTGTCGATGTCGATCTTCGGCATGGGGAGAGCCTTCTCGCAATCGTCTGAACCCCGTAAAGCACAGGTCCATGAGCGCCGCATCACATCCCGTTATCGATCCTGTCGAACTGACCCGCGACCTGATCCGGATTCCGTCCGTCACCCCGGCCGATGAAGGGGCGATGGATGTGCTGGAGCGGGCCCTGACGGGGCTCGGCTTCACCTGCCGCCGGATGAAATTCGAGGACATTGAAAACCTCTACGCGCGCCGGGGCGCGGCCTCGCCCAACCTCTGTTTCGCGGGCCACACCGACGTGGTGCCGACCGGGGCGACCGAAGCCTGGACCTCGGGCCCGTTCGCGGCCGAGGTGAAGGACGGGGTGCTGTACGGCCGCGGCGCGGTGGACATGAAGGGCGGCATCGCCGCCTGGGTCGCGGCGGTGTCCAAGGTGCTGGCGGACGACGACGTGCCCGGCTCGCTCAGCTTCCTGATCACCGGCGACGAGGAAGGCCCCGCCCTGCACGGCACCAAGAAGGTGGTCGAGGCGCTGATGGCCGAGGGCGAGGTGATCGACGCCTGCGTGGTCGGCGAGCCGTCGTCGTCCCAGGCGCTGGGCGACATGATCAAGGTTGGGCGGCGCGGCTCGCTGAACACCTGGATCACGGTGCACGGCAAGCAGGGGCACGTGGCCTATCCCGAGCGGGCGGCCAATCCGGCCCCCGTGATGGCCAGGCTGCTGGCGCGGCTGGACGCCCACGTGCTGGACGAAGGCTACCCGGAGTTCCCGCCGTCGAACCTGGAGATCACCACCATCGACATCGGCAATCCGGCGACCAACATCATCCCGGCGGAGGCGAAGGCGCGGCTGAACATCCGCTTCAACCCGACCCACACCGGCGACGACCTGATCGCCTGGCTGAACGCGGCGGCGGGCGAGGCGCAGGCCGAGAGCGGGCTGCAGATCAGCCTGGAGCACCTGTGCTCGGGCAACGCCTTCCTGACCGAGCCCGGCCCGTTCGTGACGGCGGTGCAGGACGCGGTGGAGGCGGCCACGGGCCGCCGCCCGGTCGCCTCGACCACCGGCGGCACCTCGGACGCGCGCTTCATCCGCGCCATGTGCCCGGTGCTGGAGCTGGGCCTGGTCGGCCAGACCATGCACCAGATCGACGAGCGCGTGCCGACGGCGGAGCTGGAAGCCCTCGCCGTCGCTTATGAACGGGTGATCCTGACCTATTTCACGCGCGGCTGACGCGCGTCAGCGCGCCGCCACGACGATGATCTCCACCCGGTATTCCGGGGCGGCGAGCCGGGACTCGCCCGTGGCCCGGGCCGGCGGATTGGCGGGATCGATCCAATTGTCCCAGACGCTGTTCATCGCCTCGAAGTCGTTGATGTCGGCCAGCCAGATGGTCGCGGAGACGATCTTCGACTTGCTGCTGCCCGCCTCGGCCAGAAGGCTGTCGATCTCGGCCAGGGCGGTGCGGGTCTGGGCGACCACGTCCTCGCCGGGCTCGCCGACCTGACCGGCCAGCCAGATGGTGTCGCCGTGAATGACCGCCTGGCTCATGCGGTCGTCGGAATGCAGTCGCGTGATCATGGGTTCAGGGCCGTTCGAGGAACCGGAGGGCGCTCAGTACATGGGTTTTGACCCCCAGCGGCAACACCTTCTCGTTGACGTCGAAGCCGGGCGAATGGTTCGGAGCCGCCGTGGCCGGATCGACGCCATCGGGCGTGGCGCCCAGGTGGTAGAAGACGCCCGGCACCTCCTGCGACAGGTAGGAGAAGTCCTCGGCCACGGTCGTCGGCGGAGTGGCCGGGTTGACGTTCCCCTCCCCCGCCGCCTCGGTCAGGACCGGCGCCAGCCAGGCCGACAGCTCCTCATTGTTGAACACCAGGGCCGCGTTCTGGCGGACATTGAACTCGGCGGTCGCGCCGTAGTTTTCGGCGACGTTTCCGATCGCGGTGCGGGCGCGGCGGACAAGGTCGTCGCGCTGGGCGATGTCGAAGGTGCGCAGAGTGCCGGACAGCGTCGCGGTGTCCGGGATGATGTTGTAGCGCACGCCCGCGTCGAGGGTGGCGATTGTGAAGACCGTGGGCGTCGTGGTCGGGTCGATGGTGCGGGCGGTCAGGCTGTTGATTGTCTGGACGATGTCGGCGGAGGCCGCGATGACGTCGACGCCCTTCCACGGCCAGGCGCCGTGGGTCTGACGCCCGTGCAGGACGATGTCGACGCGGTCCGAGGCGGCCATGAAGCCGCGCGGGCGATAAAAGACCGTCCCCGCCCGGCCCGGCACCACGTGCAGGCCGAAGATGGCGTCGGGACGCGGATCGCGCAGGGCGCCGTCCTCGATCATCAGGGCGGCGCCGCCCTTGGGCTCTCCCGGAGGGGCGCCCTCTTCGGCGGGCTGGAAGATGAAGACGACAGTCCCGGCGATGTCGGCCTTCATGCCCGCCAGCACCTCGGCGGCGCCCATCAGCATGGCGATGTGGGCGTCGTGGCCGCAGGCGTGCGCCACCGGCACCGTATTGCCCATGTAGGTTCCGGTGGCGGTCGAGGCGAACGGCAGACCGGTCGCCTCCAGCACCGGCAGGGCGTCCATGTCAGCCCGCAAGGCCACGGTGCGGCCTGGCCGGCCGCCGCGCAGGACGCCGACCACGCCGGTGCGCCCGACGCCGGTCCGGACGTCCAGGCCCAGGGCGCGCAGATGCTCGGCGACTAGGGCCGCGGTGCGGGTCTCGGAGAAGCCCAACTCGGGATTGGCGTGCAGGTCGCGGCGCCAGGCGACGACCTTGGGCGTCTCGGCGGCGACGGCGGCCTCGACCCGGGCGAGCGGGACCTGGGCCATAGCGGCTCCGGCGGAGAGGGCCAGCGCCAGGGCCGAACCGAAGACAAGGCGGCGAATGGTCATGCAGGCGTCCCCCGGGAAATCCGAAGCCGCCACCGTCGCGGACGCGCCGCCCTTGTGCAAGCGTCAGGCGTTCGCCGCCTCCAGCGTGGTCTTCAGGACATCGGCGCCGCGGTCCATCATCTGCTCGACGACGGGGGCCGCCGCGTCGGGCAGGAGGTCGGCGACCCAGACGAAGCGGCAGCGCCCCTCGCCCTCGTCGAAGACCTCGTTGGTGGCGCTGTGGTGGCTCAGGGTCTCGGCGCGGACGCTGTAGGCGAAGCGGCGGCGGGTGTCGTCCAGGTCAACGATGACCTCACGCGCCGTCATGCCGTTGCCGAAGGTGACCAGGCGGGCGTCGCCGTCCAGCACCGTGTCGACCACGAAGCCGGGAACCAGCCGGGTATGGAGGGCGCCCACGTCGCGGATCGCGTCCCAGACCTGTTCGGCGGGCGCATGGACGATACGTTCGATGCGGATCGAGGCCATGGGCGTCTCCTGTCCTTGTCGCGCGATCCTGCGCCCCGGAAGGCGCAGGGTCTGGCGGGAAACGGACAAGGTCGACGGGCGGGTGACGGGGCCTGCCGCGCGGTCTAGGCTCCGGCGGTGAACCTTCGCTCCCCCGCCTTCGGAATCCTGTTCTCGGTCAGCCTGATCGCGGCGGCGGGCAATATGGCCCTGCAGTCGGTGCTGCCGAACATCGGCCGGGCGTTCGAATTGCGCGACACCCTGGTCTCGGCCGCCTTCGCCATTTCGGCCCTGATGTGGACCCTGGCCTCGCCCTACTGGGCCCGGCTGTCGGACACCCTGGGGCGCAAGAAGGTCATGATGATCGGCCTGTCGGGCTTCGTCCTGTCGATGACCGGCTTCGGCCTGGCGACCACTTCCGGCCTGAAGGGCTGGCTTGGGTTCGGCGTCGCCTTCGTGCTGATGGCCCTGGCCCGCACCATCTACGGCGTCTTCGGCTCCGCCGCCCCGATCGCGGCCCAGGCCTATGTCGCCGACCGGACCACCGCCGAACAGCGCACCCAGGCGATGTCGATGCTGGCCTCCGCCCAGGGACTGGGCACCGTGGTAGGCCCGACCCTGGCGCCGCTGTTCGTCCTGCCCCTGATCGGACTGGCGGGCCCGATGTACGCCTTCGCCGCCATGGGCGCGGTCGCGCTGGTGGTGGTCTGGCGCAGGCTGCCGAGCGGCGAGGTGGCGCGCATCCCCTCGCCCAGCGGCCGCCGCGACCAGACCGGCAAGGGCCTGTGGAAGGACCCGCGAGTCCGCGACTACCTGCTGTACGGCCTGCTGGTGACCGGGGCGCAGGCGGTGAACATCTCCGTGCTGGGCTTCCACATCATCGATGAGCTGGCCGCCACAGGCACGGCGGCGCATGACACCCACCCCTTCATCGCCCTGGCCATGTTCGCCGGCGCGGCCGCGACCCTGCTGGCGCAATGGGGTCTGATCCCTCTGCTGAAGCTGCAGCCGCGCGACCTGATGCGCTGGGGCGCCGGACTGGCGCTGGCGGGCAATGTGCTGAGCATCGCCTCGCCCGGCTACTATGGCGTGGTCATGGGCTACGCCGTGGTGTCGATGGGGGTCGGCTTCGCCCGGCCCGGCTTCACCGCCGGATCGTCCCTGTCGGTCGGCGCATCCGAACAGGGGACGGTGGCCGGGCTGATGATGTCGCTGGCGGGCCTCAGCTTCCTGGCGCCGCCGGTGATCGGGGTGGCCCTCTATGAGTTCGCCGAGCCCGCCCCCTTCATCGCCAACGCTCTGCTGCTGGCCGCCGCGACGGCGCTCTGTTTCATGAGCCCCCGCCTGCGCGCCGGCCCGGCGGACCTGCCTGACCGGGACGAGACGCCCTCGCCGGAAACCCCGCCCGCCTCGCAACCGGGGCCGGAAGGCAACCGCTGATCACCGGCGCCCTTTTCCCGTCCTGAAAGCCGTGCCAGACGGGGCGCATGGATATCGCCAAGATCGAAAAACGCATCGGCATTCGCGCCTCCACGGACAAGATCTGGGAGGTCGTCTCGAACCTGTCCGGCTGGGATCAGTGGAACCCGATCGAGACCGGGGTCGAGGGAACCATCGCCTTCGGCGGCGAGATCACCCTGAACGAAGCCATCGAGGGCCTGCCCGAGCGCCGGGTCGTCGGCCGCGTCGGCGAATGGCAGCCCTACGCCCAACTGGTCTGGATGGAGAACCGGGGCCTGTGGTTCCGGTCGATGCGCTATTTCGAGATCGAGGAGCTGGAGCCCGGCAGCTGCATCGCCGCCAACGGCTTCCTGTTCACGGGCCTGCGCGGCGAGCTGTTCTTCGACAAGCAGCGCAAGCACCTGCGCCATTCGGTCGACGCCGTGGCGGAAGCCTGGAAGACCGCGGCCGAGAGCTAGGCGTCAGCCGCCTCGCGGTTGGCCCTGGTCAACCGCCCTTGGCCCCCTCGCGGTTGACCCTGGTCAACCGCCCTTGGCCATCGTGTCCTGGATGCTGATGATCGCCGGCGTCAGGATGACGATGAACAGCACCGGCAGGAAGAACAGGATCATCGGCACGGTCAGCTTGGCCGGAAGGGCTGCGGCCTTCTTCTCGGCCGCCGACAGGCGCATCTCCCGGTTTTCCTTGGCCATGGTGCGCAGCGCCGCGCCCAGCGGCGTGCCGTAGGTCTCGGCCTGGGTCATGGCGGTGGCGACCGACTTCACGCCCGGATGGTTGGTCCGCTTGGCCAGGCCTTCGTAGGCCATGCGGCGGTCGGGCAGATAGCTGAGCTCGGCCGACAGCAGGGTCAGTTCCTCGGCCAGGTCGATGGACGAGCCGCCGATCTCCTGGCTGACCTTCTGGATCGCCGACTCGATCGACATGCCCGCCTCGACGCAGATCAGCAGCAGGTCCAGGGCGTCGGGGAAGGCCTGCATGATCGAGGTCTTCCGCTTGGAGATGCGGTTGGCCAGGAAGATGTTCGGCCCATAGAAGCCGACCACCGCGGAGACCATGCAGATGGTCACCCGCATCATCACCGGCAGGCCGAAATCGTTGAAGACGAACAGGTAGAAGACCGACACCGCCAGGAAGATGAACGGCATCGAGAAGCGGAAGAAGTAGAAGGTCGTCAGCGGCTTGGGCCCGCGATAGCCGGCCTGGGCCATCTTGTCGGCGACCTTGGGGTCCTCCAGCAGTTGGGTCAGGTTCAGCCGTTCGACGACGCGCTTCTTGAAGCCCTCATCGCTGTGACGCAGGCCGCCCGGGCCGGTGGCGATGGCCTGGCGCGAGCGGCGCTTCAGCTCCTCGCGGCGAACCGCGACGGCCTTCATGCGCGTGTCGAGCTTCGCTCCGCCGCCGAACGAGCTCACCAGGGTGACGATGGTGGCGAAGACCAGCACCCCAACCAGAATGCTGAGGATGTTGGCGGGTTCGGTGAAGAAGGGGATGAGGCCCGGCATGTCTGGTCCTCAGAACTTGAACGAGATCATCTTCTTCATCACGAAGATGCCGAAGCTCATCATGAGGACCGCCACCAGAAGCATGAACTGCCCTCTGGGGTCGGTGAAGAGTTTGGCCATGTAGGCCGGGGTGGTCAGGCTGACGAGCACCATCACCGCCGGCGGCAGCGAGCCGATGATGCCCGCCGAGGCGGTAGCCTCCGACGACAGCGCCTTGATCTTCTCGCCCATCATCTTGCGCGCCCGGAGCACGGTCGTCAGGTTCGACAGGGCCTCGGCCAGGTTGCCGCCCGTCTTCTGCTGGATGGCGATGACGATGGCGAAGAATTTCAGCTCCGGCGTCGGCATCCGCTCGTACATCTTGTCCAGCGCCTGGGGCAGGGTCAGGCCGACGCCCATGCCCTCGACCAGCTTCTGGAACTCCGGTCCCAGCGGCGCGGGACTCTCGCGGGCGATGATCTTGAAGCAGTCGTGCACCGGCAGGCCCGACTTGATGCCGCGCACGATGACATCGACGGCGTCGGCGAAATGGCTGGAGAATTTCTTCATGCGCCGCTTGCCCAGGAAGCCGACCACCCAGCGCGGCAGGCCCAGGCCGATGACGACGGCGGCGCCCAGGCAGATCAGCAGGTTCAGGCCGAACAGCAGCGGCAGCAGGAAGGCGAACACGCCCAGCACCGCGCTGGTGATCCAGAAGGTCCGCACCGAGGTCGACAGGCCCGCCTGCTTCAGCTTGGCGGCCAGACTGACCCGCGCCTTGCGTTCGGCCCGCTCAGACTCCTGAAGCTGCTGCAGGATCTGCTTGCGGCGGGCTTCCGGCGTGTTGGCGGCGGCCTTCTTGGCGGCGCTGACGCTTTGTTTCGGAGCCCCGAAGTTCTGGGCGCGCTTGACCGCGGCGTCGCTGGAATCGCCGCCGCCGACGAAGGCCCAGCCCAGTCCGCCGATGGTGATGAAGGCCAGAACGGCGGCGAGGATCGGAAGCATCAGCCTATTCCGCCGCGTCGAGGGCTTCGGCCAGCTCGCGCTCCAGGCCGTAGTAGCGGGCGCGGTCCCAGAAACGAGGCCGGGCGATGCCGGTCGAGCGGTGACGGCCGACGATCTTGCCGTTCTCGTCCTCGCCGGTGATTTCGTAGACGAACAGGTCCTGGGTCACGATCACATCGCCTTCCAAGCCGACGACCTCGGTGATGTGGGTGATGCGGCGCGAACCGTCGCGCAGGCGCGCCGCCTGGACAATCACGTCGACCGAGCCGACGATCATCTCGCGGATGGTCTTGGACGGCAGGCCATAGCCGCCCATGGTGATCATCGATTCCATACGGCTGATGGCTTCACGCGGGCTGTTGGCGTGCAGGGTGCCCATCGAGCCGTCGTGGCCCGTATTCATCGCCTGCAGCAGGTCGAAGGCTTCCGGGCCGCGCACCTCGCCGACGATGATCCGCTCGGGACGCATCCGCAGGCAGTTCTTCACCAGATCCCGCATGGTGATCATGCCCTGCCCCTCGAGGTTGGGCGGGCGGGTTTCCAGGCGCACCACGTGCGGCTGCTGCAGCTGCAGCTCGGCCGCGTCCTCGCAGGTGATGACGCGCTCGGTCGGGTCGATGAAGGCCGTCAGGGTGTTCAGCAGGGTGGTCTTGCCGGAACCCGTACCGCCCGAGATGACCAGGTTGCATCGCGAGGCGCCGATGACCCCGAGAACGCGCGCGCCCTCGGGGCTGATGGAGGCGAACTCCACCAGGTTCTTCATCGTCAGCTTGTCTTTCTTGAACTTCCGGATCGTCAGCGTCGGGCCATCGATGGCCAGCGGCGGGGCGATGACGTTGACGCGCGAGCCGTCCGGCAGGCGGGCGTCGCAGATCGGGGAGCTTTCGTCGACCCGGCGGCCGACCTGCGACACGATCCGCTGGCAGATGTTCATCAGCTGGGCGTTGTCGCGGAAGCGCACGTTGGTCAGCTGGACCTTGCCGCTGACCTCGATGAACACCCGGCCGGCGCCGTTGACCATAATATCGGCGATGTCGTCGCGGGCCAGCAGCGGCTCAAGCGGGCCGTATCCGAGGACGTCGTTGACGATGTCCTGGACCAGGTGCTCCTGCTCGGCCACCGACATGGAGACGTTCTTGATCGCCACCAGTTCGGCGACGATGTCGCGGATTTCCTCGGCGGCGGCCTTGGGATCAAGCTGGGCCAGCTGGGCCAGGTCGATCGTGTTCATCAGCGCGTTGAAGATCGTCGTCTTCGTGGCGTGATAATAGTCCGACTGCTCGCGGACGATCTCGGCGACCTGCTGGGCCTTCTTCAGCTGTTCGAAGCCGGGCGTGGCCTTGGGGCCGGGCCCTGCCGCCTTGGGCGCGGGCGCCGCGGGTTTGGGCCGCGAGGCCAGGGCGTCGAGGCGGTCGGCGGCTTCCGACGGAGGCCGGACCGCGGGCGCCGGACGCGGCGCCTCCATGACATCCACGCCGGCGTCCGGGCCGCCGAAGGCGAAGGCCTGGGTCTGGACGCCCTGCTGGGGTTGGAAACCGGGTTCGGGCGAGGCTTGCACAGGCGCGGGCTGCACCGCGGCGGCCGGACGCATCGCCGCCGGGGCGGGCGTTCCGGGCTGACCTGTACGCTTGCCGAACACGCTCTAGGACTTCTTCTTGAACAGGCCGGAGAACATCGACTTGCCGCCCGCGCCCTTGGCCGCCTTGGGGCCGGTCAGCAGCGGGATTTCCCGGCGCGACACGATCTGGGCCAGGGTCTGGAAGGCCTCGGCGGCCTTGGACTTGGCCCCGGCGTCGAGGATCATCTGGCCGTTGTTGGCCGCCGCGCCGAAGGTCTTGGCGTCGAAGGGAATGATCAGGCTGGGGTGGATGCCCAGGGCGTTGCCGAATTCCTTGGCCGGAATCTCGGGACGGCCCGGAACGCCGACCTGGTTGAGGACCAGACGCGGCGGGGCGTCGTTGGGACGGCCCTGCTTGATCAGGTCGATCATGTTCTTGGCGTTGCGCAGCGAGGCCAGGTCCGGCGTCGCCACGACCACCACCTCATCGGCGCTGATCAGGGTGCGGCGCATCCACGACGACCAGACGTGCGGCAGGTCCAGCACCACGAAGGGCGCGGTCGAACGGATCTGGGTGGTGACCTCCTCGAAGGCGTCCGGGCTGATGTCCCAGTCGGCGTCGAGGGTGGCGGGCGCTGCGAACAGGCTCAGCTTGTCGGTGCAGCGGACCATCATCCGGTCCAGCAGGACGGGGTCCAGCCGGTCGGGTTGGGTCAGGGCGTCGGCGACGCCGTTCAGCGGGTCCTGGTTGAAGTCCAGGCCGGCGGTGCCGAAGGGCAGGTCGTAATCAACGATGACCGTATTGGCGCCGATCCGCTCGGACATGGCGTAGGCGGTGTTGTGGGCCACCGAGCTGGAGCCCGCTCCGCCGCGCGCGCCGACGAAGGCGATCGAACGGCCGACGAAGGGCTGGGCCGGATCGGCGAACAGACCGCCGATAGCCGCGATCAGCTGTAGCGGTTGCAGCGGGGCGACCAGATACTCGCTGACACCACGGCGCATCAGCTCGCGGAACAGCAGGATGTCGTTGGTGGCGCCGACGACGATGACCTTGGTGCCGGCGTCGCAGACCTCGGCCAGCTGGTCGACTTCCCACAGCAGGGTCTGCGGGTCCTTCAGGCACTCGACCACGATCAGCGGCGGGGTCGGCTCATGCTGATAGGCCTCGACGGCGGCGGCGACGCCTCCAACCCGGATCTGGGTCGTGGCGCGCGACAGGCGGCGGTCCTGGCCGGCGCGTTCGGCGGCGGCCAGGGTGTCCTGCCGCTCGGCGAAGACGTGGATGGCGATGCGCGGGACCGAAACCTCGGCGGTGTGGCCGGCGCTGACCGGAGGCGAGAAGGCGGCCTGGGCCCCGGCGACCAGTTCGCCGACGGGGTTGAAGTCGCCGCCGGGCAGGACCGGTTCCGGCAGGGGCGGACGCGGCGCCTGGGGCTGGGGCGACTGGACGGCTGGCGGCGTGAACTGCAGCGGCGGGCGGCGCCCGGCCTCATCGTCCATGATCATCGGCTCGGCGGGGAAGGCGCCGGCTTCCGGCTCGACCGCCGGCGCACCCGAAGCCCCCTGGGCGACGTAGCCCATGTCGAGGTCGAACTCGTCGTCCTCGAAGTCGTTAAAAGCGTTGGGGGCGAAGGCGTTGCTCATTGGGGTTTATTCCACGGCCTGGGCGATCGCGCCCTCGACCAGGGTTTCCTGCGGCGCCGAAGCCATTTCGCCCTTGCGGTACTTGTCGAACACGATGGCGGCGCGGCCCGGATCGGTCGGGGTCATGGCGCGGGCGCCCAGGATGTCGCGCGGATCGGCGATCTGGGCGGCGATGTTGGCGTTGATGGCGCAGCCCAGCCCGATCGACGACGCGTTCGAGAAGCGGCCGCCCATGTTGCGCGGCTCGGCGGCGCAATTCGGGATCACCGCACGAACGGTCTCGAAACCGGCCAGAACGGGCGCCCGGGGATCCGGCGCGTCGTAGCCGAGAACCTCGATGTTCTGGCCCGGGACACCCGCGGCCTCGAGGGCCGAGCGGACAGCCCAGGTCTGGCGCGACGCGACGGGGTCGTCGCCGGACGGAGCCTGCACCCGCACGCGGCCCATGCCGGTCGCGGCGTAGCGGGCCGCCAGGTCGTTCAGGGCGCCCATCTGGGTCGGCGACAGGCCCTCCTCGTGCACCGCCAGGGCGATGCGGTCGAGGCCGGGCTCGACGCGCAGCGAATAGCGCGACAGCGGATTCATCGGCGTCGTATCGACGCCGCCGGTCGAGGCGCAGCCGGCCAGCAGGGCGGCGGCCGACAGGGACAGGAACAGGGAGCGCATCACGGAGACCCTCATTCGATCACATAGCCGACCGGGCCGGACCAGCCGGCTCCGGCGGCGACCACGGCCCCGCCACGGGGCGCATAGTGCTGGTCCAACTGGCCGAACAGCAGGGTCTGGGCGTCGTTGGCGACCTGAAGGCCGTCAGCGGGCGTCTGCATGGTCCCGGCGCCGGTCGGCGAGACGATGTAGGCCTCGATGATGATGACCAGCTCGGTCTCGCCGGAGATGTAGTCGCGCGACCGGAACAGGGCGCCCAGCACCGGCAGATCGCCGAGCGCCGGCAGGGAGTCGATGTTCTGGCGGGTGTCCTCGCGCAGCAGGCCGGCGATCATCAGAGACCCGCCCGAGGGCAGTTCGACCGTGTTCGACGCCCGGCGCACGTTCAGGCCCGGAATGACCAGGGTGCGATCCGCACCGGCCCCCAGGGTGAAGGCGCCGACCTGGGTCAGTTCGGAGACTTCGGTCGACAGCTGAAGCGAGATGCGGCCCGCCGACAGGACGATGGGGCGCACGGCCAGACGCACGCCGTACGGCTTGAACTGGACGGTGATCTTGGTCGAGCTCTCGGTGGTTTCCTGGCCCACCGGGACCGGGAATTCACCACCGGCCAGGAATTCGGCGGCCTCGCCGTTGGCGGTGGTGATGTTCGGCTCGGCCAGGATGCGCACCAGGCCGGCGCGTTCGAAGGCGCGCAGGGCGGTGTTCACGCTGGAGCCGTCGCCGGCGCCGTCCTGGTAGCGGATGATGCCGCCGCCCAGCTGGTTGCCGTTGACCGCGAAGGTCGCGCCCTGGGTCAGCGACAGACCGTTGCCGACACTGGCCAGAACGGCCGTCGCGTCAAAGCCCAGCTGCTTGATGGCGGTGCGCTGGACCTCGACGATCCGGGCACGGACCATCACCTGGTCGGAACCGGCGATGGTCATCATGTTGATGACCTTCTCGGGCGCGGACACGAAGGCGCGGGCCACCTGGCTGGCGCGGTCCGCCTCGCCGGGGCTGTAGACGGTGCCGGTCAGAATGACGCTGTCGTTGACCGCCTCGGCGTGGACGTTGGCGTTCGGCATGACCCGGTTCAGCGTGTCCTGAAGGGCCGAGGTCCCCGCATCGACGCGAACGCGCAGCGACAGGATGGTGCGGCCGGCGCTGTCCAGCACCACCGCGTCGGTCTCGCCCGGCTGCAGGCCGATGATGGTGATGCGGCGCGGCGAGTGCAGCATGGCCTCGGCAACCAGGGGGTTGGGCACGATCACGTCGCGGGCGTCGGCAGGCAAGTCGACCGCCATGGACGACCCGCGCGGCAGGCTGATCAGCTGCGACTGCGACCCCATGGCGACGGCGGCCCGGCTCTGGGCCCAGGCCGACGGGGTCGGCGCGGTGGCGACGACCGTGAGACCCGCGAGGGCGATGGCGGCAAGATGCTTCATCGGGCGTTTCATTGGACCACCACAACTTCAGGAGCGCCGCCGCGGTAGACGCGCACCGCGGCGGACTGCCGGGCCGGAGCGGCGACGCGGCCGGACGGGCCGGCGGTGTCGGCATAGGAGCGCAGGACCAGGCTCAGCTCGCCTTCCGACTTGGCCAGGGCCAGGGCCTCGGCGTCGCGGGGGCCGACCTCGAGCGTCGCGGTGGCGCCGATCACGGCCTGTTCGTCATCCCCGGCGCGGGTCGACTGGTCGATGGCCAGGACCTTGATGTTCTGCATCACGGTGGCCGAAGTGAATTTCGCGCGGTCGCCCTCGGCCGCGCCGGCGTTCGCCAGATTGGTCTCGCGGGTGAGGACCACGTCGACGCGGTCGCCCGGAAGGATGAAGCCGCCGGCGGCGGTCTCTACCGTCACCCGGATGGCCATGGCGCGCATGCCGGGCTCCAGATAGGCGGCCATGTAGCCGCTGTCGCCCGCACGGACGATCTTGCGCATGACGATGGGCTCGCCCGCCAGAATGGGTTCGCGAACGACAGAGCCGATGTAGTCGGCCTTGGCGCCGCCGGTGGCCAGGTTGGTCGCGGCGCGGGTCACCGAGGCGACCGCGCCCGCGGGCTTATCGTCCTCGGCCGGCTGGGCCGGGGCGGCCGTGGCGGCCGCGGGGATCGGCACCGTGCCGTCGGTGATGAAGACCGGATTGACCTCGTCGACCGGCCAGTCCTTCCATTCCATGTCGCCCTCGGCCAGGCGCTGGCCGGGCTGGAGGTCCTTGGCGGCGACCAGTACCTTGGCCATCGGCCGGGACTCGACGGGCGCGGCGGTGGCGACGGCGGCAGGCTGCCCCGAGGGCGAGCCCATGGCGCGAACCACCAGCGCCAGGCCGATGGCGGCCACGGCGGCGATGCAGATCACGATGATACGGGCAGGCTTCATCGACGGTCTCCGGCGGGCCTTCCCGGACGCGTGAATCGGTCCTTCGGCCCCCTACCGTTAACGACCATGCCGGGTGCGGGTTAACGCGGACCTAAGTCGCCCCCAGGCCGGCTTAACCCGCGCTGAAAAGCGCCATCAGGGTCGAGGCCGGATAGGCGAGAAGGGCTCCCGCGGCGATGGCGACGCCATACGGAATGTCGCCCTTGGGCTCCATCAGGCTGACAACCCAGCCGGGTGCGCCGGCCAGATAGGGGCGCGAGTGGAAGCGGGCGAACAGCAGGGCCAGGCAGAACAGACCGCCCATCACCCCGGTCCACAGCAGGAACATGCCCGATCCCTCCAGACCCAGCCACAGGCAGGCCGCGGCCATCAGTTTGGCGTCCCCGCCGCCGATCCAGCGCAGGGCGAACATGCCGGCGCCGACCAGCAGGGCGGCCAAAGCCACGCCGATGTGGATCGCCAGGGTTGTCAGCGGCAGGCCGACGGCCAGGGCCGCCGGAAAGAAGAAGACGATCAGCAGCAGCGAGATCCAATTCGGGATCCGCATGGTGGTCAGGTCCTTCAGACCCGCCACGATGACGAGCGCGGGCATGACGCTGAGAAGGATCAGGGAGACGATATCCATGTCCCGTCTTGTGCCACCGACGCGGTTAAGACCGCGTTTCCCAAACGAAAGGGCCGGAGCGTTCCCGCTCCGGCCCCCCGTCTTGCAGTCCCGAAGCGCGGGTTAGGCGCCGGCGGTGCCGCCCATGCCGGTCACGACGTCGTTGAACTTGGTCTTGATGGTCGTGCCCAGGGCGGTCACGGCCGAAATGATCACAACAGCGATGAGGGCGGCGATCAGGCCGTACTCGATCGCGGTAGCGCCCGACTCGTCGGACATGAACTTCGAAACGAACTTGGTCATCGGATTTTCCCTTTTCCCGCTTGGGATCGACTGTTGAGGCAGTCGGGGAAAGCCGGTCGCCCGCCTTGCCCCCTGAACGAGGGAAAGACTGTACGGCTCAGGTTAAGCTTGAGCATACAAAAGTGTTTACTGTGTCGTTTACCGTACACAGCAATCAGCGGACCTTTGAACAAGCAAAAGGGCCGGGGCGTTTCCACCCCGGCCCCTCGCCGGTTTCAAGACGTTGCGTCGGGCCTTAGGCGCCGGCGGTTCCGCCCATGCCGGTCACGACCGAGTTGAACTTGGTCTTAATGGTCGTGCCCAGGGCGGTCACGGCCGAGATGATCACGACGGCGATCAGGGCGGCGATCAGGCCGTACTCGATGGCGGTGGCGCCCGACTCGTCGGACATGAATTTCGAAACGAACTTGGTCATCGGATTTCCCTTCCCCTGCGGGGTCGACTGGTTGCAGCCGGGGAAGCCGGTTTCCCGTCCGCCCCCTTGTACTGAGAATATGATGTACGAACCGCATTAAGCCTGCGCGTACGAACATGTTTACTGACGCGTTTACCTGAATGAGCGGCCCGAAGCCTTTGCGACAGCAGAAGGGCCGGGGCGTTTCCGCCCCGGCCCTTCGCCGGTTTCAAGACGTTGCGTCGGGCCTTAGGCGCCGGCGGTTCCGCCCATGCCGGTCACGACGGCGTTGAACTTGGTCTTGATGGTCGTGCCCAGGGCGGTCACGGCCGAAATGATCACGACGGCGATCAGGGCGGCGATCAGGCCATACTCGATGGCGGTGGCGCCCGACTCGTCGGACATGAACTTCGAAACGAACTTGGTCATGGCTTGGATCCTTTTGGATAGAGGTGTTGCGAGCTAACTGACGAGGGGGGAGCCGGCAGCCCGCTTGACCCCCAAAACGCAGGATGGTTATCGCCCATATCGGTTAAGGCCCGGTCTTCGCTCTTGGTTACTGTCGGATTTACTCTAAAAAACTCCGACGACGTTTGCTGAAGATGGACGGGGCGGGCGTTTCAGCGCCTCTCCGGGCGTCATTTCAGACTTTCTTGAGGATTGCCGACGCACTGTCCGGCTCACGCTCACGCGCGCGCCCGTTCATTGGAAGACGTCGCCATGATCCACCCGATCCGCCTCGCCGCTGTCGTCGCCGCCGCCGCCGTCCTGGCCGCGCCGGCGATCGTCGCGGCCCAGTCCGCCAGCCTGAATGTCGAGATCGATCAGGCGCGGCGGGTGCAACTGCGCGGCGCGGCCGGCTCGGTCATCGTCGGCAACCCCCAGATCGCCGACGTGACCGTGGTCGATTCCAACACCCTCTATATTACGGGCAAGGGATACGGCGTGACCGAGGTCATCGCCGTCGATCCGATCGGCCGCACCGTCTTCCAGAGCCAGGTGGTCGTCACCTCGGGCGACGGCGGCGGCCGGGTGCGCGTGTGGCGCGGCGGTCAGGCCACGGAAATGGCCTGCGCCAGTTCGTGCTCGCCCTCGGTGCGCGGGACCTCGGGTTCCACCGCCGAAGCTCCGACGCCTTAAGGCCCGGTGGCGGAGATCAGATCTTCCGGAACGGAGCCGGCCCGCCGTTCACGGCGTGGACCGTCGCGCGCCCGCGAAGGCTCGGCGGCGGTCGAGTTCGCCATGGTCGCCCTCCCCTTCTGCCTGATGATGTTCGCCATCCTCGAACTGGGCCTGGTGTTCGTCACTGACTCCGTGCTGGAGAACGCCACCATCGAACAGGGCCGCCTGATCCGCACCGGTCAGGCCAAGGACTCGGGCATGACCGCCGCCGTGTTCAAGTCGGGCGTCTGTGCGCGGATGAGCATCTTCGCCGCCGACTGCCCCGACCGGCTGACCGTGGACGTGCGGGTCATTCCCCAGTTCAACACCATGCCGCCGGATCCCATGGCCGGCGGGACCTTCAGCGAATCCGGCCTGACCTATGCGAACGGCCAGCCCGGCGACCTGGTGCTGGTGCGCTCCTGGTACAAGGTGCCCCTGCTGACCACCTTCATGGCCCAGGGCCTGTCGCGGCTGAAGGACGGCACCGTGCGGATGACCGCGACCACCGCCTTCCGGAACGAACCCGCATGACCCGGTCCCTGTTCAGACGACTGGCCGGCGACGAGCGGGGCATTTCGGCGGTGGAGTTCGCCCTGCTGGCGCCCGTGCTGATCGCCTTCTATCTGGGCCTGTCCGAATTCTGTCAGGGCTACATGGCCCAGAAGCGGATGGGCCACGTCTCCGCCGCGGTCGCCGACCTGATCGCGCAGGAAGAGACCGTCACCAAGGCCAATGTGACCGACATCTTCAAGATCGGCTCCCTGATCATGAAGCCGTTCTCGACGACGGCGCTGAAGCAGCGCGTCACCAGCGTCACGCGGACCGGAAACCTGGTGAAGGTCGACTGGAGCCGGGGCGACGGCATGACCGCGCTGCTCAAGGGCGACCAGGTGACCATTCCTTCGGACCTGCTGACCGACGGTCAGAGCCTGATCATCTCCGAGGCGACCTACGACTATGACTCGCCCGCCGATTATCTGATGCCGAACATCACCAAATTCTCGCACACCTACTATCTGCGCCCGCGCGTCAGCGACAAGACGCTCTGCTCGGACTGCTAGTCGCCCGTCAGAGCCTCGCGCAGGGCGCGGATCTTGGCTTCGGTCTCGGCCAGTTCGGCGGCGGGATCGCTGTCGGCGACGATGCCCGCCCCGGCCAGGGTGCGGAACCGCCACTCTCCCGACATCCGCTCGAACGCCGCGGTGCGGATCAGCACCGAGGCCGTCATCCGTCCGTCCGCGATGTAGAACAGACTGCCGCACCAGGGACCACGCGGCGGTTCGTGGCCTGCGATGACCTTCATGGCCTGATGCTTGGGCGCGCCGGTGATGGAGCCGGGCGGAAAGGTCGCCTCCAGCAGGTCGGCGGGCCCGACACCCGGTCGCGCCCGCGCCGTCACCGTCGAGACGAGGTGATGCACCGTGGCCAGCCGTTCGACCTCGAACAGCCTTTCCACCGCGACCGAGCCGGGCACGGCCGCCCGGGCCAGGTCGTTACGCATCAGATCGACGATCATCAGGTTCTCGGCCCGATCCTTGGCGCTGGCCTGCAGGTCGTCGGCGAGAGCGGCGTCGCGGGCGGGGTCCGGATCACGTGGACGGGTGCCCTTGATCGGCCGGGTCTCGATGCGGTCGCCGTCCAGCGTCAGGAACAGTTCCGGCGAGTTGGACACGATCGCCCGATCGCCCAGCCGCCAGAAGGCGCCGTAGGCCGAGGCGCGGTCGGCCAGCCGCAACAGCACGTCGAACGGATCGGCGCCGGGATGCAGCGCGCCGGTCCAGGCCCGGGCGATATTAGCCTGGAACAGGTCCCCTGCGGCGATACGGGCGACGACGGCGGCGACCGCGGCCTCATAGGCGGCGGACGGGGCCTCGGGGTTCAGACGGGCGGCGGGCGGCGGTGGGGTGACCGGCTCGGCGGCGGCGGCGAACCAGCCCTGGGCGACCCCGGCGGCGGCCCTGGCGGCCTCGACGTCCGCGCCACGCCCGACGGCGAGGACCGTGCGGTCCCGATGATCGAAGACCAGCATCGACGGATAGCGGGCCAGCATCAGGTCGGGCCAGATCGAGGGGCGGGGCCCGGTCGCCGGCCGGGCCCCGGCGTCATAGGCCAGCAGGCCGACCGCGCCGTCGGCGAAGTCCGGATCACGCAGACGGGCCAGCCCGGTTTCGACCGGTTCGATCACCACCCGGTCCGGATCGGCGGCGACGAAGGACCAACGCCCCAACGGCCCGCCGTCGGACAGCAGGGCCAGCGCCCCATCGCGATGGCGCAGTCCGGCGGCGGCGGCGAGGGGCTCGCGCCACGGCAGGGGTCGCCGCTCGACGGCCCGGAAGGTCACGCCGACAGCCGCTCGCCGATACGGTCGCGCAGGGCCGAATCCACGCCCAGCGCCTGTTCCAGATAGGCGTCGAGCGAACCGTGCCGGTCCTCGATCCCGGCGAAGGCGGTCTCCAGATAGACCGGCTCGACGCCGAGGAAGGCGATGACGGCGTCATGGGCGGGAGCCCGGCCCGTCACCTTCTCCAGCTGGCGCGCCACCTTGGGGGCCATGCCTTCCAGATCCACGGCGGTGTTGGTCAGCATGTAGTCGGCGATCAGGTCGTCGTGATGGACGCCGAGCAGATGGTGGGTCAGGGCCGCCAGCGTGCCGGTGCGATCCTTGCCCGCCGCGCAGTGGATCAGGACCGCGCCGTCACCCTCGCCGAGCGCCCTGAAATAGCGGGCGAACAGGTCCAGGTGGGCGGGCTCGTACGGCAGGGTGCGGTAGACGCCGGTCATGAAGGTCCGGCCCGCATCGATCGTCAGGTCCGAGGTCTTCAGGAAGGTGATGTGCGGGGCCTCGCCGTTGGGACCGAGATCGCTGTCCAGCACCTGGCCGGTCCAGCCGGCCGGCCGCTTCGAGGGCTGGTCCCGGCGCTCGCCGGGGCGGCGCAGATCGACGATCGTGCCGATACCGAGACCGCCCAGCCGCTCCAGGTCCGCGTCCGAGACCCGCGCCTGATGGGCCGAGCGGAACAGGCGGCCGGTGGCGATCCGGCGGCCCGCGGCGGTGTCGTAGTCGCCATAGTCCCGGAAATTGTCGAGGGCGTCGAAGCGGTGGATGCGGTCCGTCATCCGTCCCGTCTAGCCCCTGACACGGGTCGCGTCACGCCTTCCCGACAAGGCCCTGCATGGTGTCGAGATAGGCCACGAAGGCCTTGCGTCCGGCGGGCGTCATCGAGGCTTCGGTCAGGGGCTTGCGCCCCTCGAACCGTTTGTTGACCGCGACGAAGCCGGCGTCCTCAAGCTTTCGCAGGTGGACGGACAGATTGCCGTCCGTCGTCTGCAGCCGGGTCTTCAGGGTGTTGAAGTCGGCGCTGTCGACTCCGGCCAGCACCGCCATGATGCCCAGCCGGACCCGTCCATGGATGACGTCGTCGATCCGGTTGATGTCGAACTCGTCAGCCATGGATCAGGCCGACTTCGACTGGCGCATCAGCAGGAAGCCCGGCAGGGCCATCAGCAGGAACAGGGCGGCGGCGTAGGCGAGATAGATAGCGGCCGAACCGGCGAAGAGGCCCATCAACGGGGCGGACAGGAAGGAGCCGACCGCCAGCACCAGCAGCGGGCGGGACTTCAGCATGGCGGCCGTGACAGCCCAGCCCATGCCGTAGAAGACCATGACGATCGACGGCACCAGCCAGAAGATCATCCCGTTCTGATCCGCCCCCAGGCGGACGCTGACCATGGTCATGGAGGCGAAGAGGGCGAAGATGCCCCAGCCGACCGCCGACCAGACCGTGCCGATGGCGCGCTGGGCGCCGGTGCGGACGCCCCCGGCCCGGTGCAGACGGATGCTGATGGTGAAGCAGACCACGAGGAAGACGCCGGTGGCGATCAGCCACTCGATCCCGGCGGCGGCGTACTGCGGCAGGATCAGCCCGGTCATATGGGCCCAGTGAACCAGGCTGGTCACGCCGTAGATCAGGCCGGCGGCCAGCAGGATCGAGGCCCCGCGCATCGGGCCGGTCCCGTTCTCCTCGGCCAGTTGGCGCAGCCAGGCGATGTCGGCGGGGGCATTGTCTGAGTCGGTCATATGAGGGTCATTTCTTTCAGGCCTTGCGGCCGGACGCCAGCCAGGCGCCGGGGATGAGGACGAAGGCGAACAGAGCGACGGCGTAGACGAGATACTGCTGGGGCGTTCCCAGTACCGAGACCGCGCCGCCGACAGCGCAGACGGCGCCGAGCGCCGGAGCCATCATCCAGCCGCGGCGGCCGCGAACGGCGGCCGTGGTCCAGGCGACGGCGTAGAGGCCGATGCCAACGGGCGTCATCCAGAACATGGTGGTGAAGTCCTGCCGGACGAAGGAGACGGCCAGCAGGATCAGGGCCGCGCCGATCATGGCGGCGATGCCGAAACGGGACCAGACGGCGGCCCGGCGCCCGTTGTCCCCGCCGATGCGGCGCAGGCGGGCCAGGGCGAACAGGAAGACGCCCACCGTGATCGGCCAGCTCAGCGAAAGGACCGCGGGGTGAAGATGCAGCAGGCCGCTCTGGACGCCGTACTGGAACAGGTTGGCCAGGCCGAAGGCGGTCCCGGCGAGGGCCAGCACGCGCCCGGCGGCGACGGCGAGCGTCGGCGAAACCTGATCGGGGGACGGGGCGAGGACGGCGGCGGTCATGGAGAGGAAGTCCGGTTGCGATGAAGCCGGTGTAGACGACTAGCTTTGAAATGTAAAGTACTTCGTTTGCGTCAGAAAGTGAGCGCTTGCCCGCCCCCCTTCTCCGCGACACAACGGCCTGATGAGCACCAGCTACAATCGCATCGCCTATGAGGCGCTGGAGGTCTGCAACGGCGTGACCATGGCGTCCGTCGAGGGCGCATTGGCTCGGGCCGGACTGTCGCCCGGCGCCTCGGCGGCCGACGTCGGGACCGGGAACGCCGGAGTGGCGATCCGAATGGCGCAGGCCTTCGGTCTGGACGTCACGGCGATAGAGTATGACCCGGTGATGGCCGGTCTGGCGCGGGAGCGGATCGCCGCCGCCGGGCTTGATGACCGGGTCCATCTGGCCGTCGGCGCGGCGGCGGATGTGCTGGCGAACCTGCCCCCGCTCGACCTGATCACCGCCCTGGGAACCACCAACGTCAACGGCGAAGGCCGGCCGACGCCCGAGGCCGGTTTCGCCTTTCTGAAGTCCCGACTGAAGCCGGGCGGATGGCTGCTGTGGGGCGATCTGGCGTGGATCGCCGAACCGCCCGCGCCGTTGCGCCAGATCGCGGAGACAACCAATCAGTACACGGATGATGCAGGCTGGAAACACGCAGCCCAGGCGGCCGGCTTCGAGACAGTCTGGTCCGAAGTCTCGCCGCGGGCCGTGTTCGACGCCTACGCGGCGGCGGCCGACACGGCCGCGCGGGACTGGCTGGCGGCCCATCCGGACGCGCCCGAGGCCGCGACCGTGCAGGCCGCCGCCGATCGGGTGAAGATGGTGCTGGAGTTCGGCCGGCCGTTTATCGGCTTCGGCCTGTACCTGCTGCGCGCCTAGGCCGTCCGGATGATCCCGTTCGTCGCCTGAACCGGCCACGGCGTCAGCCGCCCGCCCGCGCATGGACCGCCGGTGCATTCGCCGGTCAGGGGCTCGAACACCGCCCCGTGCCAGCCGCACAGGATCAGGGAGCTGTCCGGCGTCAGATAGCGATCCAGCTCGATCGCCAGCGGGAAACCCTGGTGGGGACAACGGTCGACATAGCCCGCGACCTGGCCGTCCTTGCGCACCACGAAGCCGTGGAAGAAGGCCTCGCCGATCTGCAGCACAAAGGCGCGCGAGCCCGGGTCGGCGATGTCGGCCTCGGCGCAGAGGGCCACATTCGGCGGCGTCTTCCAGACCCGCTTGCGTTCGGCTTGGGAAGCGTCCGTCACTAGTCGCGCTCGACCTTGAGCGGACGGGACAGCAGGTTGTCGATGACCTCGTCCACCGTGGTCTCACCGTTCAGCAGGGCGGCGACGGCGAGTGAAATGGGCATGTCGACGCCCATCTTCGTCGCCAGTTCGCGCACGGCGGGGGCCGACTCATAGCCCTCGGCGACCGACCGCTTGCCGGCCAGCGCCTGCTCCACGGTCTGGCCCTGCCCCAGGGCGAGGCCCAGGCTCATGTTGCGCGACTGCGGGCTGGAGCAGGTCAAGACCAGGTCCCCGAGGCCGCACAGGCCCGCCACCGTCTCGGCTTGGCCCCCCAGCGCCACGCCCAGGCGGGTCATCTCGGCGAAGCCCCTGGTGATGATGGCGGCGTGGGCGCTGCGGCCCAGCCCCTTGCCCTCACTCATGCCGCAGGCGATGGCCAGCACGTTCTTGATCGCTCCGCCGACCTCGGCGCCGATCAGGTCGGTCGCCAGATAGGGGCGGAAGCCCGGGGCCGACAGGGTCAGCATCAGTTCCTCGCCAAGCGCCTCGTCGGCGCAGGCCAGGGTGACGGCGCTGGGCAGGCCGCGCGCGACCTCGCCCGCGAAGCTGGGGCCCGACAGGACGGCGGCCGGGGCGGCGGGAATGGTCTCGGCCAGGACGTCGGTCATCAGCTTCAGCGAGCCGCGCTCGATGCCCTTGGAGCAGAGCACGATCGGCACGCCGGGCCGATGGTGGGCGGCGAAGGCGGCCAGGGTCGAACGCATGTGCTGGGCGGGCGGCACGGCGAGAATGACGTCGCAGGACGACAGGTCGGCCAGTTCGGTCGTGACGGAGATATGGTCGTCCAGGGTCACGCCCGGCAGGAAGGCCTCGTTGATCCGGCGCTCGCGGATGCTCTCGACCACGTCAGGTTCGCGCGCCTGCAGCAACACGTCCAGCCCGGCCCAACCCGCGACCTGGGCCAGGGCGGTGCCCCAGGCGCCGGCGCCGATCACCCCTGCGGTGCGAAATTCCATAAAGCCCACCGTATGTATTCAACGCCCTCTATGGGACGAGAGGTCTCCAATTGCCAAGCCGCGACCGCGTTCCGGATGGCCAAAGCTTCATTTGCCCGGTCCCCCGCGCCCTGCCAGATCTGGCGAATGGACAGGCGGGCGCAAGGGATCAGGATGCGGAAACGTCATGCAACGGGACTGGGCGCCATGGCCGCCTGCGTCATGGCCGTCCTTGCGCCGCCGGCTCTCAGCCAGGATGTGACCCTGACGCCGACCCCTGAAGGGGTCTCGGCCCGCTATCGGCTGACGGCGCCGACGGGGCGGTTCGAGTTCGCAGATCCCGGGGTCGCGCGGAGCGACTGGAGCCCGGAAAGCGAGGGGACCGAACTGGACGCCGCAGGCGTGACCCTCGCGACGCCCGGCGCCGGCTTCTCGATCCTGCTCCGCCCCGACAGCACCGAGGAAGGGCGCGGCTATATCGCCCTGACGCGGGTCGGCGCGGGCTATGTGCTCTACGCCCCGGCGCTGAAGGGCGCGGCCCAGGCTCCGTCCCTGGCCACGACCGCTCCCGAAGGCTGGGTGCTGACGCCCGCCGACAGGGCCGACGGCTATGTCTACCTCGGCCCGGCCTCGGCCATCCGGCGCCTGCCGTCCGGTGCTTCGGCGATCGCGGCGGATGACCTGCCGCCGGCGCTGCGCGACACGGTCTTCGGCGCCTTCGATGACGCCGTCGGCTTCTTCTCCGCGCGCTTCGGGCCGCCGCCGACGCCGCCGATCCTCTCCGCCACGATCCAGGGCGCGGGTCCGATGAGCTTTCGCGGCGACGTGACCGACACCGGGCTCATCTCGGCCCGGTTTAGCGGCGCGTCCTGGACCGCGCCGGACGCCGGTGCGTTCGAGCCGGTGGCCGCCTTCGCCTTCCACGAGACCGCCCATCTCTGGAACAGCCACCATGCTCGCCCCACCGAGGGGACGCCCTGGCTGCATGAGGGCGGAGCGGAATACATGGCATTGATCGGCGCCGTCACCACCGGCCGCATGACGGAGGCGAAGGCGCGCGAGAGCCTGTCGGAGCGCCTCACCGCCTGCCGCCGGCGGGTTGGAGCGCGTCCATCCGCCGCCGAGCGGATGGCTTCGGGCTCGGCGGTCTACGACTGCGGCGTGGTGGTCCAATGGCTGGCCGACATGGACCTGCGCCGCGTCTCCCGCGCGCCCCTGTCGGTGTTCGACGTCTGGAAGACCCTGATCGACCGGGCGGATCGGACGCCGGAATACGGCCCGGCCGACTTCCTGGCCGCCCTCGGTCCTGGGTCGGCGGCGGCCCTGCTGTTCGACGCCCCGGCCGAGAGCCGCTGGACCGAGATCGAGGCGCGCCTGACCGGTTTCGGCGTGCGCTGGGAGAACCGGCCGTCGGACCAGAATCTCGTCGTCGCCACCCTCTCGCACCTGAACGGCCAGGCCTGCACGGCGGGCGGCTCCACCGGCTTCTACATCCGCGAGGGCTATGTCCTGCTGGCCAACGAAGGCGCGTGCGGACCGCTGACCGGCGAGATTCCGCTAAAGACGATCGAGGGGTTCGACCCGCTGACCGCCGCGCCGGGGGCGTTCGCGGCGGCGCAGGCGCGGTGCGCCGCAAGCGAGCCGGTCCGCCTGGTCCGGCGCGACAGCGACGCGGTCATCGAGGTTCCTTGCGGCAAGCCGCTGGCGCCCCCGATCGCCTATGCGATCACCGAAGCCCCCATGCTGGCACTGAACTAGGCCTTGGCGCCCTTGCGGCCCGGCTTGTGGGCCGGATCGGCGAGGGCCTTCTGTTCGTCCAGCGGCCAGCGCGGCCGGGCGGCGGTGTCGATGTCCGAGGTCAGCCCCTTCCGCAGCCGTTCCGCGCCGGCGAGGGCGATCATGGCCGCGTTGTCGGTGCAGTAGGCCATGGGCGGAGCGAGGAAGGCGAATCCGTTCTTCGCCGCCACCGCTTCGAGCGTGGACCGGATCGTCCTGTTGGCCGCCACCCCGCCCGCGACGACGAACAGGCGGTGTTCATGCAGGTCCGCATAGTCCTTCAGCGCCCGGTCCGAGCGCTCGGCGAGCTGGCGGGCGATGGCGGTCTGGACGGCGTCGGCGAGGTCGGCCTTGTCCTGGTCGGTCTCGCAGGTCGCGGCCAGGCGCGAGGCGGCGGTCTTAAGGCCCGAGAAGGAGAAATCGCAGTCCTTGCGGCCCAGCAGGGCGCGCGGCAGATCGAAGCGGGCGCCGTCGCCGCTCTCGGCCAATTTCTCCAGCGCCGGACCACCGGGGTAGCCGAGCCCCAGCGCTTTCGCGATCTTGTCGAAGGCCTCGCCCGCCGCGTCGTCGATGGTCGTGCCCAGCCGGGTCATGTCGCCGACGCCGCGCACCTCCAGCAACTGGCAGTGGCCGCCCGAGACCAGCAGCAGCAGGAAGGGATAGGCCACCGGTTCGCCCAGCCGGGCGGAGACGGCATGGCCCTCCAGATGGTTGACCGCGATCAGCGGCAGGTCGCGGGCCAGGGCCACGGCCTTGCCGTAGCTCAGACCCACCATGACTCCGCCGACCAGGCCCGGCCCGGCCGTGGCGGCGACGCCGTCCAGCTGGCCGTAGTCCAGCCCGGCCTCGGCCATCGCGCGACGCGCGACGCCGTCGATCATCTCGACATGGCTGCGCGCCGCGATCTCGGGCACGACGCCGCCGAAGGCCGCATGGTCGTCGATCTGGCTGTGCACGATCGACGACAGGACCGTGGCCGCGCCGTCCCCGGTCAGCCGCACCACCGAGGCCGCGGTCTCGTCGCAGCTGGTCTCCAGACCCAGCACGACCAGGTCAGCGTCGGGCGCTTCGGTTGCCCGGCCCTTTTCGCTGCTATAGTCGGCGGCCATCATCATGGGGTCGAGGTAGCGACCCCGCCGGACCCGCGCAACGCCTCATGACCTTTCCCATCCGCATCGGCACTCGGCGATCCAAGCTGGCGCTCACCCAGTCGGGCATGATGCAGCGCGCCATAGGCCGGGCCATGGGGGTGGCCGACGCCGATCTGGCCGAGGCCGTGCCGCTGGTCGAGATCCTCACCACCGGCGACCGGGTGCAGGACCGCCGCCTGCTGGAGATCGGCGGCAAGGCGCTGTTCACCAAGGAGATCGAGGAGGCCCTGCTGGAGGGCCGGGTCGATGTGGCCGTCCATTCCATGAAGGACGTGCCCGCCGAACAGCCGCGCGGCCTGTGCATTGCCGCCGTCCCTGAACGCGAGGACCCGCGCGACGCCTTCGTCAGCACCGACTTCGCGAGCTTCGACAGCCTTCCCGTGGGCGCCCGGCTGGGCACGGCCTCGCTGCGGCGTCAGGCGCAGGCGCTGGCGCTGCGGCCGGACCTGAAGATCGAAATGCTGCGCGGCAATGTCGACACCCGGCTGCGCAAGCTGGCGGAAGGCGAGTTCGAAGCCATCCTGCTGGCCGTGTCGGGGCTGAACCGGCTGGGCTTCGAGGACGTGATCCGCGAGCGGCTGTCGCTGGACGCCTTCCTGCCCGCCCCGGGCCAGGGCGCGCTGGCGCTGCAGACGCGCGAGGGCGAAAGCGCGGCCTGGGTGGCCGCCCTCAACCACCCCATGACCGCCCTAGCCGTGGCCGCCGAACGCGGGGCGATGACGGCGCTGGAAGGGTCGTGCCGCACGGCGATCGGCGCCCACGCCGAGATCGGGGAAGGCCATCTGCGCCTGACCACTGAAATGCTGGCTCCGGACGGCTCGGTCCGCTGGCGGCGGTCGGGCGAGATCGGCGACGTCCACGCCGCCGATGCGCAGGACCAGGCCCGTGCGCTGGGCCTGCGGCTGGGGGCCGAGGTCCACGCCGCCGGCGGCGACCAGAGGATCGAGACCTGACCGGCCTCCGCCGCATCTGGGTGACCCGCACCGAGCCGGGCGCATCCCGGACGGCGGCGCGGTTGGCCGCCCGCGGCTTCGACCCCCTGATCGCGCCGGTTCTGGCCGTCCGCCCCATCATCCAGCCGGCCCCCGACCTGAGCGGAATCACAGCCCTGGCCTTCACCAGCCCGAACGGCGTGGCCGTGTTCGCCGACCTGACCCCCGACCGATCCCTGGCCGTGTTCGCCGTGGGCGATGTCACCGCCGAGCGGGCGCGGCAGGCGGGGTTCACGACCGTGACCTCGGCCTCGGGGGCCCTGGCGGACCTGGCCTGGCTGATCGCGAGTGAAGCAACCGGACGGGTGCTGGTGCCGGGCGCTCGCGAGCCGGCCGGGGATCTGGACGCCCTGCTGAACCGCGCGGTCGAGACCGTGATCCTGCCGGTCTATGAGGCGACGGAGACCCGGGCCAAGGCGCCGGCGGATTTCGAAGCGGTGCTGGCCCACTCCCCTCGCGCGGCCAAGGCGGTGGCCCGGGCCCTGGGCCGTGACGGCGGCGCGGGACGGCTGGCGGTGGCCATTTCGGCGGCCGCGGCGGCCCCTCTGGCGGCGGCCGGTTTCGCCGAAATCCGCACCGCGGGCGAACCGACCGACGCCGCCGTGCTGCTGGCGCTTGGCAATCCGGCGGCCCGCGTATAAAGAGCGCCTCTCGCGCGGTTCGGAAACGCCCCGAACCGGTCGCAGGCCGCTTTAGCTCAGCTGGTAGAGCATCGCATTCGTAATGCGGGGGTCAGGTGTTCGAGTCACCTAAGCGGCACCACCTTTCCTGAGCCGTGCAAGCTTTGAAGCCGGGCCGCGATGGGCCGGAAGGCGCTTCAGCCTGGGAGTTGCGTGGGCGCCCAGTGGGAGGCCGTTCAGGCCGCGCTGAGCGCGTTGCGGCCGTGAAGGCTGTGACCCCGGACATCCAGCTCAAGGGAAACGCAGCGGCGACCGCCGCTGACGTATTTGCCGGCGGCGGGCCGGAGTCGACCTGCGTGGCGCTGCCGCCCCCAAACCTGACAGCCGCCTTGAGGCGACAGTTCACCGGGACGCACTGCTGTTCGCCGATCAAGGCGCACCATTGACCGAGCCGGGATGGACGGCCGTGCGGCGACCGGGTCAACCGACGCCATGACCCGTCCATCTCTCAGTCAACGCGCCGTTGCGCCCAACGCAGCGCCTGTTCTTCCCACCTTGGTGATCGCAAAGGCGCTTCGATCATCCGATCCACGATCGCAGCCGACACCCCCTAAGCTCCGGATAGCCAAAACAATGCTGAACAGAATTTCCGCCGCAATCGGCCTGATCGCGGTCATGGGCGGTCTTGCCGATAGCGCAAACGCCCAAACAACGCAGAGCGCGGAAGCGGACAACACGGCCGCCGCGATTGAACGCCTGGTCCAAAGCGAGATGGCGTCTCGCGGTATTCCGGGGCTCCAGCTGGCGATCGTGAAAAACGGCGAAATCGTCTTCACGGGCGCTTACGGCCAGTCCGACTTCGAGACCGCGACGCCTGTGACGGACCGCACTGTTTTCGGCATCAACTCGATCAGCAAGGCCTTCACCGGCGTGGCGGCCATGCAGCTCGTCGAGGCCGGAAAACTCGATCTCGATGCATCGGTGACGCAATATCTCGAAGGGCTTCCGTCCTCGTGGAATGAGATCACTGTCCGCCAGATCCTCACGCACACGTCCGGCCTGCCCGAGATCATTGACGACAATACCCGACTGATCGACGGCGCCGAGCCCGATGCCGCCTGGGCAAGGGTGCAGGAACTGCCCCTGCGATATGCGCCCGGAACGCAGTATGCCTACAACCAGACCGGCTATGTCCTGATGGGCAAGATCATCGAAAGGCTCTCGGGCGAGCCCTTCGTCGACTTCGTTCGCGAGGGGCAGTTCAACGCGGCGGGCATGGAGCAGGCCCGCTTTGGACACACCGTTGATACCGTGCCTGAGCTCGCCTCGCTCTATACCTATTTGACGCTGCAGATAGCGGATATGAGGACCGTCGGCGTCGAGCGCAGCGAGACCCCGATGGCGCGCCAGGAGACGTGGCCCGCCTACATGCATCCCACCGCAGGCGTTCAGGCCACGGCCACAGATCTGGCCGCATGGGTTATCGCGCTGCAGAAGGGGCGACTCGTCAGCGAAAGGGGCCTCGAACAGCTCTGGACCCCGCAGCAGCTGCCGGACGGAAGCTATCGCGGCTTCAACCGGACCATCAATGGCTATGGACTGGGCTGGCCGGTCATCCGCCGCGCGGAACATCCCGCGATCACGCCCACGGGCGGCGATCGCGCGGCGATCTTCATCTACCCCGAGGATGACCTTACGGTGATCGTTCTGACGAACCTCTTGGGCGCCGGGCCCCAGAGATTTGCTGACAAGATCGCTTCGCAATACATCCCCGGCCTCGCCGTCGAAAACTGACCATGGCGTCTCGTCGCGAGGGCGGCCGGATGGACGGTTCAGGCCAGAAGCCTTGTGCATGCTGGCCTGAACCGCCCCAGCAGAGTCGAATGCGCAATGCGGGGGTCAGGTGTTCGTGTCACCCAGGCGGCGGCGCTTCCCCAGGGTTCAGTTGAAGACCGCGTGGTACAGCCGGCGCGGCCCGGGGGCGGTCTGCGTCGGGATCAGGTGAACCTCGACGGCGTCGGCGTCATCGCCCGGGCGCATCAGATACTGACCCTCGACCAGCAGGGTGTCCCAGGGCGTGCTGAAGATCAGGATGAAGGGATCGCGGCCGCCGGGCATGCCGCCCTTCAGGTCGTCCACGGCGTCGAGCTTTATCTTGACCGGCGCGGGCTGGGTGTCGACCAGCCAGTCCCGGCCGACGAAGGCCCTGAACAGGGGGGCGGTCAAAATAACGAGGGACGAGGGGATCATCTGGAGCTCCGGCTGCGACGCACATGGTGCATGTTCGCGCGAGGTCTGCAATCTAGAGGGATGGCATCGTCTGAAAACTCTCCACTGGTTGAGCTGCGTCCGGAAACGGCCGCCGACGCGGATGTCGTCGACGGATGGGTGCGCGCGCATCTGATCGCGGCCCTGGGCGGCTTCGATCCCGGCCCGCTGATCGACATGCAGGTCCGGTCCCGCGACGCCATGCTGGCGCAGCGGTTTCCGGATCTGGAACGGCGCGTGGCCTGGATCGGAGAAGTCCGCGCCGGCAGCCTGCTGACCGGTCCGCTGGACGGCGCCCTGCACGTGGTCGAGATCATCACCGCCCCGGACTGGCGCCGGCGCGGCGTCGGCGCGGCGGTTCTGGCCGCCGTCGCGGAGGAGGCGCAGGCCAAGGGACGGGATGTCACGGCGCTGATTTTCGCCTCGAACACCGCCTCCCTGGCCCTGTTCGCCGCCGCGGGTTTCGACGTCGATCTCCCGCCGGCGGCGGCGCAAGCGACCGCCCGACTGAGAACCAATATCAACGTTCGATAGCGTCTGGCCGCCTTCGAAAGCCTATGCCATGGTTGTGCCCGCAAGGGGTTTCGCGTTGCGCGAACCCGATAAAGGGAGGGCGAGTCTATGGAAGCTTTTATGGGGACGATCCTGGCGTTCGGCTTCAATTTCGCGCCGCGCGGATGGGCGCTGTGCAACGGCCAGACGATCGCGATTTCGCAGAATTCGGCGTTGTTCGCCCTGTTGGGCACCAATTACGGCGGTAACGGCCAGACCACGTTCCAACTGCCGAACCTGCAGAGCCGCCTGCCGATCGGCATGGGCCAGGGCATCGGCCTGTCGCCCTATACCATCGGTCAGGTCAGCGGCACGGAATCGACGAGCATCACCATCAACAACATGCCGTCCCACAACCACGCGATCTCGGTGAACAACACCGCCGCGACCGTGAACCTGCCGACCGCCGGCGTGTCCATCGCCGACGCCAACGGTTCGGATCCGAGCAACGGCGACGCGGTGACGGTGAACATCTACGCACCGGCCGCCCCCAATGTGGCGCTGCATCCGCAGACCTGCGGCATGAACGGCGGCAATCAGCCGATCTCGATCCTGCAGCCGACGCTGGCGATCAACTATTCGATCGCCCTGGAAGGCATCTTCCCCAGCCGGAACTGACACGCGGCCCGGTTGAACGGCGACAGACCGGCCTCCTGTGCGAGCGCCGGTCTGGACGCCCCGTTCGGATCATCCTAGCAAGATCGCAGTATCGGAGCGATCTATGTCGGCAGATCTCAGCCCGCGTCAGGAACAGTGCCTCAGACTGACGGCCTTTCTGACCGACAAGGAAATCGCCGTTCGGCTGAATCTTTCGGAAGCCACGGTCAAGAAACACGTGCACGAGGCCTGCCGCCGCATGGGGGTCAACCGGCGCAAGGCGGCCTTGGCGCTCCTGGAACGAAACGTACCAGAGGCTACGAAAGACTCCATTGGCGTTCCGGATTCCGCCCCCTCTTCTGTCTTCCACGTCAGGGAGGCAGACAATGGTTTCTCAAACACAACCCCTACCCCAGTGGACCTGGGAGGATCTGGAAGCCGCGCTGGAGGGCTTCAGCTCGCTCGGGAAGAACGACCCGGTGCGCGCGCATCTGATGCGTGGGCTGGCCGCGGACGCGGAACGCTCGAACCCGCGGGAGCTCTTGCAGCAGGTGTTGAGCGCTGGCTGGGTGATGGCCCAGGTGGGCGCGCAGAACCCAGGCTCGGGTACCGGCCCCCGCCCCGCAACTGGGGCGTCCGCGTCCTGATCATCGTCGTGATGCTGGTCCTGGCGGCGGTGATGATGCGGGCGATCGCCGACAGCGTCGTCGCCTACCAGCGTCAGGTCCTGACCATCGACGAAACCGTCATGCAAGGCGCCGCCCGCGCCCCGGCCCCCTAAGGCCGGCGCGGGCTCCGCCGCTGGAGGAGCCATGGCGCCCTTTCAACTCTTCTACCTGCTGCTCAGCCTGGGCGTCTTCGCCTGGGCGTGGATGCGTGGAGGGCATACCGAGCGGACCGGCGTGGCCGTGTTCGTGTTCGCCTTCCTGGCCAGCTTCATGTTCCAGACCCTCACCCTCAAGGATTTCCGCCTCGGCGAGGCGCTCGTCGATCTGGCCCTGTTCGCGGCCCTGGTCTGGCTGGCGCTGCGCCGGGACCGCTGGTGGACGCTGGCCGCGTCCGCCTTCGCCGGCCTGACCATGATCGCCCATGGCCTGATGTTCCTGACGCCCGATCTGCAGGAGCAGCACATCCGCATGGATGTGGCGTCCCGCTGGGGCATCGGCGTCCTGCTGGTCCTGTGCCTCGCCGGCGGCGTGGTCGAACGCTGGATGGCGGGGGAGCGGCCGGTGAGCACCGAGGCCCGTTGGCGCCGCCCCCAACGCAGCGCGACTTGAACATATAAACATAGCTTTATATGTTTGGCGGGTCGCCCCCTAGGAGCCTGCCTTGTCCCGTTCATCCTTCCTGTTCACCTCGGAAAGCGTTTCCGAGGGCCACCCGGACAAGGTCGCCGACCGCATTTCCGATTCCGTGGTGGACCTGTTCCTGTCGAAGGATCCGGAAGCGCGGGTGGCGTGCGAGACCCTGACCACCACCAATCTGGTCGTGCTGGCCGGGGAAATCCGTGGCCGGGGCATCATGGGCGTGGACGGCCAATGGGCCCCGGGGATCGAGCAGGAGATCGAGGCCGTCGTCCGCGCCGCCGTGCGCGACATCGGCTATGAGCAGGACCAGTTCCACTGGAACACCTTCGAGTTCCAGAACCACTTGCACGGCCAGTCGGCCGACATCGCCGTGGGCGTGGACGCCGCCGGCAACAAGGACGAAGGCGCGGGCGACCAGGGCATCATGTTCGGCTACGCCTCGAACGAGACGCCCGAGTTGATGCCGGCCACCCTCCAGTACAGCCACAACATCCTCAAGCGCCTGGCCGAGGTCCGCCATGCGGGCGGGACGCTCCTGGAGCCCGACGCGAAGTCGCAGGTCACCATCCAGTACGAGAACGGCAAGCCCCTGCGCGCGGCCTCGATCGTGCTGTCGACCCAGCATGCGGTCGGCCGGGCCGCCGAGGTGACCGCCTTCGTCAAGCCGCTGATCCTTGAGGTGCTGCCCGAAGGCTTCACCGACGAGAACACCGTCTGGCACATCAATCCGACCGGCATCTTCGAGATCGGCGGGCCGGACGGCGACACCGGCCTGACCGGCCGCAAGATCATCGTCGATACCTACGGCGGCGCGGCCCCGCACGGCGGCGGCGCCTTCTCGGGCAAGGACCCGACCAAGGTCGACCGCTCAGCAGCCTACGCCTGCCGCTACCTGGCCAAGAACGTGGTCGCCGCCGGCCTGGCCGAGCGCTGCACGATCCAGATCAGCTACGCCATCGGCGTGGCGGAGCCCCAGTCGATCCACGTCGATCTGCACCGCACCGGCAAGATCGACGAGAGCGTGCTGGAGGAGAAGCTTCTGGGCTTCATCGGCGGCGGCACCCCGCGCGGCATCCGCGAGCATCTGGGCCTGAACAAGCCGATCTACGCCCGCACCGCCGCCTACGGACACTTCGGCCGTCAACCGGACGCCGACGGCGGCTTCTCGTGGGAGAAGACGGATCTGGTCGAGAAGCTGAAGGCTCTCTGAGGCAGTAGGGCCGCGGCGGAAACGTCGCGGCCCTTCGCTTGCACCGCCGCCGCGTCCCCCACTGCCTAATGCCTACTGCCTATTCCCTACTGCCTTCCCGGCGACGGCGAGCTATACGCCCCGCCATGTCCTCCGATCCCGATACTCCGATCACCCCGACCTGGGGGCCGCTGCGCTCGTTCGGGCGCATCAAGTCGCGCACGCTCAAGCCGCGCCAGGCGGCGCTGTTCGACACCCTGCTGCCGGCCATCGCCGTGCCCGATCCGGAAGCGGGACCGATCGATCCGCAGGCGCTGATGCCCGGCGCGAAGGAAGTCTGGCTGGAGATCGGCTTCGGCGGCGGCGAGCATCTGGCGGCCCAGGCGGCGCGCCGCCCGGACGCCCTGATGATCGGCTGCGAGCCCTTCCTGAACGGCGTCGGCTCGGCCCTGCGCCATATCGAGGACGGCGCTCTGAAGAATGTGCGCCTGCACGCCGATGACGCGCGCGACGTGATGAAGGCCCTGCCCGACGCCTCGCTGGACCGGGTGATGATCCTGTTCCCCGACCCCTGGCACAAGGCGCGCCACAACAAGCGCCGCCTGATCCAGGACGAGAGCGCCGCCGAGATCGCCCGCCTGCTGAAGCCCGGCGGCCGGCTGCGGTTCGTGACCGACTGGAAGGACTACGCCGAATGGGCGCTGGAGCGCCTGGAGCGGACGCCGGGCCTGCAGTGGACCGCCGACCGCGCCGACGACTGGCGCGTGGCCCCGCAGGACCACGTGGTCACCCGCTACGAGGAGAAGAAGCTGGGCGACACCCCGCCGATCTTCCTGGAGTTCATCCGGGTCTGAACACCGGCAGGCGGCGCAGGGCCGCCGCGCACGCCGCGACCAGCCCCGACTTGACCAACGCCCCGATCAGGAAGGGCGTGAAGCCGGCCGCGATCGCCGCCACGCCCATGGCCGTCGCCAGCCACGCCGTGCCGACGGCGAGGATCAGAAGATGGGCGGCCAGCAGCAGGCCGACCCTGGCCGCCACGCCGCGCGCCCGCTGGTAGAGCGCGCCGGCCAGGGCCGCCGCCACGGGGAAGGCGAACAGATAGCCGGCGGTCGGCCCGGTGAAATGCTCCAGGCCGGAAGCGCCGTCCGACAGCACCGGCAGGCCCGCGGCCCCCAGCGCCAGATACAGCAGGACGGCGACGCCCCCTCGCCAGGGCCCCAGGGCGGCGCCGGCCAGCAGCACCGCGAAGGTCTGCATCGTCATGGGGACAGGAACCATGGGGACATTGATCCGCGCGCAGACGGCCGCCAGCCCGGCGAAGACGACGATCAGGGCGGCGGAGGTCAGGACGCGCATCCCCTCCCCGAACCATGCGCTCCCGGACCGCGCAAGTCGCCTCTGGCTTTCGCCAGGGAAGCGGCGCAGGAAACCGGAAAATCACACCGGAGGCCGCGCCATGACTTTCACCCTCAAGGATGCGTCCGCGCCGATCTTCGTGCGCGGCCTGACCAATCTGTCCCATCTGATCGACAAGGCCGTCGAGGCCGGTCTGGACGAGGCCGAGCTGCTGGAGGCGCGCCTCGCACCGGACATGAGGCCGTTCGCCGACCAGATCCGCATGGCCAGCTTCTCGGGCCGCAGCTGCGTCGCGCGCCTGACCGGCCAGCCCTGGCCCAAAACAGACGACAACGAAGCCTCGCTGGCCGAGCTGAAGGCGACCATCGCCCTGTCGATCGCCTTCATCGAAGGCGTCGATGCGGCGGCGTTCGAGGGCGGCGAGACCCGTCGCGTCGAACTGCGCTTCCCGGGCGTCGAGCTGGATTTCGACGGCGTCGGCTATCTGACCAGCTTCGCCATCCCAAACTTCTTCTTCCACGTGACCACGGCCTACGCGATCCTGCGCAACCGCGGCGTGGCCCTGGGCAAGCGCGACTTCCTGGGTCAGCTGGACCTGCTTCAGGCCGCCTGAGTCAGGTCGGCGAGGAGGCTTTCGGGCGGTCCGCGAAGGCCTTGATGAAGGCGTACTGTTCGTCGGTTTCGGGCACGGGACGTCCCCGGGCCCGGCCGACGCGCAGTATGGCCTCGTCGATGTTCATCCCGCCCGCGACCAGCGCGCAGATGGCCAGAGACGGCGCGCGGCCCAGGCCCGCCCGGCAGTGGATGACGATCGCCTGTCCCGCCCGCAGGCGGTTGCTGATGGCCCGTGCGACCCGGGCGTAGGCCTCGACGTCGCCCGGCAGGCCGTGATCGACGATGGGGAAGTTGTAGAAGCCGACGCCGTGCCGCTCAGCCGCCGCGCCCTCTTCGGCCAGGCCGAACTCGGCGGCCTCGGCGGGCTCGAGCATGCTGACCACGTGGTCGACCATGCCGCGGTGCAGATGCTCCATCTGAGCGTCGAGAGCGTCGCCGCCCTCAGGCTTGCGTGACACGCCGAGACGCCCGGGCGTGTCGAGACCGATCCAGTAGACTTTCATCGAGAGTGTTTCTGGCGGCAGCCCCCCCGGAACGCAATCCGGATTATCGGGGCTGACAAAGCCGTCCCGCGGGTCTATACGCCGCTCCACATCGTTAGACCGGCTCCTAACGGCGCCGTTAAAGCGGCGGCCCGGACGGCCAGCCGCTTTTATTTTGCCCGGGACCCAACTTGAAGGCCAAGACCGCAGAAGACCGCCAGCTCCTGGAGCTGATCGAACCCATCGCCGAGAGCCTGGGTCTTGAGGTCGTGCGCGTGCGGCTGATGGGCGGGACCCTGCGCCGTCGCCTGCAGATCATGGCCGAGCGCGGCTCGGACCACGACATCGCCGTCGAGGAATGCGCCCGCCTGAGCCGCGCGGTGTCGGAGGTGTTCGACGCCGCCGACCCGATCGCCGGCGAATATCTGCTGGAAGTCTCGTCGCCGGGCATCGATCGCCCGCTGACCCGCCTGAGCGACTTCGACCTGTTCGAAGGCTATGAGGCGCGTCTGGAGACGGACCGGATGGTCGAAGGCCGCAAGCGCTTCAAGGGCGTGCTGGCCGGGACCGAAGACACCAATATCGCCATCGATCTGGAAGGGGAGGAAGACACCGCCCTGATCCCGTTCGAATGGCTGGTCGACGCCAAGCTGGTGCTGACCGATGAACTGATGAAGGCGGGGGCCGAAAAACGCGCCGCCCGCAATGAAGACAACCAGACTGAGGCTGAGGACTAAGACATGGCCGTTGGCGTTTCCGCGAACCGTCTCGAACTGCTGCAGATCGCCGATGCGGTCGCGCGCGAGAAGAACATCGACAAGGAGATCGTCATCGAGGCGATCGAGGAAGCGATCCAGAAGGGCGCCAAGTCGCGCTATGGCGCGCACCACGACATCCGCGCCAAGATCGACCACAAGACCGGCGAACTGGCCCTGACCCGTCACGTCACCATCGTCGAGGACGACTGGCAGCCGGAAGACGAGCTGGAAGAGTTCAACGACAGCGCCATGGTGCGCCTGAAGGATGCGCTGAAGCGCGATCCGGAAGCCGAAGTCGGCAAGGAATACGTCGAGAACCTGCCGCCGTTCGAGTTCGGCCGCGTGCAGACCCAGATGGCCCGCCAGGTCGTGACCGGCAAGGTCCGCGAGGCCGAGCGCGCCAACCAGTACGAAGAGTTCAAGGACCGCGTCGGCGAGATCGTCAACGGCACCGTCAAGCGCGTCGAATACGGTAACACCATCGTCGACCTGGGCCGTGGCGAAGGCATCATGCGCCGCAACGACTCGATCCCGCGCGAAACCTTCAACATCGGCGACCGCATCCGCACCTACATCTACGACGTGCGTCCGGAAGCGAAGGGCCCGCAGGTCATGCTGTCGCGCTCGCACCCGGGCTTCATGGCCAAGCTGTTCGCGCAGGAAGTGCCGGAAGTCTACGATGGCGTGATCGAGATCCGCGCCGCCGCCCGCGACGCCGGCTCGCGCGCCAAGATGGCCGTGCTGTCGAACGACTCCTCCATCGATCCCGTCGGCGCCTGCGTCGGCATGCGCGGCTCGCGCGTTCAGGCGGTCGTCGCCGAACTGCAGGGCGAGAAGATCGACATCATCCAGTGGAACAACGACGAGCCCACCTTCATCGTCAACGCCCTGGCCCCGGCCGAAGTGTCGAAGGTCGTGCTGGACGAAGAAGCCGACCGCGTTGAAGTCGTGGTTCCGGACGAGCAGCTGTCGCTGGCCATCGGCCGCCGCGGCCAGAACGTCCGCCTGGCCTCGCAGCTGACCGGCTGGCAGATCGACATCATCACCGAGAGCCAGGACTCCGAGCGTCGCCAGCGCGAGTTCAGCGAGCGCACCAGCCTGTTCCAGGAAGCCCTGGACGTGGACGAGGTCATCGCCCAGCTGCTGGTCACCGAAGGCTTCGCCACGGTCGAGGACCTGGCCTTCGTCGAGCCGTACGAAATCTCCGACATCGAAGGCTTCGACGAGGACACGGCGGAAGAACTGCAGGCCCGCGCCCGCGACTTCCTGGACCGCAAGGCCGCCGAGCTGGACGCCAAGCGCACCGAACTGGGCGTCGAGGACGGCGTTCTGGCCGTTCCGGGCGTGACCCTGGCCATGGCCGTGGCGCTCGGCGAGGGCGGCGTGAAGACCGTCGAGGATCTGGCCGATCTGGCCACCGACGAAATCCGCGGCGGCTACGAAATCCGCAGCGGCGAACGCGTGAAGGTCCCCGGCGTGCTGGAGAGCTTCAACCTGGCGCAGGAAGACGCCGAGATGCTGATCCTGCAGGCCCGCGTGGCCGCCGGCTGGATCGACGCCTCGGAACTGCCGCAGCCGGAACCCGAGCCGGAATACGAGGAAGAGTACGCCGAAGGCGAATACGACGCCGACGCCGTGTTCTCGAACGCGCCTTCCGAAGAGACCGAAGAGGCCCCGGCTGAAGACGCCGAAGACCTCGACCAACCCGAAAACGCGTGATGGGAGACCCCGCCGTTCATGAGCCTGCGCGACGCGACGATCGATAGGGAACGCCGCGACCTGGTCACCCACCAGGTCATGGATGAATCTCGTCTGATCCGTTTCGTCGCCGCTCCGGACGGCGCGGTCGCCCCCGACCTGGCGCGCAAGCTGCCCGGCCGCGGCCTCTGGGTCGCGGCCGACCGCGCCTCCCTCGAGGCGGCGGTCAAGAAGAACCTGTTCAGCCGCGCGGCGAAGGCCCCGCTGAAACCCGCCGCCGATCTGCCCGATCTGGTGGAAAACCTGCTGTTCAAGCGCTGTCTGGAGCAGCTGGGTCTTGCCCGGCGCGAAGGCGCTCTTATCTCTGGCTTCGAGAAGTCGGCCGCCGCGATCCGATCCGGAAAGGCCGCATGGATCGTCGAGGCGGCGGACGGGTCCGCCGACGGACGCGGCAAGCTGCTGGCCCTGGCGAAACACCAGACGCCGCCCCCCAAAGTGTGCGGGGCCTTCACCGCCGACGATTTGAGTTTGGCCCTCGGGCTGGAAAATGCGATACACGCCGTCCTGCTTGAGGGCGGGCGGGCCGATCGTTGGACTTTCGAAGTCGAACGGCTGGCGGGATTTCGACCGTTGACGCCTCCGCAGTGGGGCGACGAGACGGCTGGGGCCCCGGATGGAAATTCAGACGGGCGGGGTTCCGCTCCCTGACGGGGGGCGGAGTTCCGCACGGCTTTTTGTGTTTGGACGATCAAGTTTGGAATGGGCCCGGGACTGTCCCGAGCCAAAGTAAAGCGACCGGATGACTGACGAGAACGACAAGACCAACGACGGCAAGACGACCCCTTCGACGCCCGCGTCGACGACAGGGCCGCGCGCGCCGCTGAGCCTGAAGCCCCGGACGGCGGGATCGGTTTCGACCGGCACCGTGCGCCAGAGCTTCAGCCACGGCCGCACCAAGACCGTGGTGGTCGAGACCAAGCGCCGCGTGGGTGCGACGCCGGGCGGACATCAGCGTCCGCAAGGCTTCGATGTCGCTCGCCCGGCCGCTCCGGCCGCCGCCCCGCAGGCGCCGCGTCCGGTCGCGTCGTCCGACGCCGGCGGCCTGTCGGCCTCCGAGCAGGAAGCCCGCCGCCGCGCGATCGAGCTGGCCACCCAGCAGAACGTCGAACGCGAACGCGCCGCCGCTGAGGAGCGCGCCCGCAAGGACGCCGCCGCCCGTGAGCAGGCCGCCGCCGCCGAGCGCGCCGCCAGCGCCGCCCAGGCTGAGGC
>NZ_JBWKOL010000011.1:0-75392 GCF_059416065.1 Brevundimonas sp. GW821-FHT09G01
GACGCCGTGCCGTGCTGGCTGGTCGCGGTGATGCGGTAGCCGTCGATGACGCCGTTGCTCTGGCTGCCCAGATTGACGGTGACCGGTTGCGGCGGACCGTTGCCGGCGGGCGGCGTCGGCACCACCACCGGGGTGGTCGGCGGCGCGACGACCGGCGGCGGCGGGGTCGCCACCGTCAGCGACACCGTGGCCGGAGCCGAGGTCCCGCCGGGACCCGTCGCCGTATAGGTGAAGCTGTCCGGACCGAAGTAGCTCGCGGCCGGGACGTAGGTGGCCACGTCGCCCGCGATAGTGACCGCGCCGTGGGCGGGCGGGGTCGCGACGGCGATGGAGCCGTGCACGCCGCTGACCGCGCTCGCTAGGTCGATCGCCGCGCCGGTGCTGTTGTAGCCGACGGCGACGCCGCTACGGCCCGAAACCGTCGGAGCCGGCGGATTGGCCACCGTCAGGCTGACGGTCGCCGGAGCCGAGGTCCCGCCGGGGCCGGTGGCCGTGTAGGTGAAGCTGTCAGCGCCGTAGTAGTTGGCGGCGGGCACATAGGTGACCACGTCGCCGGCGACCGTGACCGTGCCGTGGGCCGGCGGCGTGTCGATCGCGATGGAGGCGTGCACGCCGGTGATCGAGGTGGAGAGGTCGATCACCGTACCGGCGCCGTTGTAGGCGACGGCGACACCGCTGCGGTTCGTCACGGCCGGAGCGGCGGGAGTCTCCACCGTCAGATGGACGAGGGCGACGTTCGAGGTCCCGCCCGGGCCGGTGGCCGTATAGGTGAAGCTGTCGATGCCGAAATAGCCGGCGGTCGGGGTGTAGGTGACCACATCACCGGCGATCGAGGTCGTGCCGTGCGCCGGAGGCGTGACCACCGCGATCGAGGTGTGGGCGCCGCCGCTGATCCAGACCGACAGGTCCAGGGGCGCGCCGGTGCTGTTGTAGGCCACCAGCCAGCCCGGCGAGTCGTCGGCGATGGGCGGGTTGGCGATGACGGCGAAGCTCTGCTGGACCTGGGCCGCGGCGTTCCAGTTGCTGTCGCCGGGCTGGTTGGCGTTGATGACGCAGGTTCCGGGGCTGGTGAAGGTCACCGACCCGCCCGAGAGCACGCAGCCCGTGCTGGTTCCGTCGAGGCTGAGGTTGACGGTCAGGCCCGAGTTCGCCGTCGCCGTGACCGCATAGGCCGGACCGGCCACCACGGCGGACGGCGCCGTCGAGGTGAAGGCCAGGGTCTGCGAGCCTCTGGCGATGGTGACCGTGTTCACGCCGGTGTCGGCGGTGACCGGCGTCCCCTGGCTGTCGGTGACGCGGACGATGTAGCTGAACGAACCCGCCACGGTCGGCGTGCCCGAGACCACGCCGGTCGAGGTGTTCAGCGTCGTACCGGGCACAAAGGCGCCGGCCGCGAGCGCATAGGTGTAGGGCGCGACGCCGCCGCTGACGGTGTTGGCCTGGCTGTAGTTCTGACCGACGACGAGGCCGGAGGCCGGGGCGGCCGTGATGACCAGATGGGCCGGAGTGACCGTGAAGCTGCGCGAGACCGAAGGCGCGGCGGCCCAGGTCGTGTCGCCGGGCTGTTCCGCCCGGATCGTGCAGGTCCCCGTCTGCAGCAGGGTCAGGCTGGTTCCCGACACGGTGCAGACCGCGGTGGTGTCCGAGAAGAAGCTCACCGACAGGCCCGAGCTCGCCGTCGCCGCCAGGGTCAGGGGCGAGGCCGAGAGCGAGGCGTTCCCCAGCGCATTGAAGGTGATGGCCTGGTCGCCGAGGCTGACCGTCAGGCTGACCGTGGCCGTGGCCGAGGTTCCGCCTGGGCCTGTCGCCGTGAAGGTGAAGCTGTCGGCGCCCGCATAGTTGGTGTCAGGCGTGTAGGTGACCACGTCGCCCGAGATGCTGGTCGAGCCGTGCGACGGACCCGACGCGACCGCGATGGTCGAATGGCTGCCCGAGATGGAGCCCGACAGGTCGATCGGCGTGGCGGTGTTGAAGGCGACCACGACGGCGCCGGGGTCGGTCACGGTCGGCGCCGCGGCATAGGTGTACTGGTCAGCGGCCGAGGTGGCGCTGGTCCCGCCCGTGGTGGTGACGGTGACGTCGTAGGTCCCCGCCGAGTTGGCCGGGGCCGTGGCGGTGATCTGGGTGTTGCTGTTGATGGTGTAGGTCGCGTCGGTCGCGCCGAACTTCACGGCGCCGGTTCCGGCCGCCGCCGCGAAACGCGTGCCGGTGATGACCACCGTCGTCCCGCCCGAGATCGGGCCCGCCGCCGGCGAGATCGCCGTCACCGTCGGCGCCGCGATATAGATATACCGGTCGGCTGCCGAGGTCGCGCTGGTCCCACCCGCCGTGGTGACGCGGATATCGATCGTCCCCGCCGCGCCGGCTGGAGCCGTGGCGGTGATCTGGGTGGCGCTGTCGACCGTGAAGCCGGTCGCCGCCGTGGCCCCGAAGGTGACGGCGGTGGCCCCGGTGAAGCGGGTTCCCGTGATGATCACCGAGGTCCCGCCCGCGGCCGGTCCCGCCGTCGGCGAGATCGCGGTCACCGTCGGCGCTCCGATATAGGTGAACTGGTCGGCGGCGCTGGTCGCGCTGGTTCCGCCGCCGGTGGTGACGCGGACGTCGACCGTGCCCGCCGCGCCGGCCGGGGCCGTGGCGGTGATCGAGGTGGCGCTGTTGAACGTAAAGCCGGTCGCCGAGGTGGCGCCGAAGGTGACCGCTGTCACCCCGGTGAAGTTGGTCCCGGTGATCGTCACCGACGTCCCGCCCGTGGCCGGTCCCGCCGTCGGCGAGATCGAGGTCACCGTCGGCGCGGGGACATAGGTGAACTGGTCAGCGGCGCTGGTCGCGCTGGTCCCGCCCAGGGTGGTGACGCGGACGTCGACCGTGCCGGTTCCCGCCGGAGCGGTGGCCGTGATCTGGGTGGCGCTGTTGACCGTGAAGCCGGTCGCGGCCGTGGCCCCGAAGGTGACGGCGGTGGCGCCGGAGAAGCGTGTGCCGGTGATCGTCACCGTCGTCCCGCCCCCGCTCGGTCCCGCCGTCGGCGAGATCGAGGTCACGGTCGGCGCTCCAACATAGGTGAACTGGTCTGCGGCGTTGGTCGCGCTGGTCCCGCCCACGGTGGTGACGCGGACGTCCACCGTTCCCGCCGCGCCGGCCGGAGCCGTGGCGGTGATCGAGGTCGCGCTGTTGACCGTGAAGCCGGTGGCCGCCGTGGCCCCGAAGGTGACGGCGGTGGCCGTGGAGAGATTCGTCCCGAAGATCGTCACCGTCGTGCCGCCGCCGGTCGGTCCCGCCGTCGGCGAGATCGAGGTCACGGTCGGCGCAGCGACATAGGTGTACTGGTCAGCGGCCGAGGTGGCGCTGGTTCCGCCCGGGGTGGTGACGGTGATGTCGTAAGTCCCCGCCGAGTTGGCCGGCGACGTGGCGGTGATCTGGGTGTTGCTGTTGATGGTGTAGGTCGCATTGGTCGCGCCGAACTTCACCGCGCCCGTGCCGGCCGCGGCCGCGAAGCCCGTGCCGGTGATGGTCACGGTGGTCCCGCCGCCTGTCGGACCGGCCGTCGGCGAGACCGAGGTCACAGTCGGCGCGGTGACATAGGTGAACTGGTCGGCGGCGCTGGTCGCGCTGGTCCCGGCGCCCGTGGTGACACGGACATCGACCGTGCCCGCCGCGCCGGCCGGAGCCGTGGCGGTGATCGAGGTCGCGCTGTTGAAAGTGAAGCCGGTGGCCGCCGTGGCGCCGAACGTGACCGCGGTCACCCCGGTGAAGTTGGCGCCGGTGAGCGTCACCGTCGTGCCGCCGCCGGTCGGGCCGGCGGTCGGGCTGATCGACGTCACCGTCGGAGGGGAATTGACGACCAGGGCGCCGGTGGTCGCCGTGCCTCCGGTGGCTCCCGTCGCCGAGACCACGCCGGTCGTATAGGTGTAGCTGCCCGTCGCGGTCGGCGTCACGGTCAGGGTGGACAGACAGCTGGCGCCGGCGGCGAGCGTTCCGCCGGACAGGCTGAATTCCTTGGTCCCGGAGTTGTAACTGGCCGTCGCGCTGGGGCAGTTGGTCGCCGGGGTGGAGCCGTTGACGTTCACCGGCAAGGCGGCGGCCGCGAGAGAGACCCCGGTCATCGGGGAGGCGGTCGGGTTGGTGATCGTGATCTGCAGCTGACGGCTGCTGCCTAGGTTGATGGGGGAGGCGTTGAAGACCGCGCTGACCGTCGGAGGGGTCGCCACGTCGTCATTGACGATTGTGCCGATGCCTTGAGCGTCCGAGATCGTCGCATTCGTCGCGCCGCTGAGGTTCACGAAAAAGGTTTCGTTCGGCTCCGCCAGGGCGTCGCCGTTGGCCAGGACCGCGATGGTTTTCATCGTTTCGCCAGGTGCGAACGTCAGGACGCCGCTGACCGCGGTGTAATCGCTGCCGGCGGTCGCCGTGCCGTTCGCGGTGGCATAGTTGACGGTGACCGTGCTCGCGCTGGCGGCCGACAGGAAGGCGGTGAAGGTGAAGGTCTTGGTCCCGGTATCGCCTTCGCTCTCGGACACATCGTTGATCGACAGGCTGGGCGGGGTCGGCGCCGAGCAACTGAGCGTGATGTTGACGGTGCTGTTACGCGCCGCGGGATTGGACCCCGTATTGTAGATCGTGTCGTCGTTCACGCCGACTTCGAAGAAGTCACCGGCAGCGATGTTCGAGAAGGTGAAGGATCCCGACCCGCTGACCGCGGTCGAATCCTCGACGGATTCAGGGGCGAATTGGAAGCCGCTGTTCTGGCTGTACAGGATGTAGACGTAAGCGCCCTTGGTGTTTCCCGACCAGGAATAGGTCACGACCTCACCGTTCGCGAGCGGCTGGCTCGCGAAGTCGGTGAACTTGTCGGTGCCGTTGCCCGCGCCATCGACGGTGAAGGTTCCACCCAAGGCATTGATCGCACTGCACCCGGCCGAAAGGGCGAACGCGGCCGACGGCGCGGCCAGCGCCACCAAGGCCACGACCACCGTCAGCAGCGCGCGCGCGTAGACGCCCGCGCGGCCGAAGACCGACTTCACAATACCGAACATCTCTGACTTCCCCCGGGTCCGCCGCGAGCGCGACGGGTCAAGCTTCACCGGCAAAAATGACGGCGAAGCTTGGCCTTTATATTAAGGCGCCGTTAACGCCTACGCCCAGGAATCCCAGAATTCATCGCGGGCGTACCAAGGTTCCCGGATGTCAGGCCGCATCGAGCGCGCCGACCACCGGACGATCAGGATGGCCGATCTCGTGGGTGTACTGGGCGGCGCCGGATTCGGGGACCTGCTCCTCGGTCCGGTCGGCGATGCGAGCCCACTGCGCCTGAATCTGCTCGGCGGCGTCGGGGGCGTCGCCGACATGGACGCCCCGCGTCATCGTGATGTGCGCCTGCTCGAAGGCCCCCGCCCCCGCCAGCAGGATGGTGCGGGTCGGCGCGCTCTCGGCGGCCAGGGCGACCACGCCCGGGCTGACCAGGTCGCTCGAGAGGCCCTTGAGGTCATCGTCGGAATAGAGGCCCTCGGTCATCCGCGTCGCCGCGCTGGGAGCCAGGCAGTTGACGCGGATGTCGAACTTGCGGCCTTCCAGCGCCAGGGTCTGCATCAGCCCGACCAGCGCCATCTTGGCCGCGCCGTAGTTAGCCTGGCCGAAGTTTCCGTACAGGCCCGACGACGAGGTGGTGAAGATCACCCGCCCGTAGCCCCTGTCGCGCATGTGCGGCCAGGCGGCCTTGGTCAGGTTGACCGATCCCATCAGGTGCACGTCCACCACCAGGGCGAAATCGTCCAGATCCATGTTGGCGAACGTGCGGTCGCGCAGGATGCCGGCGTTGTTGACCAGGATGTCGATCCGGCCCCAGCGCTCGACCACGCCCGCGACCATGGCGAAGACGCCCTCGCGGTCGGTGACGCTGCACGTCCAGGGAACGGCCTCGCCGCCCGCGGCCGTGATCTCGGCGGCGACCGCGTCGCACGCGGCGGCCGACAGATCGTTGACCACCACCCTGGCGCCTTGGCGGGCCAGGGCGATGGCGTGGCTGCGGCCCAGGCCGCCGCCGGCGCCCGTGACGATGGCCACCCGGCCCTTGAGATCGATGGTCATGCTGGTCTCCCCGACTGTTCCGGACATCGCTGCTGTCGCCCGGCTCCGGGCGGTCGCACTCTGATGATCCTGACCGAAAGGTCAATGTTCACTAGCCGGCGAGTGAGGATTGACGACGACTTGAATCGGTGAGACGGTCATGGTCACGGCGCCGTCAGAGCGCCCGAGGAAACATCGAGGGAGGAAGACCATGGGGCGCAAGCTCTGGCTGACGACATCCGCCGCCGTCCTGCTGTGGGCCGGAGCCGCGCAGGCTCAGGACGCCACGCCCCAATCCACCGACCAGCAGGCCGACGTCGCCTCGCTGGGCGAGGTGGTGGTCACCGCCGAACGGCGCACGACCAACCTTCAGGAAACCGCCGTCGCGGCCACCGTGCTGTCGGGCGAAAGCCTGGACGACCGCGGCGTCTTCTCGTTGGAGCAACTGCAATTCGTGGCCCCGTCCACGACGGTGCAGAACTTCGGCCAGGGCAATTTCTTCAACGTGCGCGGCATCGGCAAGTCGGAGCCCACCACCGCCATCGGCGTGGGCGTGACCACCTATCGCGACGGCGTGCCGGTCTTCCCCGGCTACTTCCAGACCGAGCCCTATTACGACATCGGCGCGGTCGAGCTGCTGCGCGGACCGCAGGGCACCTTCGCGGGCACCAACGCCACGGGCGGCGCGGTCTTCATCACCTCGCGCAACCCCGACTTCTCGGGCGTGAACGGCTATGTGATGGGTCAGGTCGGCAACTACGACAACCTGAAATTCCAGGGCGCGGTGAACGTGCCGATCACCGACACCCTGGCCGCCCGCTTCGCCGTCAACAGTGAGCAGCGCAGCAGCTTCCACGAGATCACCGGCCCCTATAAGGGCAGCCCCGGCGACGTGGACATGAACAGCGTCCGCGCCAGCTTCCTGTGGACCCCGACGCCGGCCCTGCGGGTGCTGCTGAAGGGCGACTACAACAGCCTGGACTTCGGCGGCTATCCGGCCGACCCGGCGCTGGCGACCAACGATCCGTTCAAGATCACCGCCAACGGCCCCCACTCCGGCAAGGACGTGACGGCGCGCGTGTCGCTGAACGTCAGCTACGTCTTCGACAACGGGATCACCCTGCGGTCGATCACCGGCTATCAGGACGGGATCAGCGAGTTCTCGACCGACCTGGACGGCACCAGCGCGCTGAACAACACCTTCTATGACCGCGTAGAGGAAGACGTCTGGTCGCAGGAGATCAACCTGGTCTCGCCGGACAACCAGCGCCTGACCTGGCTGCTGGGCGCCTTCTGGCAGCAGGACAACGTCACCTTCCCGGTCACCACCTTCCCGCAGGGCGCCTATCACGTCGGCTTCCCCGAGGGCGTGGTCGACTACTACATCTTCGGCGAGACGCCGAAGGAGACCACCGCGGTCTTCGGCCAGGTCAGCTACGACATCTCGGACCGGCTGCAGATCCAGCTGGGCGCGCGCTGGTCGGAAAGCACCTCGCGCAACGACAACGTCTACACGACCTATCCGGCGTTCGGCCTGACCCTGCTGCAGAACGACGAGGTCACCGCCGAGAAGACGACCGGCAAGCTGAGCCTCAACTACAAGATCGACGACAACAACTTCGTCTACGGCTTCGTCGCCACCGGCTTCAAGATGGGCGGGCTGAACGCGCCGAACTTCTATGTCCCGGCCAGCTCCTTCGGGCCGGAAGACGTGATCGACTACGAGCTGGGCTGGAAATCGACCCTGTTCGGCGGCCGGGTCCGCACCCAGCTGGGCGCCTACTACATGACCTATGAGGGCTTCCAGGTCGTCGTCGGCGATCCGGCCGTCCCGCTGTTCAGCTCGATCGTCAACGTCGCGGACGAGACCGTTCTGATGGGCGTCGAGGCCTCGGCCCAGGTGCGCGTCGACGACTGGACCGTGGATGTCGGCGCCGCCGTCTCCAAATCGGAGCTGGGCGAGTTCTACGCCGCCGACCCGCGTGTCGCGCGCAGCGGCACGTGCAACGCCACCACCGGTCCGGCGACCGCCAACTGCCTCAACCTGGACGGCAACACCCAGAGCTATGCGCCGGAGTTCACCTTCAACATCGGCGTCCAGTATGATTTCCAGCTGCCGAACGGCGCGACCCTGTCGCCCCGCATGGACTACGCCCACATCGGCGAGGCCTGGACCTCCATCTTCAACAACCGGGCCCTGGGCGACCGGCTTGAAGCCCGCGACCTGGTCAACCTGATGCTCAGCTACAAGACCGACGACTGGACCGTCGCGGCCTATGCGCACAACGCGACCGACCAGACCTACATCGCCGCCGTCAACGCGGGCCTGCGCTACGCCGGGCCGCCGCGGCAGTTCGGCATCAACCTGATGAAGACCTTCTGATCCTGACGCCGGGGCGGCGGCCGAAGGTCGCCGCCCCGCCCCCTTCGCCGGTCCGCCGGCCCCTGTAACTGTCTGGAATTTCGCTTCAGGATGATCAGCTCGCTCCCCGGCCCCATGCAAGACTATGCGCTGACCGTGGACCGCTTCCTGGATCACGGCGCCAAATGGCACGGCGAGGCGCGGGTGATCACCGCCGGCGTCGACGGCCCGGACTCCCTCCTCGGCTACGCCGCCCTGCGCGAGCGCGCCAATCGCCTGTCGGGCGCCCTGCTCGACCTCGGCCTGGCGCCCGGCGAGCGCATCGCCACCCTGGCCTGGAACACCCAACACCATGTCGAGGTCTGGTACGGCGCCATGGGCGTCGGCCTGGTCTGCCACACCCTCAATCCCCGCCTGACGATCGCCCATCTGGCGGCGATGATCGTGCAGGCTGAAGACCGCGTGCTGGCGGTCGGCGCCGGACTGCGGGACATGGCCGAGGCCCTGCTGGCCGCCTGCCCCTGCCTCGAACACCTTATCCTGCTGGACGGCGATGCGGCGGAGGCCGGACGCGCCGACGTCAGCGAGCTGGAGGCCCTGCTGGCCGAGCGCGGGCGTCCGGTCGAGTGGGGCCGGTTCGATGAGACGGCGCCGGCGGGCCTGTGCTTCACCTCGGGCACCACGGGCGCGCCCAAGGGCGTCGTCTACACCCACCGCTCCAACTATCTGCACACCACCCGCGCCCTGCAGGCGGACGCCATGGCCCTGACGGCCGACGACGCCGTGCTGGTGGCCGTGCCCATGTTCCACGCCAACGCCTGGGGCCTGCCGTTCGCGGCGCCTGCGGTGGGGGCCGACCTGGTCCTGCCAGGCCGGGTCACGGACGGCGCCAGCCTGGCCCGGCTGATCGACCGGCATCAGGTGACCGTCGCCGTCGGCGTGCCGACCGTCTGGCTGGGCCTGCTGGATCATCTGGACGCCACCGGCGCCGAGACCCATAGCCTGGAGCGCATCATCATCGGCGGCTCCAGCTGCCCCGACAGCCTCTTGCAGCGGATGGAACGCCGGTTCGGCGCCACGGTGCAGACCAGCTGGGGCATGACCGAACTGTCGCCGCTGGGCGCCATCTCGCCGCGCAGCCGCCGACCGGGCGCCGCGCGTGGATCGGGCCGCCCGCCCATGGGCCTGGACCTGCTGCTGACCGACGCCGAGGGCGCCCCCCTGCCCGACCAGCGCAACGTGGTCGGCCATCTGAAGGTGAGGGGCCAGAGCGTCTTGAACCGCTATTTCGGCGCGGCCGAGGCCGCCATCGACGCGGGCGGCTGGTTCGACACCGGCGACCTGGCCATCCTGGACGACGCGGGAAACCTGACGCTGGCGGGGCGGTCCAAGGACCTGATCAAGTCGGGCGGCGAATGGATCAATCCGGTCGAGATCGAGGAGATCGTCGGCGCCCTGCCCTCCGTCGGACTGGTGGCCGTGATCGGCCGATCCGATCCGAAATGGGGCGAGCGTCCCCTGATGGTGATCGAACCCGCCCGCGGACAGACCATCGACGACGCCGATCTGAAGGGCGCGTTGAAGGGTCAGGTCGCCGACTGGTGGATCCCCGAGCGGATCGTGCGCGTGACGGCCATGCCTCTGGCGGCCACGGGCAAGATCAACAAGGCCGTGCTTCGCGCCACCTATGGAGGCGCATAGGATGACCGCCGTCTCCATCGAGTCGGCGTTCTACCGTGGCGCGCCGGACCGCCTTGAGGTTCCGCCTATGACCACCCCGCCCCGCCAGCCGCGCCGCAAGGCAGAGCAACGCGCCGAAAGCCTGGAGCAACTGCTCGACGCGGCCGAGGAGCTGTTCTCGCAGCATGGCTTCTATGGGGTGACGATCAAGGACATCGCCGACAAGGTCGGGGTCCATAAATCGCTGATCCACTACTATTTCACCGACAAGCAGGAGGTGTTCGACAAGGTCATGGCGCGCCGGGCGCCCGTGACCAGTGGACGCCGCATGGAGGCCCTGGACGCCTATGAGGCGGCGGCGGGCGGCAAGCCGACGGTCGAGGGCGCCCTGCGCGCCTTCCTGGATACCGACCTGGACACCTACTCGAACGGCGGCGACGGATGGCGGCATTTCGGCGCCCTCAGCGCCCAGATCAACAATACCCCCGCCTGGGGCGCCGAGGTCATGGACCGGCTGTTCGACCCCGTCGTGCTGCGCCTCATCGGCCTGCTGCGGCAGGCCCTGCCGGACGCGACCGAGGAAGACCTGTTCTGGGGCTATCACTTCGTCACCGGCGCCCTGACGCTGAGCCTGGCACGCACAGGCCGGATCGACCACCTGTCGGGCGGCAAATGCCGGTCCGACGACTTCGAGGCGATCAAGGAGCGGATGGCCTCCTTCATGGCCCACGGCTTCATCGGCATCTGCCACGACCGCGCGGCGGAACGGCGAAAGCAGACGCGCGAATGACCGGCGGCCTTCCGTTCGCACCGGATCCCGAGGCCCTCGGCTTCGACTCCGCCCGTCTCGCCGATCTCGACGCCTATATGGCGGGCATGGTCGAGGCGGGGCTGGTGGCGGGGACCTCCACCCTGCTGATGCGCCACGGACAGGTCGCCGCCTTCACCACCTTCGGCCACGCCCGGCTGGGCGATGCGGCGCCGCTGAGCCGCGACGCCATCTTCCGCATCTACTCCATGACCAAGCCGGTGACCGGCGTGGCCATGATGATGCTGTTCGAGGAAGGCCGTTGGCGCCTCGACGATCCGGTTACGGACTATCTGTCCGAGCTGAAGGGCCAGAAGGTCTATGCTGGCCTCGCCGAGGACGGCGCCATGCTGACCGAGGACGCCCTCCGGCCGCCCACGATGCGCGAGCTGATGAGCCACACCACCGGGCTCGGCTACGGCCTGTTCGACGTGCATCCGGTCGAGCGGGCCTATCGCGAGGCGGGCGTCATGATGGCCCACGGCTACCAGGACCTTGTCGAGCGCGCGGCGAGGATCCCGCTGATGTTCCAGCCGGGAACCGAGTGGTTCTACTCCATCGCAACCGACCTGCAGGCGCTGGTGGTCGAACGGCTGTCGGGCCAGACGTTCGGCGAGTTTCTCCGCACCCGGATCTTCGCGCCGCTGGGCATGGTCGACACCGGCTTCCAGGTCCCCGCCGACCAGGTTCACCGGCTGGCCGAGATGTACTGCGACGACGGCGCGGGCGGACTGAAGGTCGCCGCCGACGCCTTCGACATGCCGATCAACGACTACACCCGCCCGCCCCGGTTCGAGGGCGGCGGCGGAGGTCTGGTCTCGACCGCGACCGACTACGCCCGCTTCTGCCAGATGATCCTGAACCGGGGCGAGCTGGACGGCGTTCGCATTCTGAAGCCCGAGACCATCGACCTGATGGCGACCAACGTCATCCCCGACGCCGTCCTGAACACATACAGCCCGCTGCGTCTGCTGCCCTTCAGCCCAGCCCTGACCTTCGGGCTCGATTTCGCCATCACCGAGGACCCGAAACGGCTGGGCCTCGGCGAAGGCAAAGGCACGCTGAGCTGGGGCGGCGGCGGCGGGACCTGGTTCTGGATCGACCCCGAGAACGACATCGTCTTCGTCGGCCTGATCCAGCGGATGGCCGATCCGGTGAGCAACGAGTTCCGCGCCAAGGCCCGCGGCTTCACCTACGCCGCGCTGACCCATCCCGAAAAATAGACGGGCCCTCAGGCCCGCATCCGAGGAAACGAGAATGAGTGCGACACCGATCGAATCCGGAGACCCTCCCGCCGCCAAACCGTCGGTGGGACGGCCCGCCTGGGTCGCCCTGGGCGTGCTGTGGTTCGTCTATGTGCTGAACTTCCTGGACCGGCAGCTGCTGTCGATCCTGGCCAAGCCGATCCAGGACGCCCTGCACATCACCGACGGACAGCTGGGCCTGCTGGGCGGGCTGTATTTCGCATTCTTCTACTGTTTCATCGCCATCCCCGTGGGCTGGCTGGCGGACCGGACCAACCGGGTTTGGGTAGTGTCCGTCGCCTGCGGAATCTGGAGCGCGGCGACCATCGCCTGCGGCCTGTCGCGCAGCTTCGGCCAGCTGGCCGTGGCGCGCATGACCGTGGGCTTCGGCGAGGCGGGCGGGGTGCCGCCGTCCTACGCCATCATCACCGACTACTTCCCGCCCGGCCGTCGCGGCATGGCGCTGGGCATCTACAACCTGGGGCCGCCCGTCGGCGCGGCGCTGGGCATCGCCTTCGGCGCGTCGGTGGCCGCCGCCTTCAGCTGGCGCGACGCCTTCATCGCCATCGGCGCGGTCGGCCTAGTCGTCGCCGCCGCCACCCCCTTCCTGGTCAAGGAGCCCCGGCGCGGCGGACTGGACCGGGCGCCGGACGCCGCGGCCCCGCCCCGAGCCGGCTTCTGGGCCACGGTGAGGATGTTCTTCTCCACCCCGACCCTGGTGCTGGCCTCGCTGGGCAGCGGCGTGACCCAGATCGTCACCTACGGCCTGGGCAATTTCGCCGTGCTGTTCCTGATGCGCGAGAAGGGGATGACCCTGAACGACGTGGCCCTGTGGTACGCGCTGGTGGTGGCCATCGGCATGGGCGGCGGCATCTTCGCCTCCGGATGGCTGATCGACCGCTACACGCGGCGGTCCAAGAAGGCCTACGCCCTGCTGCCGGCCCTCTCGCTGTCGCTGGCCCTGCCGCTCTACGTCGCCTTCGTCTGGGCGCCGTCGTGGCCGCTGGCGCTGGTGCTGATGCTGGGTCCGAACTTCCTGAACTACTTCTACCTGTCGTCCTCGGTGGCGCTGGTGCAGGAGGAGGTGAAGCCCAATCAACGCGTGATGTCCGGAGCCCTGCTGCTGCTGGTGATGAACTTCATCGGCATGGCCGTGGGTCCGACCTATGTCGGCGCGGCCAGCGACTTCTTCCGCGCGGCGCACCCGGAGAACTCGCTGCAGATCGCGCTTTACACCCTGATCCCGGTCTATCTGGTGGCGATCAGCCTGTTCCTGTGGCTGGCCAAGGTGCTGGGCCGCGACACCTCCAGAGCGGGAGCCGCCTAATGATCTCCAAACTCCTCGCCGCCGGCGCGGCGCTCGCTCTGCTGGCCGGCGCCTCCACCGCCTCGGCCCAGACCGCACCCGTCGTCACAGCCCCCGCGGGCGCCGTACGGGGCGCGGCGGAGGGCGACATCCTCGGCTTCAAGGGCATTCCCTACGCCGCGCCGCCGGTCGGGGAGATGCGCTGGCGTCCGCCCGCCCCCGCCGCCGGCTGGGAAGGCGTCCGCGACGCGACCCAGTACGGCGCCGCCTGCATCCAGCCGACGCCCTTCGTCCAGTCGATCTATTCGGCCGACCTGGGCCGGACCAGCGAGGACTGCCTGACGCTGAACGTCTGGACCCCGCCCGCCGCCGGCAAGGCGCCGGTGATGGTGTGGATCCACGGCGGGGCGCTGGTTACCGGCTCCAGCAAGGAGACGTTGTACGACGGCGTCCGGCTGGCCCGCGAAGGCGTGGTGGTGGTCTCGATCAACTACCGGCTGGGCGTGCTGGGCTGGCTGGCCCACCCGGATCTCAGCGCCGAAAGCCCGGCGCACATCTCGGGCAACTACGGGCTGATGGATCAGGTCCGCGCCCTGCAGTGGGTGCGCGACAACATCGCCGCCTTCGGGGGCGATCCGGACAACGTCACGATCGCGGGCGAGTCCGCGGGCGGCCTCAGCGTCCTGTATCTGATGACCTCGCCGCTGGCGCAGGGCCTGTTCGACCGGGCCATCGCCCAGAGCGCCTACATGATCTCGACGCCCGAGCTGAAGACGGCCCGCTTCGGCGCGCCGTCGGCGGAGGACGCGGGCGCGGCCCTGGCGCGCACGCTCCAGGCACCCAGCCTGCGCGTGCTGCGCGGCATGGATCCGCAGACGCTGACCGACCGCGCGGCAATGGGCGGCTTCGCCACCTTCGGCGCGGTCGACGGCGTCATCCTGCCCGCCCAGTTGGTCGATGTGTTCGACCGCGGGCGCCAGGCCAAGGTTCCGGTGCTGGCCGGCTTCAACAGCGGTGAAATCCGCTCCCTGCGGATGCTGGCCCCGCCGGCGCCGGGTTCCGCGGCGGACTATGAGCGGGTGATCCGGGAGCGCTACGGCGACATGGCCGACGCCTTCCTGCGTCTCTATCCGTCGTCGGATATGGGCGAGAGCATCCTCGCGGCCAGCCGCGACGCCCTGTACGGCTGGACCTCGGAACGGCTGGTGCGTTCGCAGACGGCGGCGGGACAGTCCTCCTACCTCTATCTGTTCGACCACGGCTATCCGGCCGCCGACGAGGCGAACCTGCACGCCTTCCACGCCAGCGAACTGCCCTACATGTTCGGCAATCCGGCCCGCACGCCGCCGCGCTGGCCCAAGGTCCCGGACACGGCCGAGGAGACCCGGCTGTCGGACGCCATGGTCGGCTACTGGACCAGCTTCGTCCGGGACGGCCGGCCCCGCGCGGCGGATGCACCGGCTTGGGCCGCCTATGGAGAGACCGGCGCCTATATCGCCTTCCGCGCCGCGCCCGAGCCCGGGACCGGCCTGTTCCCCGGCATGTTCGACCTGCACGAACAGACCATGTGCCGCCGCCGCGCCGCCGGGACCATCGGCTGGAACTGGAACACCGGCCTGGCCTCGCCGCCGATGCCTCCTGCCGCGGCAGGCTGCGACTAGCGGCGCGGGGGCCTGTAGGTCCCCATGTCGGTCCTGAGACCGGCGACGAAGGCGGCATGGCCCTCGTCGCCGGCTTCGGCCGCGAGGCTTTCGGCCTCATGGACCAGTCCCTCGACTTCGTCGGTCATGCCCGAGCCCAGCCGGACCAGGGTCCGCGCCCGGGCCCGCAGCAGGATCAGCGCCGCCGCCGGATAGCGGGCCGACAGGCGCGACGCCCACAGGGCTATGTCTTCGTGCCCGCCGCGCAGCTCCCCGCCCCGCGCCTCGATCATCTCCGCCGCCTCGCGCAGGGCGGGCCAGGTCATCAGGAAGGCCAGCCCCTTCACCGGGTCGAAATAGGTCGCCGCATGGGCGAAGGCGCGGTCCAGGGCAGGCACGTCCTCAAAGTCCGGCAGCCGGGCGATGATCGCGCGCAAGGCGTCGGGAGACAGGGTGCGCTCGAACAGGATCCAGCGGGCCTGATCCGCCTCCTCGTCCCGCCCTTCGGCGTCCAGCACGGCGATCTCGGCCTCCAGCCATTGTTCCGGCGGCGGCGGCGCGGGCTCGGCCTTGCGGCCCCAGCGCGAAGGCGGCGGGGCGGCGGGACGCGAGGCCTCCAGCGCGGCGCGCGCCTCCTCCACCCGTCCGGCGGCGGCCAGCCGCGTGGCCATGACCGAGCCGACCTCGGGCCGATGGCGGTCGTCGTCGGGAATGGCGGCGATCCAGGCGTCCAGGTCGCCGCTGCGCTCCGCCAACTTGCGCACCACCAGCGCCAGCCGCCCGGTCGGACGCGGCTTGCCCCCGGTCAGTTCGGCCAGCAGGCCTGAGGCCACCGCCGGGCTGAGGTCGCCCACGCCGCGCCCGATCCACGAGGCCCATTCCGACAGCCGGGTCGCCAGGGCGTCGGCCAGGATCGGCACGGCGCCCTGCGGCCCCAGCGCCGAAGCCAGCGTCGCAAGCTCGCCGGTCGCGCCGTCGAACAGCACGGCCAGCTCGCCCTTGGGATCCTTCACCCGCACGGCGAGGCCCGGATAGAGGTCGAACCACGCGACCATGCGGTCGAAGGCCAGCCGGGCGTCTAGCTCGGCCAGCCGGTCGACGATCATGCGGCGCAGGCTCTGCAGGTCCCGCACCAGTTCGGGCCGCTTGCGCCAGGACACCCGCACCCGGCTGTCGCCCAGGGCGGTCAGCCGCTTGTCCAGCTCCAGCGCCAAGTCGGGTGCCCCGACCTCGCCGGCCAGCTCCATGCGCAGCCGCCGCTTCCACAGGGCGTCGCCGCCCGCGACCTCCATCAGCAGCCCGGCCAGCCGGTCGGCGCCGAGCACCGACAGATTGGCGGCGGACAGGGTTTTCTTCGGGGGAGTCGGGCGCCTGGCCATGCCGTCTTCTAAGGCTTCCGGTGAAGCCGAACAAACGCCGCTTGCGTGTTCCACTGTTACAGCATAATGGAACACGCATGACGACCAACCCCGCCCGAAAAGCGCTCCATGACGCCCTGCTCTCGCTGAAGACGGCCGAGGAGGTCGACGCCTTCCTGGCCGATCTGTGCACGCCCGCCGAGCTGCGCGCCTTCGCCGAGCGCTGGGAGGTGGCCCGCCTGCTGGACGCGGGCGGCAAGTCCTATCGAGAAATCGCCGCCGAGGCCCAGGCCAGCCCGACCACGGTCGTGCGGGTCGCCCGGTTCCTGAAAGAGATGCCGCATCAGGGCTACCGCCTGGTGCTGGACAGATTGAAAGCCTGAGTTCACGCCATGAGTACTGTCGAGGGACGGCTCCGTATCGCCGTCCAGAAATCCGGTCGCCTGTCCGAACGCAGCCTTGATCTGGTGCGGGACGCGGGCCTGCGCGTGGTCAAGGGCAACAACGACCTGCTGTACCGGGTCGAGAACTACCCCATCGACCTGCTGCGGGTGCGCGACGACGACATCCCGACCTTCGTCGCCGACGGGGTCTGCGATCTGGGCATCGTGGGCGAGAATGTGCTGGAGGAAGGCCGCAACGGCGGACCGGTGGCGCAGGTGATCATGCCGCTGGGCTTCGGCCGCTGTACCCTGAAGATCGCCGTGCCGCCGACGCTGGACTACGCCGGGCCGGCCTCGCTGGACGGCAAGCGGATCGCCACCTCCTACCCGCGCGTGCTGCGCCGCTGGCTGGAAGCCGCCGGGGTCGAGGCCGACATCGTCACCATGCGCGGCGCGGTCGAGGTGGCCCCGCGGCTGAAGCTGGCCCACGCCATCTGCGACCTGGTCTCCACCGGCGCGACCATCGAGGCCAACGGTCTGGCGGCGCGCGACACCGTGCTGGAGTCGCAGGCCGTGCTGATCCGCTCGCCCGTCGCGCCCGAGCCTCAGCTGGCCGAGCTGCTGGACAGCATCATCGAGCGCATGTCCGGCGTCGTCGCCTCGCAGGGCGCCAAATATGTGATGCTGAACGCGCCCCGCTCGGCGCTGGAACAGATCACCGCCATCCTGCCCGGCGCGGGCGCCCCGACGGTCATGCCCCTTATGGGCCGCGACGACGCCGTGGCCGTCCACGCCGTCTGCCAGGAGGCCGTGTTCTGGGAGACGCTGGAGAAGCTCAAGGCCGTCGGGGCCTCGGCCATCCTGGTCCTCCCTATCGAGAAGATGATGTGATGCGCCGTTTCGACTGGTCCTCCCTCGACGCCGCCGGCCGCCGCGAGGCCCTGGCCCGCCCGGCCCGGCGCAACGACGCGTCGGTCGCGGACGGCGTGCGCGCCATCTTCGACGACGTGCGGGCCCGGGGCGGCGCCGCCGTCGCGGACTGGGGCCTGAAGCTAGACGGCTCCGCGCCGCGCCGCATCGCCATCACCGAACAGGCCGTGTCCGAGGCCCGCGCCTCCCTGCCCCCCGCCGCCACCCGCGCCCTGCGCATCGCCGCCGAGAACATCCGCATCTTCCACGAGGCGACCAGGCCCGAGGACAGCGCCTGGGTCGAGACCCGGCCCGGCGTGCGCTCGCGCATCGCCTGGCGGCCCGTCGGTTCGGCGGGCCTCTATGTGCCCGGCGGCACCGCGCCCCTGTTCTCCTCCCTGCTCATGCTGGCCATTCCGGCGGGCGTGGCGGGGGTGGGGCGGCGCGTCGCCGTGACCCCGCCTTCGAAGGACGGCGAGCCTCACCCCGCCATGATCGTCGCCGCCGGCGAAGCGGGGCTGGACGCCCTGTGGCTGATCGGCGGGGCGCAGGCCATCGCCGCCCTGACCTTCGGCGCGATCTTCGACGACGGCGAGATCGAACCGGTCGCCAAGCTGTTCGGCCCCGGCAACGCCTGGGTGGCCGAAGCCAAGAAACAGGCTGCGGCCCTGCCCGGCGGCCCCGCCGTCGATATGCCCGCCGGACCGTCCGAACTGCTGGTCATCGCCGACCGGGACGCCGACGCCGTGGTGGCCGCCGCCGACCTGCTGAGCCAGGCCGAGCACGATCCTGACGCCCAGGTCCTGCTGGTGTCCGAAAGCCGGGGCCTGATCGACGCCGTGCTGGAAGAGGTCGAGCTGCAGCTGGAAACCCTGCCCCGCGCCGACATCGCCCGCGCCGCCCTGGCCGAGGGCCGCGCCATCCGGGTCAACAGCATCACCGAGGCCTGCGACGTCTCCAACCTGTACGGCCCGGAGCACCTGGCCATCCAGACGCTGGACGCCGACCAGTGGGTCCCACGCATCACCGCCGCCGGCGCGGTCTTCGTCGGTCCGAACGCCGCCGAGGCCCTGGGCGACTACGCCTCCGGCCCAAGCCACGTCCTGCCCACCGACGGCGCCGCCCGTACGATGGGGGGCGTCACCACCGCCAGCTTCATGACCTCCATGTCGGTCCAGTCCGTGACTGCGGCCGGGGCCGCCGCCCTGGCCCCCGTCGCGGCGCAGCTGGCTCGGATGGAAGGGCTGGAGGCGCACGCCCGCGCCGCCGATCTGAGGTCCGGCCGATGAAGAACCTGCCCGCGCCCTTCGCGCCGCTGGTGGCCGGCGGCGAGGGTCTGGACCGCTATCCGGTCGAACCCCGCGCCCTCGCGGCTCGCATGAGCGAGATCTACGGCCTGTCTGCCGACCAAGTGCTGCCGGTGCGCGGCCTGACGCATGGGCTGGAGTTGGTGTTCCGCCTCGCGGCGCTGGACGGCCTGCGGGTCGAGGCGCCGGACGCTGAGCCCTACCGCGCTCTGGCCGCCCTCTATCGCCGTCCCATCGCCGGGGCCGGGACCGCCGCCGTCGTCCTGCGCGCGCTCGGTTCGCCGGAGGCGGTGGCCGAGATGGCCGAGCGGGTCGCCCCCGCCCTGCTGGTGGTCGACGAGGGCATGGCCGAGTACGCCGACGCCGCTTCGGCGGTCGAGGCCATCGCCGGCCACGCCAATCTGATCGTCCTGCGCAGCCTGTCGATGGCCTACGGCCTGGCCGGCGCCCGCGTCGGGGCCGCCTTGGGACAGCCTGAGGCGCTGGCGCGGCTGGCGACGGTGCTGGAGCCCTACGCTCTGCCCGAGGTTTCGGTGCGGCTGGCGCTGCAGGCGCTGGACCCGTCGCGCCTGATCGAGACGAAGGAACGGCTGGCCGCCGTGCGCCGCGAACGCGAGCGGCTGGGCAAGGCCCTGTCGCGCGAGATGACGGTCGAGCCCGGCTTCGGCCCTGTCCTGATCGCCCGCCCGTCGAACCCGGACGCGGTGCTGGCGGCCCTGACCCGCTACGGCGTCGCCGCCGAGGTCGCGGGAGAACGCCTGCGCCTGCCCGTCTCCGCCAAGGCCGAGGTCAACGACCGGCTTTTGATCGCGCTCGACCTCGCCCCGGCCAGGGCCCGGCCCAACCGCACCGGCCAGGCCGTGCGCGACACCAAGGAGACGCGCATCGTCTGCGCTGTCGATCTGGACGCGACCGCGCCCGTCGTCATCTCCACCGGCGTCGGCTTCTTCGACCACATGCTGGAGCAGATCGCCGCCCACGGGGGCTTCTCCCTGACCCTGTCGTGCGAGGGCGACCTTCACACCGACCCGCACCATACCATCGAGGACTCGGCCATCGCTCTCGGACAGGCCCTGAAACAGGCGCTGGGCGAGCGGCGCGGCATCGCCCGCTACGGCTTCGTCCTGCCCATGGACGAGGCCGAGGCCCAGGTGTCGATCGACCTGTCGGGCCGTCCCTATCCGGTGTTCGAGGGGACCTTTGACACCCCCTTCATCGGCGACTACCGCACCGATCTGACCGCCCACGTCTTCCGCTCGCTGGCCGAGCACCTGGGCGCGGCGATCCATGTCTCGGTCAAGGGCGAGGACGATCACCACAAGACCGAGGCCGCCTACAAGGCCTTCGGCCGCGCCCTGCGCCAGGCCATCCGCGTCGAGGGCGAGGCCGTGCCCAGCACAAAGGGGGTGCTGTGAAGTCGGTCACCGTCCTTGCCTATGGCGCAGGCAATGTCGCCTCGGTGCAGTTCGCCCTGGAGCGGCTGGGCGCGGCGGTGCGCCTGACCAGCGATCCCGTCGATGTGGCCGAGGCCGAACGGCTGATCCTGCCCGGCGTGGGTCAGGCGGGCTATGCGATGGCCCGGCTGGACGAACTGGGCCTGACCGAGGCCGTCCGCGCCTTTCCCCGCCCCTTGCTCGGGGTCTGCCTCGGCCAGCAGCTGCTCTTCGCCGACAGCGAGGAGGGCGGCGGCACGCCCCTGCTGGACCTGATCCCCGGACGGGTTCGCAAGCTGGAGCCGGGCCCGCGCCTGCCGGTGCCGCACATGGGATGGTCACGACTGGACGTGACCCGGGAAGACCCGCTGCTGGAGGGCATCGGCGGCGAGGCCTGGGCCTATTTCGTGCACGGCTTCGTCTGTCCCGACAGCCCCGCCACCCTCGCCCGCGCCGACTATGGGGGCGTGGTGCCCGCCGTAGTGCGCCAGGCCAACCGCTGGGGCTGCCAGTTCCACCCGGAACGTTCGGCCAAGGCCGGCGCCCGCATTCTCAAGAACTTCCTGGAGCTGACCGCGTGATCGTCTATCCGGCCATCGACCTGAGGGACGGCGTCTGCGTGCGCCTGATGCACGGCAAGTTCGATCAGGTGACCCACTATGACGACGCCCCGGCCAAGCGGCTGGCGGCGTTTCGCGCGGCGGGCGCGACCTGGGCACACATCGTCGATCTGGACGGCGCCGAGGCGGGCCGGGCCATGCAGCACGAATTGATCGGCGAACTGGCCGCCGCCATCGACATCCACATCCAGTCCGGCGGCGGCGTGCGCAGCGCGGACGACGTGGACCGCCTGCTCGGCGCGGGCGTCAGCCGGGTCGTCGTCGGCTCCCTGGCGGTCACCCGGCCCGACGAGGTGCTGAGCTGGCTGGAGCGCTTCGGCCCTGACCGCATCACCCTGGCCATCGACGTGAAGGCCGACGGCGACCGCTATGTCCCCGCGCTCAAGGGCTGGACCGAGGCGGCCGACGTGGATCTGTGGACCGCCCTGGACCGCTATCCGGTCGGTGCCGCCAAACATCTGCTGGTCACCGACGTGGGCCGCGACGGCGCCCTGACCGGGCCCAACCTCGACCTGCTGGCCGAGATCCACCAGCGGCGGCCCGACCTGTGGCTGCAAGCTTCAGGCGGGATCGCCGACCTGACCGACCTGACCGGCGCCCGCTCGGTCGGATCGTCAGGGGCCATCATCGGCCGCGCCCTGTACGAAGGCCGGTTCACCCTGGCGCAGGCGTTGGAAACCGCGCGCGCATGACCGCCCGGCGCATCATCCCCTGTCTGGACGTGAAGGACGGCCGGGTCGTGAAGGGCGTCCGCTTCGAGGGCCATCGCGACATGGGCGACGCCGCCGAACTGGCCGCCCGCTATCGCGATCAGGGCGCTGACGAACTGGTCTTCTACGACATCACCGCGAGCCCGCAGGGCCGCACCCTCGACTACGGCTGGGTGCGCGACATCGCCCGCCTGCTGGACATCCCCTTCTGCGTCGCGGGCGGCATCCGCTCGGTCGATCAGGCCGCGCGCTGCCTCGACCATGGGGCGGACAAGGTGTCGATCAACTCCCCCGCCCTGGAACGCCCCGAGCTGATCGCCGAAATGGCCGACCGGCTGGGGTCGCAGTGCGTTGTGGTCGGCGTGGATTCCAAGCGCGCGGGCGACGACTGGGTCGTGCACCAGTACACCGGCGACGCCGCCGCCAGCCGGGGCGCGGGCCGCCGGACCCTGGACTGGATCGTCGAGGCCCAGACGCTGGGCGCCGGCGAGATCGTGCTGAACTGCATGGACGAGGACGGGGTGCGCCAAGGCTATGACCTGACCCAGCTGGCCGCCGCCCGGTCGCGCCTGACCATCCCGCTGGTCGCCTCGGGCGGCGCCGGATCTGCCGAGCATTTCCGCGACGTCTTCGACCAGGCCGACGTGTCCGGCGCCCTGGCCGCCAGCGTCTTCCACACCGGGACCCTGCCCATCCCCGAACTGAAGGCCTTCCTGACCCGGTCGGGCGTCGAGGTGAGACCATGATCGATCCCAACACCCTGGACTTCGCCAAGGGCGGCGGCTTGATCCCCGTGGTGGTGCAGGACGCGGCCACCCTTCAGGTGCTGACCCTCGCCTATATGGACCGCGCCGCCTTCGACGAGACGGTGGACAGCGGCGAGGCGACGTTCTTCTCACGATCGCGCGGCGGCCGCTGGCGCAAGGGCGAGACCTCCGGCGATCGGCTGTCTGTCGTCTCCATCACCGCCGACTGCGACGGCGACGCCCTGGTGCTGAAGGTCCGTCCCGTCGGCAACGCCTGCCACCTGAACCGGATCAGCTGTTTCGGCGAGGAGGATGCGCCCGGCGTGGGCCGTCTCGCCCGGCTGGAACAGACCATCGCCGTCCGCGCCGCCGCCGATCCGGCCGAGAGCTGGACCGCCCGCCTGCTGGCCGAGGGGCCCAAGCGGATCGCCCAGAAGGTCGGCGAGGAAGGGGTCGAGACCGCGCTGGCCGGCGTCGCCGGGCCGGACGAGGAACTGGCCTCCGAGGCCGCCGACCTGATCTACCACCTGCTGGTCCTGCTGCACGCCCGCGGCATGGGGCTGGAGGCGGTGCTGAAGGTGCTGGCGGCGCGGGCCGGTCACTGAGGTGTGATGGACGGCCCCGGCCCGCGAGGCTAAGCCTTTGGCCATGACGCCGATGACGCTGACCGGATTCGGGACCTGCGCGCCGCGCGAACAACGCCCCTCCACGGCGCTGGACGCGGTTTTCGGCCAGGCCCCGGGATGGACCGAGAGCCAGTTCGGGATCGCCGTCCGCGGCGTCGCCTCGCCCGACGAAACCACCTCGGCCATGGGCGCGGAAGCCGCCCGCGAGGCCCTGGCCATGGCCGGTTGGGCGCCCGACGACCTGGACGTGATCATCGGCGCCTGCGGGGTGATGGAGCAGCCCATCCCCGGGACCTCGGTGCTGATCCAGCAGGCGCTCGGCCTGGGCAAGTCCGGCATCTGGGCCTTCGACGTCAACCAGACCTGCTTGTCCTTCGTCGCCGCCCTGGACGTGGCCGCCATGGGATTCGAGACCGGCCGCTTCCGCCGCGCCCTGATCGTATCCAGCGACATCGCCTCCGCCGGTCTGGACTGGGAGGCGCCGCATGCAGCGGCCATCTTCGGCGACGGCGCGGCGGCCGTCTGCGTCGAGGCGGGCGCGGACCGGAACGGCCCCGGCCTGCTGGCGCGCGGGTTCGAGACCTATGGCGACGGCAAGGATCTGGCGACCCTGCGCTCCGGCGGCACCCGCATCCGCATCGAGCACGGGCTTGAGGCCCTGACCGAGGGCGCGCGCTTCCACATGGACGCCTTCGGCATCTTCAAGGCCGCAGCCCGTTGCCTGCCCGACCTGGTCGACCGGGTGCTGGGCGAGGCCGGACTGACCCGCGAGACCGTCGATGTGATCGTCCCCCATCAGGCCAGCGCGCCCGGGGTCGAGCACGTGCGGCGGCTGATGGGCGGGGATCCGGCGCGGGTGATCGACATCTTCGCCGGCCGCGGCAACCAGATCGCCGCCTCCCTGCCGACCGCCCTGGCCGAAGCGCAGGCGACCGGCCTGCTGGGCTCCGGGAAGACAGTGCTGCTGCTGGGCACGGCCGCCGGCGTCAGCGCCGCCGCCGTGGTGATCCGCACATGAGCCGCCACGCCCTCGTCACCGGCGCCACCGGCGGACTGGGCCTGGCGCTGGTCGCCGCCCTGGTCGAGGCCGGGTACGCCGTGCGCGCCTCGGGCCGCAAGCCGGAAGCGCTGGAACGGCTCAGGGCCATGGGCGCCGAGCCCTTCGGCGGCGACCTGCTGGACCAGACCGACGCCGCCTGCCGCGATATCGACGTGGTCTTCCACGCCGCCGCCCTATCCAGTCCCTGGGGACCGGATGCGGACTTCGAACTGGCCAATGTCGAGCTGACCCGGCGCCTGCTGGCGGCGGCGAGGCGAGCGGGGGTGGACGGCTTCATCTTCGTCTCATCGCCTTCCGTCTTCGCGCGTTGGGGCGACCAGACCGGCCTGACCGAGGACAGCCCGCCCAACCCCAAGCCTCTGAACGCCTATTCCCGCACCAAGGGCGAGGCCGAGCGGCTGGTGCGCGCCGCCGACGCGCCCGGCTTCCGTACTGTCTCGCTTCGCCCCCGCGCCATCATCGGGCCGGACGATGCGGTCCTGCTGCCGCGCATCCTCAAACTGGTGAAGAAGGGCCGCTTCCCGCTGTTTCGGGGCGGCAAGGCCCTGGTCGAACTGACCGACAGCCGCGACGCCGCCCGGGCCTTCCTGCTGGCGGACCAGCATCGCGAGACCGCCGGGGGGCAGGTGGTCAACATCACCTCGGGCCGTCCCCTGCCGATCTCGGACCTGGTCCGGCGGCTGGGCGAGACACTGGGCGTCGAGGTGCGCATCGTGCCCCTGCCGCTGGCGCTGGGGCAGGTCCTGTCGGTGGCGTCCGAGGCGATCAGCCGCCTGTTGCCCGGACAGCCCGAGCCGATGCTGACGCCCTACACCCTGTCGACCCTGGCCTGGTCGCAGACCTTCGACCTCAGCGGGGCGAAGCGGCTGATCGGCTACGAGCCGCGCTATGATGCGGTCGAGACCGCCATGGCGGTAGCGCCGAAGCTGGCGGAGCGGGCATGACCCGCTGCCGGGTCCACATCCTGCGCGCCGGGGCCTGTTCGCATCCGGAGGTGATGACCCGCCGCGACGGATCGCTGAAACCCGCCGTCTTCCCGGCGCTGGCCGCCCTGATCGTCCATCCGGTCGAAGGCGCGATCCTGTTCGACACCGGCTATGATCCCGCCTTCTTCGAAGCGACGAAGGCCTTTCCGGAGGTACTCTACCGCTGGATGACCCCGGTCGACCTGCCGCCCGGCGAGACGGTGGCGGAGCAGCTTCCGGGCTTCGGCGTTCGGCCCGAGGAGGTGACGGCGGTGATCGTCTCCCACTTCCACGGCGACCATGTCGCGGGGCTGAAGCGGTTCCCCAAAGCCCGCATCTTCTGCGCGCGGGCGGGACTGGACCAGGTGCGCAGGCCGGGCCGGTTCGCCCGCGTCCGGCAGGGCGTGCTGGCCGACCTGGCCCCGGCCGACATCAACGCCCGCGCTGTCTTCTTCGAGGACCGGCCGCGCCTGCCCCTGGGCCCGGACCTGTCGCCGTTCGAGGACGGCGCGGACGTGCTGGGCGACGGTTCCCTGCTGGCGGTGCAACTGCCCGGTCACTGCCCCGGCCACTGGGGCCTGGTGGTGCGGCAGGACGACGGACAGACGCGCTTCCTCATCGCCGACGCCGCCTGGTCGAGCGGGGCCGTGCGCGACAACGTCCCACCGCCGCGCCTGACCACCGCCCTGCTGGGCCAGACCGGGCCGTGGCGCGACACCCTGACCGCCCTGCATGGGCTGTGGGACCGCAATCCCGCACTGCTGCTGACCCCGTCGCACTGCGGCGAGGTTCCCACCGAGACGGCCCATGTCGGCGATTGATCGTCCCGCCGTGCTGCGCGCCTGGCTGGACGCGCGCTGGACCGGGTCGCGGCTGACCACGCCCGCCGCCGTCGCCGCGCGGCAGGCCCGGCTGTGGCGACAGATGACGCCCGTCATCGCCCGCACCCCGGCCGTGGCCGACCTCGCCGGCCAACCGCTGGAAGCCTTCCCCATCCTGTCGCCGCAGGCGGTGCGCGACGCCTTCGACCGCTGGAACACCCTGGGCCTGACCCGCGCCGCCGCCGAAGCCGCGGCCCGGAGCGCCGAGACCGGCGGCTCGGGCGAGGTCGCGCCCGGCGTGGTGGCGGGCTTCTCCTCAGGGTCGTCGGGCGCGCCCGGGCTGTTCATCAGCAGCAAGGCCGAACGGGCCGCCTATCTGGGTCATATGATCGCGCGGCTGATGCCCAAGTCGGCCCTGTTCCGGAAGAAGCGGATCGGCCTCAGCCTGCGCGCCTCGTCCAAGCTGTACAGCGACGTGTCCGGGGCCGGGCCCTTCCGCTTCCTGTTCCTCGGGCTCGACGTCCCGGGCGAGGTGAAGCTGGAGCGCCTCGACGCCTTCGCGCCGCACATCCTGATCGCCCCGGCCCATGTGCTGGCCGACCTGACCCGGCGGGTGGAGGACGGTGCCCCCTGGCGGCCCGCCCGCCTGTTCTGGGGCGCCGAGCCCATGGGCGAGATCGAGCGCGACTGGATCGAGGCCACGCTGGAGAGCCGCCCCGCCCCCATCTACCAGGCCACCGAGGGCTTCCTCGGCGCGCCCTGCGTGCACGGGACCCTGCACCTGAACGAGGACGTGCTGATCGTCGAGCGCGAGCCCGTGCCGGGGACCAACCGCTTCCTCCCCATCATCACCGACCTGCGCCGTACGACCCAGCCGATGATCCGGCTGCGCCTTCCCGACATGCTGGAGCCGCTGTCCGCCCCCTGCCCCTGCGGCTCGGCCCGGACGGCGATCCGCCCGGTGGAAGGCCGGCTGGAGGACCTGTGGCGCTGGGGCGGGATCGCCATGCCGCCGCGCGCGGTGGAGGAGACGCTCAGCGCCGCCCTGGGGCCCGCCGAGGACTGGCGCGCCGTCGCCGGGCCGTCCGGTGTCGTGGTCGAGGCCGCGCCGGATCGGGTCGATGCAGCGTCGGAGGCCCTGCGCGCCCTGCTGGCGGAGCGCGGCGTGGCCGTCCCGGTCGAGGCCGGAGGCCCGCCGCCACCCGTCGAAGTCAAACGCCGCCGCGTGCGCTGGTCGGATGGCTGAGCGCGTCCTGGTCACCGGCGCCCGGGCCGTTTCGGCGCTGGATCTCGCCCGCGGCCTGCGCGCCGCCGGGTTCGAGCCGCACCTGGCCGACTGCGTCCCCGCGCGGCTGGCCCGCTGGTCGAACAGCGCCGGGCCGGTGCATCGCTACGCCTCGCCGGTGGCCCGGCCCGCCGCCTTCGCCGCCGACCTCCGCACCCTGATCGCCCGGCTGGAGCCCCGCTGGATCATCCCGGCCTGCGAGGAGGTCTTCCACCTTTCGGCGCTCGCCGCCGCCGAAGGCTGGTCTGACCGGCTGCTGGCGCCCGGTCCAGACAGGCTGGCGCCCCTGCACGCCAAGGACCGCTTCGCCGCCCTGTGCGCGCGGTTGTCCCTCCCCGTGCCGGAGACCCGCACAACGACCGACCCCGCGGGCCTCGCCGCCGCCGTCGCAGCCATGGGGGATGTGGTGGTCAAGCCGGTCTGGTCGCGCTTCGGCGGCCGGACGCGGATCTCGCCGTCCCCCGCCGATCTGGCGGCGCTCCGGCCGACGCCGGAGCAGCCGTGGGTCGTCCAGCGCCGCATTGTCGGCGAGGAAGTCTCCTTCTACGCCGTCTGCCACGCGGGCCGGATCACCGCCTTCGCCGCCTACGCCTCGGACTGGCGCCTGCCGGGCGGCGCCGCCTACGTCTTCCATCCAGCCCCCGCGCGCACCGCCGAGGCCCTGCACGCCATGGCCGAGGTTCTGGCCGCCGAGACCGGGACTGGCCAGATCGCCTGCGACGCCCTCGTCGACGACCAGGGACAGCCCTGGCTCATCGAGTGCAATCCCCGTGCGACCAGCGGCGTGCATCTGTTCGGGCGCAGCACCGCCTTCGGCCTGGCGCTGGTCGGACAGGGCGAAGCGACGCCCGATGATCGGCCCCGGCATCTCGGCCCCGCCCTGTGGCGCTACGGGCTGCCGCGCGGCCGGCTGGCCGCCTGGCGGGATCAGCGGCGCGACGGCCTCGACGCCCTGACCCTGCCCGGCGACCGGGGGCCTCTGGCGGGGGCGCTGGCGGATACGTTCGGCTTCACCCTGCGCGCCTTGCATCGGAATCAATCATTGACCGCCGCCATGACCGCCGACATCGAGTGGAACGGCGAGCCGCTGCCTCCTGACCGCTGGAGCCGCCCGTGACGCCCCTGCCCGAAAGCCTGTCCCGCAGTTGGCAGATCGCCGCCCTGTCCGGCGAACTGGAGCGCAGGCCGCTGGCCCGCACGATCGCTGATACGCCGCTGGCGCTGTTCCGCGGCGCGGACGGGCGGGCCGCGGCCCTGATCGACCGCTGCCCGCACCGCAACTATCCGCTGTCCGAAGGCCGGGTGGTCGAGGGCGCGGTCCAGTGTCCCTACCACGGCTGGCGGTTCGGGGCGGACGGCGCCTGCGTCGAGGTGGCGGGCTGCGATCTGGGCCAGGGAGAGGGTCTGCGACTGTCCGCCGCCGCCGTCGAGGCGAAGGAGATCAACGGCGCCGTCTTCGTGCGGCTCAAGCCCGGCGGACCGGACCTGCCCGACCTCGGCGTCTGGGACGCGGCGGATCACGATCACTTCTGGTGGGAGCAGGGCCTGTGGCGCGGCCGAACCCTCGACGCGCTCGAGAACGTCATGGATCCCTTCCATACCAACCATGTCCACGACGGAGTCATCCGCCGCAGCACGCGGCGCATGCCGGTGACCATGTCGATCCGCGCCGGCGAGACCTGGCTGGAATCGATCATCCGCCAGCCGCAACCGGATCTCGGCTGGATGTCCCGCCTGCTGGAGCCGCCGCGCGAGCGCAGCGTCACCCGCCTGCACGCGCCCAACATCATCCAGGCGCGGTGGGAGGGGCCGAAGGGACTGACCCTGCTGGTGACCGTCTTCTTCACCCCGGTGTCGGCCACGACCCTGAGGCTGTTCGCCCGCTTCACCACGCCGAAGGGGCGCGGTCCCGGCTGGCTGAAGCAGGCCGCGATCCGGCTGTTCATGGAGCGGGTGGTGGCTCAGGACAAGCACGCCCTGGCCACCCAGCTGGACAACATCGAACGCTTCGGCGCGCCGCGTTTCCTGCAGGGTCCCGGCGACTTCCCCGGTCCGCGGGTGGCGATGCTCTATCAGGGCCAGACGCTCGAACCGGCCGAGGAAGGCCCGTTCGACTGCCGGCTCTAGACCATTTTTGCTTCAGGTCGGATCGACCTGAATCCAAACAATGGTCCAGCATCAAACTTGAGCGAAATCTGAGCCCAGTTGGACTGCGTCCAACCCAACCGATTTCGCTCTGGCTCAGACCCCCGCCTGCGCCGCCGGACGGGCGCGGCTCGCCTCCAGCCAGCGGGCCAGATGGGTGAACTCCTCGGGCGGCCGGTATTTGATCAGCCGCGCGAAATCGAGCCCGACCACCGCCACGACGTCGGCGATGGTGAAGCGGTCCGCGGCGATGAACTCGTGGTCCGCCAGACGACGGTCGAGGGTGCGCATGAATTTCTCGGCCGCCAGCCGGTTGTAGTCGGCCACCTGCGGCACCTGCGTGGCCTCCAGCGCGACCAGGGCCGGGTGCGAGTGGCGCACGTTCAGCATGATCGGATTGGCCAGGTAGAACTCGCAGCGGCGGGTCCACATCTCGATCACCGCCTGCTCGCTGGCGTCACGTCCGAACAGGTTGGGCTCGGGATAGACCGACTCCAGATAGCGGCAGATGGCGACCGATTCCGAGATCGTCGTGCCGTCCTTCAGCTCCAGCGCGGGCACATGCGGCACGCCGACCCTTGCCCGGTACTCGGGCGTCCGGTGCTCGCCGACCATGATGTCGATCTCGACCAGTTCGACGTCCTGGACGCCCTTTTCGGCCATGACCCAGCGCACGCGGCGCGGGTTGGGGGCGCGGTGCGAGGTGTAGAGCTTCATGTGATCGGCCTTTCGGTTCAGCCGAATATGGAGGCCGGCATCGCGCCGACAATGGCGGCGCTCATCAGGGTGGCCAGGAAGCCCGCGAACAGCGCCTTCCACACCAGTCCCAGAACCTCTTCCCGTCGCTCGGGCATCAGCACGGACAGGCCGGTCACGGTGATGCCCACCGAACCGATGTTGGCGAAGCCGCACAGGGCGTAGGTCAGCAGCATACGGGTGCGCTCGCTTATGGCTCCGCCCGGCACGGCGCCCAGTTCCATGAAGGCCTTGAACTCGGTCTGGGTCAGTTTGACGCCCAGCAACAGGCCCGCCTCCCGGGCATCCGACCATTCGACGCCCGTCAGCCAGGCGACCGGGGCGAAGATCCAGCTCAACAGCCATTCAACGCTGATGCCAGGGAAGATCGCACCGACCATGATGTTCACCAGGGCCACCAGCGCCACAAAGACGATCAGCACCGCCGAGATGTTCAGCACCACCATCAGGCCGTCAGACGTGCCCTTCACGATGGCGTCGATGGCGCTGTCGTACTTCAGGGGCGAGTCATACTCGGCGAAGGCGCCGCCCTCGCCGGCCGTCTCCGGAATGATGATGCGGGCCAGCAGGATGCCCGCCGGCGCCGAAATGATCGAGGCGACCAGCACGTGCCCCGCGGCGTTGGTCAGGGTGCTTTCCAGCATCAGGGCGTAGGCCACCATGGTCGAACCGGCCACCGTCGCCAAACCGACCACCATCATCAGGAACAGCTCCGACCGGGTCAGCTTGTCCAGATAGGCGCGGATCACGATCGGGCTCTCGATCATGCCCAGGAAGATGTTGGCCGCCACCGCCAGCGCCGAAGCCCCGCCCAGCCCCATCGTCTTCTGGAACAGGATGCCGAAGCCATAGGTGATCCACTTCAGGATCTTCCAGTGCCAGAGCAGGGCCGACAGGGCGGAGATCACCAGGATCAGCGGCAGGACCTGGAAGGCGAAGGTGAACAGGCCCTGCTGGTTCTGCACCGCATAGGGCTGCGGATACTCCTCGCCGGCCAGATAGCCGAAGACGAAGTTCGTGCCCTCGCGCGTCGCCTTGGCCAGACCGTCCACGGCGCCGTTCACCGCGTGCAGGACCCCGCCCGAAGCCGGATTGAACAGCACCAGCACCAGCGCCGCCTGCACGATGATCGCGCCGATCGCCAGCTTCCAGGGGAAGGCGCGCTTGTTCTCGGACAGGCCCCAGCAGGCCGCCACGATGACGACAAGGCCAAGCAGGCTCTGGAGATTCAGCAGGCTGAACATCGATCTTCCCCGACCGACTCCCCGTCGGCCCCTTCAGCCCGTTGAACGCCACGCCGCCGCGTCTGGCAAGCGGAGCGTCAACCCGGTCCGAAATCTGGCCGCATAAGGCCACGCTTCCGCTCTTCTCCCGTCCACACTTCGCCCCGATCCGGGCGCGCCATCACGGAACCGTGATCATCACGGCGACTGGGAGAAATGACATGCGTAGGGCTCTGATGCTGGCCGCCGCCGGCGCACTGACGTTGTCCGCCTGCGGACAAGAACCCGCGACCGAGGGCTTCGACCGCGCCTCTGACGCTCCTGAGGGAGTCTCCGCTGAACCGTCCGCGGTCGCGAACCGCGCCGCGCGGACCAACACGATGCCGACCGTGCAGCAGATCACCCCGCAACCCACCCAGGCTTCCGCGCCGCTCGCCCCCGTGGCCCGCATCGCCTACGCCTTCGGTTACGTCTTGTCCGCGCCCAAGGACCGGGGGGCCGAGATGATGAGCCGGCACGAGCTCGCCTGCGCCTCCGCAGGAGCCGGCTATTGTCAGGTCGTCTCGGCCAACTCGGACTGGGCCTCGCGCCAGGCCGGCGGCAGGCTGGAACTGCGCGGCCAGCCTGAATGGATCAACCGCTTCCGCTCCGGTCTGGCGCTGGACGCCCGCAACGCCGGCGGACGACTGGAAAGCTCGATCACCGAAGGGGAGAACGTCACCCGCGACATCGACGTGGCCCAGACCGGATCGGCGACCACCGCCACGATCGCCGAGCGTATCCGCGACCTCCAGCGCCGTCAGGGCGGAACAGTGGATCAGCGCCTGGAGATCGAACGTCAGATCGCCGACCTGCAACGCCAGCAGGACGCCCAGCAGATCGAGTTGCGCGCGCTGAACGACCGCGTCCTGACCGCGCGCCTGACCATCGACTACCGCGAGGGCGGGGTCATGGCCGCCGGCAGCCCGACCCGACCGGTCGCCCGCGCGCTTCAGGATGCGTTCGGCCTGTCCATGGGCATGCTGGCGCTGCTGATCACGATGGGATCGGTGCTGCTGCCCGTCGCCGTGATCGGCAGCGCGGTCTGGTGGGCGGTGGTGCGGCGGCGCAAAGTCCGCGTCGCCGCCTGAAGCGGTCGCGTCAGAGCTGGCCGCGCACCAGCTTGCCGTAGTCTTCCATCAGGCCGAGGCTGAGGGCGCCGGGGGTGAAGCGGTATTCGCCGACTTCGCTCACCGGCGTCACCTCGGCGGCCGTGCCCGTCAGGAAGCATTCGCTGAAGGTCGCCAGTTCTTCCGGGCGGATATGGCGCACGATCACCTCGATGCCCTTGGCCTTGGCCATTTCGATCACCGTCTGGCGGGTGATGCCGTCCAGGATCGCGTCGATGGGCGGGGTGTGCAGCACGCCGTCCTGGACGAAGAAGACGTTGGCGCCGGTCGCCTCGGCGACATATCCGCGCCAGTCCAGCATCATCGCGTCCGAATAGCCGCGCTTCTCGGCGGCGGTCTTGGACATGGTGCAGATCATGTACAGGCCTGCGGCCTTGGCCGCCGACGGGGCGGTGGCGGGGTCCGGGCGGCGCCACTTGGCCCACTCCAGGCGGATCCCCTTCGCCTTGGTCTCCGGATCGAAGTAGCTGGGCCACTCCCACACGGCGATGGCCACGTGGGTCTTGTTGTTGATCGTCGAGACGCTGACCTGCTCCGGCCCGCGATAGGCCACCGGACGCACATAGCAGTCCGAAAGTCCCATCTTTTCGCAGGTTTCCTTGCAGGCGGCGTCGATCTCGGCCACGCTATAGGGAAGATCAAAATCCAGCAGGTTCGCGGAGCGTTGCAGACGTTCCGAGTGCGGCGTCAGCTTGAAGATTTCGCCGCCATACATACGCTCACCCTCGAAGACCGACGAGCCGTAATGAAGGGCATGGGTCAAAACGTGCGTTTTCGCTTCCCGCCAGGGCACGAAATCGCCGTCCATCCAGATCCAACCGTCACGATCGTCGAAAGGAACGAAGGCCATTGAAGAACGTCTCCCGCGAAATCACTCGGGTTAGACCCGCCGGAATCGCTCAGGTCAACGCCTGTCGCGCCTCTGAGGTCGCATCCGCATGAGCGACGTTCGCGCCTATGGCCGCTCGGGCCCCATCGCCGGACCCGGCGCAGGCCGTCACCTGCTGGTCGTCGACGACGACGACCGCATCCGTGAGCTGCTGAAAGAATTCCTCACCCGCGAGGGTTATCGGGTCACCGGCGCCGCCCACGCGGCGGCCGCCAAGCGTCTTGTCGAACTGATCGAATTCGACCTGATCGTGCTGGACGTTATGATGCCCGGTGAAAGCGGCTTCGACCTGACGACCTGGATTCGGTCGAAGGCCGAGACCTCCAAGACCCCCGTCCTGCTGCTGACCGCCCGCGGCGATCCGGATGATCGTATCGAAGGACTGTCCCGCGGCGCCGACGACTACATGTCCAAGCCGTTCGATCCGCGCGAACTGGCCCTGCGCATCGACGCCATCCTGCGCCGCACCGGCGGCAAGCCGCTGACCCCGCGCGAGATCAAGCTGGGACCGGCGGTGTTCGACATGGAGCGGCTGGAACTGCTCAAGGACGGCAAGCCCCAGCGCCTGACCGAGGCCGAGGCCCAGCTTCTGAAGACCCTGGCCATCCACGCCCACGCCCCGGTGGAGCGCATGAGCCTGTCGCCCGACACCGCCGACATCACCGGCCGCGCCGTGGACGTGCAGGTCACCCGCCTGCGCCGCAAACTGGAAGCCGACCCCAAGAACCCGCGCTACCTCCAGACCGTGCGCGGCATCGGCTACATGCTGGCTCCGGACTGATCGCGTCATGCGGCTTCTGCCCGCGACCTTGTGGCCGCGCTTCCTGAAGCGGCGCCTGCCGACCTCGCTGTGGGGCCGGTCGCTGCTGATCATCGTCCTGCCGGTGCTGGTCATGCAGGTGGCCGTGACCTGGGCCTTCTTCGACATGCACTGGCAGACGGTGACCGCGCGCCTGTCCGACGGGCTGGCGGGCGATATCGCCTGGGCCGCCGAAAGCTACGCCGACGATCCGACGCCTCAGAACCTGGACGTCATCGCCGAGCGGGCGCAGCGCTCCATGTCCCTGTCCATCGCGCTGCAGGAGGGCGAGGTCCTGCCCCGCGACAGGCGGCGCGGCGCCATCGGGGTCATCGACCGCACCCTGGAGAAGGCGCTGAAGGCGCGGATCGACCAGCCGGTCTGGTTCGACACCACGCGCTACCCCGCCTACGTCGATATCCGGGTGCAGCAGCCGCAGGGCGTACTGCGCATCATCGCCCCGCGGGAGCGCGCGGTGGCGACCCAGGCCCACATCTTCGTCCTGTGGCTGCTGGTCGCCACCGTCCTGCTGATGGGTGTCGCCATCCTGTTCATCCGCAACCAGGTGCGCGCCATCGAGCGGCTGGCCGAGGCGGCGGAGGCCTTCGGCCGGGGCGAGCCGCGCGAACGCTTCAAGCCCTCGGGCGCGCGCGAGGTCCGGGCCGCGGCCCAGGCCTTCATGAACATGCGCGACCGCATCCAGCGCCATATCGACCAGCGCACCGCCCTGCTGGCCTCGGTCAGCCACGACCTGCGCACACCCCTGACCCGCCTGCGGCTGGAACTGGCCCTCGCTCCTCCGTTCAAGCGCGCCGAGGCCATGCGCGGCGACATGGACGAGATGGAGCACATGATCGACGAATACCTGGCCTTCGCCCGCGGCGAGGCCGGGGAGCCCGCGCAGGAGATCTCCATCGCCGGCCTGCTGACCGCCGCCGGCGAGGACGCCCGCCGCGCCGGCGCCGAGGTCGAGGTGAGCGCGCCCGAAGACCTGACCGCCTCGCTTCGCCCGCTGGCCTTCAAGCGCGCGATCAGCAACCTGGCGGGCAACGCCGCCGCCCACGGCGAACATGTGCGGCTCAGCGCCCGCCCCCTGCCCTCCGGCGGCCTCGAGATCGCCATCGAGGATGACGGCCCGGGCATTCCCGACGACATGCACGAAGAGGCCTTCCGGCCCTTCTCGCGCCTGGACGACTCCCGCAACCAGAACCACAAGGGCGTCGGCCTGGGTCTGGCGATCGCGCGCGACGTGGCGCGCGGCCACGGCGGCGACATCACCCTGGAACGCAGCGACATGGGCGGCCTGCGCGCTGTGATCCGCCTGCCGGGCTAGGCCCCGCCGCGCGGGCATTGCGAAGCGGGGCCACTAGGCCCATTTTATGGACGGATCGGGGGCGATCTGGAGAGCCTGACCATGCGCAATCTCACCTTTATCGTTCCATTCGCCGTAACCGCCGCCCTCGCCGGCGCCGCCCTGGCCGAACCGGCCTCGGTCAACGTGACCGTCGGCGCCCAGCTGCAGGACAAGGTCGAAGAACTGGGCCCGCGCGAAGTGCGTGAGCAGTCCGACCGGCTGGTTCAGCTCGTGACCCAGGCCGTCGCCGAGACGCCCGCCCTGAACGGCGCGCGGATCGATCTGGTCCTGACCGATCTCAAGCCCAACCGTCCGACCTTCCAGCAGATCTCGGAACGCCCCGGGCTCGACCCGATGCGCAGCATTTCCATCGGCGGCGCGGAGATCGAGGGCCAGATCACCCTGGCCGACGGCACGGTCCAGCCGGTGCGTTATGAGTGGTTCTCGAACACGCTCGCGGATGTGCGCGGCTTCACCACCTGGCAGGACGCCGACCGCGCCTTCCGCCGGTTCAGTTCGAACCTCGCCACGGGGCGTTACGTCAACCGCTAGAATGATCGCGCCCGGTCCACGGCGGCCCTGATGGCGGCCTCGGCCGCGCGCTTCAGGTCGCCGCTGTCGGCCATTGCGTCCAGCCCCGCCCGGGTCGTGCCCCCCGGCGAGGCGATGCGGGCGATCAGGGCGTCCAGCCCCTCCCCCGTCTCCAGTCCGGCGCCCGCCGAGCGCAACGCGCCCCGCGCCAGACGCGCCGCCGCCTCCGGCGACAGGCCTTGCGCCACGCCGGCGTCCGCCAGCGCCTGCACGAAGGCGTAGATGAAGGCGGGAGCCGACCCGGCCACGGCGGTCGCCGCGTCCATCAGTCCCTCGTCCTCCAGCGGCGCCACATCGGCCACCGGAGCGAACAGGGCCTGCGCCGCCCTGAGGGCGCGCGCGTCTTCAGACCAGACCGCCGCCACGCCCTGCCCTTGCGCCACCGCCGTGGTCGGCATGATCCGCGCCACCGGACGTCCTGCGGCGGCGAAAAGGTCGTCCGCCCGCACGCCCGCCATCACGGACAGCAGCACGGCTTCGGGATTCAGATACGGCGCCAGCGGCGCCAGGACTTCGCGCCACATCGCCGGCTTCACCGCCAGCACCACGGTCTTCGCCGGGCGCAGGACGTCCAGGGGCGGATTGATCCGCGCGCCAAGGGCCCGCGCCGCCTCGGCGGCGGGCTTCTCGGACGGCGTCAGGATGATCAGGTCGCGCGCCTCGACCGCGCCGGTCGCCAGCCAGCCCTCGAGCATGGCCGAACCCAGACGGCCGCAGCCCACCAGGACCAGGCCGTCACGGGAGACATCGGAGGTCATGGGATCAGGCGGTGCCGACCGTCTCGAACAGGCAGGCGTCGATCGCCTCCTGCGGCTTCTTCGATCCGCGGATCATGAAGTCGAAGGCCGGATAGTAGCGGTCGGCGGCTTCCACCGCGGCGTCAATCATCGACGCGGCCTGGGCCAGGGTCGGACGCTCGCCCAGCGGCAGGGCCAGCGAATGGCGGAAGACGATTTCGCCGTCCTCGGCCCAGACCTCGAAATGGCCCATCCAGGTGCGCTGGTTGATCAGGCCGACCAGTTCATAGGCGGCGGTGCGTTTCGACTTGGCGGCCTGCAGGTCCAGCGCGCAGCACAGTTGAAGGCAGTCGCCCTCCGGACGCCAGGCGAACCACAGCTCATAGTCCTTCCAGTCGCCGGCCAGCGAGAAGGCCAGATCGCCCTCGTCGGTCCGGTCGAACGGAAGGTTTTCCGCCACCAGCACATGCTCGACCACGTCCAGAGGATCGTAGGGCGTGTCGATTTCTTCGGGCCGCGCGGCGTCCATCAAGTCTTCCTTGGGCGCGACTCACGCCCTGTTAAGGAACCGTAGGCGGGTTCGCAGATTCGGCTCAACCGGCTGCGTCCTGAGGGGGAACCGACGCTGTGGACGTTCCCTTACGAGGCGTCTTCGGGGCCTTCAGGGCGGCAATTTCCGCACGCAAAGCCGTGACTTCCGCCTTCAGCGCGTCGAACTCGTCTCTCCGTACAAGGTCCATTTCGGCGACGAAACGGTCGGCCTGGGCGCGCATGGCGGTCTTGGCTTCCTCGCCCGCCGCCTGGGCCAGTCCCATGGCGCCGGTGGTCAGTTTGGAGAACTCATCGAGGAAGGGATTACGGGTCTGCATGGCTTTCAGGCGCTCCGACTCACACTGGCGAGCATCGTTAATGAAGGTTGAGCCGATATGGTGAACGAAACCTTGTCGAGCATGCGGCGAAAGCGCCGATCCGGCGTTACGGAAATTTCGGGGACGGGATCGGCGACGCTTGCTAAACCACGTTTCCGAGGAAACGCCGTCAGGAGCGCCCGTGCAATTTCCCGAGTTCGATCCGGTGCTGATCAGCATCGGCCCGCTGGATATCCGCTGGTACGCCCTCGCCTATGTGGCGGGCATCGTCCTGGGGTGGTGGTACGCCGCCCGCATCATCAAGACGGACCGCTTGTGGGCGCCCGGCAAGGCGCCGATCAACACTCAGCAGCTGGACGACCTGGTCCTGTGGGTCACCCTCGGCATCATCCTGGGCGGCCGTCTCGGCTACGCCCTGTTCTATCAGCCGCACCTGTACGGGCAGCTGTTCATGGGCCCCGACAACTTCGCCCTGTTCCGGCTGTGGGACGGCGGCATGTCCTTCCACGGCGGCCTGCTGGGCTGCACCCTGGCCGTGGTGGTCTTCGCCCTGCGCTCGAAGGTGCGCATCCTGAGCGTGGGCGACGTGGCCCTGGCCGCCGCGCCCTTCGGCCTGATGTTCGGCCGCCTGGCCAACTTCATCAACGGCGAGCTCTGGGGCCGCGAGACGACCGTCCCCTGGGCCGTCCGCTTCTGCAACGACAGCATCCAGCGGATGTACGGCTTCTGCCCCGCGGGCAATGAACCGCGCCACCCCAGCCAGCTGTACGAGGCCGGGCTGGAGGGGATCTTCCTGTTCGGCCTGCTGGCCTTCGCCATCTGGAAGGTCGGCCTGCTGCGCAAGCCGGGCTACGTCACCGGCCTGTTCCTGCTGGGCTACGGCCTGATCCGCGCCACGCTGGAAACGGTGCGCCAGCCGGACGCCGGTCTGGACCATCTGCCGCTCGGCCTCACCATGGGGATGATCCTGTCGACGCCGATGATGCTGGTCGGAGCCTGGCTGATCTGGCGCGCCTGGAGCCGCCCGCCCGTCTCGGCCTGACGCCATGAGCCTGAAGGAACGGCTGGCGCGCGAGATCGCCCTCACCGGGCCGATGACGGTGGCCGACTTCGTGACCCGCTGCCTGCATGATCCGCAGGGCGGTTACTACGCCACGCGGCCCGCCATCGGCGCGACCGGCGACTTCATTACCGCGCCGATGATCAGCCAGATGTTCGGCGAGCTGATCGGCCTGTGGGCCATCGAGCTGTGGCGTCGGCTGGGCGCGCCCGAACGGGTGCGGCTGGTCGAGGTCGGCCCCGGCGACGGCACCCTGATGGCCGACGCCCTGCGCGCCGCCCGTCTGGCCCCGGACTTCCTCGAAGCGGTCGACCTGATCCTGATCGAGCCCAGCGCCCCTCTGCGCGCCGCCCAGGCCCGCATGCTGGCCGACAGCGACGTGCATCCGCGCTGGGTCTCGGCCCTGGACCGGGTCGAGACCGACGCCCCCGTGATCCTGATCGCCAATGAGGTGCTGGACTGCCTGCCCGCCCGCCAGTTCGTGCGCACCGAGGACGGCTGGGCCGAGCGCCGCGTGGGCGTCACCGACGACGGCGCGCTGCAATTCGGACTGGTGAAGATCACCGGCGGCTTCAAACGGCCCGCCTATGAGGTCGAGCCCGGCCAGACCCTCGAGATTTCCGAGCAGCAGGCGGGCTTCGGCCGCGATCTGGCGACCCTGGTCAAGGCCGCCTCGGGCGCCGCCCTGCTGATCGACTACGGCCGCGCCAAGCCCGAGGCCGGCGACACCCTGCAGGCCCTGCGCCGCCACCAGAAGGTCGATCCCCTGGCCGATCCGGGTGAGGCCGACCTGACTCAATGGGCCGACTTCCCCATCGTGCTGGAAGCCGCCGTCCATGCAGGCGCCGACGTGACCGGCTGCCTGGGCCAGGGCGAGTTCCTGAAGCTGCTGGGCATCGAGCACCGCGCCGAGCGGCTGAAGTCCGGCCGCCCCGACGCCGCCCCGGTCATCGACCGCCAGCTGGGGCGCCTGACCGGCGACGACCAGATGGGAACCCTGTTCAAGGCCTGCGCGATCTTCTCTCCGCATACCCTGGTGGTTCCCGGGTTCGAGGACTGATCATGTCGCTGGAGCCGATCCGACATCCGCTGCTGGACCGCGCGGGCATCCGCCACGGCTTCTTCACGCGGCAGGGCGGCGTCTCCAGCGGCATTTACGACAGCCTGAACGCTGGCTTGGGCTCTACGGATGACGCCGCCGCCGTCGCCGAAAACCGCCGCCGGATCGCCGCCCACATGAGCGGCCTGCCGGACGACCTGGCCGCCTGCTACCAGATCCATTCCGCCGTGGCCCGCGTGGCCGAGGCCGGCTGGAAGGGGGAGCGGCCAGAGGGCGACGCCACGGTCACCGCCGCGCCCGGCGTCATCTGCGGCGTCCTGACCGCCGACTGCGCCCCCGTGTTGCTGGCCGATCCGGACGCCGGGATCGTCGGCGCGGCCCATGCGGGCTGGAAGGGCGCGCTGGGCGGCATCGTCCATTCCACCGTCGCCGCCATGCAGGCCCTGGGAGCCCAGCCGTCGCGCATGGTCGCCGTCGTCGGGCCCTGCATCGCCCAGGCGTCATATGAAGTCGGCGCGGATTTCGAGGAACGCTTCGCCCACCACGATCCGGGCAGCGAACGCTTCTTCTGCCCCGGCTCCGCCGCCGACAAACGCCTGTTCGACCTGCCCGCCTTCGTCCTGTGGCGCCTGGAGCAGGCCGGCGTGGGCGAGGCGGCCTGGACCGGCCACGACACCCGAGCGGACGCGGTGCAGTTCTTCTCGAACCGCCGGGCCTATCTGAACGCCGAGCCGGACTTCGGCCGCCTGATGAGCGCGATCAGCCTGGGCTGAAGGCCCGGCCTAATGCGCCGCCCGCGCCGACAACCATCCGAGCGCGATATCCAGTCCGTCGCCGCCCTGCGGTTTGTCGGGCGCGGTAATGAACAGGCCATGCCCCGCCCCTTCCATTTCGCGATAGTCCACGGTGACGCCGGGGCGCTGCGCGAGGGTTTCCGCCAGAAGGCGCGCCGACGAGACCGGTGAGGCCGTGTCCGCGCTCCCATGGACGATCATCACCGCCCCCTGCCAGCCATCCAGTTGCCCCGTGCAATCCAGAGGCAGCGCCGACCACCACCAGATTTCCGGATTGCTCTGACCCAGCCAGGTCTGGCCCATACGAGGGTCGGTCCGCACGCGCTCCATCTGCGCCGCGAAGCCGCCGCCGCTGTCTTGGGTCACCTGCCGCATGTCCGCTTCGAAAGCGGCGCCGCCGGCCGTGCTCAGCAGGGCCAGGGCGGCGACATCGGTCGTCGCGCCCGCCGCGCCGCAGGCCGCCATGCCCCCCGACGAGGTCGCGATGATCTGGAAACCGCCGGAGGCCGGCAGCCCCAGTTCGCGCTTCAGCCGGGTCATGGCGCGAATAACGTCCAGCGCGCGCTGGGATTCGACCGAGGTCTGCTCATAGGTCGGACCGCAGATGTTGGCGTCAGCGCCCGCGCCTTCCTTGTCGACCGCCACGACCCAGCGGGTGGGGGCGCCATCGACGACGCGGCGCGTCCATTGGCGGTGCTCGCCCGCCTTGCAGTCCGAACCGCCCAGAACCAGGGTGGCGGCGTTGGTTCCCTCGCCCCGGTCCCAGACCACGATATCGATGGTGGTTCCGTCACCGCGCGTGACTTCCACGCGGCGGGGGCTCGAGAAGGCGTCGGAGGCGACGGCCGGGCTACAAGCGAGCCCCAACGCCAGCGCCGTCAGGAGTCGCAAAGGCTTAAGGCGTTTCAAGAACTTCACCCCCAAACAACATCAGTCCGAACAGGACTGACGGCTTCTCGGAGGGGTCACAAGTTCTTAAAAATTAAAAGAATTTCACCCGGCCATCGCCAGCTCGGGCACGCGCACGACTTCGCGCCAGGCCTGCGGGTTGGCCAGCAGTTCGCGGACCAGCAGGTTGTTGATCGCGTGGCCGGCCTTCACGCCCTCATAGCGGCCCAGCAGGGGCGCGCCGAGCACGTACAGGTCGCCGATGGCGTCCAGCGCCTTGTGCTTCACGAACTCACGCTCCATGCGCAGCCCGCCCGGGTTCAGGATCTGGTCGCCGTCGATGACCACGGCGTTCTCCAGCGAGCCGCCGCGGGCCAGGCCGGCCTTGCGCAGGGCCTCGACCTCATGGGCGAAGCCGAAGGTGCGGGCGGCCATGATCTCGTCGCGGAAGGTCTGCTCGTCGACCACGAAGTCCACGACCTGGTTGCCGATGACCGGGGTGTCGAAATCGATCTCGAACCGCATCTCATAGCGGTCGCAGGGCAGCAGGGCGGCGCTCTTGTCGCCGTCCTGAACCCGGATCGGCTCAAGGATCTCGATATAGCGCACCGGTTCCGGCTGACGGCGGAACCCGGCCCGATCCAGCAGTTGGACGAACTGCAGCGCCGAACCGTCCAGGATCGGCAGCTCGGGGCCGTCCACCTCGACCACGGCGTTCGACACGCCCAGGGCGGCGAAGGCGGCCATCAGGTGCTCGATGGTCGACAGGCGCACGCCGGCGGCGTTCTCGATCATGGTGTTCAGGCGGGCGTCGATGACGGCCTCGCCCGAGACGGGGATGCGGTTGTCGCGATCGGTGATGTCGGTGCGCACGAAGACGATTCCCGTGCCGACCGGCGCCGGGCGCACGGCCAGGCGCACACGGTCGCCCGTGTGCACGCCCACGCCGGCGATGATCGCGGGCGCGACGGTCGTCTTCTGGAGATGGTCGTTGCGGACCGACAAACTCAAACTCTCTGCATCTTTGCGTTCCGCCTCTGCGTGCGGAGTTCGCCCCACGCACGGTCTAGAGGATGGTGAACAAGCGGAAAATCAAAGTCGGGTTTCGGATTGTTTCGGTCTGAAACAGGACCCCGCCCGTAAGGCGAAGAGGATCACGTCCGGTTCCTTGCCCGCCGGGCGCGCACATCGGGCGCCGCGCGAAGCGGCTTTCTCGACCGCTCGCCCATGCAAAACCGCCCCGGAGTCTCCTCCGGGGCGGCGATGCAGGCGATGCGCAGGGGGTCTAGTTGGCCAGGCGACGCAGGAAGGACGGGATCTCGAGATCGTCCTCGGCCTGGCCCAGTTCCGGCTCGACGGTCGGCTGGGTTTGAGTGGTCTGGCGCATTTCCGTCTGGCGATTGCCGCCCGCCGGATAGGTCGGTTGCGGCTGAGTGCGCTTCTTGCCGAACAGGCTCCAGCCGCTCTTGCGGTGGTCCCGGTCGTCATAGTCGTCGTACGCCGGTTCCGGACGCGGCGCGGGCTCGGCCGCGGCGGCGGCGCGGTCCAGGTACAGCTCGCCCTGGGCCTGCGGGGTCTTTTCGACGGCCGAACGCGGGCCGGACTCATATTCCTCGACCCACGGATCGACGATCGGCTCCAGCGTGCGCTCTTCGGCGACGTGGATGACCGGCTCCGGCCGGGCCTCGGGGGCCTGGGCTACAGCGCCGTACGTCGGCTGAGCGGATTGAAAGGTGGGGACGATCGGCGCCTCTTCGGCGCGGTTGCGCAGTTCGGCGCGGACCGGCTCGGCCGCACGTTCGGTGCGAACCGGCTCCGGCGTGCGCGGCGCGAAGGCGGGGGCCGGACGGCGGGTCTCGAAGACCGAGCCGGTCGACGGCGGGGCCTTGGCCGCGGCCAGGTCTTCCATCCCGGTCGCGACGACCGAGACGCGGATCTTGCCGTCCAGGGCGGGATCGAAGGCAGCCCCGAAGATGATGTTGGCGTCCGCGTCCACTTCGCCGGCGATGGCGTTGGCGGCCTCGTCGACTTCCAGCAGGGTCATGTCCATGCCGCCGGTGATGTTCACCAGCACGGCCTTGGCGCCCTTCAGCGAGGTTTCGTCCAGCAGCGGGTTGGCGATGGCGTTCTGGGCCGCCATCAGGGCGCGGTCGTCGCCCGTGGCCTCGCCGGTGCCCATCATCGCCTTGCCCATCTCGGACATGACGGCGCGCACGTCGGCGAAGTCCAGGTTGATCAGGCCGGGCAGGATCATCAGGTCGGTGATCGAGCGGACGCCCGAGTGCAGCACCTGGTCGGCCATGCCGAACGCGTCGGCGAAGGTCGTGCGCTCGTTGGCGACGCGGAACAGGTTCTGGTTCGGGATGACGATCAGGGTGTCGACGTAGCGCTGCAGCTCGGCGATGCCGGCCTCGGCCAGGCGCATGCGGTGACGGCCTTCGAAGGTGAAGGGCTTGGTCACCACGCCGACCGTCAGGATGCCGCGGTCACGGGCGCATTTGGCGATGACGGGGGCCGCGCCGGTGCCGGTGCCGCCGCCCATGCCGCAGGTGATGAAGACCATATGGGCGCCGTCCAGGTGCCCGAAGATTTCCTCGGCGGATTCCTCGGCGGCGTTCATGCCGACCTCGGGGTGGGCGCCGGCGCCCAGGCCTTGCGTGATCGTCTCGCCCAGCTGGATGCGGCGGTCGGTCTTGGCGAACGACAGGTGCTGCGCGTCGGTGTTGGCCACCACGAACTCAACGCCCTCGAGACCGGCGTCGATCATGTTGTTGACGGCGTTCCCGCCGGCTCCGCCGACGCCGAACACGACGATGCGGGGCTTCAATTCCGTAGCTTGCGGACGCACCAGCGAGAGAGACATGTTTTCCGACCCTAATTCCGACCCTGCCCTTGCAGTCCCAATGCGAGAACCCCGCCGAATCGCATTGGTTATGAGCGCGTTAAGGAAGCGCCCGAACTGCTTAAGGGAGTGTTACCGGATAGGCTGAGTCGGAGCTCCAGCCACGAGTTTCATTAACCTTCACAACAGAAAACGCCCCTTCGGCGGTGGATGACGCCGGTCGGGCCTTCGTATCGGCGCAACGAAAAAGGGCGGCTCTTTCGAGCCGCCCTTTCCGTTTCAGATCAGACCGGACTTACCAGGGACGGTAGTTCAGGCCGATGTTGAAGCGGCGACCGTAGGGGTCGAACGAGCTGACCAGCGCGCCCGCGTTCAGCCACGCGGGCTGCTCGGCGTCGAAGATGTTGGTCACGCCGGCCGACAGGGTCAGGTCGTCGCGAACGTTGAAGCGAACGTTCAGGTCGTGACGGGCGAAGTTGCCGGTCTCGATGTAGTTCACGTCCGAAGCGTCCGGGTTGCGGACGAAGTCACGCAGGAACGAGATGTTCTGCGACGACTGCCAGTCGACACCCCAGGTCACGGTCAGGGCGTCGGTCGGAGCCCACGCCAGTTGCGAGGTCAGACGAACGCGCGGGAAGAAGACCGTGCTCGCCGATTCCGTGAAGTCGTTCGGGTCAGCGATGTTGTTGAAGTTCTTCTGCTCGATCAGCCACGACCCGCGCAGGGAGTAGTTGAACGTGCCGAAGTTGCGGCCGAACAGCTCTTGCGAGTCGAAGCTGTAACGGGCGGTGAAGTCCAGGCCGCGGGTGGTGCGCTTGGCGTAGTTGTACGACTGCTGGACGAAGGTGGTGACCAGGAAGCTCGTGCCGCTACGCGTGATGCTGTCGCAGAACTGTTGGTTCAGCGTCGGCGTCGGGCCAGCGGGCTGGCCGTTGTCCGGACCGTTGACGCAGAGGTTGGCGGCGGTCTGGGCCGTAACCGAGGCGATCACGTCGTCGATCTGGATCTCGTAGTAGTCGAGGACCAGCGAGAAGTTCGGGATGAACCGCGGCTGGAGGCCCACCGTGAAGGTGAAGCTGTCCGAGGTTTCCGGCTTCAGGTTGCGGTTACCGGCGTTCACACCGGCGATCGAACCCGCGCCGTATTGGCCGTTGTCGATCGGGGTGTAACGGACGGTGCCGTCGCCGTCGTTGATGTCGCTGTAGTCGAAGGTCAGGCCCGTGACGCCCCGCTGCGCCGCCAGAGCGGTACAGTTCTGGATCCGGCGGCTACGCAGGTTCGGGTCGCTGAGTTGCGAGATGACCCGGGCGTCGCAGGAGTCCGTGAAGCCGTTGGCGAAGGTCTGCGCGGTGCCGCGGAAGCCTTCGAACAGCGTCGGAGCGCGGAACGAGGTGTTGTAGCTGGTCTTGAAGGTGATGTCCGGGATCGGACGGTAGACCAGGTTCACGCCGTAGACGTCCGCGTTGCCGTACAGATCGTAGTCGGCGTAGCGGTACGAGGCCGACAGTTCGGCGTACTCGCCCAGCCAGTGATCGCGGATCAGCGGCAGGGAGATTTCGGCGAAGGCTTCCTTGGACTCGTAGGAGGCTTCCGGCATGTCGGCGCCGGTGTTCAGGAAGAGCCAGCGACCGCGGGTGTCGGCGTCACGACCGATGCCCGAAGCGATTTCCTTGCGGTATTCGCCGCCGATGGCGACGCCCATCTCACCCGCGCCCAGCACGTCCCACAGACGGCCGGCCAGCGAGAAGATCGCGTTGTGCTGTTCGTTCTGCTCGCGGACGGTCAGGTCGGCGTAGACGTAATCCAGGGCTTCCTGCGACTGGTTGCCCGGGCCGAACACGTTCAGCGGCTTACAGTTGTCGATGGCCGACGGATCGGTCGCACGCAGGCTCTTGTCGTAGGCCAGCGTGGTGAGGTTCTGCGAGCCCGGACGGTAGTCCGCGACGAACTGGCCCTGACGGTCCAGCAGGCGCGCACGGCAGACGATGGCGCCGACGGTGCCCAGGGCGCCGGTCGTGTCGACCACGGCGTCTTGCGCCAGGCCGAAGCGCAGGATGTCGACGCCCTCTTCGCGGTTCTCGTTCTCCATCTTGCCGTAGGTGTAGGACAGGTCCCACGCCAGGTCGCGGATGAAGCCGAAGTCGCCCAGGTCGCCGTTGCCGCCGACGACGTAACGCTGCACGTCGCGGGTGTTGAACTGCTTCCGGTCGTTCGAGAAGAAGCGGTGACGGGCGAAGGCGCCCGGCGTCAGGCCGTCAGCCGTACCTTCCGGGTTCGTCGGAGCGCCCGGACCGCTGGCGGTGCCGGCGCCGTATTGCTGGTAGCGGTTTTGCGAGATCAGCGTGCGCAGGCTGGCCGGCAGGAAGGCGTTGTCCAGACGGGTGATGAAGGTCTGGTTGTTGAAGATCGGCTGAACTTCGTTGGCGCCGACGATGCGGAAGGTCTGGACAGCGCCCGGAGCCGCGCTGGCGCGGGTCACGACTTCCACGCCGTCACGGATGATGACGTCGCCGAACACCGGCTGGGTGATGATGTCGGTTTCTTCGGTCGTGTACTTGGCTTCAGCATACAGGTTGATGCTGTCCGACAGACGGAAGTTCAGGCCGGTCTGGAAGCGGCTCGAAACCGAACGCGGCGTGGCGGTGTCGCCCGAGAACTCGGTGTTCGGGTTGATGCCGTCGCCGCCGATGTTCAGCGTGCGGTTCAGGCCGGTCTGGCTGACGCGGACGCCGAAGTTGGCCAGACGCGGGGTCGTGCCGTCGTACAGGTAGGTCTTGCCCGGCTCCAGGTTGAAGCAGTTGCTGCTGGGCGCGACGAAGTTCAGGTTGCCCAGGCCGTCGGCGAAACCAGCGCGGCTGCCGCAGGCGCCGGCCGGAACGTCGGGGTCGGTGGTCGCGCTCGGACGTTGCGTGTTGGCCAGGACGGTGACGCCCCAGGGCATGCGCGACAGGGTGCGCAGGCCGCTGTACAGCAGCGAGTCCATCTGGTTGTCGTACGGCGCGGCGGTCGGATCGGCGTCGTTGCCGACCAGCAGCGAGGCGTCGCGCAGCCAGTCGATGTCGGCCGGGCGGATCCGGTCGATGTCTTCGTGCTCGGCGAACAGATAGACGTTCAGACGGTCGTCGAGGAAGTTGTGACCCAGCAGGGCCGCGATATCGATGTTGGCTTGGCCGTCTTGGTTGATCTGACGGTAGCGGGCGTCGATTTCCAGACCTTCGAAGTCTTTGCGCAGGACGAAGTTCAGCACGCCGGCGACGGCGTCAGCGCCGTAGACCGACGAGGCGCCGCCGGTGACGATTTCGATGTTCTCGATCAGCAGACGCGGGATCGAGTCGACGTCGACGGCCAGGGTGCCGGACGAGGACGAGACGTGGCGACGGCCGTCAACCAGGGTCAGGGTGCGGGTCGAACCCAGCGAGCGCAGGTTGGCCAGCGACAGACCGCCGATGTTCAGCGAGCCGGTGGTGTCCGACGGAACCTGCGAGTTCGACAGGGCCGGGATGGTGGCCAGGTAGTCGATGACGGTCGCTTGGCCGGTTTCCAGCAGCTGCTCGCGGTTCACCTGGATCAGCGGGGTCGGCGAGTTGGTCGGGTCACGACGGATACGCGTGCCGGTGATGACGACTTCGCCGAGGTCGGTCGCGTCTTGGGCGGACTCGCCCTGGACGGTGACGCCCGGAAGTTGGCTCTGCGCGAAGGCCGGAGCCGCCACAGCCATGACCCCCGCCAGGATCGTCGTGCCAAAGAGGTACTTGCGCTTGATTAGCATGTGTTGGGCCCCAACCGATGATGATGCAGGACGCAGCGACCGTCACAGAACGGCACACTGCTTCTCTCGGCACGCTAGCAGCAAAGATGGCGGCGACAAGAGAATGTGGCCGCACGGCGACCACTCAAGACCTCGGTTGTTACAATCCGGACACAGTCTCGCCATCCAAGCGAGAAAAACCGCCCCTTGCGGCGAGATAGCGGCAAAATGCGACCTTGCGGGCGTCGCGGCTCGCCTCGGCGGCGCCTTAAAGGTTCTCGCGCAGCCAGCCCGCGGCGCGGGCCACCAGGCCGCCGGCGTGGGCGCGGGGGGCGTCCGCGGCGGTGATCTGCCGGGACATCAGCTTGCGGGCCGAAACGGCTTCGCGCGGGCCGTAGGCGGCCCGCAGCAGCACGCCCGCGGCCGAACAGAAGGCCGGGCCGGAGGCGGCGTCGGCCAGGTGAGGCGCCCGTTGGGGCTTGCCCAGGCGGACCGGGCGGTCGAACACCCGCACCGCCAGTTCGCGCACGCCGTTCAGCTGGCTCGCGCCGCCGGTCAGGACCAGGCCGGCGCCCGGCTCCAGGCCCACGCCGGCGCTGCGCAGGCGGTCGCGGAGCAGCTCCAGCGTCTCCTCCACGCGCGGGGCGATGACGGTCTTCAGCATGGCGCGCGGCACCACGACCGGCCCGGCGGACGGATCCTCGCCGCGCGGCGGGGCCTCCAGCATCTCGCGGTCCTCGTTCGCCGAGGCCATGGCCGAGCCGTGCAGGGTCTTGAGCCGCTCGGCCCCCGCACGGGAGGTCGACAGGCCGCGGGCGATGTCCGCGGTGACATGGTCGCCGCCGACGTTCAGCGATTCGATGTGCAGCAGGCTGCGTCCGCCCCAGACCGCCGCCGAGGTCGCGCCGCCGCCCATGTCGATGCAGACGCAGCCGAGATCCATCTCGTCGTCTTCCAGCGCGGCCAGCGACGAGGCCACCGGCGCGGCGACCACGCCCTGCAGGTCCAGGTGCGCCAGTTCGAGGCAGTGGCTCAGGGCCGTGAAGGCGCTCTCGGCCATGGAGACGACCAGCAGGTCGAGGCCCAGCGAATGGCCGCGCATCGAGCGCGGATCGTGCACGCCACGCGCCCCGTCGACCGACCAGGCGATCGGCAGGACGTGGATCGGACGGCGGTTGGGCAGGCGAATCTGCGCCAGGGCCATGCCGATGGCGCGGGCCAGGTCGGCGTCGCCGACCGGGTTCTGGCTCAGGGAGACGCGCGACTGGACGCGGTGGCTGGCCATCTGGCCGATGGCCGTGGTGACGACGACGCCCGAGACGGGAGAGCCCGCCGCGCGCTCGGCGCGCTCGACGGCGTGGCCGATGGCCTGGGCGGCCTCGTCCATGCTGATGATGCCGCCGCCCTTGATGCCGCGCGACTGAACGTGGCCCGCGCCGGCGACCCGGATGGTCCGGTCGGCGTGACGCACGCCCTCGGGCTTCATGATGAAGCAGCCGACCTTGGACTGACCCAGGTCGAGCGCGGCCACGACCGGCGCGCGGCCCGCCGCGCCCCGACCATCAACAGATTTGTCCACAGACCGTCCGGCCATCCCCTGCCCTCTCAAGCTCTACCGTCGGCGGACGAGGGCCGGACCGCGACCTCTTCCGGCGTTCTCAGGTCAATCCGGGAGAATCCCAGCTCCAGCAGGCGGCGGCGCTGGTCCATCTCGTCGAGCTGGATCAGGGCGGCGTCCTGGTTGGTGGCGGGCAGCTGGATCAGGCTGCCGTCCTTCAGGCGCAGGTCCCAGCGGCGCTCGTCCACGCGCACCAGGGCCTCCAGCCGGCTCATCAGGCGCGGGCGCTGGGCGATCAGCGGCAGCACCTCGGCGGCGGCCTGTTCGGCGCCCTTGCCCACGACCAGCGGAAGATTGGGATAGCGGCCGGCGTCGGCGCCCGGGATGACCTTGCCGTGGCCGTCGATGACCCAGGCCTGACCGGCCACCTGCCAGACGGCCAGGCGGTCATGCTCGGTGACGTCGATGATGAGGGTGTTGGGCAGCAGGCGCACGACCCGCGCCGACTTGACCCAGCCCACCGCCTCGACCCGTTCGCGCACGGCGTTCAGGTCGATCGAGGTCATGGCCTGACCGGCGTTAAGCTGCACCGCCCGCTGGATGGCGGCGGTGGCCTCGGGGCTCTCGCCCTCGATGTAGACCTTGTCCAGCTTCAGACCCATGCCGGCGGTCACCCCGTCCAGGCCATGGCCGATAGAGGCGCCGATCCGCTCGGCCCGCGCCCCGGTCGCCAGCACGGCGCCCAGCAGGACCACGCCGGCCGCGATCGAGATCACCACGGCGCGCGGCGACAGGTCGAGGCGGCCGATGGCCGCCATCTTGCCGGGAATGGCCTGGGCGTTGCGAGGTGCGCGGCCGCGCCCCTTGTTTGCGGGAGCCGCGCCGCGTTTTGCGGGCTGGTTCGAACTCTGTCGCCGACCGCCGCGAACTACCGCGGGCATGAGGCGTCCTCCACCATCCACCGGACCAGGTCTTTGTACGCCATCCCGCAGTAGGCGGCCTGCTCGGGAACGAGCGAGGTCGGCGTCATGCCTGGCTGGGTATTGACCTCCAAGAGGACCAGAACGTCCTTAAGATCGTCATAACGGAAGTCGGACCGGCTAACGCCTCGGCAACCCAACGCCTTGTGGGCCAGCTCGGCCTCCCGCATCGCGGCCTCGAACACATGGGCTGGCAGCTCGGCCGGAAGCTTGTGGACCGACCCGCCCGGCGCATACTTGGCCTCATAGTCATAGAAGCCCTTCACCGGAGTGATGTCGGTCACGGTCAGGGCGCGCGGGCCCGAGGCCTCGCCGATCACCGCGACCGCCAGCTCCTTGCCGGGGATGTAGGGCTCGACCATCACCTCGTCGCCATAGGTCCAGCCGGGCGCGCCGACCTCGGCCTGCGGGCCGTTGGCGCCTTCGGGCACCAGATAGACCCCGACCGACGATCCCTCGGCGTTGGGCTTGATCACATAGGGAGGCGGCAGGACGTGGCGGCGGGCCACCTCGAACCGGTTGAACAGGCCGCCGCCCGGCACCTCGACCCCGGCGGCGCGCAGGATCGACTTGGTCTTGTCCTTGTCCATGGTCAGGGCCGAGGCCAGGACGCCGGAGTGGGTGTAGGGAATCTGCAGGGTCTCCAGGATGCCCTGGACGCAGCCGTCCTCGCCCCATTCCCCGTGCAGGGCGTTCAGGATCACGTCGGGCTGCAGCGCGGTCAGCACCTGGGCCAGGTCGCGGCCCGCGTCGACGCGGGTGATCCGGGCGACCTGTCCTTCCAGAGCCTTCGCGCACTGCTCGCCCGAGCTCAGCGAGACCTCGCGCTCGGACGACAGCCCGCCCATCAGGACGGCGACGTGCAGATCGGAAAGCGGGCGGGTCATGATCGGCTCCGGGCATCTTCAGCGCCCCCCAACCGATTGCCGTGGGGACGGTTAAGAAGCCTTAACCAGAAGCGGCCCCGGGCGAGATAAATTGAGGGTGACCTGGTGACGGCGACAGCCGCCCGGCGCGTCAAGCGGCCCGGACGGCGGCCTCGTTCGGCGCCCGGGCCAGCACGATCGTCAGCCTGCCCCCGCCCAGGGCGCCGGGACCGAAGCACAGATCGCCGCCCAGCCGGCGCAGCTCGGCGCGATCAAAGGCCACCCCGTCCGCGGCCGGGGACGTGCGCCGGGCCGTGGCGAACCGCGTTTCGCGCTCGGTCAGGGTCCGCGCGCCGGCATCCTCGACGGTGACCTCCAGATGATCGTCGCCGGCCAGGCCGACGACCACCCGGACGGTCGTGCCCGCGGGCGCGGCGTCGACGGCGGCGCCCAGGGCGTCCTGAACCAGTCGCTTCAGGCGGTCGGCGTCTATGCCGGCGCGCCAGTAGGGCTCGCCGGACAGCGCCTGCAGCGAGACCCGGGCCCGATTGGCGCGGAAGCGCGCCGAGCCGATGGCCGCCTCCACGACCTCCGCGACCGACGACGCCCGCGATCCCCGTCCGCCGCCGTCCGCCAGCGCCACCATCTCGTGGCTGAGGCTCTCGATTTCCGCGCCGCTCTCGGCGATCCGGGCCAGCAGGTCGCGCTGGCGCTCGTTCAGTTCGCCCAGGCGGCCGCTTCTCAACATCTCCGCGACCGTGACCACCCCCGTCAGGGGCGAACGCAGCTCCTCGCCGACCTGTCCGATCAGCCGGGACTTGGCGGCGCTGTCCGTCTCGGCCTGGGCGCGGCGACGGTCCAGTTCGGCGGCGACGACATCCAGTTCCTTCAGCAGGGCCGCGAGGGGATAGGCGGTCAGGACCAGCGCGCCGAAGAAGACCGGCACGGCGATGCCAGGGTCCACGCCGAACTGCGGCAGGCGCGCGATGGGGCCCTGGCCCAGCAGGGCGGCGCCGATCACGGCGATGGCCACGGCCCCCACGCCCAGGGCTCCGCCCCGGTCGCGATCTCTCAGCACCGCCCACCCCACCAGAGGGAAGGCCAGGAAGATGACCGGAACCTGCGCCTGCCAGCACAGGACGAAACAGACCCCGCAGATGACCATGGGCGCGGTCAGCCCCTTCAGCCATGCGCCACGAACGACGGACCCCAGCGACAGGGCGAACGGCGCCACGACGGCCATGCCCATCATGTCGGCCAGAAGCCATGTGCCCGCCGCCCCCGCCAACGCCTCTCCGGTCATTCCCAGCCGGACCCACATGAAGAAGGCGGCGATCAGGGTCGAGGCCAGAGGGCCGCCCAGCACGGCGCCCAGCAGGAACTGACGCAGGTCGCGCAGACCGCACAACGGCATGGCGATCCGCCGCATGAACCAGGCGGCGACGCCGATCTCGACGACATTGGCGATCGGGAAGGCCACGGCGACCTCGACCGGCCGTCCCATGACCAGATTGGCCGTGACCATTCCGACGAGCGTCACCGCCAGCGCCAGTCGGCTCTCCCGCGGCGTCCGGCAGACCCGCAGGACATAGGCCAGCACCAGGGCGTTGGCCGGCCAGAAGGCGGTGATGCCCGGCGTGCCCGCGAAGAACAGCGAGGAGGCGTAGGACAGCAGGCCTGCCGTCAGACCGAGCATGACAAGCGCGATCAGGCGAACCGGCGTCAGACCGGGCCGGAGCGGGAAGGAGATCATGCCGCCAAGCTTGGCGAAGCGTGGTGAACGGAGGCTTAAGTCCGGGCGGCCGGGCGGCCGATGCGCTTGATCTCCCAGTCCAGCTGGACGCCCGTCTTGGCCAGCACGTCGGCGCGGACGGCGTCGCCCAGCCCCTCGATGTCCGCCGCGGTCGCCTCGCCCGGGTTGATCATGAAGTTGGAGTGCAGCTCGCTGAACATGGCCCCGCCCCCGGTGACCGCGTGCAGCTTGCCGCGCCATCCCGCCTCGTCGACCAGCTTCCAGCTGGAATGACCCTCGGGGTTCTTGAAGGTCGAGCCGCCGGTCTTCTCGCGGATTGGCTGGGTCTGCTCGCGGCGGCTGGTGATCTCGCTGATCTTGGCCGACACGGCTTCCGGATCGGCGGGCGTTCCGCGATAGACGGCCTCGACCCAGATGATGTCGGCGGGCGCCTCGGAGTGGCGGTAGGTGTAGCCGAAGTCGGCCAGCGCATAGTCCACGCGCTCGCCCTGGCGGGTCAGCCCCCAGGCGGAGACCAGGATGTCCTTGGTCTCGGAGCCGTAGCAGCCCGCGTTCATCGTCAGGGCGCCGCCGATGGTGCCCGGGATGCCCGCATAGAACTCCAGCCCGCCGATGCCCGCTTTCGCGGACGCCTTGGCCACCATCGAGTCCAGCGCGCCGGCGCCCGCCGTGACGGTGTCGCCGTCGGTCGTCACCTGCGCCCACGGACGCCCCGCCAGCCGGATCACCACGCCCTCGACCCCGCCGTCGCGCACGATGACGTTCGAACCGACGCCCAGCACCGTCACCGGCGTGGACGGGTCCAGCGCCTTCAGGAAGTCGGCCAGGTCCTCGGCGTCCGCCGGGATGAACAGGGCGTCGGCGTTTCCGCCCACCCGGAACCAGGTGAACGGCCCCAGCGGTTCATTCAGCAGCAGCTTGCCGCGGACGGTGGGGAGGGTGTCGAGCCGGGTCATGGGAAGTCCGATAGCGGCGCCGGAGCCGATGTCCAAGGGGGCAAGCGGTCGCCTGGCCTTAGCGTGCGACTCCGGCGCCGGTTTCACTGGCCCGCGCACCCCTCCATCCCCTAGCTTCGCCCCATGAAGCCCGCCGCGATCCTCACACTGGTTCTGTTATGGCTGATCGCGACGGTCGGCATGCTGCTGGGCTGGATCGCGTTCGTCTATGCGATCAACGTCTACACCGGGGTCTCGATCACGGCGGAGGCCGCGCTGAACCTGATCCTGACGACCTTCCTGGCCTTCGTAGGACTGCCGCTCGTCCATCGCGCCGTGCATCGATGGTCATGGCATGTCCGGCGCAAGCAGGATTCAGGCGCCTGGCGGGTCGGCGCGCCTATGCCCCGCTTCGGCTCGGAGCCGACCCTGCCGCCCCCTCGCGTGAAAAAGACGCCAGGCCAGATCATGCTCTACGTCGCGCTCTACGCCATCGGGATCGCATCCCTTTTGGCCGCCTATGCGCCGCTGTCCCACCAGCAGGCGTTGAACGAATTCCTCGGCCGGTTCAGCGCAGGGCGCGCCTCCTTCTCCAGCCTGGCCAATCTGGTTCTCGTCTTCTTGCCGATGGCCCTGAGCTTCGCCGTGCTGCTCCCCTTCATCGACGCGGATCAGAAGCGGATGAAGGCGGGCGGCCTGGATGACGCCGAGATCCTGAGGCTGAAGGATCGGCAGGAATGGCTGACCTCGTTCGCGACGGCCTTCGTCATGGTCGGCTTCCTGGCCTTCGTCGCCGGAAACATGATTCTGGATCACTTGGGATAGCTGCGGCCTACCCCAACGCCTCCAACTGCGCCGGCAGGGCGTAGGCCCAGCTGGTGATGTCGCCGGCGCCCAGCAGGACGACGAGATCGCCGGGCTTCGCCTCTTCGCGGATGGTGCGCGGCAGGACGGCGGCGTTCTCCAGCGGCTGCACGGAGCGGTGGCCGAAGCGGCGGATGCCGTCGACCAGCGCATGCTTGTCCACGCCCTCGATGGGCGCCTCGCCCGCCGGATAGACGTCGGCCACGATCACCACGTCGGCGTCCGAGAAGCAGGTCGAGAACTCCTCCATCAGGTCGCGCAGGCGGGTGTAGCGGTGCGGCTGGACCACGGCGATGACGCGGCCCTCGGCCACCTGGCGCGCGGCCTTCAGCACGGCGGCGATCTCGACCGGGTGGTGGCCGTAGTCGTCGATGACGCGCACGCCATTGGCGACGCCCGTGGTCGTGAAGCGACGCTTCACCCCGCCGAAGCCGGCCAGGCCCGACTTGATGGCTTCGTCCGACACGTCCAGCTCGCGCGCCACGGCGATGGCGGCCAGGGCGTTGGAGACATTGTGCCAGCCGGCCATGGGCAGGTGCAGGCCCTCGATGCGGATCGGCTCTTCCAGCGCGGCCACGCCCTGCTGCTGGATCACCACGTCGAAGCGGCAGCCGTCGGGGCCCATGTCGCAATTCTCGGCCCGGACCATCGCCTGCGGATTGATCCCGTAGGTGACCAGACGCCGGTTATCGATCGAGGCGACCAGCCGCTGCACCTCGGGATGGTCCAGGCAGACGGCGGCGAAGCCGTAGAAGGGGATGTTCTCGACGAAGTCCACGAACGCCTTCCGGACGCCGTCGAAGTCGCCGTAGTGGTCCAGGTGCTCCGGGTCGATGTTGGTGACGATCGCCACCGTCGACTTCAGGCGCAGGAAGCTGCCGTCGCTCTCGTCGGCCTCGACCACGATCCAGTCGCCGTCGCCGACCTTGGCGTTGGTGCCGTAGGCGTTGATGATCCCGCCGTTGACCACCGTCGGGTCCAGCCCGGCGGCGTCCAGCAGGGCCGCGACCATCGAGGTCGTCGTCGTCTTGCCGTGGGTGCCGCCGACCGCGATGGAGAACTGCAGCCGCATCAGCTCGGCCAGCATCTCGGCCCGGCGGACCAGGGGGATGCGGCGCTCGCGCGCGGCCATCATCTCCGGGTTCGAGGCCTTGACCGCCGTCGAATAGACCACCGCCGAGACGCCGTCGGCGACATGGGCTGCGTCATGGCCGATGAAAACCTTGGCACCCAGTTTCTCCAGCCGCTCGGTGTTGGCGCTGGCCTTGGCGTCCGAGCCCTGCACCGCATAGCCGATCTTCAGCATGATCTCGGCGATGCCGCTCATGCCGATGCCGCCTATGCCGACGAAGTGGACGGGGCCGAGGTCGAACGGAACGGGGCGAAGGCGAGCGATCATCGAAGCGGGTTAGCAGGGGTTTGAAGGGAATGCATCACCCGCCGTCGGCGTCCGGAAAGTGATTAGTGGTTAGTGATTAGTGGTTGGCCGCTTCACCGGCAGGTGTCGTCCTGCACTCGCGGCGCAGCATCGAACCACTAATCACTAACCACTAATCACTTGGCCGCACCGGAGCCCGACGCCCGGGCGCCCTGCCCGTCCCGTCAGTCCTCCGACACGAAGTCCTGCGCGAACTCCGGGCCGTCGTCGGCGCCGTCCAGCAGCGGGGTCTCTTCGCCGTCCGGCGCGCGGCTCGGGTCGGGGACCTCGAAGCCGACGGGGATGGACAGGTCCAGCAGGCCCGCCGCCTTCATCTCCTGCACGCCCGGCAGGTCGTACAGGCTGGCCAGGCTGAAATGCTCCAGGAACTTGTCGGCGGTGGCGTAGGTGACCGGGCGGCCCGGCGTGCGGCGGCGGCCCTTCAACTTCACGAACCCCATCTCCAGCAGCAGATCCAGCGTGCCCTTGGACAGGGAGACGCCGCGCACGCTCTCGATCTCGGCGCGGGTGCAGGGCTGGTGGTAGGCGATGATGGCCAGGGTCTCGAGCGCGGCCTTGGACAGGCGGCGCGGCTCCTCACGCTCCTCGGTCATCATGAAGCTGAGGTCGGCGGCGGTGCGGAAGCGCCAGCGGTCGGCCACGCACTCCAGCTCGACGCCCCGGCCCTGGTAGCGTTCGCGCAGGCCCGAGATGGCCCCGCCCACGTCCGCGCCCTCGGGCAGGCGGCGCGCGATCTCGGCGGCCGACAGCGGCCCGGCGGCGGCGAACAGCAGCGCCTCGACTCGGCGCTCGATCTCCATGTGGTCGGGGGCGAACTGAAGGCTCATGGGGTCAGTTCCAGCGGCAGGCCCTGGCCGCGGCGCTTGAGGAAGATGTCGGCGAAGGCCTCGGCCTGCTTCACGTCCATGGCCCCCTCCTTTACCAGCTCCAGACTGGCCGACAGGGTAGACGCCGTATAGCTGGCCTGCGAGGGGCCTTCCTCGTCGCCGTGCTTCTCGGGGGCGATCTTCTCCAGCGGCGTCCACTGCTCCAGCCGAGGCAGGACCTCGCGCAGCCAGTCGCGCGCGGCCTCCAGCTGGAAGGCCTCGACCCGCTGGCCGGGATTGTAGCGCCGCTGCTCCTCGCGCCGCCGCTGCTGCACATAGGCCGCCATCAGCTCATACAGGCTGGCGTCGATGCGGTCAGACGGAACGATGACCAGCGCCTCCGGATCGCCGCGGGTGAAGACGTCGCGCTTCAGCTGCGGCCGCGACTGGATCGCCTCCACCGCCTTGCGCATGGCCTCCAGCTTCTGCAGCCGGAACGCCAGGGCGGCGGCCATCTCCTCGGCCGGGACCTCGTCGCCCTTGCCCTTCTCGTTGCGCGGCAGCAGCAGGCGCGACTTCAGATAGGCCAGCCAGGACGCCATCACGAGATAGTCGGCGGCCAGGGCGAAGTTGCGCCGCCGCGCCTCGTGCACGAAGGCCAGATACTGCTCGGCCAGCCGGGTGATCGACAGCTTCAGCAGGTCCACCTTCTGCGTCCGCGCCAGCGCCAGCAGCACATGCAGCGGGCCTTCGTAACCTTCCAGATCGACCACGAAGGCGTCGCGCTCGTCCGCCTGATCGACGGCTGCGAAGTCCAGATTGGGCTGGAAGGCGTCGGTCATGGGATCAGGCCTGCGCCTCCGCCACGTCCGGCCCCTTCGCCGCCTCCAGCCGCCCGCCCATCAGGGCGTCGAACCGGTCGCGGGCTTCGCGGTAGTCCAGCGGCTCTGGCGTGTGAACGATACGGGCAAGGGCCGCGTCCGCGCGGCGCCGGGCGCCGCCCTTCAACTTGCCGACGCCCTCGGCCACCTGGCGCATCTCGTCCATGACGCCGTTCCAGTGGATGACCAGGTCGCAGCCGGCCTTGAGCGACATCCGCGCCCGCTCGGTCAGGGTGCCGGACAGGGCGTTCATCACCAGATCGTCCGACAGCAGCAGGCCGCCGAAGCCCAGCCGCTCGCGGATCATCCTGATCGCCTTCTTCGACTGGGTCGCCGGGCGCTTGGGGTCTATGGCCGTGAAGATGATGTGGGCCGTCATGCCGATGGGCATGTCCGACAGCGCCTTGAACGGCGCGAAGTCCCAGCCGTCCAGGGTGTCCAGATCCGCATGGACGGTCGGAAGTTCCTTGTGGGTGTCGGCGAAGGCGCGGCCGTGGCCGGGCATGTGCTTGATCACCGGCAGGACGCCGCCCGCCAGCAACCCCTCGGCGGCGGCGCGGGCCAGTTGCGCCACCGTCGCCGGATCGCGGGCGTAGGCGCGGTCGCCGATGATGTCGTGGGCGCCCGGCACCGGCACGTCCAGGACGGGCGCGCAGTCGACGTCGATGCCGACCTCTTTCAGCTCATGCGCCATCAGGCGCGCGCCCAGCCGGACCAGCTCGCGGGCCGCCAGCGGATCGTTGGTCGCCTTCAGATAGGCGTCGCCCGGCGGGTATTTGGGCCAGTGCGGCGGCCCCAGGCGCTGGACCCGGCCGCCCTCCTGGTCGATCAGGATGGGGGCCTTCGGATCATCGATGCTGTCGCGCAGCTCGGCGGTCAGGGCCCGCACCTGGTCCGGGCTGTCCACATTGCGCCGGAACAGGATGAAACCCCACGGCCTGACCTCGGCGAAGAAGGCCTTCTCCTCCGCCGTCAGCCGATGGCCGCTACAGCCGTAGATCGCCGCCGTGGTCACCGGGGATCAGCGCACGATGCAGTCGCCGCCGCCAGACTTGATGGCGGTGCACAGGGCCGTCGCCTGGTCGCGGCTGAGGCCCGTCACCGTGGTGCGGTACAGGGTCGAGCCGGAAGACGAGGTCACCTCCTGCACCCGGCGGCTGGCGCCGCGGGTCAGCGACGGATAGCGGCCGACGACCTGGCCGTACTCGCGCTCGGCGATGGCCGGGGTCGAGAAGGCGCCGATCTGCACGCCCGAGGTTCCGCCGGCGGCGGGGGGCGTGGCGGGCTCGGCCTTCTCGGCCGGCGGCGCCGTCACGGCGGGCGGGGCCGGGCGGGTCACGGGCGTCGGCAGGGGCGCGCCTTCGACCGGACGCGGCAGGGGACGCGGCTGGACCGCTTCGGGCGGCGGAGTGAAGGTCGGGATCGCGGTCGGGGCCTCGGCGCCGGAATAGACGTCGATGCCGGCTTCCGGGTCGATCGGCTGGGCGTCGACGGGCGCGGCGGCCTTCATTTCGCCGACGGGCGTGCCCACGGCGGGCGGCGCGTCGTTCGAGGAGCGCGGACCGGCGCGATAATAGACCACCACCGCGATGATCAGCAGCACCAGCACCACGCCGGAGATGATCAGGGTCAGCGGCGGAGACTTGCCGCCGCCTCCACCGCCGCCGCCATGTCCGCCGCCGCGGCGCGGATCATAGCCGCCGCGCTCGAACGGCAGGTCGTCGTCGGTCGGCGGGGTGTAGGCGCCGCGGTCGCGGCCCGGATTCGGACGGTAGGGATCTTCGTGGGACATGGCCGCGCCTTGGAAACGTCGCCGACCGCGAATCGCCCGCGTCGGCCAACTACTCTACCCGCCCCGACGAGGGTTACGAATCACAGATCGAGGGCCAGGTCGAGGCTGAACAGCTTCTTGTGTTCCTCGATGGCGTAGCGGTCGGTCATCCCGGCGATGTAGTCGCACACCGCCCGGGCCCGCCGGGTCTCATCGCCGCCCTGGGCGGGGCCTGACCATTCCGGCGGCATGGTCTCGGGCTCGGCCATGAACAGCTGGAACATCTCGGCCAGGATCCGCCGCGCCTGGCTGCGGGTCCGGTTGACGCGATAGTGGCGGTACATCCGCTCGAACAGGAACTTCCTCAGCACGCCCAGGTCCGCCAGCATCGCGGGCGAGAAAGCCACCAGCGTCCGCGAGGCCGTGCGCACGTCCTCCGTGGAACGGACGCCGTCGGCCTCCAGCCGCCGCTCGGTCTCGGCCAGCACGTCCTCGATCATGACCCCGATCATGCGGCGCACCGCCTCGATACGGACCATCCGCTCGTCAATGGCCGGCCAGTCGGCGCGGACGCCGCGCAGCACCGGCCCGATCAGGGGCACGTCGGACAGGTCGTCCAGGGTGAACAGGCCCGCCTGCACTCCGTCGTCCACGTCGTGGTTGTTGTAGGCGATGTCGTCGGCGATGGCGGCGGCCTGGGCCTCCAGCGAGGCGAAGCTGTTCAGCCGCAGGTCCCAGCCCGGGGCGTAGTCGGCGATGGCGCGCCAGGCGGGCTCGTCCAGCCGATGGCTGACCGGACCGTTGTGCTTGACCACGCCCTCGACCGTCTCCCAGCTCAGGTTCAGGCCGTCGAACTGAGGATAGCGCTCCTCCAGCTTGGTCACGACGCGGAAGGTCTGGACGTTGTGGTCGAAGCCGCCCCACGGGGCCATCTGGGCCTGCAGCTCGTCCTCGCCCGCATGGCCGAAGGGCGGATGGCCCAGGTCGTGGGCCAGGGCCACCGTCTCGGCCAGGTCGGTGTCCAGCCTCAGCGCATGCGCCAGCGAGCGGGCGATCTGGGCCACTTCCAGCGAGTGGGTCAGGCGGGTGCGGTAGTGGTCGCCCTCGTGCGCCACGAAGACCTGGGTCTTCTCCTTCAGGCGGCGGAAGGCGGTGGCGTGGATGATCCGGTCGCGGTCGCGGGCGAAGGCGTTGCGGGTGCGGCTGATCGGCTCGGGCGACAGCCGGCCTCGGCTGTGCTCGGGATATTCGGCGTAGGACGCGCGCTCAGGGATCAAGTTCGGCTGCTCATTCGCTCAGGCGCCCTTTGCGAACGCCCGTCCGCGCCTCATATAGGCCTGCGTGAGCACCGTCCAATCCGCACCGACCTTCGCCGTCTCCGCCCCCACCGGCGGTCATGGCCTGACCCTGTCCGAAAGCGCCGCCCGGCGCCTGGCGAAGCTGGGCGAGGCCGAGGGCCATCCGGTGCTGCTGCGCGTCGCGGTGGACGGCGGCGGCTGCTCGGGCTTCCAGTACCGCTTCGAACTGATCGAGGCCAGCGACGCCGACGACATCCGCATCGAGACCGACGGCCAGGCCGCCGTGGTCGACACCGTCTCCCTGCCCTTCCTCAAGGGCTCCGAGATCGCCTTCGTCGACGACCTGGCCGGCGCCCAGTTCGTAGTGCGCAACCCGAACGCGGCGTCCAGCTGCGGCTGCGGCGTCAGCTTCTCGATCTAGTCCCGCACCAGCCCGCCATCGACCACCAGGTTCTGCCCCGTCACCGCCCGGCTCCAGGGCGAGGCGAAGAACAGGACGGCGTCGGCGAACTCTTCGGGCGTCGTGACCGACCGCAGCGGGGTCATGCCTGCGATCAGGTCGAAGACCGCCTCGGGCGTGGCCGCGCTGGCGTCCGTGGTGCGCAGCAGGCCGCCGGAGACCATGTTGACCGTGATCCCCTGCGGACCGAGGTCGGCGGCCGCCGTCCGGGTCAGGCTGAGCAGGGCGGCCTTGGCGGCGGTGTAGTCGTGGTAGGGCACGACCGGGTTCTGGAACAGGTTGGTGCCGATGTTGACCACCCGGCCGAAGCCGATCCCGGCCATGCCCGGCGCCGTGGCCTGGATGACGTTCAGGGCGCCGCGCACGACAGTGGCGAACTGGTCCTCCATCTCGGACCAGTCGAGGTCGGCGAACTGCGACCGGCCGTCCCCATTGAAGCTGTAGTCCAGGGCGTTGTTGACCACGGTGGTGACCGGAGCGCCGAAGACGTCCTCGGCCATGGCGACCATTTCCCGCACCGCCTCGCGGTCGGTGACGTCGGCGCGAAAGGCGACGGCCTGTTCAGGAAACTCGTCGACCAGTTCGCGGGCGGCGGTCTCGCTGGCGCGGAAGTTGATGACGACGCGGGCGCCCTGGGCGGCGAAGGCGCGGATCACGGCTGCGCCGACGCCGCGCGCGCCGCCGGTGACGAGGACGATCTGCTCTTCGAGTTTCATCAGGCCAGGGTCTCCTGGAAGCGGACCGGACGGCCGTGGGCGGTCCCCTGCAGCTCGCCATCGCGCATGACGACGCGGCCGCGCACGATGGTGGCCTTGGCCTGGCCGGTGGCCTCGAAGCCGTCGAACGGGGTCCAGCCCGAGCGGGTGGCCATGTCCTCGTGCCTGAGGACGTGCTTGGCCTTCAGGTCGACGATGGTCAGGTCGCCGTCATAGCCCTCGGCCATGCGGCCCTTGCCGGCGATGCCGAAGACGCGGTTGGCGCCGTGGCTGGTCAGGTCGATGAAGCGGTCCAGCGTCAGCCGCCCGTTGGCGACGTGGGTCAGCATGACCGGCACCAGCGTCTGCACCCCCGGCATGCCCGAGGGCGAGGCGGGGTAAGGCCGGGCCTTCTCCTCCAGCGTATGCGGCGCGTGGTCCGAGCCCAGCACGTCGGCAACGCCCTGCTCCACCCCGCGCCACAGGCCGGCGATGTGGTAGTTGTTGCGGATCGGCGGATTCATCTGGGCCAGGCCCTTGAGGCGGTCATAGGCCTCGTCGCCGTCCAGGGTCAGGTGCTGGGGCGTGACCTCGACGGTGGCGACGTCCTTGTGCCCGGCCAGGAACTCGATCTCCTCGGCGGTGGTCACGTGCAGCACGTGGATGCGGGCGCCGGTCTCCTTGGCCAGCCCGACGAGGCGCCGGGTGGACATGATGGCGCTCTCGGGGTCGCGGACCTCCGGGTGGCTGGTCCAGTCGCCGGTGCGGGCCAGGGGGCGGCGCTCCACGAGGCGGTACTCATCCTCGGAGTGGAAGGTGGCGCGGCGCTTCACATGGCGCAGCACCTCGCGCACGCCGTCGTCGTCGGCCACCAGGAGGGTGCCGGTCGAGGCGCCCATGAAGACCTTGACCCCGCAGCAGCCGGGCAGGCGCTCCAGCTCGGCCAGGTATTTCGCGTTCTCGTGGGTGCCGCCGATGTAGAAGGCGTGGTCGGTCCACATGCGGTCGCGGGCGCGGTCCAGCTTGTCGGCCAGGGTGTCCGGATCGGTGGTGTTGGGCTCGGTGTTCGGCATCTCGAACACGGCGGTGACCCCGCCCAAGGCCGCGGCGCGCGAGCCGGTCTCCAGATCTTCCTTCCACTCCAGACCGGGTTCGCGGAAGTGGACCTGGGTGTCGATGACCCCCGGCAGGACCGTCAGCCCCGTCGCGTCGAACGTCTCGCCCGCCGAGGCCTGGCCGAGGTCGCCGATGAAGGCGATCTTGCCGTCGATGATGCCGACGTCGGCGAGGCCGCGTCCGGCGTGATTGGCGACTTCGCCGCCGCGAACGATCAGGTCATAGGTCATGGGCCGCCTGAATAGTCCGAAAGCGGGCGGAAGGCAGGATGCGCGCGCAAAAAAAGACAGTGCGAAGAGTGCGAACGGGGCGGATCGAAAACACCGTCCGAAGCGTCCGATGCGTCCGGATAGGTCGGGTAGCAACAGGCCGTAGAGTAGCCGATGGGTGCGTCAGGAATGGACGTACGGCCTCCTCCGCATAAACGGGATGCGCAACGGCGAAGGTCGGCGTAAAGCCGCGCCATGTTCGATCTTGCCCCTGAAATCCTCGCCCTGCTGTTCGCCGCGGCGGTGCTCGCCGGATTCGTGGACGCCATCGCCGGGGGCGGCGGGCTGATTACCGTTCCGGCCCTGCTGGCGGCGGGCGTGCCGCCGGTGGCGGCGATCGCGACCAACAAGATCCAGGGGAGCTTCGGCACGGCGGCGGCCACATACACGTTCTGGCGCAAGGGGCGGATCGACTTCGCCCTGCTGAAATGGCCATTGATCGCGACGGCGGTTGGGGCGGCGCTGGGCGCCTTTACCGTGACGTTCGTGGACACGACCTGGCTGATGGTCCTACTGCCCGTCCTTCTGGCCGGGATCGCGGTCTATTTTCTGGTCGGACCCAAGGCGAGCGATGAGGATGTGCACGCCCGGCTGACCCCCTTCGCCTTCGGCGCCGTGACCGGCGGCATCGGCTTCTATGACGGTTTCTTCGGACCGGGCGCCGGGTCCTTCTTCGCCCTGGCGCTGGTCACCTTGCTGGGTATGGGGCTGACGCGGGCGACAGCGCACACCAAGGCGCTGAACCTGGCCAGCAATGTCGTCTCGGTGGTGGTCTTCGCCATCGGCGGCCATGCGCTTTGGCTGATCGGCCTGATGATGGCGGTCGGTCAGGTGATCGGCGGCTGGCTAGGGTCGCACGCCGCCATGCGGTTTGGGCCGAAACTGATCCGCCCCCTTCTGGTGATCGTCTGCCTGGCGATGGTGGCCAAGCTGCTGTCCGACCCGGCCAATCCGCTGCGCATCTGGCTGCTGGGCCTGACCTGAGGCGGCTCAGGCCGCCCGCTCGGCCAGCACCTTCCTGGCGGCCTTGAGCACGCGGTCGGCGGGGACCTCGTTCATGTGCAGGATGGCCTGGTTGAGGCCCGGATCGATCTTGCGGAACTCCTCCACCGAGCGGGGGCCGCGCACCACCACGCCGGTCCAGGGACCGCGCACCGTCTCGTCGGAGGGGCCGTAGGCCGCCACCACCGGCGCGCCGGCGGCGACCGCCAGCTGGGTCCAGACCGAGTCGCCGCCCAGATAGAGGGCCGCCCGCTCCAGCACCGCCAGCGCCTGCACCATCGACAGCTTGCCCGGCAGTTCGCTGGTGCGGTTGCGCGGCATGGCCAGGCGGATGGTGTGGCCCGCGTCCTTGTCCTTCTCGTCGCCGAGCACGACCACCCGCCCCCCCGCCAGCGGCCCGTCGTTGGTCAGGGTGGCGGCGAGGGTCGCATAGCGTTCGGGCGGCCATTCGCGGCCGACCCAGTCGGCGCCCGGCGCGATGACCAGCAGGGGCGCGCCGTCCTGCGACAGCAGGGGCTCGATGGAGGCGCGGGTGGCGTCGGACACGAACAGTCGCGGGGCCGGGACCTCGTCCAGCTGCAGCACGCGGGCGGCCAGTTCGACCTTGTGCACGCCCGCCTCGTCCTTGCCGCGCACGGCCCGCTTCTGGCGGCTGAGCTTGCCCGAGAAGGTGGTGCCGCGCATGTCGACGATCAGGCCCCATTTGATCGCGCGGACCTGGTTCCACAGGCCGAGCCATTCGAGGCGGCCCTCCTTCTCCAGCACGATCAGCTTGTCGAGGCGCGGGGTGTCGGCGAACAGGGGCGCGCTCTGCGGCGAACCGACAATGGTGAAGCTGGCCTGCGGCATGGCGTCGACCAGATACGCGAGCACGCCCGAGGACATCACTGCGTCGTCTGCGCCGGCCTCGGCGAGGTAGAGAATGGGGAAACGGCCCGCCATGCGCTGGTTGTACAGGGATTCTCGTCACGTCAGCGGGACATGACGCCCTGATGCAAGCAAGCTGTGGACGGACGGACTTCAGTTGACCCGGTCCCGTCTTTCTGGCGTCGCTCCGCGATGAGCCTGCCCCTCCTCCCCGACCGCGAATGCGGCGGCTGTGTCGAATGCTGCCGCGTCATTCCGCTGGACCTGCCCGAACTGGCCAAGCCCACGGGCGAGCTGTGTGGCTATTGCGTCGACGGTTCGGGCTGCGCCGTGCATGCGATCCGGCCGCAGACCTGCCGGATCTGGTTCTGCCTGTGGCGCGTGATCGAACTGGGCGACGACTGGCGGCCCGACCGCAGCGGCGTGATCGTGCGTCCCGACGGGATCGATGAGGGAGTGATCACCCTGTACGTCCTGCGCCGCAGCGACTTCCTGGCGTCCGAGGGATTGTTCGTCGTGGTCGCCGGCTGGCTGGCCGAGGGGATCGAGGTGGCGCTGAGCGTGCCGGGGCCTGTCGGCTTCTTCCCCGCGCGGGCGGTGGTGACGGAGTGGCTGAGGCCGGCGATCGAGGCGGGCGATCCGGGGATGTTCCTCAGGCGGGTGCTGCGGTCCCTCGACAAGCTGGAACAGCATGAGTGGCAGCCGGACGGGGTGACGGCGCGGTATGCGGTGGGGAGCGGCTGAGGCCGGCCGGCGATCCGCCGTCTGCATGACCTCTGCACGCCAAGGCCTTCCAAACTCCACGTGACGGTTGTGTGAGTCCTCCGCACAGTGACCGGCATGATCACTCGCATCCCCCAATCCGCCCGCGCCATCGCGGCCGTCGCCATCGCCGCGCTCGGCGGATGCGACGAGGTGGACAAGCCGGACCTCCAACTGGCCCGCGCGGTCCGAGCCGGTGCGATCGAGGCCTGCATTCGCGGGGCGGAGTGGATCCCCGGAAAGCTGTCCAGTTCTGTCTGGAACACCCATCGGAACGGCGACTTGATGACCGGCGTCGTGGCCGAACCGGTCGTCCGGCTGGCGGAGGCGCCACAGTTGACGGGAAGCACGCCTGGAAACGCGGTCTTCTGCACGGTTGCGATCGCGATAGACGACCCTGCCAGTCCAACGACTGCGATTCAGGCCTACGAGATCAGTCTCGGCAATGACCTCGGCCGCGACTTCGCCGACATCAACCTGCGCGGCGCCGTCGGCGTGAAACTCTATGCCGAGGCCAGTGAGGCGGTGACGGGCGGCGTCGCGGTCTGGGACCCATCCGACCTGGCGTGCAGCCGTCGCAATCCCCGCGCCCTTGTTTCGCAGGCCATTGCGTCGGCGACCGTTCGCTCGGCGGTGGCTCGTTGGCGACGGACGGCCTCCGATCGTGGGATCAGCCTGCCCGACTGGACCCGGACGATCGGCGATGCGGCGGGCAGGGCGCGTCAGGGCGTGAACCAATCCACGCGCCTCGCCTTCGCCGGCGTCTGCGACCCTCGTGGTTGCGACAAGGGCGCGGCCACCATCGTGTTCGATCCGACCGATCCTTCGGACCAGCCCACCGGCCTGCTGAGTACGCAGGCCCGCGACACGGGTCGGCAAATCTACCGAGCCTTCGGCTTTGACGCGGGAAGCGCCTTGGGATGCGCCCATATGGCGATGGCTGAACTCCGGGGACAGTGAAGTCGCCTGCGAGCAGGAGGATGACGATGGCGGCCGGAAACCCTATCTACCCTCCCATGACCACCCGCACCGCCCGCCTGCCCTCCCGCGCCCTGATCCGGATCGGCGGGCCGGACGCCAAGCCCTTCCTGCACAATCTGCTGACGCAGGACGTGGAGACGATCGGCGAGGGCGAACTGAGGTTCGGCGCCCTGCTGTCGCCACCGGGGCGGCTGCTGTTCGACCTGTTCATTTTCGGCGAGGCGGACGGCGTGCTGCTGGACGTGGCGGCTGAGCGGCGGGACGCCCTGATCCAGCGGCTGTCGATGTACAGGCTACGCGCCGCCGTGACCGTCGAGGCGGACGACCGCGCGGTGTTCGTCGGCTGGGCCGGCGTGGTCGAGGGTTTCGCGGTCGATCCGCGCGAGCCGGCGCTGGGCGGGCGGCGCTATGGCGGCGCGCTGGACACCAACGCCGTGGAGGACGACTGGCAGGCGCACCGGCTGACCGTGGGCGTGCCCGATCCGAGCGCGGACGCGCCGTCGGACAAGACCTATCCGATCGAGGCCGATTTCGACCTGCTGAACGGCATCGATTTCCAGAAGGGCTGTTTCATCGGCCAGGAGACGACCTCGCGCATGAAACGACGGGGGGCGATCCGCAACCGCATGCTGCCGCTGGAATTCGACGGCCCGCCTCCGCCGTTCGGAGCCGAGGTGCTGAACGGAGAGCTGCGCGCCGGCGAGGTGCTGAGCGGGCGCGACGGCGTCGCCATGGCCCTGGTGCGGCTGGACCGGCTGGAGGGCGAGCTTACGGTAGAGGGGCGTCCGGTGCGGGTGCGGCGTCCTGATTGGCTGCCGGCCCCATTGCCTGCGGCCGAGTGATTGTGCACTGCAGCGCAAAGGCTTGCGTCTGACCCGAAAAGGGACGATCTAGCCGCCGTAGGTTTTTTTAGAGGATGCTCTCGATGTCCGATCCCGTCGTCATCTGTTCCTTCGCCCGCACGCCCATGGGCGGCTTCCAGGGCGCCCTGACCGGCGTCAAGGCCACCGAGCTGGGCGCCGTCGCGGTCAAGGCTGCGGTCGAGCGCGCGGGCGTCGCGCCGGAGAAGGTCGAGCAGATCTACATGGGCTGCGTTCTGCCCGCCGGCCTGGGTCAGGCCCCGGCCCGTCAGGCCGCCATCGGCGCGGGCCTGGGCCAGCACGTCGAGGCGACGACGGTGAACAAGATGTGCGGCTCGGGCCTGCAGGCCGTGATGATGGCCGCGGATTCGATCAGGGCCGGTTCGGCCGACATCATCGTGGCGGGCGGCATGGAGTCGATGACCGGCGCCCCCTACCTGATGAACAAGCATCGCGGCGGCGCCCGCATCGGCCACGACGTCATCGTCGACTCGATGATGATGGACGGACTGGAAGACGCCTATCAGCCGGGCAAGCCGATGGGCTCGTTCGCCCAGGACACCGCCAATGCGTACCAGTTCACCCGCGAGGACCAGGACGCCTACGCCATCGAGAGCCTGAGCCGCGCCAACGCGGCCGTCACCGGCGGCGCCTTCGCCGGCGAAGTGGTTCCGGTCGAGGTCCAGTCGCGCAAGGGACCGGTCACGGTCAGCGAGGACGAACAGCCCGCCAAGGCCGATCCGTCCAAGATCCCCAATCTGAAGCCCGCCTTCGCCAAGGACGGCACCATCACCGCGGCCTCCTCGGCTTCGATCTCGGACGGCGCCGCCGCCCTGGTCGTGACGCGCGAGAGCGTGGCGCGGGCGCTGGGCATGCCGGTGCTGGCCCGCATCGTCGGCCACTCGGCCCACGCGCAGGAGCCCGCCCTGTTCACCACCGCCCCGGTCCCGGCGATCCGCAAGACCCTGGCCAAGGCCGGCTGGTCGGTCGAGGACGTCGATCTGTGGGAGGTGAACGAGGCCTTCGCCGTGGTGCCGATGATCGCCATGCGCGAACTGGGCATTTCTCACGCCAAGCTGAACGTGAACGGCGGCGCGACGGCCCTGGGCCACCCCATCGGCGCCTCTGGCGCCCGGGTGCTGGCCACCCTGCTGGCGGCGCTCCAGGCGCGCGGCGGGACGAAGGGCGTGGCGAGCCTGTGCATCGGCGGCGGTGAAGCCGTGGCGATGGCGGTGGAGCTGGCGTAACTCAAGACTCTCCCTCCCCCTCTGGGGAGGGTGGACCGCGAAGCGGGACGGGTGGGGAGCGGCGCCCCGTCCTTACGAACCCCACCTTGTCGTCGCTGCGCGCCGACATCCCTCCCCCACAAAGGGGGAGGGAGACGCTCTTACGCCGCCGCCGCGAACATCCCGTCCAGGCGCGCGTAGCCGGCTTCCATGCCGTCGGTCATGCCCGACATCTTGGCGCCGTCGCGGGCTTCCTGCGAGGCGTAGAGGATGTGGGTGCGCAGGATCGTCCCGTCGCCGTCGTCATGCAGGGACTGGGTGACCAGGGTCTCGCCGCCGGTCCAGTCCTCGTCGAACTTTTCGGTCGCGACCATGCGGTCGTCCGGCACGATCTCCTTGAAGGTGCTGGTCAGGCCCATGCGGGCGTCGCCGCGCGCCCATTCGAAGCGCATCTCGCCGCCGACGCGCAGGTCGATCGTGCAGACCGGCATGGTCCAGCCGTCGGGACCCAGCAGCCATTTGCGCACCAGGTCGGGCTCGGTCAGGGCCCGCCACACCTGCGGGCGGGCGGCGGCGAAACGGCGCTCGATCAGGATCTCGCGGTCGCCGGGGGTCATCAGTTTCAGGGTCATCGGGGCATCCTCCATCAGTCGCCGGTCGCGCCGGTCGTTTTGAGTTCCTCGAGCACCGCGTCGAGCGCCGCATAGCGGCTGTCGAACAGGGTGCGCAGTTCGATCAGGAAGTCGTTGGCGATCACGAGAGCCTCCGGCTCCAGCTTGCGGGGACGGCGCTGGGCGTCCTGTCCGGTCGAGATCAGCCCCGCCCGTTCCAGCACCTTGAGATGTTTCGAGATGGCCGGCTGGCTCATGTCGAAGGGCGCGGCCAGCTCGCTGACCGAGGCCTCGCCCTTGGCCAGCCGGCGCAGGATGGCGCGGCGGGTCGGGTCGGCCAGGGCGGCGAAGGTCTCGTCCAGTTTCAGCGCGGCGGCGGCCATGTTCATAACCCCATCGTTGTATAACTTTATGGTTATATTCTGAAGCGGAGTCAAGCGGCTTGTCGGCGCGGGCGGCGGCGGCCTAGCCTGAGCCTCAGGAGACCGCCCCATGATCACCACCCGCAGAGGCGCGCTGGGCCTGGCCGCAGCCGCCGCGACGCCCCTTCCCGTCCTGACGATGACACCGGTGTCGCAGACGGTGGCGCCGCCCGACCCGACCGAGACGATCCGCCTGTGGCCGGGTGCGGCGCCCGGCGGCGCGCGGGTGACCGCGACGCCGGTGGTGACCGAGCGCTCGACCGATCCCGCCTTTCACGACCGCTTCGCCCGCTACACGACCGAGCCGATCCTGATGGTCCTGCGGCCCGCCCGGCCGAATGGGGCGAGCCTGCTGCTGATCCCCGGCGGCGGCTACAAATGGGCCGCCGTCGACAAGGAGGGGCTGGACTGTGCGCGGGTGTTCGCGGCGGCGGGCATCACCTGTTTCGTGCTGCGCTACCGCCTGCCCGGCGACGGCTGGGCGGCGGGGCCGGACGCGCCGCTGCAGGACGCCCAGCGGGCGCTGCGGCTGGTGCGGGCGCGCGCGGCGGCGGACGGACTGGACCCGGCGCGGGTGGCGGTGCTGGGCGCCTCGGCGGGCGGACACCTGGCCGGGATGCTGACGGCGCGGACGGATCAGACCTATGCGGCGGTCGATGACGTGGACGCCGTGTCGATGCGGCCTGATCTGTCGATCCTGCTCTATCCGGTGGCGACCATGGCCGCGCCCTTCGCCCACGCCGGGTCGCGCCGGGAGATGCTGGGCGAGACGCCGTCGGCGGAGGCGGTGGAGCGCTATTCGCTGGAGCGGATGGACTGGCGCGGGCGGCCGCCGGTCTTCCTGCTGCACGCGATGGATGACGAGGCGGTGCCGGTGGAGAACAGCCTGCAGCTGCTGACGGCGCTGAAGGCCGCAGGCGTGAAGGCGGAGGCGCACCTGTTCGAGGAGGGCGGCCACGGTTTCGGGATCCGCCTGATCGAAGGCAAGCCGGCGGCGATCTGGCCGGAGCTGGTGTTGCGATGGGCGGTGCGGCGGGGGTGGGTGGGCTAGGAATCTCCCTCCCCTTATGGGGAGGGATGTCGGCGCGAAGCGGCGACAGGGTGGGGCTCGTATCCGGGCGCGCGGTTCCCCACCCGTCCCGCTTCGCGGTCCAGCCTCCCCATAAGGGGAGGGAGAAGCGTCACTCCTCCTCGTCCCCCAGCAGGTCCGCGGGGTCGAAGTCGTAGTCCAGCAGATCCGCAGGCCGGCACTCCAGGGCCGCGCACAGCTTGGCCAGGGTGCGGAAGCGGATGCCCTTCACCTTGCCCGAGCGGAACAGGGACAGCTGGGTCTCGCTGAGACCGACCTGCTGGGCGAGGTCGCGGGCCTTCAGGCCCTTGCGGACGATCAGCTGGTCGAGGGTCACGCGGATGGGCATCAGATCATTTCGTCCAGCTCGGCCTGGACCTTGCCCGCCTGTTCGATCACCCGGCCCAGCAGGAACAGGGCGCCGCCGATCATCCCCAGCGTCATACCCGCCACGTCGAAATTCAGAAAGCCGCCCTGCCCCATGTGCAGAACGCGCATCAGGTTGGTCACGATGAAGACGCTGAGCACCCCGCCGACGCCGAGCGCCAGGCCGACGCGCCGCAGGGTCGAGGCGAGGGTCGGCTGGATCAGCCGCCCCTTGCCGATCTGGCCCACGCCCGTCCCGATGGACCAGACCCCGAACAGATAGCAGAAGGCCGGCAGGCCGTACTGCAGCGTGCCCTGCAGCACGTCCGGGTAGCCCATCATCCCGCGCGTCCAGGCGATGATCGGGGCGACGACATAGGCCAGCGCCATCAGGGCCCCGACGCTGCACACCATGAAGATCGACAGCCAGCGGAACTGGCGGCAGCGCAGGCGGAAGCGGTCGATGTCGGCAGCGGCCATGAGGGTCTCCGGAATCTGTCTTGTCTTTAATCTTGACTTAAAGACGAGAGCTTCGCAACTTTATATGAGAGTTAAACGAATCGAGAGCGCCGACCATGAACGCCGCCATTGAAACCCGCGCCCTGACGCGCCGGTTCAAACGCCATCTGGCCGTCGACGCCGTGTCGATGACCGTGCCGGACAAGGCCGTCTACGGCTTTCTGGGCCGCAACGGCGCGGGCAAGACGACGACGCTGAAGATGCTGCTGGGCCTGATCGCTCCGACCTCGGGCGCGGCCCGGGTCGCCGGCGTCGATGTGGCCCGGGACCGGCTGGCCGCCGCGCGGCGGGTCGGGGCGCTGCTGGAGGCGCATGGCTTCTATGTTAACCTGTCCGGCCGCGAGAACCTGGACCTGACGCGGACCCTGCTGGGCCTGCCCAAGACCGAGATCGACCGGGTGCTGGACGTGGTCGAGATGCGCGAGCACGCCGGCAAGCCGGTCAGCGACTTCTCGCTGGGGATGCGGCAGCGCCTGGGCCTGGCCCGGGCCATGCTGGGCGCGCCGCCGGTGCTGATCCTGGACGAGCCGACCAACGGGCTGGATCCGGACGGCATCGCCGACATGCGCCGCTTCCTGCGCGCCCTGCCCGAGCGGACCGGGGCGACGGTGCTGCTGTCCAGCCACCTGCTGGGCGAGATCGAGCAGACGGCGACGCACGTGGGTATTCTCAGCGAGGGCCGGCTGGTGCTGGAGGGCGAGCTGGAACGGCTGAAGGCCGAACTGGCGCCCGAGATCGCCTTCCAGACCGACGACCTGCCGCGCGCCGCGGCGCTGGCCAAGGCCCGCGGCTTCGACCTGACCCTGGGCGAGGGCGGCGCGGTGGCGCGCCTGAAACCCGGCGAGGACGCCCGCTCCGCCTCCGCCGCCCTGAACCGCGCGCTGGTCGAGGCCGACCTGGCCGTCTTCGCCATCGGGCCGCGCGCCCGGTCGCTGGAAGGCATCTACCGCGACGTTTCCTCCCCCGCCTCCAACCTCCAGCCGGAGACCGTCTGATGCTCGCCGTCCTGTCCGTCGAAGCCCGCAAGCTGAACCGCTCGCTGGCCGCCCTTCTCGCCGTCGCCGCGCCCTCGCTGATCGCGGTGTTCGGCTTTTTCATGCTGCTGCGCAGCACCAGGGCCCAGCCCTGGGACATGTGGATGACCAACGCCGCCGGCGTCTGGGCCTTCTTCATGATGCCGATGAGCGTGACGGCCCTGACCGCTCTGGTGGCGCACATGGAGCATGGCCCGAAGAGCTGGGACCACCTGCGCGCCCTGCCCCTGCCCCGCTGGAAGCTGTACGCGGCCAAGGCGATCTGCGTGCTGGTCCTGCTGGCCCTGATGAGCGCGGCGGTGCTGGCGTTCAGCTGGGCGGCGGTGAGCCTGGCCGGCGCGATCAAGCCGGCCGTGGCCGCCACCGGACCGTTCGACCTGGCGCAGTACGCCCGCGTCATGGCCATGATGTTCGGCGCGGGGCTGCTGATGGTCGCGATCCAGCTGTGGATCGCGCTGCGCTACGCCAGCTTCGTGCCGGGCCTGGTCGTCGGGATCGGCGGCACCTTCTTCGCCGTGGTGGCGACCGCGGCCAAGCAGGGCGTCTTCCTGCCCTGGCAGATGCCGGTCAACATGCTAGCCACGGAAGCCTGGCGGGTGAACACGGCCCTGGGCCTGGGCGGCGGCCTGGGACTGGTCGCCCTGATCCTGATGACCGTCCATCTGGCGCGACGCGAGGTGCTGTGACCGCGGGGCGGCGTCCGCGCGCATCAGGCGGGTGATGGAAGCCTGTCCTGTGGTCAGCACGATCATCGGCCGACTCCTGCGATTGCGAACGATTTGCAGATTTGCCCGAATTTGAACGGCTGGCAAGCGGGACGGTGGAAAAAGCCGAAAGCGCCGCGGTCGGCCCTTTCGCCGGCCGCCGCACGGGGTCACAACAGGGTGTGTCGGATGGCGATCCACAACAGGACACACCCCAATGCGTGAAGACGGAAAGCTGGACTATTTCGAACTGCCGGGCGGCGACATGCCGACGGTGAAGGCCTTCTACGGCGCGGCCTTCGGCTGGACGTTCGTCGACTACGGGCCGGAGTACGCGGCGTTCAACGAGGGGCTGGACGGCGGCTTCAACGCCCACGCCGCTCCGGATGACACGAAGACGCCCCGGCCCGTGCTCTGGGCGGACGACATCGAGGCCATGCAGGCCAGGGTCGAGGCCGCGGGCGGGACCATCCTGAAGCCGATCTTCGCCTTCCCCGGCGGGCGGCGGTTCCACTTCCGCGATCCGGCGGGCACCGAGCTGGCGGTCTGGTCGGAGAGCTGACGCCTAGCGGACGTCGACCGACTGGGCGATCTGCTCCGCCAGCGCCCGGTCGGTGCCGTCCAGGGTCATGGTCCAGACATGGACCTCGCGCGGCGCGTCCGGACGCTGGAACAGATGCTCCATGGCGTGCCGCTGGCCGTCCTCGGTGACGACGACGCTGGCGCGCCCGCCCGCCTCGACCGTCTCGCCGGTATAGATCGGGAACTGCGAGGCCGGACCGGCATAGACCATGGCGAACGAGCGCTCGCCGCGGCGGATCGTATAGATCTTGAAGTCCGGACCGGGGCGGCCGGTGACGATCTGGAAGCCTGCCGGCAATTCGACCGTGAACGGCAGGGCCGCGCGGGCGGCGGCGTCCAGCACCGTGACCGTGGACACGGCCGGCGGCGGCGGCGGCGGCGCGACCGGCGCGGGCGTCGGGGCCGCTGAAGGCGCCGGCGTCGGAGTCGGAGCGGGGGTCGGGGCCGGCG
>NZ_JBWKOL010000012.1:0-75347 GCF_059416065.1 Brevundimonas sp. GW821-FHT09G01
CCGGCGCGCCGTCCGGCCCAGCGTCCCGCCGCCGCCCGTGCGCCCGCTCCGGCCCCGGCCGAGCCCGCCGGCGAACGCCCCTACCAGCCCGCCGCCTCCGCTCCGGCTCCGGGCGGCTCGCAGCCCCGGCAGTCGGTGCAGTAGGACCGCAACCGCGACCGAAGCATGAAAAAGGGCCGCTCCCTCGCGGGGGCGGCCCTTTCCTTAGCCGGCGCTCGGCCTCACGGGCGTTCGCAATAGACTGCGTGACCTGCGGTCGGTCTATTCGATGTCCTCGTTCAGCAGGCCGACTTCATTGAAGCCTGCGCCCTTCAGCCCGTTCATCACGCCCAGGAAGCGGTCGTAGGACACCTCGGGCTGGGCGCGCAGGAAGATGCGCTCGTCCCGGCAGGCGTCGCCCCGGCCCGCGGCGGCGCAGACGTCGGCGGCCAGGGTCGCCATCCGGGTCTGCTTGTCGCCGATCCAGAGGCCGCCGTCCTCGTGCACGCTGACATAGACCGGCTCGCGCGGCTGGCTTTCCATATCCGGCGGCGGCAGGTCCATCTTCAGCGACACCGTCGCCATCGGCGCGGCCACCATGAAGATGATCAGCAGCACCAGCATGATGTCCACGAACGGGGTGACGTTGATGTCCGCGTTCTGGTCGATCGTCGCGCCGCCGTTTCCGCCGGGGCCTGAAAGTCTCGCACCCATGGTTCAATCCTCCCTGTCAGTCCGCCGCGCCGTGCGGCGAACGGCCAAGCTCGCGCCCGGCGCCGGGCGGTTTCAGGGCGGGAAGGGGGCATGAAAAAGGGCCGCCTCCCATCGGGAAGCGGCCCCTGATCATTTGAACGGGCGTGAGGCCTATTCGATGTCTTCGTTCAGCAGGCCGACCTTGAAGAAGCCCTGGCCCTGCAGCGTGTTCATGACTTCCATGAACTGGTTGTACTTCACCTCGGCGTCGGCGCGGACGAACACGCGCTCTTCGCGGCAGTTCGGACCGCCCAAGGCGGCGCAAACGTCGGCGGGCAGGTTCGCGATCGAGGATTCCTTGTCCGCGATGTAGATGGCGCCGCTTTCCTGGATGGTGATGTACACCGGATCCTTCTGCTCGGTCGGGTTCACCGGCGGCTGCGCCGGCGGCAGGTCGAGGCGGATCGACACGGTGGCCATCGGCGCGGCGACCATGAAGATGATCAGCAGCACCAGCATGATGTCCACGAACGGCGTGACGTTGATGTCCGCGTTCTGTTCGATGGTGCCGGCCTTGCTGCCCGGTCCGGAAAGTTTGGCGCCCATAATCGGGTGTCTCCATCAGGCCCGGCGCTTGGCGCGGCGAGCGTCACTGAAAGCTTCGGTTCGTCTCTTGGCGTCCCTTAACCGGCTTGTAAAGCGGCTTCGGCCACCTTGGGGTTCCAGAGCGGCGGGTTTGCGCCGAATACCCCTGTCAGGCGAAACGATTCAGGCGGCTCAGCGCCCTTGCGCCAGCTTGAGGAAACGGTCCTTCAGCGCCGCGTCGGTCTTGAACACGCCGGTGAACCGGGTCGTCAGGGTCGAAACGTGGCGATGGTGCACGCCGCGGGTGGTCATGCACTGATGTTCGGCGTCGATCAGGATGGCCACGCCCTGCGGCGCCAGATTCGATTCGATGGCGTCGGCGATCTGGTTGGTCAGCACTTCCTGCGTCTGCAGGCGGCGCGAATAGATCTCCACGACCCGCGCCAGCTTGGAGATGCCGACCACCTTGTCGTTCGGGATGTAGGCGACGTAGGCCTTGCCGATGAAGGGGGCCATGTGGTGCTCGCAGTGGCTCTCCACCTCGATGTCGCGCAGCAGGACCATGTCGTCGTAGCCCTGCACGTCCTCGAACGTGCGGCCCAGCTCCTTGGCCGGATCGGCGTCATAGCCGTCGAACCATTCGCCGTAGGCGTCGACCACCCGTTTCGGCGTGTCGACCAGGCCCGGACGGTCGGGATCGTCGCCCGCCCACGCCAGCAGGGTGCGAACGGCCTTCAGGGCCTCTTCGCGGCTGGGGCGCTGGTCATTGTCGCCGACCAGAACGGGCTTGACGGGGGTAGAGCTCATGAGACGGTTCTCGAACGCGCGGCTTTGTAAGTCGCAAGGGACTGTTTATCAGCTTGGCGGCGTATATGGGACCGCCGGTCCGTGCCGCAAGAAAACTCTCCCGCAAAAGACTTCCTCATGCCGCTGACGATTCACGACACCCTGCACCGCGAAAAGCGCGTGTTCACGCCGCGAGACGAGACCCGGGTGACGCTCTACGTCTGCGGTCCCACGGTCTATGACTTCGCCCATATCGGCAACGCCCGCCCGCCGGTGGTGTTCGACGTTCTGGTCCGCCTGCTGCGGCGCACCTACGGCGCCGACAAGGTGATCTACGCCCGCAACGTCACCGACGTGGACGACAAGATCAATCAGAAGGCCTTCAAGGAAGGCGTGCCGATCAGCGAGATCACGGCCCGCTATGAGGCCGCCTATCTGGAGGACATGGGCCGGCTGAACGTCAGCCCGCCCGACCTGGCCCCCCACGTCACCGACCACATGGACGCCATCGTCGCCCAGATCCAGGCGATCATCGACCACGGCTGCGCCTACGCCGCAGAGGGCCATGTGCTGTTCGACGTCTCGTCCTACGAGACCTACGGCAAGCTGTCGGGCCGCAATCTGGACGACATGATCGCCGGCGCCCGCGTCGAGGTCGCCCCCTACAAGAAGAACCCGCACGACTTCGTGCTGTGGAAGCCTTCCAAGGAGAACGAGCCGTCCTGGCCGTCCCCGTGGGGCGAGGGCCGTCCCGGCTGGCATATCGAGTGCTCGGCCATGATCGAGGCCAACCTCGGCCTGCCCATCGATATCCACGGCGGCGGCATCGACCTGGTCTTCCCGCACCATGAGAACGAGATCGCCCAGGGCGTCTGCGCCCACGGCCACGCCCACGGCGCGGACGCGCACGCCGAATACAGCCGCTACTGGATGCACAACGGCTTCCTGACGCTGGACGGCGAGAAGATGTCCAAGTCGCTGGGCAACATCCTGCTGCCCCACGCCCTGCTGGAGCGGCTGCCGGGCGAGGTGATCCGCTGGGCCCTGCTCTCGGCCCACTATCGTCAGCCGCTGGACTGGAACGAGGCCCTGCTGGAGCAGAGCCGCAAGTCGCTGGACCGCCTCTACGGCGCCCTGCACCGCGCTTCGGCCATCGTGGCGGGCCCGGACTGGCTGCCCGAGGACTTCCTCAAGGCCATCGAGGACGACCTGAACACGCCGGGCGCCTTCGCCGCCCTGTTCGCCCTGTCCAGCGAGATCGAGCGCGGCATGACCGCCGGCGACCACGAGGCCGTCTCGGCCGCCAAGGGAAAGCTGCTGGCCGCCGCCGCCATTCTGGGCGTGCTCCAGAACGACCCTGCCGCATGGCTTGAAGGCGAGGTCTCCGACGATCTCCGTGTCGAGGTCGAAGCCCTGCTGGAACAGCGCGCCGCCGCACGCGCCGCCAAGGACTGGCCCGAGGCCGACCGCATCCGCGACCGCCTGAACGCGCTGAACGTTGTGGTCATGGACGGCCCGACGGGGGCGACCTGGCGGGTAAAGGGGTAGGAAAAGCGCTCTCCCTCCCCGTCCGGGGAGGGAGATTCAATTCACGTAATCCGCTTCACGCTCACCGGATCGCTCGCCGGGAACGTCTCTTCCAGGCCCTCGTCGACCAGCGCCTCCTGCCGGCTGTTCGCCTCGCGCGTCTTTTCAGCCAGCTGGTCCGGCTTGCCGTCCTCGCGGGGCGCGCGCTTGGCGTGCGGGGTCTCGGGGTCGCAGTCTTCCTGCGCCTTGTTCAGATGCTCGGTTTGACCGGTCATGTCGGCGCTCCTCAGTTTTTCGGGTGATCTTCGTCGCCGTCCGGGCCGTAGCCCAGGTCGGCGATGTCGTCGTCGGACAGGGTTTTGGCCTCCCAATGGGCGGCGCTGGCCTGGGCTCCGCGCGCATTCTCCATCAGGCCGGAATAGACCAGCTCGACCTCGTCGACACCGCGCTGGCCTTGGCTCTCGCCGTCGATCTCGTTCAGCCGCTCGCCGTCCACGCCCAGCAGGGCGTCGGCCTCGGCCTCGATGCCCGAAGCGCCCAGCTCCTCGTCCAGGTCCTCCGGTTCAGCGTCCTCGTCGAAGTCGTCCCGGTCCGCGTCGCCGTCGGCCTGTGTGACGTCGAGCACCTGATCCGCCTCGTCCAGCAGGAAGTCGCCGTCCCCCTCATCGTCGAGGTGGGTTTCGTCATAAACTTCAGACTGTTCCTGGTCGTCCTTGTAGTCGTCGAGTTCGGGCATCACGTCCTCCCTGTTCAGGGAAGACAACGCCACGGCTCAGGCGGCGTTCCAGCCATCCGCCACGACCCGGTCCAGCGCCGCCCGCATCCGGTCGATCACCTCGGGCCAGCCGTCCACCGCGCCGCGCACGAAGATCTTCACGTCGGGATAGAAGACGTAGTGGTCGGTGGTCATCAGGTGCCAGTCGTCCGGCGCCGCCACCATCCAGGTCCGGGCCCCGCTCGCGGCGGCGATATTGGTCCCGGCGATGCCCGGCCCCAGCACCACGTCGCAGGCCACCGAGAGGGCGGCCACGTCTTCCAGGTCGTCCTTCAGATTGATCGGCGGGGTCCAGATGAACACGCCCGCGGCCTCCGCCGCCGCCAGGTCCTCGGACACGTCGCCGCACTGCAGGTTGACCATCACGCAGCCCGGCGTGGTCAGGATCGGCTCCCAGCGCTGGAAGCCGGCGGCGAAGAAGGCCGCCCGCGCCCCGGTCATCACCAGGCTCTTCCAGTGCAGCCCGACCTTCAGCCCCTCGGGCAGCTTGGCCAGCTCGCCCCTCCAATAGGCGACCTTGTCGGGATCGGGCACGATGACCTGACCCGGTCCGGGGAAGCTCTCCAGCGTCGGGCGGTAAACGGCCATCAGGCTGGCGATCGGGACCCAGCAGTCCAGCTTCTGCTCCAGCTCCTCGGCGAAGGGCACGTAGCGGGTCAGGCGGCCTTCCAGCCGCACCGCCTTGTGGCCGCCGACGATCGCCCTGGGGAAGCCGCGCTGGAACAGGCCGACCATCCGCGCCTCGACGGCCAGATAGACCTGACCCTCCGGCCCCACGGCCTCGATGATGTCGTTCAGGCAGTTGGCGAAGACCAGTTCGTCGGCGATGCCCTGTTCGCCGACCACCAGCACCCGCTTGCCCCGGATGTCCTCGGTCTTGGGATCCCAGCGCGGGGCGTCGACGGCCACGTGCATGGCGTCGGGCAGGTTGGGGTCCAGGCGCACCTCATAGGCCTCGAACGCCTCGGGGATGCGGGCCTCGCCCATCAGCATCAGGGCGCGCGCCATGTTCATCATGGCGACCTCGTAGCCGTTCTCGGCGCCGGGCAGGGCGGCTTCCATGTCCTCGATGGCGCCGGCCACGTCGCCCAGCGGACGGCGGACGTTGGCGCGGTTGTAGCGCGCCTTGGCGAAGGTCGGGTCCAGCCGCAGCGCCTCCTCGAAGAAGGTCAGGGCCTCGTCCAGCCGTCCCTGGTCGTTCAGCACCGTGCCCAGGGTGTTCCACAGCACCGAACTGTCCGCTTCGATCTGCAGCAGCGGCCGCAAGGTCTCGATCGCGTCGGCGTAGCGGTTCTGGTCGCGCATCACGCAGGCCAGGTTGTTGGTCGCCTCGATATGCCCGGGATTGGCCGCCAGGAATTTCAGCAGCAGCTTCTCGGAGATGTCGAGATAGCCCAGCCGCTGCGCCAGCCGGCCCAGGTCGTGGGCGATGTCGGTGTGGTCGGGCAGCAGCTGCAGCGCCGCCTCATAGGCGTGGATGGCCGGACCGAACCGGTTCTGCTTCTCCTGGCAGATCGCCAGCACGTGCCAGGCCAGGCCGTTGGTCTCGTCCAGCTTCAGAGAGTCCAGCGCCCGCTGGGTGGCGCGGTCGAAGTCGTTGACCCGGATCGCCGCCAGCGAAAGCTTCAGCAGTTCCAGCCCCTTGCGCTGGGCCTTCACCGACCGCACGCCCGCCAGCGACTTCGACAGCCGGCTGATGGCGGCGGGGGAGGCGGCGTCGCCCGCTATGCCCTGCGCGGCCGGAGCCGGGGCGTGGGCGGAGGTGTCGTCGAGGGCGGCGGCGGACATGAAGCGACTCGGGGGCGGAGCGGATAGGCAATATGACGATGTCGGCTCACAAGAGATGGTTAACCACGACTGTTTAGCCTGCGTTGGTTCCCGGTTTTCTAAACCGTATGTCCGGGACCCAAGGGGAAGCCGCCCAGATGCCGCTCAAGCTGTCGCTCAAGCCCGGCGAGAAATTCGTCCTGAACGGGGCCGTCGTCCAGAACGGCGACCGTCGCGGCGTCCTGATTCTGCAGAACAAGGCCAGCGTCCTTCGCGAGAAGGACATCATGCAGCTGGAGGACGTCAACTCCCCGGCCAAGCGGATCTATTTCCCCGTCATGATGATGTACCTGGACGAGGCTGCGGCTCCCAAGGTCTACGACGAATTCGCGCTGCGCCTGACCGAGTTCATGGGCGTCACGCGCAACCCCGATGTGCTCGCCGACTGCGTCTCGGCCTCGCGTCACGTCATGGCGCGCGAGTACTACAAGGCGCTGATGTCGGCCCGCAAACTGGTGGATTACGAGGAAGGTCTGGCGAATGTCGCTTCAGGCGTACAAGACCGCAGCCACGCGGGCTGAGACCCCGCGCGAGACCGAGTATCGGCTGTTCGGGCAGGTGACCCGGGCGCTGATGCACGCCTCGACCGTGGACGCCTCGGACATTTCGACCCGGATCGACGCGCTCGACTGGAACCGTCGCCTGTGGTCGACCCTGGCCACGGACTGCTCCAATCCGGACAACGCCATGGACATGGGCCTGCGCGCCCAGATCATCTCGATCAGCCTGTTCGTCGGCCGTCACTCCTCCGCGATCATGCGCGGCGAGGATGATTTCGAAGCCCTGATCGACATCAACAAGATGATCATGCAGGGCCTCGCCCCCGCCCCGGCCCAGGCGGCCTGAGTTCATATCTCCCTCCCCCTTGTGGGGAGGGATGTCGACGCACAGCGACGACAGGGTGGGGGACCGTGCGGCCGCCTGTCCGTGCGGCTGTTCCCCACCCGTCCCGCTTCGCGGTCCACCCTCCCCATGAGGGGAGGGAGAGCTTCTCTCTTCCTGCCTCGCCGCCCCCGGCCAATTCTGCCGACCGGCAGCGCGCGCACGCCTTCCCTTCCAGCAATATCAACAGCTTGGACCGGCCCGGTCCTTGCGTGGGCGTGCGCGAACCAGAACCGGTTCTAAGGCCAGAAGGCCTTTCACAACCGACCAGAATGGAAGGAACTACCCGATGGTTATGTCGGTCAACACGAACGTGGGCGCGCAAGTCGCGCTCCAGAACCTGAACGCGACCAACGCCCAACTGGCGACCACGCAAAACCGGATCAACACCGGCAAGAGCGTGGCCAACGCCAAGGATAACGGCTCCATCTGGGCGATCGCCCAGGGACAACGGGCCGATATCGGGGCGCTGAACGCGGTGAAACAGTCGCTCGATCGCGGTGTCGCCGCTGTCGACGTGGCTCTGGCGGCGGGCGAGACGGTCTCTGACCTCTTGCTGCAGATGAAGGAGAAGGCTCTCGCGGCGACTGATGCGTCGCTCAAGACTGCGGCACGCGCCGCTCTGAACGAGGACTTCAAGGCCCTGCGCGACCAGATCGCCTCGGTGACCAGCAACGCTGACTTCAATGGGATCAACCTGCTGAAGACCGGCGCGACCGGTTTCTCGGCACTGGCCAACGCGCAAGGCACGGCGACCCTGACGGTCGGCGCTGAAGTCATGGCTCTGGGCAGCACGACCGTCACGGTCGCGACGACGCAATCGATCGACACCCTGACCAAGGCGAACGCGTCCCTCGCGGTCGTGTCCGCCTCCATCGACAAGGTTTCGGGCGCCCTGGCGCGTCTGGGCACCAAGTCGAAGGCTCTCACCACTCACGTGACGTTCGTCGGCAAGCTGTCGGACGCTCTCGAAGCGGGTGTGGGCAATCTGGTCGACGCCGATCTGGCGAAGGAAAGCGCCAAGCTCCAGGCCCTGCAGACGAAGCAGCAGCTGGGGGTTCAAGCGCTCTCGATCGCCAACCAGACGCCGCAACTGGTGCTTTCCCTGTTCCAGGGCTGATCACGGCAGGTTCTCGCAGGCGCCGGAGAGGGAGATCTCTCCGGCGTCTCGCGCGTCAGGCTCTAGCCGAAGAGGCCGGTCAGCCAGTGCCAGGCCTGCGGGCCCAGTCCCGTCAGCCAGTGCCAGGCCGGCAACAGGAAGGGCGACACCCACTCCCAGGCCAGCCACACCACGATGCCGCCCACGCACAGCAGGGCGATGGCGCACCAGGCGATCAGGATGGCCAGGCCGTCGCGCTGCACCAGGCCGAAGCCGAACGCGACGATGATCAGCGACGGCACCAGGTTTCCCCCCGGAATGGGCAGGACCAGGATGGTGCACAGCAGGATGCAGGCGATGCCGATCAGGACCTCCGACACCTCGCTGGTCATGATCGACAGCCGCGGGCGCGACCACCGCTCGACCTTGCGCAGCGGCGTCATCACCTTGGCGATGGCGGTGCGGTAGCCTTCGCGGTCGATGCTGCTCTTCAGCGCCCAGCGCGGCAGCCACAGCTGATCGCGGCGGATGACCAGCTGGAAGGCGATCAGCAGGATCGGCGCGCCCAGGATGGTGGTCGATCCGGGCACCGCGCCGATCACGGCGCTGACCAGGCCCAGGAACAGCATCAGGGCGCCGAAGCCGCGCTCGCCGAACGCATTGACCAGTTCCCCGAGGTACAGCTTCGGGTCGTCCTTGGCGCCGATGTCCTCGATCACCTGCGAGAAGGGGCGTGTGTCGGCCTGATAGTCGTAGTCGGGCATCGGCGACGGGCGATCCGGAGGGGTGATGAACCGATCTAGGGGGGAACCTGCTCCGACGCCACTTAACAAACCTCCATCCGGCCGGCTTGGCGACCGGATGTTGGGAACCCGTCCCGAACCGTGGCCGTTTCCGGTCATCGGGATGTTCCCGATGGGAGGATTTTCATGCGTTTCATGATTGCGTCGGCCGCGCTCACGGCCCTGACCCTGGCGGCCTGTAGCCAGGGAAGCGACACCACGGAAGGCGAGAAGGCGGGCGAGGCGGCTCGCGCGGCGGCCCCGGCCTCGATGGACGGCCCCAAACCCGGTCTGTGGCGCGTGACGACGGCCATGGCCGGCATGCCCGGCGGCGCGGCGCCGGCTCCGGTCGAGACCTGCATCACCTCCGCGACCTTCGAGGCGCCCGGCGGTTCGGCGGCGACGCCCGGCGCGACCTGCACCACCCAGCCCTTCCGCCGGGACGGCGACGCCATGGTCTCCAGCACGGTCTGCGAGATGCAGGGCGGCATGAAGTCGGAATCGGCCATCCGGGTCTCGGGCGACTTCTCCAGCCGCTACACGATGGAGGTGAAGAGCAAGACGACCGGCGCGCCGGCCCCGATGCCGGAAACCACCATGACGATGACGGCCGAACGCCTCGGCGACTGTCCGGCGGCCTGACGACCGGCGACACGGCGACGGCGGTCCCGCGGGGCGGGGCCGCCGTTTCGCTGTCCGGCTAGTGTTTGACGTGCTCGGGCTTTCCCTTGCGCTTGGTGTGCGCGAATTCCTCGAGCTGTTTCTCGGTCATCGACAGCATCGATTTCGACGCGCCCTTCAGCTTCGACTTCGGCGTGTCGCCCCGCTTGGCGGACAGGGCGGCTCCGGCGGCCTTCTGCTGGGCGGCGGATTTCGCGGGCATGGCGGGCTCCGTTTGACTACGCCAAACGGAAACACGCTATTGGTGTTGGGGTTCAAAACGCGGGGAGGGCGTCTTGAAGTTCAAATGGACAAAGAAAAATAAGGACGCCGCCCTCGTATTGGTTGGCTTGGTGCTGACCGCTGCAAGCTTGGGGACGTCGATATGGGCTATTCTAGAAGCCCGGATGGTCGCGAAAAACAGTGGCAGCCTTGATAAGGCTGACATCCGGTTTGGCTTCGGCGACCAACTCGCAGACTTCCCGGAAATGCAAGTTCTAGCGGTGATACCCGATCAATGCCGTGCGGAACCGATCCTGATGGAGTTGCCCTTTACCGTCTTTAATGCGGGCAACAAGGGGGCTCAAGAAGTCTCCGTCGTGATGACGTTTCCTCTAATAGATGGTGCCAGCCCGGTCGTGAATTCTGATATCAACGACATGATGAGAGGCGACTCTCCTCCAGTCGCTAGCGTGATGCGCACAGTTACGGACACCCCGAGCCGCAGGCATGTGTCCTATCGCGTCAGCGCGCTCTACCCCAAAATGCTGGTAGGGCTAGGTGAGCCAATTCAAGCCCCGCTCCCTGTGTCGGTCGCTGCTGACGGCATGCTCGTGACTGCCGAATACTCGCTTGAGGTCCCCCTCAACATAACCTTTGACGGCGCAAGCCTCGAAACCGGCAAACTGCATATCACGGCAGTTCGGGGAAAATACGAACCCGCCAAGCTGGCTTCGGTCATTTCGCGGCTCGCTAGCAGTCAAGCACAGGCTACCGGGACTGGAGGATGGCGAGGCTGGCTGGCGAGGCAGGTCGGATGGCTTCCTGCAACCCAAGTCTTCATCCTCACAGCGGACGAGTACGAGTGCGGGAGCGCTGATGGCTCCTTTGCCTTCACCCGAAATGTAAGAACCGCGACGGTCTCATAGCTGTAACGATCTTCCAGGTGGTCTAGGCATCGTCGATGCTGACCTGACGGACCGGGCGGTCCGACCACATCACCCCAGCAGTTCGCGCCCGATCAGGAACCGCCGGATCTCATTCGTCCCGGCGCCGATGTCGTACAGCTTGGCGTCGCGGACCAGCCGCTCGACCGGCCATTCCTTCGTATAGCCGGCGCCGCCCAGGGCCTGCACGGCCTCCAGCGACACCTTCACCGCGTTCTCGGACGCCAGCAGGATCGCGCCGGCGGCGTCATAGCGGGTCGTCTTGCCCTGGTCGCAGGCGCGGGCCACGGCGTAGACGTAGGTGCGGGCGCTGTTCAGGGCCACGTACATGTCGGCCACCTTGGCCTGCATCAGCTGGAACGAGCCGATGGCCTTGCCGAACTGCTTGCGCTCGCGGACGTAGGGCAGGACCACGTCCAGCGCCGCCTGCATGATGCCCAGCGGGCCGCCCGACAGGACGGTGCGCTCATAGTCGAGGCCCGACATCAGGACGCCGGCGCCGCCGCCGACGGGGCCCATCACGTTCTCTTCCGGGACTTCGCAGTCCTCGAACACCAGTTCGGCGGTGTCCGAGCCGCGCATGCCCATCTTGTCCAGCTTCTTGGAGACGCTGAAACCCTTCATCCCCTTCTCGATCAGGAAGGTGGTGACGCCGCCGTTGCCCTCGCCCGTGCGGGCGTAGACGACCAGGGTGTCGGCCGTCGGGGAGTTGGTGATCCAGAACTTGGTCCCGTTCAGGATGTAGCGGTCGCCCTTCTTGTCGGCGCGAGTGCGCATCGACATGACGTCCGAGCCCGATCCGGCCTCGGACATGGCCAGCGAGCCCAGGTGCTCGCCCGAGATCAGCTTGGGCAGGTATTTCGCCTTCTGCTCGGGCGTGCCCCAGCGGCGGATCTGGTTGACGCACAGGTTGGAGTGGGCGCCGTAGCTCAGGCCGATCGAGGCCGAGGCGCGCGACACCTCCTCCATCGCCACCACATGCTCGAGGTAGCCGAGGCCGAGGCCGCCGTACTCTTCCTCGACGGTGATGCCGTGCAGGCCCAGTTCGCCCATCTCGGGCCACAGGTCGCGGGCGAACTCATTCTTCTCGTCGATCTCGGCGGCGCGCGGCGCCAGGCGGTCGGCGGCCCAGCGGGCGGTGGTGTCGCGGATCGCGTCAGCGTTTTCGCCGAGGCCGAATTCCATGGATTGGGGCGCGAAGGGAATGCTCATGGCGCGGGCGTAGCACTGCCCGCGCGGGCAGGCAAAGTCAGTCCTTCTTCGTGGCCCGCACGGACAGGTTCCAGGCCGAGACGCCGACGCAGATGACGCCGATCAGGGCCAGCACCCAGGCGATGATCGTGAACTCGTTGGTCGGCAACGGATCGCTGACCGCCTTGCGGAAGGCGGCGGCCGAGGAGGCGCAGGCGAACAGGCCCAGTCCGCCCATGATCAGATAGGGGCCGGTCTCGATCAGGCTGAAGCGTTTGGCCGGGGTCGGGTCGACCTCATGGCGCAGCACGGCCAGCGGCGGCTCGTCCTCGAACAGGGCCTCGCCGGCCGCTTCCGGCGCGGCGCGCTGCTCGGGCGCCCAGGCGTCGCGGGCCGGTTCGGCGAAGTCGGCCTCGACCGCCGGGGTCAGCTCCAGCGGCGGGAAGGGCGACGGCGCGGCGGTGGCGGAGGCCGCGAAGATCGGGGCCGGCGGGAAGACGGGCGTCCGCACCGGCGTTGCGACAGGCTCGGGCTCGGGTTCAGGCGCAGGTTCGGACGCGGCCGTGACGTCAGGCTCGGGTTCCGGCGCGGGTTCAGGCGCGGGCTCCGGCTCGGCAGGGGCCGTCGGCGCTGCGGTCGGGAAACCGGGCAGGGGGCCGATGATGGCGGCGGCGTAGGGGGAATAGCGCTGCGACTGGGCGATGGCCGTCGGCGGCGGCGGCGTCCACACCTGTCCCTGCGACTGCCACACGGTGGGCAGGGGCAGGACGCGGGGCGCTTCGACCACGGGGGGCTGGGGTTCCGGTTCGGGCTCCGGCGCGACGTCCGCTTCCGGCGCTTCCAGCGCGGTCGGGGTCTCGCCCAGCAGGGAGGCCACGGCGGCGGCCCGGCTCGCGTTCGGATCGACCTGCGGTTCCGATTCCGGCTCCGCGACGGGCGGCGGCGGCAAGGGCGCGGTCAGCAGGTCGGACAGCAGCACCGGCGAGGCGGGATCGGCCACGAACAGGGCGCGTTCGGCGGCGCGGCGGCGCAGGGCGGTGTCGGCCGACGGGGTCTCGGGCCAGCCGACCAGGGCGTCCGCCGCCTCTCCGGCGTGGCCGGCGTTCAGTCGTTCCAGCACGTCCGAGCCCAGGAAGCGGTCCACGCCCACCGACACGGCGAAACTGGCCAGGGCGTCGAACTGGTGCTGGTTCAGGACGGTCTCGACCTGTTCGTTCAGCGCCTTGACCACTGGCATCAGGTCGTATTGCAGCAGCAGTTCGGCGTCCTGCTCGCCCACCGTCAGCCCCTCGCGGGCCGAGGCGGTGTGGCCGTAGCCGATCACCCAGCGGCCGTCCTCGCGCTGCACGGCGCGCGACCGGAAGCTCTCGAAGCTCTTGATGAGCACCATCCCCGCGCGGGAGACCTTCAGACGGGGCCTGTTCGTGTCGAGCACAGGGGTTTGTTCCAGATCGGGACGGACGCTTCCGCTTGCGGGAACAGCCCGCAAGAGCCGCGCCGCGCGCTGTCGTCACATCAGGACGATGGTCGCCAGGCCCAGGAAGATCAGGAAACCAAAGAAATCCGTCGTCGCTGTGACGAAGACGGCGGAAGACACCGCCGGGTCGAATTTGAATTTCGACAGGGTCAGCGGCGTCAGCACTCCCACGGTCGCCGCCACCAGCAGGTTCAGCACCATGGCCGCCGCGATCACCAGGCCGATCCGCCAGTCCTCGTCCCGGAACCAGAAGGCCGTCGCCAGACCGATCAGCGGAGCCAGCACCAGGCCGTTGGCGAAGCCGACGATCAGTTCGCGCCAGAAGGTGCGCGGGGCGTTGGAGCTGTTCAGCTCGCGGGTGGCCAGGGCGCGCACGGTCACCGTCAGGGCCTGGGTCCCGGCGTTGCCGCCGATGGCCGAGACGATGGGCATCAGGATGGCCAGGGCCACGATGTGCTGGATGGTGCCCTCGAACCAGCCGATGACGCTGGCGCCCAGGGTGGCGGTGGCCAGGTTGATGGCCAGCCAGGGCACGCGGCTGCGCACGATCTCGGGCACGGACGAGCCGCGGTCCTCGTCGGCCACGCCGGCCAGGCGCAGGATGTCCTCGCGGTTCTCTTCCTGAATGATGTTGACGATGTCATCGACGGTGATCTGGCCCACCAGACGCCCCGCGACATCGATCACCGGGGCCGAGATCAGGTGGTATTTCTCGAAGATGTAGGCGACTTCTTCCTGGTCCTGATCGACGGTGATCTCGTTGATCGGCCCCATGATCTCGGTCAGCGTCATGGCGCGCGGGCTGCGCAGCAGCTGGCTGACCGGGACGCCGCCGACGGGGCGGTTCAGCGGATCGACCACATAGATGTCGAAGAACAGCTCGGGCAGCTCCTCGCCCTGCTTGCGGATGTGGTCGATGGTGTCGCCGACGTTCCAGAACTGGGGCGCGGCCATCACCTCGCGCTGCATCAGGCGGCCGGCGGAGTCCTCGGCGTAGCCCAGCGAGCTTTCGATCGCGGCGCGATCGACCTCGGGCATGGCCGCCAGCACCTTCTCGCGCTGGTCGTCCTCCAGATCCTCGACCACCGCGGCGGCGTCGTCGGAGTCCAGTTCCTGCAGCGCCTCCGCCAGGGTCAGGTGCGGAACGCGTTCCAGCACCTCCTCGCGGATGCCGTCGTCCAGTTCGGGCAGGGTGTCGGCCAGCAGTTCGGGCGGTAGCCAGACGACCACCATGGCCCGGTGCTGTTCGGTCAGGAAGCCCATCAGGTCGGCCACGTCGGCCGGGTGCAGGTCTTCCAGCAGCGAGCGCAGCTTCAGGCCGTCGCCGTCGTCGGCGGCGTCGACCACCTTCTCGACGAAGCCCGGCGTCAGGACATAGTCCTCATCCAGGGCGATGTGTTCGATGTCGTCTTCGACGGGCGGCAGGGGGGCGGTTGCGGTGGTGCTCACGCGGCGGCCTCCCTTCGATCTGTCAGATCAGCATCTAGCCGATGATTCGCCCTTGGGGGCGGCTCAAAACCATCCCCGTCCGAAGTGGCGGCCGGTCCCTTGGTAGGGGGACATGTGGCCAAAAATCGATGGTGCGGTCGAGAAGACTCGAACTTCCACGGGTTGCCCCACAGCGACCTCAACGCTGCGCGTCTACCAATTCCGCCACGACCGCTCGCATCGGAGGGCGGCTGATAGCGGAGAGAATGGGGAAAGGGAAGGGGGGGAGAAGGCAGTAGGGAGTAGGCAGTAGGCAGTAGGGGCGATCGAGCCAGCTTCAGCGGTTCGGATGATCTCGGAGTTTTCCAATGAGAGCCTTGAGCATCCGGCCAATTTCTTCGGCCTGATCAAGGATGGACTGGATGGATCCGACGGGCGTCACCCCGACCCTTTCGGCGAGAAGGAGATGGGTCTCGAGCTCTTTAAGCGAGCCTTGGGAGATGCGGAGGAAGTTGATGTAAGCCTGCTTCGAAGCGCGCCCGTAGCCCTCGGCGATATTGGCGGCGATGGAGGCTGCGGCGCGGCGACTCTGCGAGGTCAGGCCAAACAGTTCGTCGCGAGGATAGTTACGCGTCAGTTGGTAGGTCGCGGCGGCCACATCCATGGCGCGCTGCCAGACGATCAGATCGCGGTAGCTCTGAACCTCGGACAATTCGCTTCCTTTCCAGGGACGCGCTGTATCCTACTGCCTACTGCCTACTGCCTACTGCCTACTGCCTACTGCCTACTGCCTCAGGCCGCCCCCGCCATGAAATCGTACACATCCGCCGCCCGGGTCACGGTGATGGCGATGCGATCCTCGCGGATCTCGATCTCGCCGCGTGCGACCGGGTGGTTGTTGGCCAGGATCCAGACCTCGTCGTGCTCCGAGGCATCAAGCGGAATCACCGCCCCCCGGCCCATGCGAAGCAGCTGGCTCATGGGCAGCACGGAGCGCCCCAGGACGACCGAGATCTCGACATCGACGGCTTCGATCTGGCTCACGGGGGACTCTGATACTGAAGAGGACAGGGCGGGGTGGTCTTGCATGGGGCTCCCGATCCCCACATTGGGGGCGACATGCTTTCCCAGTCCTTAAGCGAAACCGTATCAAAGCTGGCCCGGACCGACGGTCGGGCCGTCGAATGGGCGCGTTCGGACGGCTACGTCGACTATCCCGCCGCCGTCGAGGCCATGGAGGCCCGCGCCGCCGCCATCGCGGCGGGCGAGGCGCCCGAGCTGATCTGGCTGCTGGAGCATCCGCCGCTCTACACGGCGGGCGTCTCGTCCAGGGACGGCGACCTGCTCGACGCCGGGCGCTTCCCGGTCCACCGCAGCGGGCGGGGCGGGCAGTTCACCTACCACGGCCCCGGCCAGCGGGTGGCCTATGTGATGCTGGACCTGAGCGCGCGCGGCAAGGACGTCCGCGCCTTCGTCCGCGGCCTGGAGCAGTGGATCATCGGCGCCCTTAATGAGTTCAACGTCGCCGCCGACGTGCGCGAGGGCCGCGTCGGCGTCTGGGTCGAGCGCAGGGGTCCCGGCTGGTCGCGCGAGGACAAGATCGCCGCCATCGGCGTCAAGGTCCGCAAATGGGTCAGCTTCCACGGCGTCAGCCTGAACGTGGAGCCCGACCTGGATCATTTCGGCGGCATCGTGCCGTGCGGAATCCAGGAGCACGGGGTCACCAGCCTGGTCGACGTGGGCGTCCCGGCCACGATGGACGAGGCCGACGAGGCCCTTCGGGTGAGCTTCCGGCGGGTGTTCGGAGAGGTCCAGCCGGGGCGGGCTCCTGTCTGAGCGGAACCCGGGCGCGGCCGGTCACCGGCCGAGACGGCTGTGCCTTGCACCAGACTGAATCGTGGCCGGTTCAGCGGCCGGCGCCGGCGCGGGTTTCAGCGTCACGCCCTTGAGCCAGAGCTTGAGCGCCTCCCAGTGGATGGCGGCGACCACCTTCAGGGTCAAAAGGGGGATCGCCATGACGGCGGACAACAGGGCGCCGTCCGTCAGGGGGCGCCGCTTGCCGGACATCGCGGCTGTAATCATCAGTCCCTGCGCGTCGAACCCGCCGATGGTCAGTAGCAGCCGCTCGTCCGGAACACGGCCCCTGAACTCGTAGTCCATCTCCATGCCCAGGAAGGGCGAGACATGCAGCGCCTTCGCCGCGCACTGCGAAATCCGGCCGGCGGCCTGATCGGCGGCGGGAACGGGGATCAGATAGGCGTGCCGGACGCCGAACGTGCTGGTGACCTCATAGATCATCGCGGCCAGCCGACCGTCGGGGTGATGGCAGTAGAACAGGCTGATCGGGTTGAAGACGTAGCCGAGCACGCGCGGCATGGTCAGAAGCCGGATCGGGCCGCCGCCGGTGTCTATCCCCGCGCGGGCCAGCAGCGCTTCGACCTGGACCCGAAGGGCCGTGTTCGAGCCGTCGCCATGGTCGCGGTCATGAAAGGACAGGAGATTGAACCGGTTGCGCGAGAACAGCGCCATGCGCTGGTCCAGCCGATCGATCTCCGACAGGTCGAGCAGCAGCCAGAACACGCGGTACGCCAGCCTGTGCGCCCTCGGTCGGAGGCGCTGATGCGCGACCTCTCCGCGGTAGAGGGCGGAGGCCTCGCTCATGCGGCGTTCTCGAAGGCGACGGAGGGGGCCGGGGTCAGATGGATGCGGCCGCTCTCGTTCGGGACGGTCCATGGCCGGCGGACGCCGCCCAACTGCTCCGCGACCGCGAGGCCGGACTGCAGGCCGTCTTCATGGAAGCCGGCCCCGAAATGCGCGCCGCAGAACCAGACCCCGCCCTGGCCCTGCAGGCTCCACAGCGACTTCTGCGCGCGAACGGCGGCCGGGTCGAAGATGGGATGCTCGAACACCTCGGTGCGGAGCAGGGTGTCGGGGCGGGGCGGTCGCGGCGGGTTGAGGGTGACGAACAGGTCCCGCCCCGGCAGTCCCTGCAGCCGGTTCATCCAGTAGGTGACGCAAAGTCCGCCATCGACGCCGATGTAGTTCCACGCGGCCCAGGCGCGTCGGCGGCGGGGCATCAGGCTGGCGTCGGAATGCAGGACGGTGAGGTTGCGGCTGTAGCGGAACGCGCCGAGCAGGGCGCGCTCGTCCTCGGTCGGCTGGTCCAGCAGCGCCAGGGCCTGATCGGCGTGCGTTCCGATCACGACGTGGTCGAACCGGGCGACGCCGCCATGAATGTCGCGCACCTCGACGCCCTGCTCCAGCCGCCGGACATGGGTCGCCTGCCGGCCCAGCCGCACGCCTTCGCCGAGCGCGCGCGCCATGGCCGCGACGTACGCCCGGCTGCCCCCGCACACCGTTCGCCAGACGGGCCGGCCGACAAGCTTCAGCAGGCCGTGGTTCTGGCAGAACCGCAGGAAGGACTCCGCCGGATAGTCCATCAGCGTATGCGCCGGGGAGGACCAGATCGCCGCCGCCATCGGCAGAAGGTGATCGTCGCGGAAGGCCTCGCTGAACCCCTCTCGCTTCAGATAGTCGCCCAGGGTCAGGTCGGAGCCGTTCAGCGCCTCGATCTGCGCCGGGGCGTCGCGATAGAAGCGCATGACTTCGCCCAGCATCGTCCAGAACCGCGGGCGGAATGCGTTGCGCCGCTGTGCGAACAGGGCCGGGGCGGCGTACTCGAAACGGCCCTGGTCCAGCGACACGGCGAAGGACATGTCGGTCGGCCGGCTCTGCACGCCCAGATGATCGAACAGGGCGATCAGGTTGGGGTAGGTCGCCTCGTTGAAGACGATGAAACCCATGTCGACCGGAACCGGAGCATCGCTTGCCCCGTCCACCTCGACGGTATGCGAATGCCCGCCCAGGCGATCCTCGCGCTCGTAGACCACCACCTCATGCCGCCGGGACAGGAGCCATGCGCACGACAGGGCCGAAACGCCGGAGCCGATGACCGCGATGCGGAGCCGGCGATCAGGGTCGAGGGACGCGGGGTTATGTGACATGCAGACTCCGACGGGGAAATCGGCTTCGATACGTCGAGGCCTCGCCATCGGATGTCGTGATCCAGTTCGACCGGTGCGGCGTATCAGGACCCATGTATGGACACGCGGCCGAACTGCAGGCGGAACGGAGCTTGGTGAGAGCGCGGACGGATGAGCATGCCCGACTGATCCAGGCCGTCGCCGCCGATCGCGACCGCGAGGCCTTCTCGCGGCTGTTCGAATACTTCGCGCCGCGGCTGAAGGCCTACCTGATGCGCTCCGGCGCGCCCGCCGGCGCCGCGGAGGACTTCGCCCAGGACGCCATGCTGACGGTCTGGCGAAAGGCCGATCTGTTCGATCCGTCCCGCGCCGGCGCGGCGACCTGGATCTTCACCATTGCGCGCAATCGCCGCCTCGACGTTCTGCGCCGCGAAGGCCGTGAGGCGGGACTGCCCGAGTTCGATCTGCGGCCCGATGAGCCCCAACGCCCGGACGACCTGTTGACCGAGGCCGACGAGGCCGCGCGGTTGAACCAGGCGATGCGCCGGCTGTCACCCGACGAGATCGCCGTGCTGCGTCTCGCCTTCTTCAAGGGTGACGCCCACTCCGAAATCTCTCACGCCCTGAACCTTCCCCTGGGCACCGTCAAATCACGCATCCGCAAGGCCATGATCAAGTTGAGACTGATACTCGAGCCCGTCAGGGGGCAGGAATGAACGCGTTGCGTCATACCGTTTCCGATGAGCGTCTTCTCGCCTACGCCGCCGGCGGCCTGAGCCCGCCGGAAGCCGTGGTCGTGGCCGCGCATCTGTCGTTCCGCTCTGAAACCGCCGCGTTCGCACGCCGGCTGCAGGCGGTGGGGGGGCGGTTCCTGGATGACATGGAGCCGGAGCCGATGAGCGGCAGCGCCCTCGCCGCGGTGCTGGCGCGCACAGAGGTCGATGCGGGCGCGGCCCTGGCCCCGCCGCCGCTGAACGACATGCCCCAACTGCCCGAACCCTTGCGCAGGCTGCCCCTCGGTCCCTGGCGATGGATGGGCCCGGGGGTGAGGGTGCGTGACGTGCACGGGCCGCGGGCGGGGAATTGCCGGGTCATCCTGCTGGAAATCCAGCCGGGCCGCGCCACGCCCAAACACACCCATGGCGGGGTGGAACTGACCTGCGTGCTGGCCGGCGCCTACGCGACCGAGACCGAGCGGTTCGACGTCGGCGATCTCGAGGAGGCCGACAGCCAGACCGTGCACCAGCCGCGGGTCGTTTCGGACGAGCCGTGCCTGTGCGTCGCCGCGCTGGACGGCCAGATCCTGCTCGACGGCTGGCTCGGAAAGCTGCTGCAGCCGTTCGTGCGGCTGTAGGCGGGCATCCGTTCGCGGCCCTGGGGCGTAGGTCAGGAGACTATCGGAGGTCTAATGCCGATCCTTCTCGTCTGCGCCGCGTCGATCGCTTCCCTGTCGGTCGCCTGGCTGATCGTGCGTCGAACCGGAGACGGCGGTTGGACCGATGTGATCTGGGCGCTTTCGGTCGGACTGATCGGCGGCGCGGCCGCGTTATGGCCCGCGCCCGACGCGGCTCCGGCACGGCAGGGACTGGTCGCGCTGCTGATCGGCTTCTGGGCGTTGAGGCTCGGCGGCTATCTGGCGGTGCGAACCGCGGGCGCCTCGGCCCCGGATCCCCGCTACGAGGACTTCAAGAAGGGTTGGGGCGGCTGGGGGCTCAAGGCCTGGGGCTTCCTGATGATCCAGGCGGCGACGGTCGTGGTGCTGGCGGTCTCCATCCGGGCGGCGGCGACGCGACCGGGCCCCGGGCTCGACTGGCGGGACGGGTTGGCGGGGTGTGTCGTCCTCGTCGCCGTCGCGGGCGAGGCCCTCGCCGACCGTCAGATGGCTGTGTTCCGCCGGGAGTCCTCCAACAGGGGCAAGGTCGCCGACACCGGCCTGTGGGGCTGGTCCCGGCACCCGAACTATTTCTTCGAGTGGACGGTCTGGCTGGCCTGGCCGGTCATGGCGTTCGACCCCGGCCATCCCGCGAGCTGGCTGACGCTGCCGGCGGCCATCCTGATGTGGTGGCTGCTCAATCACGTCAGCGGCGTGCCCATGCTGGAGGCCCAGATGCTGAAGACGCGTCCCGAGGCCTACCGCGCCTACCAGGCCCGCGTCTCCCGGTTCCTGCCCCTGCCTCCGCGATCGCGATGAACCCGGCGCCGGAGGCGCAGGGTTACTCCGCCGTCGCCGGGGCGGGCCTGCCGCCGCCCGCCAGGGCCGATTGACCCAGGATGACGATCGACAGGGCGGTGGTGGCGGCGGCGATCGTCACCCAGAAGCCGGCGCGGGCCCCATACAGGTCCACGATCGAGCCCGAGACGAAGGCGCCCAGGGCCATGCCGATGCCGATGCCGGTCATCACCCAGGTCACGCCTTCGGTCAGGACTTCGGCCGGGACGCGGCGCTCGATCAGTCCAAAGGCCGTGATGAAGGTCGGCGAGATGGCGACGCCGCTGAGGAAGATGGTCGCGGCCAGCAGCCAGACGCTGTCGGCCAGCAGCAACGGCACGGACGTCAGCAGCAGGACCCCCAGGGCGGCCAGCAGCTGGCGGTGCAGCGGAGCCTTGAGGTTCAGCGCCCCGATGATCAGGCCGACGGCGAACGACCCCAGGGCATAGACGCCGATCACCAGGCTGGCGGCGCCGGGCTGGTTCAGCTCGCGGGTCAGGGCGACGGTGCTGACCTCGGCGGTGGCGAAGATGGCGCCGACGAAGATCAGGGCCAGGGTGATGATCTGAACCGGCCGCCGCGTGATGGCCGAGCGGTGCGCGACGCCCTCCGATCCCCGGACCGGCGGTTCGGTGCCGCGCTGGACCACGAAGGCGGTCATGCCCAGGGCCAGGGCCAGCGTCGAGGCGACCAGTCCCGCCTCGGGGAACAGGGCGACCGACAGGCCGACAGAGAGCGAGGCCCCGGCGATGTAGACCAGTTCGTCGGCGGCGGATTCGAAGGCGAAGGCCGTGTTCAGCTCGGGCCGGTCGCGGAACAGCTCCGTCCAGCGGGCCCGGACCATGGCCGGAATGCTGGGCATGGCGGCGGCCAGGAAGGCGAAGACGAACAGGGTCCAGACTGGCCAGCGCTGGTGCGTCGCCAGGATCAGCCCGATGAAGGCCAGGACCGCGACCGCGGCCGTGGGGATCAGCAGCCGGCTCTGTCCGAAGCGATCGACCAGGCGCGAGATCTGCGGCGCGGCCAGGGCGTTGGTCAGGGTGAAGACGGCGGCGACCGCCCCGGCCAGCCAATAGGCGCCGTGGGTCTGGGCCAGCATGGTGACGATGCCGATGGGCGCCATGGCGATGGGCAGGCGGGCGACGAAGCCCGCCGAAGCGAAGCCCGCCGCCCCGGGCGCGCTGAAGATGACTCGATAGGGATTGGCCATTGGGGAACCGCTTCGATGTGATTACATACGTCTCGTATGTGAGCGAAGTGGTTACATACGCGCCGTATGTCAACGCAATGGAGAAGACTTTTGTCGGCAGGCTCCGTGATCAAGCCGAAACCCCGGGCCGAACGGCTCGCGGCGACCCGCGCGACCCTCATCGCCGCGGCGCGCCGAGCCTTTGGCGAGAAGGGCTACGCCGAGGCGTCGATGGACGATTTCACGGCCGAGGCCGGGCTCACCCGCGGCGCGCTCTACCACCACTTCGGAGACAAGAAGGGGCTGCTGATGGCGGTGATCCTTCAGATCGATTCCGAAATGGCGACGCGCCTGAACGCGATCTCCGCCGCCGCGTCGGACCGCTGGCAGGGCTTCGTCGACGAGAACGTGGGCTACATCGAGATGGCGCTGGAGCCCGAGATCCAGCGCATCGTGCTGCGCGACGGCCCGGCGGTGCTCGGCGACCCGTCCCAATGGCCCAACAACGACGGCTGCATCGCCGCCATCAGCGCCAGCGTGCAGCGGCTGAAGAGCGAGGGTCTGGTCAGGGACGTCGATGCCGAGGCCGCCGCCCGACTGATCTGCGGGGCCTCGACCTATGCGGCCCAGTGGATCGCCAACGCCGACGATCCGGCGGCCACCGCAAGGCGGGCCATTCCGGCGTTCCAGGCCCTGATGGAAGGCCTGCTGCGCGGGGCGTAGGGCGCCGTCGGGATCAACGGAGCCGTTGCGGCTCAGCGACCAAACGTTAGCATGGGCGACGACGAGCGAACGGAGGCGGGGGCTATGCCGAAAGCGAAGAAGAAGCTGCTCCCCAAGGATTTCGACGCCCTTCTCAAGGCCGGCGACATCGCCGCGCTCAAGGCCGTCTTCGATACGTGCGAACTCGATGCGCGCGGCGGGTACGGCAAGCAGACGGCCCTGGCGTTCGGGGACTGTCCGGATGAGCTGGCGCGCTGGCTTGTCGGTCAGGGGGCCGATATCGAGGCTCGCGACGCCTACGGCCGCACGCCGCTGCACGAGCGCGCCGGAAGCTGGCAGGGCGGGGGGGAGATCCTGCTCGATCTCGGCGCCGACATCCAGGCGACGGACGGGCAGGGGAATACTCCCCTGCACGGCGCGGCGATGTCGGCCCGGCTGGAGGCGGTGCGCGTTCTACTGGCCCGGGGCGCCCGGGCCGATGCGGTCAACCTCGCCGGGCAGACGCCGCTGGCCGCCGGGCTACAGCAGTGCAGCAACATCCATATCGAGCCGATGGCCGGCATCGCCGCCCTGCTGCTGGCGGCGACCCCGCCCAGGACGCCGGGACTGTTCGACCGGCTGCGGCGCGCGGTGTCGGGCGGCGGCGACTCGGGGCCGGTCACCCCCCAGATGCAGGCCGCCGTGCAGCGGATCGGCGAAAATTTCGAGTTCCACCGCGCAGGCTTCAATCCCGAGTTTCTGGAGGCGACCAGCGATGGCCTGGATCGTCTGTACGCATTGTTCGATGTCCCGCCTGTCCCGCGCCGGCTGATGCATGACGGTCTCGCGCCGATCACGGTCCGGGGAGGACGCTGGCAGGATCAACAGCAGGAATTGTGGGCCCTGCTGGTCCCCTCCAAGGGGCCCGCCGCGACGGTGCAGGGCGAGGTCATCCGCATCGCCGGACGGATCGCCGACGAGGTTGACCGCAACGGCGGCGCCAACTGGGACGCCGACTACCGCCGCATGGGCCAGGCCTTCCTGGCGCACCTCGCCTCGGGCGCGCCCCTGTCTGACGCCGAACGGGACCGGGCGGCCCGGCTTGTCGCGGAGGTGCGCACCCGCGAGGGCGCGGGCGGCGAGCTTTGCGAACTGGCGGTCCAGTGGGTCCGCCTGAACTCCACGCCGGTTCCTCTGGCGGCGCCGGGCTATGCGCGGTGAGGCGTCTGCTGGGCTCGGGTTACGAACCCCATGTCTACGAGGACGGGAACCGGCTGATCTATCAGCAGCCGGTCGGGTCCGGGCATGCCGATCTGGAGTTCACTTTCGAGGTGGCCCGGCGCGACGTCGATGTCCTGCTGGCCGACCCATATCGTAGGGCGGTGCTGGAATCGGTAGGGCATGCGGTGCTGCAAAGATCCGCCATGCGCGGCGCCAGCCCCGTCACCCAGGCGGATTTCGAGGCCTTAGTCGCCCTGGTGCTGCATTCCGACGCTTCGGCGCTGGAGCGGTACATCGAGCAGGCCAGCCGGGACTACCACATGGCCTTTCGCGTCTATATCGACGCGGCCCTCGCGCGGTGGTCGATCAAGGCCCCGGAGACGGCGCGGGACAGCACCTGCGCGCCCAGCGATCCGCTGCTGGACGGCGCCCCGCGATGGGCGCTCAGACGCGAGCGGGCCTTGAAGGTCGATCCCAACACCGTCGTCCTGCTCAAGGTCGTGATCGTCGTGGCCCTGCTCGCCGTGCTGTGGACGGTGGTTCGCCGGCTGATGGAGGCGTAGCGGGCCTTCGCCGCCTCACTCCACCGGCATCACTGTCGGCAGCGGCGTGGCCCGTTCTCCCCGCTTGTTCCTCAGCCGGTAGCGGCTCTGGTAGGCCCGGCGCTGCTTGGCGACTTCGTACAGGACGATACCCGAGCTGGTGCCCAGGTTCAGGCTTTCGATCATGCCGAACATGGGGATGCTGACGCACAGTTCGCTGCGTTCCACGGCCCGGTCGCTGATGCCGACGGCCTCGCTGCCGAACCAGACGGCCAGCTTGGTCTGGGCGGTGTAGTCGCCCTCGTCCAGGAAGATGGACGCCTTGCCCTTCACGTGGGGCGAGGTGACGATGGAGGTGAAGCCCTTGCTTTCGAGGTAGTCGAAGCAGTCATCGGTGCTGTCGAACCGTCTCACGAAGGTCCATTTCACCGCCGAGACGGAGATCTTGGAGAGGGCCTTGTCCTCGCGCAGATCCTGCCAGTCGTCGGGCAGGGCGCGTTTGGGGTCGACGACATAGACCTTCTCGACGCCCATGGCGTTCACGTTGCGGATGACCGTGCCGATGTTCTTGATGTCGGACGGGTTCTCGATCACCGCGATAAGGTTCTTGCAGCGGAAGTCCTTGATCGCGTCGGCGCGGGCGCGGACCGAGGGCTTGGACTTGGATTTGGCCTCTTCTTCCATGGCGCCGTTCTAGCTTTGCTTCGGGCCAGTGCGCCACCCGCGATCATGCCGGGACGACGGATAGGGCGCCGCCGTCACCGTTCACCGACAGGCGGCGCCGTTGGCCGATGCGGTGTTGCGGGGCCGCGGACCGGCTGGTCGAAAGGCCGCCTGTTTCGTCGGGGTCTTCCATGCGTCCAACCGCCCGCTTCACCGCCACGGTCATGGCCTTCGCCCTGACCGGTCTCGCCTCGAACGCCATGGCCCAGACCCGGGCGCCGGATGTCGATCTGGACGCCGTGTTCGCCGCCGTCGCCCCGACCGGCCCGGGCTGCGCCGTGGGTCTGGCGCGGCCGGGACAGCCGGTCCTGCGCGGCGCCCGGGGCATGGCCGATCTGGAGCATCCCGATCCGCTGACGCCGGCCACGATCTTCGAAAGCGGCTCGGTGGCCAAGCAGTTCACCGCCGCCGCCGTGCTGCTGCTGGTTCAGGACGGCAAGCTGGGGCTGGACGACGACATCCGCCTGTATCTGCCCGAGATGCCGGACTACGGGACGCCGATCACCCTCCGGCATCTGCTCACCCACACCAGCGGCCTGCGCGAGCAGTGGAGCCTGCTGGCCCTGACCGGCAATCCGCCCGGAACCCAGGTCCACAGCCAGGCCGTCATCCTGGATCTGGCGTCGCGCCAGAAGGGGCTGAACTTCACGCCGGGCGCCGAGTTCCTCTACACCAACACCAACTACAGCCTGGCCGCGATCATCGTCGCGCGGGTTAGCGGCCAGAGCCTGCAGGCCTTCACCGACCAGCGTCTGTTCAAGCCCCTGGGCATGGGCCAGACCCGCTGGCGCGAGGACTTCCGCACCGTGGTCCCGGGCCGCGCCACCGCCTATGCGCCGGTGGAGGACGGCTTCATCGCCAGCATGCCGTTCACCAATGTCATCGGAAACGGCGGCCTGCTCACCACCCTGGACGACCTGCTGCGCTGGAACGCCTTCCTGGACCGGCCCGCCGGCCTGCCGGGCGGGGCGCAGCTGGTCGCCGCGCTGGCGACGCCGGGACGCCTGAACGACGGAACCGCCACGCCCTACGGCCTGGGGCTCGAGCTCGACCGGGCGCACGGCCTGCCGCGCGTGGGGCACAGCGGCTCGACCGGCGGATACAAGACCTGGACGGCCCGCTATCCCGACGCCGGCCTGTCCGTCGCCGTGCTGTGCAACAACGGCGGGATCAATCCCGTCGCGGTGGGCGAGGCGCTGGCGGACCAGGCCCTGGCCGCCGCCGGCCCTTCGGTCAAGGAGCCCATCGTCCCCGCACCGGCGGCGTCCGTGTCGGCGGCCGCGTCGGCCGATCTGGCGTCCTATCAGGGCCTGTTCCGGAACCCCGTCACCGGCGAACTGCTGCGGACGGCGCTGCTGGACGGGCGGCTGACGCTGACGCAGGGGCGCTCCCAGGACCTGACCCCGGTCGGCGGCGAGCGGTTCAGGCGGGCCGACGGCGACGGCGTCCGCTTCGTCCGCAACGGGCAGGGGCCGACGGAGCTGATCCTGAGCCGTGATGCGAAGGAGACCCGCTACCCCGCGGTCCCGCCGCCCCTCGCGGAGATCGGCGCCTATGCCGGGACCTATTACAGCGTTGAGCTGGACGCCCGGATCGTGGTGGTCCGCCAGGGCGAGGCGCTGGTGATCCGGCAGGCCTTCGGGGTCGAGTGGCCGCTGACGCCGCGCTTCGCCGACGGGTTCTCGACCCCCTTGCGCGGCGTCACCACCTTCGTGTTCACGCGCGCGGCGGACGGGCAGGTGGACGGTCTTCGGGCCTGGGCCGGCGGCGCGCGCGACATCGCCTTCGTCCGCCAGTAGGTCAGGCGCGGCTTTTCATCAGGGCACGGCTACGCTTCCGGGACACGGTGGGCGCAGATTCAGGGGATGGCCTGCGATATCGGGTGGCCCCCCGGGTCCGCAGGCCCTATCTGGAGACCATGACCGACGCAGACCGTATTGAAGCCCTTCTGGACATCGTGGACGACAGCCGAACCGAACAGCCCGCCGTGAGCGAGCAGCTGGCTGTGCTGGGACTGGTTGAGCGGCGCGGCAAGGCCCGCTTTTGGCCGACCAATGCGGGCTGGAACCTGATGAGCAGCCTGGGCCGCCCCTTCGACGTCGCATCGAGCGCCCGCCGGGCCTGAACAGCCCTCAGGCGCCGCCCAGCGCCTCGATCAGCACGCCCATGTTCTTGATGTACTCGCCGGTCGAGATCCCCATCACGGGGAAGTCCGTGATGTAGGGCGAGGTGTCGGACGCGTCCCCCACGCGCGTGATGCGGAACTCGCCCGGCGCGACCTGGGGCGAGCCGTCGCCGATGTAGGGATTGCTCACCGCCTTCAGCGGCGTCGGCCAGTAGCCGCGGGCGTTCAGCCCCGCCACCAGTCCCGCGACCACGGCGGGCTCGGCCGGCGGGCGGCGCCCGTCGCTGGTCATGTCCGAGACCGAGATGTCCTGCAGGGTGAAGTAGCGGGGCAGGGCCACCGACCCCCGCGGCGCCAGCAGGGGCGAGCCCTCCGACGCCTGTTCCGGCGTCATCGCCATGAGCCGCGCGTACTCGGCCCGCATCCGCTCGACATTGACCGCCCGGAACGAGCTGTAGTGGATCACCGTGTCGTTGGGATCGCCATCGACATAGTAGGCGCCGTTGACGACGTTCGAGCCCCGGCGATGCACGTACAGCGGCTTGTTGGTCCCCGGCTCGATGAAGGTCGGATGCGTCCGCCCGTCGCGCTGCAGCCGCTGCGGCAGGCGCACGCTGTCCAGCCAGTCCAGCGCCTCGGATACGCGGGCCAGGTATTTCCGGTCGCCGGTGAGGCGGTAGAAGCTGAACAGCTGCTCGATGTTCGCCGCCGTCGTGTGGGTGGCGTAGGCCTCGGGCTCATAGGTCCGGGCGGCGGCGGGCTTCAGCGTGTCGGCGTGGTGCTGGAGGCCCCATCCGGCCTGGGGCGCCGGCTGCTGGCAAGCCAGGAAGCAGTCCATGGCGCGCCGGATCGGATCGTCCAGGCACCCACCTCCTTCTCTGGCATTGAGCGTCTGGCGGCAGAAGATCAGGAATTTGATGTTCTCGCCCGCCACATCGTCGTTGAAGGTGATGTAGCCGGTGTAGTCGGGCCGCCCGTGCAGCCCCGCCCCGTCGGTGCGCGGATAGCGCTGGGGCCAGCCGCCGTTCGCATACTGGCTGTCCAGGACGAAGCGGATCGCCTTGTCCAGCGGCGCCCGCCACTCGCGCTCGCGCTTCTCCAGATACAGCCGCAGCAGGAACTGCGACGCCTCCGAGGTCCCCGCGTCGTCGAAGGTGGCGTTGCCGTAGTCGTGGTGGAATTCCTCCATCCGCCAGGCGTTCCGGCCATAGGTCTCGTACCAGCGGCGCAGGCTCTCGGGCCCTGCGGTGTCGATGACGTAGTTCCAGCCGCCCGACGGATGCTGGCCCCGCACCAGGGCCCGAGCCGCGCCGACGGCGGCCTCGTAGAACTGTTCGTCCCCGGTGGCGTGATACGCGTCCAGGAACAGGTGGCCCATGGTGCCGGTCCCCGGCGGCTGCACCCAGATCATCGTCGGCGCCGCCTCCAGCTCGCCCCAGCGGCGCGAGAAGTCGGGCAGGGCGGACCAGACATAGCCCCCGCCCACCGAGGCCTCGTCGGTCATGAACCGCGTGGCGCGTTTCATGGTCGTCAGCACCGCGGCGCGGTCGGGCGCTGTCGCCTGTGCGCAGGCGCGCCCAGGCGCCGGTAAGGCGGCCAGCAGCGGCGCGGCGGCGCCCGCGGCCAGCAGGCCGCGTCGGGACAGGGTCGATGTCATGCCGGCATCCTCGCGGCGGTCAGAAGGCGCGGCAAGTTGGGTTGTTCCTGACACCGGTGTCAAGGCTGCGCCATCTCTTCTGAAGGATGGAGGACGATCGCGCTAAACCATCACAACCCGGGTCCCCAACGCATTGATCTCCAAGCCAACCCTTCCCCGCCAGCGTCCTATTCCCGGCGTCCCTCCGGCCCCATGGGATAATGAGGGCATGGAAACGACGGCGACATCGAAGGATCGGGACGAGGCGCTGCGGAAGGCGCTGGCCTTCACCTTCCACCGCGAGGACCCCGAAGCCACCATGGCCTCCATCGAGGACCAGGTCGTGAAGGTGATCGTCGACGGCCGTGTGGAGGACGCGGGCCGCCTCATGCGGCTCGGCATGACGGCCGTTCGGTTCTGGCAGGTGAAGGAGCGGTTGCGCGCCCGCCATGCGCCGCCGGAGCCGGAGCCGGAGCCGGAGCCGGAGCCCGAGCCGGACCCCGATCCCGAGCCGGTCGCCCCGCCCATCGTACTGCGCCCGGCCCAGCGGCCGCCCGAGGCCATGCCCGACGGTTCGGACTGGCGCACCTGGCTGTTCCTGGGCGGACGCGGCGCGGGCAAGACCCAGGCGGGCGCCGAATGGCTGGCCGACCAGGCCGAGGTCCTGGGCAAAGGCGGTCGCCTGGCCCTGATCGGCCCGACCCTGCACGACGTGCGCGAGGTGATGATCGAGGGCGTCTCGGGCCTGCGCGCCCTGCCGCGCTGGACGGCCAAGACCCGTCCGGTGTTCGAAAGCTCGCGCCGCCGCCTGAAATTCGCCAACGGCTGCATCGCCTACGCCTTTTCGGCTGAAGATCCCGACTCCCTGCGCGGTCCGCAGTTCAGCGCCGCCTGGGCCGACGAGTTCTGCGCCTGGCGGGCGTCCGGCGCGCGCGGCGCCGCCGAGACGCTGGCGCTCCTGCGGATGGGGCTGCGGCTCCCCATGCCTCTCCCGGCGGGGGAGGGGGTCTCGACCCATCCCCGCCTCCTCGTCACCACCACCCCGAAACCCACCCGCGCCCTCGTCCGCCTCAAGGACGAAGCCTCCTGCGCCGTCACCCATGCGGGCACCTCGGACAACGCCGACCACCTCGCCCCTGGCTTCCTCGACGGCCTTCGCGCCCTCTACGGCGGCACGAAACGCGAGGCGCAGGAGCTGGAAGGGAAGATCGTCGAGCTCGACGGCTCGCTGTTCACGGCCGAGATGATGGCGCGGGCGCGTTCTCCCTCCCCCTTGTGGGGAGGGATGTCGACGCGCAGCGGCGACAGGGTGGGGTGCGTATCCGGGCGTGCGGTTCCCCACCCGTCCGTCGCTGCGCGACAGCCACCCTCCCCAGGAGGGGAGGGAGAGGGGCCCTACGAACGCATCGTCGTCGCCGTCGACCCGCCGGCCACCGCGTCCGGCGACGCCTGCGGCATCATCGCGGCGGCCTCTCGCCTGCGCCCGGACGGCGTGCGCGAGGCCGTGGTGCTGGCCGATCGCTCGGCCCACGGCCTGTCGCCCGAGGAATGGGCCCGCCGCGCCGTCGCCCTGGCCCGCGAGGTCAAGGCCGGCTGCATCGTCGCCGAGGTCAATCAGGGCGGCGACATGGTCGTCTCTGTCCTCAAGGCCGTCGATCGCCCGATCCCGGTCCGCACCGTCCGCGCCACCAAGGGCAAGGTTCTGCGCGCCGAGCCGGTCGCCGCCCTCTACGAACAGGGCCGCGTCAAGCACGCCGGCCTGTTCGAGGCGCTGGAGGAGGAACTGCTGATGCTCGGCTCCGAGCTCGGCGAAGGCTCGCTGGACCGCGCTGACGCCCTGGTCTGGGCGGTCACGGACCTGCTGCTGGACCGGCCGGGGGCGCGGGGACCGCGGGTGCGGGTGGTGTGAAACGGGAAGCGAGAAGAACGTCGATATATTAGTTTTCTCGCCCGCCATTATAGCTTAACGTCTCGTCAAGGTTGTGGGGGTGGGATTCATGACAATCAGAATGTTCTGCGGTTTCGCCGCAAAAATTGGCGTGGTGATCACTATCGCGTTTGTGCTGGGACTGATCGGACTACGCTCCGCGGTGGCCCAGGTTCTTCCGCCTCCGCCGCCAGTTCAACAGATCGGGCTAGATCCCATCATAGGACCGATCTGCGCCGGTCCCGCTGGACCGGGACCGTGTCAGGCGGTCCAGCATTTCCTTTGGGTGCAGCTCGTAGCCGCCGGCATTCCGGTGCAGCAGGTCGGCTTCGATCCGATGGCCGGTCCCATATGCGCGGGGCCGGCAGGCCCCGGTCCCTGCAATCAGGTTCGGACCTTCATCGCTCTCCAGCTGATCGGGGCCCAGCAGTTTCGGTTGCCGACCCTGGCTGGCCCGGTCGGAGAACCCATCTGCCTCGGTCCACTCGGCCCGGGGCCGTGTTCGGCGGTGCAAGCGTATCTCATGCAGCTGCAGTCGGGTGGTTTTGTAAATGGCCCCTTCGATCCGAGGCAGGTCCAGCTGGTCAGCACCAACACCTCCGGAGGCGCGATCTGTGCTGGCCCGATCGGGCCCATGCCCTGCGGGCTGGTCGGGCAAACCAGCCTCGATCGAATGTCCGGCGCCGTGAGCGGTCCGGCCGTCTTCGGCGTGTCCGCGAACTTGGACACGGCCAGGCGCGCCCAAGCGTGCGCCCGGCAGGCCGGCCTGGATGTCGCGACTTTCGCCGGCTGCGCCGGGCAACAGATTATCCTGCCCCGAAACGAACAGGCTGTTCTGGATTGCGCGGTGTCCAGTATCGATACGCCGACCTTCGCCAACTGCGCGGCGCCGAAACTCGGCATCCGCCTGTCGGATGATCAAAGGGTCGTCGCCGGATGCGCGACCACGGCCGGGGGCGACGCCGCGCGGTTCGCGAGTTGCGCAGGCGGACAGTATCTGAACCGCGCTCTGACGGCGGATGAGCGCGCGATTTTGGCCTGCGGGGCCCAAGCCCCAAGCGATCCCGAAGCGTTCGCGCGTTGCGCCTCTGCGCGCTTCCTTGCACGCGAACAGCAGGCGGCTTTGAACTGCGCCCTGTCCCAGAGTGATGCTGCCGGTTTCGCCCTATGCGCCGCACCGAATGTCGCTCTTCCGATATCCGACGATCAGCGCATCCTCGCACGTTGCGCCTTCTCTTCAGAGGGTGACCCGGGCGCCTTCGCGCTGTGCGCCGGAGGGGCTTTCGCGGGACGGCAGCTCACCCCGGACCAGCAGGCAGTGCTCGGCTGCGCTGCCGGAGCGAATGGCGACAGCGGCCAGTTCATGGGATGTGCGGCGACGCGTCTGTTCGGAGACGATCTCAGTCGGGAGCAACGCATCGCGCTTCAATGTGCTGCACAGTCTCGCGGGGACCCCGGCGGCATGGCTGTTTGTGCGGGCGCCAACATGTTCAATCTTCAACTCAACCCCGAGATGCAGATCGCCGTGCAGTGCGTCGCCTCGACCGGCGGTCAGCCCTACGCCGCCGCAGGCTGTATCGCATCCCGATTGACCGCGCGTGAGCTGACGAAATGTCTGACCGATGGATTCGGTGGACGCGGGTGTTTCGGCGACAGCAACGATCTGGTCGGCCGCAATGGCCTGATGGGTCGAACCCTCCAGCAAATCGCGGGTGGGCCGAACTCGGTCTTCAACAATCCCGGACAACTTTTGGGGGGACCGAATTCCTTCGTCAACAATCCGGGTCAGATCTGGGGCGGTGATAACTCGTTCGTCCGCAACCCGGGCCAGATTTGGGGGGGCGATAACTCGTTCGTTCGCAATCCGGGACAGATGTGGGGGGGAGCGAACTCGGTCTTCAACAATCCGAGCCAACTGGCGCCGAAACCCGTCCAGGTCGGCAGTATCGGCGGCAAGCGCATCTGTCTCCCTTGGTGTTGAAACAAGAGGGCAAAATGAAAATCCCACCTTCCATCGTTCTCGCTGTCGCGGTTCTCTGCCTGGCAGTCTCGCACGCCTCCGCGCATGAGCGCGATCTTCGGACCCAGACGGATGCCGGCGGCGCCACGGAAATCAACTTCTGTGCGAGGCCCAGTCCAAACGCCTTCGGATTTCCGGGGCACGCCTTTGTGGCGTTCAGTGAACGGCCGTCCGGTGGCGGGCGGACATTCCGCGCGGTCGGGCATACGGTCGGGTCCGGCATTGGCGCTGCCGCCGCACTTTTTACCTATTTCGGCGGTTCGGTGAGCGGCCAGCAGATGGAGGAACGTTACACCCACGTGAAGCAGGACTGTCTGACGGTAAAGGTGGATCGCAGCGTCTATCGCCAAGCCCTGGCTGCGGCGCGGCCGACGCTCACGGCTGTTGGCATACCGGACAACGCCGCCGCTACGGCGGAACGTTACGCGCTGAACGGCAACGACTGTATCGATTTCATCCTGCGGATCGCCGAGACTCTACGGTCGGCGGGACTGACGGTCCCGGCGCGATCGGCCACAGATACACCGATGCAGTACGTCCGGAAGCTCGTCTCCGCCAATCCGTGACGCCCAAGGCCAGTCGTGGCGCGGCCTAGCCTCCTGCCTTCACCCGAACTCCACCAGCACGTCATCCGCCGCTACCGGATCGCCGGCCTTGGCGGACACCGCCTTCACCACGCCGTCGCGCTCGGCCTTGAGGATGTTCTGCATCTTCATGGCTTCGATGATGGCGACGGTTTCGCCGGTCTTGACCTCCTGGCCGACGACGACCGGGATGGCCACGACCAGGCCCGGCATGGGGCTCAGGACCATCTTGGAGGTGTCCGCCGCCACCTTTTCCGGCAGGCGGGCGTAGAGGTCGGCCAAGCGGGGGCGCAGCACGCGGACGCGGGCCTTGGCCGCGCGGTGGCGGATCACGAAGCCGTCGGCGACGCGGGCGACGTCGGCGGTGAAGGGCTCGCCGTCCAGCTCGGCGCGGAACTGGGGCAGGCCGGGACGCCAGTCGATCTCGGTCAAACGGGCGTGGCCGCCGCCGGTGAAGGCCAGCAGCAGGGCCTCGTCCTCGTCATAGGACAGGTCGACGCCGTGCGGGGCCTTATCGATCAGGACGACCCAGTCGGTCCGGTCGGACGGGTCGCCGTCCTGCTCGGCCTGGATCTCGTTCATGGCCACGGCGGCGGCGGCGATCAGCCGGACCTGATGCTCGGTCGGGGCCAGGCCGTGGAAGCCGTCGGGGAACTCGTCCTTGATGTAGCTGGTCGAGATATTGCCCGAGCGGAAGCGGGGCTGGCCCATGACGGCGGCCAGGAAGGGCACGTTGTGGCCGACGCCGGCCAGGTGGGTGTCCTCCAGTGCGCGGGCCATGCCGATCAGGGCCTCGTCGCGGGTCGGGGCCCAGGCGCACAGCTTGGCGATCATGGGGTCGTAGAACATGCTGATCTCGTCGCCCTCGCGGACGCCGGAATCGTTGCGGACGACATAGCCGTCCTCATGCTCGCCTTCCTCGGGCTGCTCGTAGCGGACCAGGCGGCCGATGGAGGGCAGGAAGCCGCGGTAGGGGTCCTCGGCGTAGATGCGGCTCTCGATGGCCCAGCCGTTGATTTTGAGGTCCTTCTGCTCGAAGGCGAGCTTTTCGCCCCAGGCCGAGCGGATCATCTGTTCGACCAGATCGACGCCGGTGATCAGTTCGGTGACAGGGTGCTCGACCTGAAGCCGGGTGTTCATCTCCAGGAAGAAGAAGCTCTTGTCCTGGCCGGCGACGAACTCGACCGTGCCGGCCGAGTCATAGTTCACGGCCTTGGCCAGGGCGACGGCCTGGGCGCCCATGGCGGCGCGGGTGGCCTCGTCCAGAAGCGGGGAGGGGGCCTCCTCGATGACCTTCTGGTTCCGGCGCTGGATCGAGCACTCCCGCTCGAACAGGTGGACGACGTTGCCGTGCTTGTCGCCCAGCACCTGGATCTCGATGTGGCGCGGGTCGATGATGAATTTCTCGAGGAAGACCCGGTCGTCGCCGAAGGCGTTCAGGGCCTCGGCCTTCACGGCCGCGAAGCCCTCGGCCATGTCGTCGTCGGAGTGGGCGACGCGGATGCCCTTGCCGCCGCCGCCGGCCGAGGCCTTGATCATGACGGGGTAGCCGATCTCGCGGGCGATCTTCACCGCCTCTTCCGTCGATTCGATCAGCCCCATGTGGCCGGGCACGGTGGAGACCCCGGCGTCCTGGGCGAACTTCTTGGAGGTGATCTTGTCGCCCATGGCGTCGATCGCTTCGGGATTCGGGCCGATGAAGGCGATGCCTTCGGCCTTCAGACGGCGCGCGAAACCGGCGTTCTCGCTCAGGAAGCCGAAACCGGGGTGGACCGCCTCCGCGCCCGTTTGACGCACCGCCTCCACGATCTTGTCCGCCAGCAGGTACGACTGGGCGGCGGGGGCGGGACCGATCAGGACGGCCTCGTCGGCCATCTCCACGGCAAGCGAACCGGCGTCCGCTTCCGAGTATACCTGCACCGTGGCTATGCCCATGCGGCGGCAGGTCTTGATGATGCGGACGGCGATTTCGCCGCGATTGGCGATCAGGATCTTCTTGAACATGAAGGCTCGACTGTGAAGCGGATGATCCGCCTGCGGAGGCGCTTCGCCCCGATTAGGCCGCGATCCGCAGGGAGTAAACCGGATGGGGGCGTTCATCCGAACGGGGTAGAGGCTTGGCAAGTCTGTCACCCTTGGGCTTTAACGTCGCCACGCCCTGTTCAATTCGGCTCCGGAGCCTGACTTCATGTCCCGTTTCCTACCCGCCGCGGCCGCCGCCGCACTGGTTCTCGCTGTCAGCGCCGGCTCCGCCTTCGCCCAGGATTTTCGCGCCCTGGCCCGCCAGGACCTGCAAGCGGCGCATGACGAACTGGCCGCCAACCACCCGGCGCCGGCCATCCCCGGCCAACCCAGCGTCGACTTCCGCGCCTGGCTGGACGCCGGGCTGCAGGACTCGCTGGGCCGGGTCAACCGCGTCAACTCGGGCGATTCCCACGCCTATCTGCTGCGCTACTACGCGGCGGGCTTCCGCGACTCGAACATCCAGATCGCCCCGACCTATGAAGGCCTCGGCCCGTACTTCGGCACGTCCTGGGCCGGTTTCGCCACCGGCTGGCGCGGCGGCAAATATGTCGTGACCTACGTCAAGCCGGGCCTTCGCGGCGCCAATGTGCCGCGCGTCGGCGACACGGTGGTGTCGTGCAACGCCACCCCGATCGAGGAGTTCGCCCGGGACAAGCTGGACCGCTGGGAAGGCAACCTGGACACCGAAGCCGGTCGCGTGACCTCGGCACCCTACCTGACCTGGAACCGCAACAACCCGTTCGTGAACGGCGTGCCGTCGATCTGCGAGTTCGCCACCGGCAACCGCCGTCCGCGCGCCATCACCCTGCGCCCCGAGCCGCTGGTCGCCGGCGACCTGGAAGCCGCCTACCGCGCCACCGTCTACATGCCGTCGGCGACCCCACTGTCGGTCGAGACCGTCAACGGCCGCCCGTGGGTCAACGTCCACTCGTTCGCCGACTCGGCGGGCTGGGACGCCTTCAACTCAGCCGTTGAGGCCCAGGCCGCCCAGCTGCGCGGCCCGCAAGGCTTCGTGCTGGACCTGCGCGCCGCCTCGGGCGCCTCGGCCTACACCTCGACCGCGCGCGGCTATGGCCTGGCCAACCGCATCTGGACGCCGGAGTTCACCACCAGCCGCCAGCCCGCGGCCGGCGCCATCACCTACCGCGCCACCCCGGGCAACCGCACCTGGTACGCCGAGACCCTCGCCCTGATGCAGGCGGACCCGCGCTTCGCCGCCGAAGCCCCGGCCGTGATCGAGCAGACCGCCGCCATCGTGGCCGCCTTCGACGCCGCCATCGCCGCCGGCCAGCCGACCTTCACCCTTGAAGGCCGCGCCTCCACCGCCGACACGGGCGCCGCCAATCCGGTGCAGGGTCCGGTGATCGTCCTGGTCGACGCCGGCTGCTCGGGCGGTTGCCTGGACACGCTGGACCTGATCTCCAAGCTGCCGAACGTCCGCATCGCGGGCACGACGACGGCGACCGACACCATCTTCATCGAACCGACCACCCGTCGCCTGCCGTCGAACTATTCGGAGCTGAGCTACGGCCACAAGGCCTGGACCGCCCGTCCGCGCCCGAACAACACCCCCTACGCCCCGGCCGCCGGCCTGGTGTACACGGGCGACCCGGCCGACCAGGCCGCGGTTCAGGCCTGGGTGGGCACGCTGTTCGGGGGCTGAACCCGGTTTGAGTGAGACAAGGGGCCGGACAGGAAACTGTCCGGCCCTTTTCCTTGGAGGCTGGACCCCGTGCCGTCCGCTTCCTATCTCCACGCCATGACCGACACGCACCGCTCCCCCTCCGGATACGACCTGACGCCGCCGGATGCGGTCGAGCGCGCGCGGCTGGAGGCGGACCTGACGGCCGAGGAGGCGCGGGTCCTGCTGTCGCACGGCACCGAGGCGCCGTTCTGCGGCGTGCTGCTGGGCGAGAAGCGGGCCGGGGTGTTCTGCTGCAGGGAATGCGGCCTGCCGCTGTTCCGGGCCGGGACCAAGTTCGAGAGCGGCACCGGCTGGCCCAGCTTCACCGAACCGGTGGACGAGGCCCATGTCGTCGCTATCACCGACACCAGCTACGGCATGGTGCGGACCGAGACGGTCTGCGCCCGCTGCGGCGGGCATCAGGGGCATGTGTTCCCCGACGGGCCGCCGCCGACCGGACTGCGCTACTGCATCAACTCGGTGGCGCTGGAATTCGTGCCCGAGGGCGAACCGCTGCGCGATCCGTTGCAGCGTGGAGACGGAAACGCCTGACCTTGGCCTTATTCAGGGCTAGGGTGGGTTTGGTACAGGAGTAGGCGCATGGCGGTTTCCGCACTGATGATGGCCGCGGCCCTGATGGGCGGCGATCCCGACGGGGTGATGACGACCGCGCCGGCGACCAATGTCGACCTGACCGCCGTGACCCGGCCCGTGGCCCCGACCGCCGAGGGCGCGGCCCAGCAGGCCGCCGAGCCGCACAACCTGACCACGGACCAGCAGATCGACCGCTGGATCGCCGCGCGCGATCCGGAGGCCCGGCCCTACGCCAACGGCGTCGCCGCCGACCGCGACATCGGCGGCGTCCGCGACACCCGGGTGGACCGCAAGATGCACAGCGAGTTCACCGCCGGCATCGGCACCGGCGGCTATCGCGACTTCGGCATGGCCGTGACCCTGCCGATCGGCGAGAACGGCACCCTGGGCCTGAGCTACCGCCAGACCGAGAACAGCCCCTACGGCTATCGCTACCGCGGATACGGCTACGGCCGTTCGCCCTATTTCAACGACGGCGGCTACGCCTTCCCGGGCCGCTATGACGCCGAGATTCCGCTGGAGCACGAACGGCGCGTCGCCCGGCCGGACGGGTTGCCGCTGGGAACAGCCGCCGATTCGAACTTCTGAGATCAGGGGCCCGGTCGAAAGACCGGGCCCTTTCTCTTTCAGCTTCCCTTCGTCCGCCGTCCCAGCGAGGCCAGGACCGGCAGGACGATGAGGGTCAGCAGGGTGGCCGAGGTCAGGCCGCCGATGACGACGGTGGCCAGCGGCTTCTGCACCTCCGCGCCGGGGCCCCAGGCGAAGGCCATCGGGATGAAGCCCAGCACGGCGACGAGGGCCGTGGTCAGGACCGCGCGAAGGCGGCTGACGGCGCCGGCGACGGCGGCCTGGATCGGCGGCTCGCCGGCCTTGAGGCGCTCCAGAACCGCCTGCATCAGGACCAGGCCGTTGAGGGTGGCCACGCCGGAGACGGCGATGAAGCCGACCGCCGCCGAGATCGACAGGGGCATGCCCCGCGCCGCCAGCGCCAGGGCGCCCCCGACGAGGGCCAGGGGCACCCCGGCGAAGACCAGCGCCGCGTCCCGAACCGAGCGCAGGGCCAGGAACAGCAGGCCGCCGATGGTCAGGAAGACCAGCGGCACGATCAGGGCCAGGCGGGCGGAGGCGCGCTCGAGGTTCTCGAACTGGCCGCCCCAGTCCAGCCAGCCGCCGACCGGAGGCTGGACCTCGGCCGTCACCGCGCGCCGGGCCTCGGCGACGAAGCCGCCCAGATCGCGGCCGCGGACGTTGGCCTGGACCACGATGCGGCGCTTGCCGTTCTCGCGGCTGATCTGGTTGGGACCTTCCCCCGCCTCGAAGCGGGCGACGGCGGACAGGGGCACGGTCGGGGCGCCGGGTTCGGACTCCTCGGGCATGACCGGCAGCTGGGTCATGATCCCGGGATCGTTGCGCAGGGCGTCGTCGAGGCGGACGACCACGTCGAACCGGCGGTCGCCCTCCAGCACATGGCCGGCCTCGCGTCCGGCCAGGGCGATGGCCAGGGCGTCGGCGGCGTCGGACGCGTGAATGCCCTGGGCGGCCGCGATGGTGCGGTCGACGCGAGCGGTCAGGGTCGGCTGGCCCGAGACCTGTTCGACGCGGACGTCGGCGGCCCCGTCGATGCGCCGCAGGACGGCGGCGACCTGTTCGGCCGAGCGGGTCATGGCCTCGAAGTCGTCGCCATAGACCTTGACCGCGACGTCCGAGCGGACCCCGGCGATCAGCTCGTTGAAGCGCATCTGGATCGGCTGGGTGAACTCATAGCTGTTGCCCGGCAGATGGCTGAGCGCCTCCTCCATCCGCTTGACCAGTTCGGCCTTGGGCAGAGACGGGTCGGGCCAGTCCTTGCGGTCCTTCAGCATGACGAAGGTGTCCGAGATGGACGGCGGCATGGGGTCGGACGCCACCTCGGCGGTGCCGGTGCGGGTGAAGACGCGTTCGACCTCGGGCATGGCCTTCAGCGTCGTCTCGACGCGGAACTGCATGGCCTGGCTCTGTTCCAGCGAAGTGGAGGGGACGCGCAGGGCCTGGACCAGGATGTCGCCCTCATCCAGCGTCGGCACGAACTCGCTGCCCAGCATCAGGAAGGCGACGACGCCTGCCGCGAGGGCGGCGCCGGCCCCGGCGAGAACGGCGCGCGGACGGGCCACGGCGGCCTTGAGCAGGGGCTCGTAGCGGTCGCGGACGGCGCGGCTGATCCTGGTCTCGCCGTCATCATGCCCCGCCCTGGGCTCGCGGACCCAGAGGGCGGTCAGGGCCGGGACGAAGGTGAAGCTGAGGATGAAGGCCCCCGCGAGCGCCAGCATGACAGTGGCGGCCATGGGGCCGAACATCTTGCCCTCGACCCCCTCGAACATCAGCAGCGGAGCGTAGACCAGCAGGATGATGGCCTGGCCGAAGGCGGCGGGCCGGGCCATTTCGCGGGCGGCGGAGGCGGCGATCGACAGGCGTTCCGCGACCGCCAGGGGGCGACCGGTCTCCTGACGTTTGAGGGACAGGCGGCGCAGGGTGTTCTCGACCACCACCACGGCCCCGTCGACGATCAGGCCGAAGTCCAGCGCGCCGAGGCTGAGCAGGTTGGCGCTGATGCCGAAGCGGTTCATCGCCGTGGCCGCGAACAGGAAGGCGAGGGGGATGACCAAGGCGGTGATGATCGCCGCCCGGACGTTGCCGAGGGCGAAGAAGAGCACGGCGATGACCAGGGCCGCGCCGAGGGCGAGGTTGTGCTCGACCGTGCTGATGGTGGCCTCGACCAGCGCGGTGCGGTCCAGGACCGGGCGGATCATGACGCCGGGCGGCAGGCTGGCCTGGATGGTCTCCAGCTTGGCGCCGACGCGCTGGGCCACGTTGCGGGAGTTCTCGCCCTGCAGCATCAGGGCCGTGCCGACGACGGTCTCATGGCCGTCCGAGCTGGCCGAGCCGAGGCGCGGCGCGCGGCCGGTCTCGACCACGGCCACGTCGGAGACGCGGATGACCTGTCCGTTGCGGTTCAGGATCGGGGTGGCGGCCAGTTCCTGAAGGGTGCGGACGCGGGCGTCGGCGCGGACGATCCAGGCCTCGCCCGCGCGGTTGACGTAGCCGGCGCCGGCGATGCGGTTGGCGTGCTCCAGCGCCTCGGCCAGCTGGACCAGGCCGACGCCGTAGGCGGCCAGTTTCGCCGGGTCGGGATGGACGGCGTACTCCTTCACATAGCCGCCCAGCACGTCGATGCCGGCGACTCCGTCCACACCGCGCAGCTGGGGCGCGATGATCCAGTCCTGGACGGTGCGGAGGTAGGTCGCCTTCTCGGCGTCGGTGGTCAGGCGTTCGCCTTCGGGCGTGACATAGGGGACGCCGGTCCGGGCGGCGGCGCCCTTCATCTCGACGGTCCAGATGTAGACCTCGCCCAGGCCGGTCACGACCGGCCCCATGGAGGGCGTCAGGCCGTCAGGCAGGTCGGCGCGGGCGTCCTGCATCCGCTCGTTGACCAGGTTGCGGGCGAACCAGATGCTGGTGCTGTCGGTGAAGACGGCGGTGATCTGGGAGAAGCCGTGGCGCGACAGGGAGCGGGTCTCGACCAGGCCGGGCAGGCCGCTGAGGGCGGTCTCGAGCGGGAAGGTGACCTGCCGCTCGACCTCCTCGGGCCCCAACGCCGGGGCGACGGTGGTGATCTGGACCTGCCGGTTGGTGATGTCCGGCACGGCGTCGATGGGCAGGCGGGTCAGCTCGCGCGCGCCGACGACGGCCCACAGCAGGGCCAGGACGATGATGAGCCAGCGGTGTCGGACCGCCGCGTCGATGATGCGGTTCAACATGATCAGTGCCCGTGCTCCGCCTCGCCCTTGGCCAGTTCGGCCTTGAGCAGGAAGGCGCCGGCGCCTGCGATGCGTTCGGTTCCGGTCAGGCCCGAGAGGATCTCGATGCGGCCGCCGGCGGTGGCGCCGGTGACGACGGGACGGGCGCGGAAGCCGTTGGTCTCCCTCACGAAGACCGAGGGGACGCCCTCGACCGTCTGCACGGCATCGGCCGGGACGGTGAGGCCGTCGCCGCCGCCGACCGACAGGCGGGCCGACAGGACGGTTCCGGCGGCGGGGGCGGGTCCCGAAGGCGCGGCGCGGACGACGGCCGTGCCGCCTTCCGTGGCCGGGGCGACGGCGATGACCACGGCCTCCAGCGTCTCGCCGCCGGCGAGGTCGGCGCGCAGCCGGGTTCCGACCGTCAGCAGGCGGGCGGCGGCGGGCGGGGCGTCGAAGACCAGTTCGGCGCGGCGGCTGTCGGCGATCTCGGCGACCTGCAGGGCCTCCTCGTGAAGGGTCACGCCGGGGGCGGCGAGCAGTCGGGTGACCACGCCGTCGGCGGGGCTGCGGATGACCACCACGCCGTCGGAGCCGGGCGAGCCCCAGGCGGCGACGCGGGCGCGGGCGGCGCGCAGGCGGGCGTCGGCGCTGCGCGATTCGGCCTCGCTGACGTCCACGCGGGCGCGGGGCATGTAGCCGCGGTCGAACAGGGCCCGGTCGCGGGCGGCGGCGGCGCGGGCGGCCTCGGCGGCGGCGGCGGCGGCGTCCATGTCGGCGCGGGCCGAGGCGCCTTCGGGACTGCGCAGGGTGGCCAGGGCGGCGCCGCGCCGGACGGTCGAGCCGGGGCCGACGTGGACGGCGGTGACGACGCCCGCCAGAGGGGCGTCGACGCGGGCCTCGGCGCCCGGGGCGACGGAGACGCGGCCCGGCAGGCGGTACTCGCTTCCGCCGCCGCGGGTGACGGCGGCCAGGGTGACGCCGGCGGCGGTCGCCTGCTGTTCGGTCATGGCGAGGAAGCCTTCGGGAGCGGCCGCATCCTCAGCGTGGTCCTCGGCGGGCGGCGGGGCGGGCGAATCGAGCAGGCGGGCGCCGCCGAAGCCGACGCCGAGGGCGGCGATGACGGCGGCGCCGGTCATCAGCCAGTGTTTGCGGGTGGTCATGGAGGTCTCTGGATGGGCCCGCGAACGCGCGGATGCGCACTCGGCGAGCCGGGGATCTGATCAGGATGAAGGGCGGGGCGCGACGCGAAAGGCCGCGCCGGATCAGACCCGTGGAGGGCGTTCGAGACCGTAGGCGGCCTGCAGCGGCGCCCCGGGGGACGAGGCCCAGCGCGAGACGCCGTGGCGCTCGTTCGGAAGGGGCAGGGCCGGCGGCGGGGACTGCGGCGCCGCCGCGTGCGGGGCGTGGCAGCAGCCGTGTCCGCAGACGATGACGCAGTGCTCGCAGGCCGGATCCTCACAGGGCGCGGCGGCGCCGGCGGCGGCCGCGGGCGGCGTCTCATCCGCGCAGGCCACGGCGGCGGTGGCGGGCATGACGGCGACCAGGGCGAACAGCAGCGCGGCCAGAAGGCCGACCTTGTTCAGCAGGGTTTGCGCGCGCCGGAGCATGACGCGGACGTAGCACGGGTCGGCGAGGCTGTCGCGGACAGGGTGTCGCGGGGGCCGCGTCAGACGCAGGCGATCTTCGACGCCACCTCGGCGAGGGAGGGATCGCAGGTCCCGGATGATCCCTTGCAGCAGTCCTCGACGAGGAAGGACAGCAGGGCGCCCATGCGCCCGTAGTCGGCGGCGTAGATGATCGAACGGCCGTCGCGGCGCGAAGTGACGAGGCCGGCGTGGCCGAGAATGGTCAGGCTGTTGGAGAGGGTGCTGGCGGGAACGCCGACCGCCTGGCCCAGCACGCCCGCCGCCAGCCCCTCGGGACCGGCCTGGACCAGGGTGCGGAAGATCGACAGGCGGCCTTCGTGGGCGAGGGCGGAAAGGACCGGGACGGCGTTATTCATTTCCATACTTCACGAATATACGAATCATGTGCGAAAGGGAAGGCATGACGCACCTTCCCGCCCTGACCCCGGCCTATCTAGACGTTCCTTCGGAGCGAGCGCTGTCGGGGACGGCGCCGGACCACCCGCCGCGCTTCCTGCTGTTGTACGGTTCGCTGCGGGACCGGTCTTACAGCCGGCTTCTGGTCGAGGAGGCCGCCCGGCTGCTGCGCCGCTTCGGGGCCGAGACGCGCATCTATGATCCGCGCGGCCTGCCTCAGCCCGATGACGCGGATCCGGCCCATCCCAAGGTCGCGGAACTGCGCGCGGCCTCGCTGTGGTCCGAGGGGCATGTGTGGTGCAGTCCGGAGCGTCACGGCGCGATGACCGGGATCTTCAAGACGCAGATCGACTGGCTTCCGCTGGAGAGCGGCGGCGTCCGCCCGACCCAGGGCCGGACCCTGGCGGTGATGCAGGTCAACGCGGGGTCGCAGTCGTTCAACACCATCAACCAGCTGCGCGTGCTGGGGCGGTGGATGCGGATGATCACCATTCCGAACCAGTCGTCGGTGGCCAAGGCCTTCAACGAATTCGACGACGAGGGCCGGATGAAGCCGTCGCCCTACTACGACCGGCTGGTCGACGTGATGGAAGAGCTGGTCAAGTTCACGCTGCTGACCCGAGGGCGCGCGGACTATCTGGTGGACCGGTACAGCGAGCGGAAGGCGGAGGACCGCCATCCGGCCGCCGCGTCGCTGGCGGACGCCGGGGCATGAGCGTGTTCGAGAAATACCTGACGGTCTGGGTGCTGCTGTGCATCGTGGTCGGGGTCACGCTGGGACACGCCTTCCAGCCGGCGTTCCGGGGGATCGCGGACCTGGAGATCGCGCACGTCAACCTGCCGGTCGCCGGGCTGATCTGGTTGATGATCATTCCCATGCTGGCGCGCATCGACTTCAGGGCGCTGGGGGCGGTGGCGCGTCACTGGCGCGGGGTGGCCGTCACGGTGGGGGTCAACTGGCTGGTGAAGCCCTTTTCGATGGCCTTGCTGGCGTGGCTGTTCATCGGGACGCTGTTCCGCCCCCTGCTGCCCCCCGGTCAGGTCGAGAGCTATATCGCCGGGCTGATCCTGCTGGCCGCCGCGCCCTGCACGGCGATGGTCTTCGTGTGGAGCCAGCTGACCGAGGGCGATCCGCCGTTCACGCTGAGCCAGGTGGCCCTGAACGACGCGATCATGCTGGTCGCCTTCGCGCCGGTCGTCGCGCTGCTGCTCGGTCTGTCGGCCATTTCGGTCCCGTGGGAGACCCTGCTGGCGTCCGTCGGACTCTACATCATCGTTCCCCTGATCCTGGCCCAGGTCCTGCGATCCGCGGTCCTGCGGCGAGGGCCGGAGGCCCTGGCGGCGCTGCTCAAGGCCCTGTCGCCGGTCTCCTTGCTGGCCTTGCTGGCGACGCTGATCCTGCTGTTCGGCTTCCAGGGCGAGCAGATCGTGCGGCAACCGCTGGTCATCGCCCTGCTGGCCGTGCCGATCCTGATCCAGGTCTATTTCAACGCGGGCCTGGCCTACGTCCTGAACCGGATGGCGGGAGAGGCGCACCGGGTGGCGGCGCCGTCGGCCCTGATCGGCGCGAGCAATTTCTTCGAACTGGCGGTCGCGGCGGCGATCAGCCTGTTCGGCCTGACCTCGGGCGCGGCGCTGGCGACGGTCGTCGGCGTCCTGATCGAGGTTCCGGTCATGCTGACCGTGGTCGCCATCGTGAACCGGACGCGCGGCTGGTACGACCGCGGGCCCGCCGTCCGCCGCCTGAACAACCAACGGAGGGCCTGACATGGGCGACGCTTTCCCCGTCACCATCTACCACAACCCCGGCTGCGGGACGTCGCGCAACGCCCTGGAGATGATCCGGGCCAGCGGATACGCGCCGACCGTGGTCGATTATCTGGAGGCGGGCTGGGACCGCGCGACCCTGACGCATCTGCTGTCGGCCATGGGCGCGCGCCCGCGCGAGGTGATGCGGACGAAGGGAACGCCGGCCGAGGCGCTGGGGCTGCTGGCCGACGGCGTGACCGACGAGGCGATTCTCGAGGCGATGCTGACCCATCCGGTTCTGGTCAACCGGCCCATCGTCGAGACGCCGCTGGGCGTGAGGCTGTGCCGACCGTCCGAGGCGGTCTTCGCCCTTCTGGAGCGGCGACCGGACAGATTCGTGAAGGAGGACGGGGAGGCCGTCTGAACACGCCCCGAAACGCAAGCGGGGCCCGACTTTTCAGCCGGGCCCCGCAGGGGTCTTCAGATGGTGCCGCCGGGGGGAATCGAACCCACGACCTCAGCCTTACCAAGGATGCGCTCTACCACTGAGCTACGGCGGCGAAATCTGAGGAAGCGGCCCTATAGCCAACGTCGTGGCGGGGGGGAAGCCCTATTTCCGCTTGGGTGTGAAAAGTTTGGCGGCGGGGTTCGCCTGATCGGAGGGCGACCGTGGACAAGGTTCGCGTTAACGGTGTCGGGGTCTTGCGCGGCACCGCGACGCGGGCTCTGATCCCCGCATGGACAAGCCCGAGACGACCGCTCCCGAAGCCGCTGCCGTCCCCGAGGCCCCGCCGTCCGCGCCCGCGCCGGTGAAGGCCGCGCCGGCCACGGAAGTGACGACCGGCGTTTCCGGCGCGCCCGCGCCCGCCGGTCCGGCCCGGGCCAAGTCCGAGAAGGCCCTGCGTCTGGCCAAGGCGCTGCGCGACAACCTGCGCCGCCGCAAGGTCGCGGCCAAGCCTGCAAGACCGAGCAACTGAAAGTCATCGGCCGCACCGTTCGCGCGGCCTTTCGCTCCCCCGGCGGACCGCGCTAGATAGCCGATCACCCTGACGCCCCCGCGCAGGGCCGCAAGAGACCACATGGACAGCATCGCCATCACCGGCGGCGCCCAGCTGAACGGGATCATTCCCGTGAGCGGCGCCAAAAATTCCGCCCTCAAGCTGATGGCCGCCTCGATCCTGACGGATCAGCCGCTGCTGCTGACCAACATGCCGCGCCTGGCGGACACGAAATTCCTGGGCAAGCTGCTGCAGGCGCTGGGCGTCGAGGTGACCGAGCGCGACGGGGCCGACGGGCAGGAGACCCTGTTCCACGGCGCCACGATCAGCTCGACCTTCGCCCCCTATGACCTGGTCCGTCAGATGCGGGCCAGCTTCAATGTGCTGGGGCCGCTGCTGGCGCGCACCGGCGAGGCCAAGGTGTCGCTGCCGGGCGGCTGCACCATCGGGGCGCGTCCGGTGGACCTGCACTTGCAGGCGCTGACCGCCCTGGGCGCCGAGATCGAGCTGGACGAGGGCTATGTCACCGCCCGCGCGCCCAAGGGGCTGCGCGGGGCCGAGATCGAGTTCCCGTTCGTGTCGGTGGGCGCGACCGAGCACGCCCTGCTGGCCGCCGTGATGGCGAACGGGACGACGGTGCTGCGCAAGGCTGCGCGGGAGCCGGAGATCGGCGACCTGGCCCGCTGCCTGACGGCGATGGGCGCGAAGATCGACGGGATCGACACCGACGTCCTGACCATCACCGGCGTGACCTCGCTGGGCGGGGCCGAATGGTCGGTGATCCCGGATCGGATCGAAATGGGCTCCTATGCCGTGGCCGCGGCCATGGCCGGGGGCGAGGTGCGGCTGACCAAGGCGCGCGCCGGGCTCATGACCGCCCTGACCGAGAAGATGGTCGCCGCGGGCGTCGAGGTTACGCCGACCGACGACGGCGTGATCGTGAAGCGCGATCCGATGCAGCGCCTGCGGGCGGTCAATCTGGAGACCGAGGTCTATCCGGGCTTCGCCACCGACCTGCAGGCCCAGTTCATGACGCTGATGACAACGGCGGAGGGCGAAAGCGTCATCCGCGAGAACATCTTCGAGAACCGCTTCATGCATGCGCCCGAGCTGGCGCGCCTGGGCGCCGACATCCACGTCCACGCGGGTGAGGCGGTGGTGAAGGGGGTCGAGGTGCTGCACGGCGCGCCCGTGATGGCGACCGACCTGCGCGCATCCGTCAGTCTGGTCATCGCGGGCCTTGTCGCCCAGGGTGAAACGACGGTCGGCCGGGTCTATCATCTGGATCGCGGTTTCGAGCGTTTGGAAGAAAAGCTGGGCGCGTGCGGCGCGAACATCCGACGGATCACAGGCGATACGCATGAACACTGAGGTCAAGGGCGCGGCGGAGGAAACGGCGATCAAGTCGCCGATGGAGCCCCTGCGTCTGCTGGCCGAGGACGCCGACGACCTGAGCATCATCTCGGTGGCGCTGCAGGACGCGATCATGCGTCCCAAGGACATCGTCTGGGAGCGCAACGCGCGGCTGCTGACCGTGGCGCTGAGCCGGTTCTGCTGGGAATGCGGCGGGACCCGGGTGATGGCGGCCATGCAGTTCGGCGACGTGATCGCGGTGAAGAGCCGCCGCCTGCCGCGCGGGCCGGAGATCGCGCTGGAGCTGCTGGCCATGGAGTTCGAGCCGGGCGACGCGCCGGGCGGACGCATCATCATGATGTTCGCCGGGGGCGGGGATCTGCGGGTTGAGGTGGAATGCCTGGACGCCGTGCTGACCGACCTGTCGGAACGCTGGCCCGCCCGGATCGCCCCGACCCACCTGGAAGGCTCCATCGAGGCGGCGCTGGCGGAGGCGGGCGCCTCGTGAGCGAGCACCGGCTGGTCTCCATCGAACTGGATGCGGCCTCCCTGCCGGCGGCCTCGGCCGAGATCGAGCACGAACGCCGCGTCGCCGTCTTCGACCTGGTCGAGAAGAACAGTTTCGAGCCCGCGGGGGCGGCGACGGGACCCTATTCGCTGAAGCTGTCGTCGCAGGACGGCCGGCTGGTGTTCGACATCGCTGGGCCGCGGTTCGCCAAGGCCCATGGCCTGTCGATGTCGCCGCTGACCAAGGTGATCAAGGACTACATCGACATCTGCGACAGCTACTATGAAGTGCTGCGTGGGACCGACGTGGGCAAGATCGAGGCGATCGACATGGGTCGCCGGGGCCTTCACAACGAAGGCGCCGAGCTGCTTAAGGCCAGGCTGGACGGCAAGATCACGGTGGACCACGAAACGGCCCGGCGTTTGTTCACGCTGGTGACGGCGCTTTACCGGCGCTGAAGACGGGTCCTCTCCGTTGCGGAGCAATGGGGAGGAGAACTCGACTAGCTCGCCTTTTTCGGGCATATGCCCGCTCCTTCGACGCGCGCTCCGCCCGGCGCGCGGCGTCTACTCGTATCCACCGGGCGTGAGAGGCCGCATGGCTAAGGAAGAACTGCTCGAGTTTCCCGGCGTCGTCAGCGAACTGCTGCCGAACGCGACGTTCCGCGTGACGCTCGAGAACGACCACGAAATCATCGCCCACACCGCGGGCAAGATGCGCAAGAACCGCATCCGCGTGCTGGCCGGCGACAAGGTCCTGGTCGAGATGACGCCCTACGACCTGACCAAGGGCCGCATCACCTATCGCTTCAAGTAAGGGCGGGCTCACATGAGCCTTCGCCCCGAACTGGTGCTGGCCTCGGCCAGCCCGCGCCGCGTGGAGCTGCTGGCGCTGGTCGGGATCAAGCCCGACCGAATCGAACCCGCCGACATCGACGAAACCCCGCTGAAGGGCGAGACGCCGCCGCGTCTCGCCGCGCGCCTGGCCATCGGCAAGGCGCAGGTCGTGGCCGCGCGCGCGCCGGACGCCGTGGTGCTGGCCGCCGACACCGTGGTGTCCGTGGGCCGCCGCTTCCTGGAGAAGGCCGCCGACGAGGCGGAGTGCGTGCGCTTCCTGAAGCTGCTCTCGGGGCGCGGCCACCGCGTCTATACGGGCGTGGCCGTGGCGGCGGGCGGCAAGCTGACCCATCGGGTGGTCGAGACCCGGGTGACCTTCAAGGTTCTGTCCGACGCCGAGATCGCCGCCTACGTCGCCTCGGGCGAATGGAAGGGCAAGGCCGGGGGCTACGGCATCCAGGGCCGGGCCGGAGCCTTCGTGACCCGGCTGGTCGGCAGCTATCCGGCCGTGATGGGCCTGCCGCTGCATGAAAGCGTGAACCTGCTGGCCGGCGCGGGCGTCAGGCCGTGACGCTGGAGGTCTTCCTCGACGACACGCCCGGCGAGCTGAGGGCGGTGGTCGAACGGGACGGCCGGGCCGAACACATACTTATAGAAAGAGCCGATACGCCGCCGCAGACCCGGCTGGGCGCGCGCTCGGTCGCGCGGGTGAGGCAATCCGCCCCCGGGCTGAAGGGCGCCTTCATCGACCTGGTCGGGGGGCTTGAGGCCTTCATGCCGTTGAAGGGCGGGATCTCCGCCCCGGTGGGGGCCAAGGTCGAGGTCGAGATCTCGGCGGAACGGCGCGAGGCCAAGGCGCCGGTGGCGCGCCGGCTGGGCGCGGGGGAGGGGGAGCCCCGCCTGCTGGCGGCCGCGCCGACACTGATTGAAACGCTGGCGCGGATCGCGCCGGGGGCGGAGCCGGCGACGGGCCGGGCGGCGATCGAGGCCGGATGGGCGGCGGTCGAGCAGGCCCAGGGACCGGCGGCCGTGCCGGGCGGCCAGGTCCACGTCGAGCGCACGCGCGCCATGATCACCGTCGACATCGACCTGAACGCCCACGACATGGGCCGGGCGCACTCGCGCGACGAGACGAATCGTCTGGCCCTGAAGGCGGCGGCGCGGCTGATCCGGCTGAATCGCTGGGGCGGACTGGTGGCGGTCGACCTGATCGGGACCCAGCACGACGGCAAGGCGATCCTGGCGGCGGCCCAAGCGGCGTTCGGCGACGATCCGTCGATCGTCTACGGGCCGGTGAACCGGTTCGGGGTGCTGATGCTGTCGCTGCCGTGGGGGCGGACTCCGCTGGAAGAGGTGCTGTACGCGGAGCCTCGCCTGCGGCTGCCGCGGCCCGAACAGGCGGCGCAGGAGGCGGTCCGGCGGCTGCGGGCCGCGCTGCTGGAGGACACCACACGGGCGCGGGTGACCCTGACCTGCGCCACGGGAATCGCGGCGCTGGCCGCGCCGCTGGTGGCGCAGCTGGGGCCGCGCGCCCATCTGAAGACCGACGACAGCCTGAAGCCAGGCGATTCCAACATCGAGGCCGAGTGATCATGGCGACCTGCGCCATCTGCCGCCGCGCGCCGGCGGACCCGAAGTACAAACCCTTCTGCTCCAAGCGCTGCGCCGACGTGGATCTGCAACGCTGGTTCACCGGCGGCTACGCCATACCGGTGCGAGAGGACGAGCCCACGGACGAGGGCGGGAACCGTGGTTCGCAAGAAGACTGACAGAGGTGCTTGCCTCCCGAAAGCGGCTCGCTTATAGACCCCGCTCCCTCGCTTCAAAGCGTGCGCCCGGGTAGCTCAGTTGGTAGAGCAGTGGATTGAAAATCCACGTGTCGGTGGTTCGAATCCGCCCCCGGGCACCATCTTCTCGGAAGTATGGCGCCATCTCCTCGGGAGATGCCTTCTCCTCTCAGACAATCTGTCAGGCCATATTCGCCGGAGCGCCTCAGCTTCCGCGGCGAAGACCGCTGTTCGGTATGATCCCGTATGCGGAATTTCCCTTATAAGAGGTGGGAACGACCCCGTTAAGACAGGTTAACGGGTCTGGATTTACGGGCGCGTTAGCCGGTTTGGAATGAATTGCTCAATCGGGGTTCATTTTTCCAAAATGATGCTCCGTACACCCTCGCAAAGGGTCGGACTTTCTGCCCAACCATCACGAAATTGACGCTTTCAACCTGAAACTTCCGCGATGAGCGTGCGTGCTCTCCCCCGAGGGGAAAAGCGCCGTTGCGCACTTGACGCTCTGGTATGCGTTCGCCAAAGGAGCTTGACCGCTTTCCTTTGCGAGCGGCCGGGAGGGGTTGGGAAAACGGTTTCCCAAGGCCTGTCGACACCGCCCCGGAAGCCTTAGGCAACCGGAAGCGTTCAGGAGGCGTTCCGCAGATCAGGGTTCAGTGAATCCCGACGCTGCGGGCGAGATTTTCATCGGGAACCGGCCGCCAGATTGGCCTGTTCCCTGGGTTCCACGAGTCAGACACCAAAGCAGGAACTGGCGAACTATGCTCGATTTCAAAAAGACCAACATTCTTCTGGCCATGGCCGGCGCTGCCGTCCTGATGGCTGGTTCGCCGGTCCTCGCGCAGGAAGCCGCTCCGGCCGCTCCCGCCGCCGCGACGGCCACCCCGGCTGACGCCGCCGCCGCCACTCCGGCGCCGGCTGCTGAAGCTGCTCCGGCCGCGGCCGAAGAAGCTGCTCCCGCTGCCGAAGGCGGCGCTCACAAGCTGACCATCGCGACCATGTTCATGGACGCCGGTCTGATCGTTAAGGTCGTCATGATCGGCCTGGTCCTGGCCTCGATCTTCTCGTGGACCCTGCTGCTCATCAAACTGTTCGAGTTCGGCGCCCTCAACCGCGCCACCGACCGCTTCCTGGAAACCTTCCGCTCGGCCCGCACCATCGCGGACATGCGCAAGGTCGCCACCTCGGACGAGTTCGAAGGCAACCCGCTGGCCGACATGGCCGCCGCGGCCACCGACGAAATCGAACTGTCGCGTCAGGCCGGCCTCTCGGTCACCGGCGAACACTCCGACTCGGCCCTGCTGCGCGCGCAGCAAGCCGTCTCGGCGGTTCAGTCGGGTCTGGCCAAGCGCCTCTCGGGCGGCCAACAGTTCCTGGCCTCGGTCGGTTCGACCGGTCCGTTCATCGGTCTGTTCGGCACCGTGTACGGCATCATGAACTCGTTCATCGGCATCGCGAACACCAACACGACCAACCTGGCCGTCGTCGCCCCCGGTATCGCCGAGGCGCTGCTGGCCACGGGTATCGGTCTGTTCGCCGCTATCCCGGCGGTTATCTTCTACAACTACTTCAACACCCGCATCGCGGCGTACGGCACCCGTTCGGACGGCTTCAACGCCGAACTGATCAACGCCATCTCGCGTAACCTCGACAAGGGGGCGTAACCCGGATGGCCGCCAAACTTTCAGGCGGCGGCGGTGGCAAGTGGGCCATTGAGCAGAACTCTGACATCAACGTTACGCCTTTCGTTGATATCATGCTGGTTCTGCTCATCATCTTCATGGTGGCGGCTCCGCTCGCCACTGTGTCGGTGGAGGTGAAGCTGCCGACTGCGGTCGCCAAACCCGCGCAGAATCCGCCCAAGCCGTTCTACGTCTCCATCCAGGACAACGGCCGCGCGTACATCGGTGACAATGAGGTGGAGATCACCTCGGTCGGCGCCGAACTGGGCAAGCTGATCGGCAACAAGCCGCCGTCGGATGAGCGTATCTTCATCCGTGCGGACCAGCAGACCCGATACGGCGACTTCATGCAGGTCATGAACTCCCTCCAGGATCACGGGTTCTATTCCGTGGCTCTGGTCGGTGAAGACCAGTCGACGCAGTAGGGAACGGTGATCTCATGACAGATGTTGAATATCACCGCAGTCGCTACGACCCGCCGCGCAAGAAGGGCTTCCTCGGGGTTCCCCCGGGCGTGCTCCTCGTCAGCGTGCTGTTCGTTCTGGCCCTGTTCGGCCTGCTCGCCATCTACCTGATCAACATGCAGTTCACGCTGCGCGAGGTCCGGTACACGGATGACACCGTTGACGTCGAGCTGATCGAACCGATCCCCGAGCCGCCCCCGCCGCCGCCGCCTCCGCCGCCGCCGACCGATACGCCTCCGCCGCCCAAGCTGCAGGTGCGTGTCCCGGCGATCGTGCCGAACGTGACGCCGGTCGAGCCGGTCCGCATCGAGCCGGTCAAGAAGGAAGACCGGATCGAGAACACCGCACCGCCGGTGATCACCCCGGATCCTCCGCGCCCGGCTCCGGTGCCGGCTCCGGCTCGTCCGTCGCTGATCACTCAGCCGAGCTGGGCCCGTCAGGTCCCGCCGGAGTTCCCGGAACGGGCGTCCGCCCGCGGGATCGAGTCGGGACGGGTGACCCTTCAGTGCACCGTTCAACCGAACGGCAGCCTGTCGAACTGTTCCGTGGTGTCCGAGGACCCCGCGGGCGCCGGCTTCGGCCAGGCCGCTCTGGCTGCGGCTCGCCGGTCGCGGGTTTCGCCCCGCACCGTCGACGGCGCCGCCGAAGGCGCCACCGTTCGCTGGACGACGCGCTTCGTTCCGCCCACGGACTGAGGCGACTGAAACGACTACGGAACGCCCCGGAGGAAACTCCGGGGCGTTTTCGTTTGCGCGACGCGCCGTCCGCCGAGGCTTGCGCGCGCGCGTTTCGCCGGTGATGACTTTCATCCCGGCCAAGCTTTCGCGGAGACCCCCGATGAACCGTTTCCTCCTCGCCGCCCTGATGACCGCCGGCGCGGCGCTGTCGGCCTGCGCCTACAACGACACCCTGGGGCGCAACCAGTTCCTGATCGTGGACGACGCGGCCCTGACGCAGCAGGCGGACGCCGCCTGGGCCCAGGCGCTGCGCACGCAGAGAATCTCGAACGACGCGGCCGCCCTGAACCGCATCCGCAATGTCGGTGGGCGGATCGTGGACGCCGCCGGCCTGTCGGACCGGCGCTGGGACTATGCGGTCTTCGTCAGCGATGCGCCGAACGCCTTCGTCCTGCCGTCGGGCAAGATCGGGGTGACCACCAGCCTGCTGGCCCTGGTGCGCAACGACGACCAGCTGGCCGCCGTGCTGGGCCACGAGGTCGGCCACGTCGTCGCCCGCCACGCGGCCGAGCGCTATTCGACCAGCGCCGCGACGGGGCTGGTGCTGAGCGGCGTGCAGGGCGTAGCTGGGGACTATGGCCAGGCGGCGGGCGCGATCGGCGGACTGGGGGCCCAGCTGGGCGTGCTGCTGCCCTTCTCGCGCCGGGACGAACTGGAGGCCGACCGTCTGGGCGTCGACTACATGCAGCGCGCCGGCTACCGCCCGGCGGAGTCCATCGCCCTGTGGCGGCTGATGCAGGCCCAGCGGCAGGGGGCGACGCCCGAGTTCGCCTCGACCCACCCCTCGGACACGACGCGGATCAGCGCGCTGGAGGGCTACATCAACAGCCGCGGCTGGAACTGAAGGGGCGGCGCGTGGAAAGTGACTAGTGATTAGTGATTAGTAGATCGCCGGGCCAGAGGCCGGTGCGAACCAGTTGCCGTCCGGGCCACCCACCAATCACTAGCCACTAACCCCTTCGTACGACCCAATTGGTCCTTGATCGCTCCGACCGACGCGGCTAAAGACGCCGCTCGCGCGGATACGTGCAGCCTTAGCTCAGTTGGTTAGAGCGCCGGTTTGTGGAGCCGGAGGTCCTCAGTTCAAACCTGAGAGGCTGTACCATCGCCCTTCCACGCTTCCCCTGACAGTCAGGTCGTCTGCCGCGCCGTTTGTGCGTGGGAAGTGGTTAGTGATTAGTGGCTCGATGCCGCTGACATAGGCGCAGAGGCGGCAGGCGCGAATGCCTGAGACAGCCACCCACTAATCACTAACCACTAATCACTTGCTGGGCTCCGTTCCCGACCGGTTATGCTCGCCCCCATGAGCAGCGCAAACCCAATCTGGGATCCCCAGCAGTACAGTCGTTTCGAGGCCGAGCGGGATCGCGCGGCGCTGGACCTGCTGCTGCGCCTGCCGGGCGATCTGGAGCCGCGGCGCGTCGTCGACCTGGGCTGTGGGACCGGCCAGCACGCGGCCCTGCTGAAACGCCGCCATCCGGGGGCGACGGTCGTCGGTCTGGATTCAAGTGCGGCCATGCTGGAGCAGGCCCGGGCGCTGGGCGCGGATGTGGATTGGGTGCAGGCCGATCTGGCGACCTGGGACCCCGATGGACCGGTGGACCTGATCTTCGCCAACGCATCGCTTCAATGGCTGCCCGACCATGAGGGGCTGCTGCGGCGGCTGACCGGCCTGCTGGCGCCCGGCGGAGCGATCGCCGTGCAGATGCCGCTGGCCTGGGACACGCTGCACTACCGGACCATGCGCGCCGTCGTCGCCGACGGGCCGTGGTCGGACCGGCTGTCGGACCGGGAGACGATCCAGGCCCTGCTGAGCCCGGAGGCCTATTACGGCGTGCTGGCCGAGGCCTGCGAGGCGGTGGACGTCTGGTCCACCACCTATCTGCACGCCCTGACCGGGCCGAACGCCGTGCTGGAATGGATGAAGGGTACGGCCCTGCGTCCGCATCTGACGGCGCTCAAGGACGATCCGGCTATGCGGGACGCTTATCTTTCCGCGCTGGGCGACGCCCTTTCCGTGGCGTTTCCGCGTCGTCCGGACGGGGTGACGCTTCTGCCGTTCCCGCGTCTGTTCCTGGTGGCGCGTCGGCGACGCGACGGCGGCGGCGCAGGCCGGTGACCGGGCCGTCCAGCTTCTCCAGCTCGACCGTCATGGCGCGGTAGCCGGCGTCCACGGCGGGGGCGAAGGCCTTCCAGTCGCGGATGTCGACGCCGTCCGGCGTGGGCTGGACCAGGATGTCGACGATGGCGCGCGAGCGCTCGATCTCAAGGTCCGTGGTCAGGGTGGCCGAGCGCATCATGATCGAGACGATGGGCGGGCCGCGGCGCCAGGCGCCGGTGGCCAGCAGCCGCCAGATCGAGGGCGGATGTTCGATCAGGGCCGGGTCGACGCCGCGCGCCTGCGACATGTCGATGCCGATGACCGGGCCGGAGTTCATCTGGCGCATGACCTCGGCGGGCAGATTGCTGAGCACCGCGCCGTCGACCAGCACCTGGCCGTCGATGACGATGGGCGGCAGCAGGCCCGGGATGGCGATGGAGGCGCGCATGGCGCGGCGCATCAGGCCCCGGCGATGCACCTCGATCCGGCCCGAGGTCAGATTGGTCGAGACGGCGAAGAAGGGCCGGGCCAGGTCGGCCATGTCGATGTCGCCGTAGGCGGCCTGGAGCAGGCCGTCGACTTTCTTGGCGCGGGTCATGGCCAGCATGGGGAAGGTGATGTCGCTGAGCGGGTCGCTGTCCACGAACGAACGGCGGATGCGGTCCTCCAACTCCTCCAGAGACCAGCCCATGGCCGGGCCGGCGGCGATCACGGCGCCCATGGAGCTGCCGCCGACGAAGTCGACGGGGACGCCCGCGTCGCGCAGGGCCCGCAGCGCGCCGATGTGGGAGTAGGCGCGGGCCCCGCCGCCGGACATGACCACGCCGACGCCCATGCCGGTGATGACCCGGGCGATGCGGTCGGCGTCGGCCTGATCGCCCTCGACCGCCTGGAACCAGCGGCCCGGCTGGACCGCGTCGATCCAGACCGAGGTGTTGGCCGGACGGGCCATGCGCGGATCCCGCAACAGGATCAGGTCGGTGCGGCGCTGGGCGTCCAGCACCCCGGCGTGGGGCAGGGGGCGGTTTGGCGGGGCCAGCAGGCACTGGCCGACGACGAAGACGCGGTCGACCTGACGGGCGCACAGGGCGGCCCAGGCGGGCTCATCCGCCTCGGCGACATAGAGGACGAAGTCGTGGGCGTCCTCGACCCGGCTGAACCATTCGGTGGCCGAGGAGAGGGCGGAATGGTCGATGACCTGACAGGTGAAGCCCGAGGCCTCGATGGCGGCGGCGACGCGCTCGACAAAGGCGCGGATGGGCCGGGGGCGGGCCGAGATGAAGCCGAAGACGCTGGGCTCGCCGCCCCCGGAGCGGCGGTCGCGGGCGCGCTGGATCATCAGGCGCGACAGCTCGACCATCAGATCGGGCTCGGTGCGGGCGGCCTCGAAGAAGGCGTCGCGAGGCAGGGCCAGGATCTCTGAATCGCGCAAAGCGACGACGTCAGCGGTGTGCGGACTGCCCGCCAGCATGGCCATCTCGCCCGCGGGCTCGCCGGGCCGGATGACGCCGACGAACTGGGGCGGCTGGTCGTTGGCCTCGCGGCGGAAGACGCCCAGACGGCCGGCGCGCAGCAGGTAGAGGGTGTCGGACGGATCGTCCTCGGCGAACAGGGTCTCGCCCCCGGTCAGGGCGAACCAGCTGGCCGGGGTGTTTCGGCCGCTCTCGAAGATGCGGTGCAGGGCGTCTTCCAGACGATCAGAGCGGGCGGGGGGCATGGCGGCCGGGGTCCAGGGTTCGGGGTCTAGGATCGGAGCAAGGAACGGGGGACGACACGAGCTGGGAGGATCGCCAGATATGGTTACCGAAACCCCTAAACCCTAGTCCGTAGGACCCGAACTCTACCAGGCGCCGAGTTCCCGCAGTTCCCGCGCCAGATCGTCCGGCAGGTCCGTCGCGTCGGCGCGGGTCAGGTCGGCCGGGGCGTCCTTGCCGTCCAGATAGCGCCAGCCTTGGAAGGGACGGCGGGCCAGGGGCGCGGTGCGGATGACGCGGGCGTCGATGCGGATTTCGCATCGGCTGGCGGGGCCTTCGCCGATGGTGGAGACGTCGAGGATGGGCTGGCGGCACAGGACCGAGCCCTTGATGACCCAGTACAGGGAGCCGCCGTCCTCAAGCTCCGCCGCCCGCTTGGGCGTCATGCGGGTGTGGACGACGCGCCAGTCGCTCAGGGCGGCGTTGCGTTCGAGGGTCTCGACATCGGAGACGCCGACGCACAGTTTGATCATGTGGAGAGGCATAGGGCTGGATATGGCGCAGGGGGTAGGGCGGCGCCAGCGGTGGATGCCAAGCCCACCACTCTGCACCCATCACGCGACATCGCCGCCCGCGAGGCGTACTATCACTCCATGTATGGACTGATCGGCAAGATGACGGCGGTCGCGGGTCAACGTGAGGCGCTGACGGTGATCCTGCTGGACGGCGTGGCGGGCATGCCCGGCTGCCTCAGCTATATCGTCGCCCATGACCCCGCCGACGCGGACGCCATCTGGGTGACCGAGGTCTGGACCGACGAGGCCGCGCATCGGGCCTCGCTGCAGATTCCCGAGGTCAAGGCGGCGATCCGCAAGGGGATGCCGTTGATCGCGACCTTCGGCGACGCGCAGGTCACGACGCCGGTGGGCGGGGTGGGAATGAGCGGCGTCTAGGTCAGGCCTCGGCGGCTTTCACCACCGCCAGGACCACGCCCTCGCCGACCTGTTCGCCGACGGCGACGGAAACGCTTTCGACCACGCCGTCGAACGGGGCGACCAGGGCGTGTTCCATCTTCATGGCCTCGAGCACCACGATGGGCGCGCCCTTGGCGACCGTGTCGCCCGCGGCGGCCGGGGCGGCGACGATCTTGCCGGGCATGGGCGCGCGCAGGGAGCCGTCGGACGCGGGGCCAGAGGCGGAACCGGTCAATCGCGGCAGGAATTCGAAGGCGTCGCCGTCTTCAAAGACGACGATACGGCCGTCCCCCGTGTTCGCCCCGGAGACCTGTGCGCCGTCGATGAAGACATGGTCCGGCGTTCCGATCACCTGGAAGTCCTCGTCTCCGAACTCGACGTCAAAGCCCGAGTGACGCGGAGCGTCTATGTCGTGGATGCCCCACAGGTCCGCCCGAACGCTTTCGCCGTCGCGGTAAAGCACGACCGGCGTCCGGGATTCTCCGTTCATTCGGAAGGCGAACAGGCCGTCGGTCCAGGGTGACAGTTCATTGCTCCGCAACGCCTCGTCGGCGCGCAGGCCGACGATGGCCAGGGCGGCGGCGGCGGTCCGGGAGGACGGGGAGGTGGGGACGAGAGCGGCTTCCTCCGCCGCAATGAACCCCGTGTCGACGTCGCCGTTGATGAAACGGGGATGCTCAAGGCAGCGGACGAGGAAGCCGGCGTTGGTCTTGACCGGCCAGACCTCGACCTCGGCGCAGGCGTCAGCCAGCGCGGCGGCCGCTTCCTCGCGGGTGTCCTCGTGCACGATCAGCTTGGCGATCATGGGATCGTAGAACTGGCTGACCTCGCCGCCCTGCATCACGCCGGTGTCGACGCGGATGTCCTCGGGCATGACGAAGTGGTCCAGCCGGCCGATGCTCGGCAGGAAGCCGTGGGCCGGGTCCTCGGCGTAGAGGCGGGCCTCCATGGCCCAGCCGTTCATCGGGATATCAGCCTGCTTGAGCGGGATCGGCTCGCCGGCGGCGACGCGGAACTGCCATTCGACCAGGTCGACGCCGGTGATGCTTTCGGTGACGGGGTGTTCGACCTGCAGCCGGGTGTTCATCTCCATGAACCAGATGCGGTCGGCCTTGAGGCCGTTCGAGGCGTCGGCGATGAACTCGATGGTGCCGGCGCCCTGGTAGTTCACGGCCCTGGCGGCGCGGACGGCGGCGTCGGTGACGGCCTTGCGGGTGGCCGCGTCCATGCCGGGGGCCGGGGCCTCCTCGATCACCTTCTGGTGGCGACGCTGCAGCGAGCAGTCGCGCTCATGCAGGTGGACGACCTCGCCGTGGCTGTCGCCGAAGATCTGAACCTCGATGTGGCGCGGTCGGGTGATGTAGCTTTCGATCAGGACGCGCGGATCGCCGAAGGAGGACTGGCCCTCGCGACGGGCGGAGGCCAGGCCATCGGCGAAGTCTTCGGCCCGGTCGACCTTCTTCATGCCCTTGCCGCCGCCGCCGGCGACGGCCTTGATCAGGACGGGGAAGCCGATCTTGTTCGCCTCGGCGGTCAGGGTCGCGTCCGTCTGATCCTCGCCCTGGTAGCCGGGAGTGACGGGCACGCCGGCCTCGATCATCAGCGTCTTGGCCGCGTCCTTCAGACCCATGGCGCGGATCGAGGACGGCTGCGGGCCGATCCAGACGATGCCGGCGGCCATGACGGCCTCGGCGAAGTCGGCGTTCTCGGACAGGAAGCCGTAGCCGGGGTGGATGGCCTCGGCGCCGGTTTCCTTGGCGGCGGCCAGGACCTGGTCGGCGACCAGATAGGACTCCCGCGCGGCGGCGGGGCCGATCAGCACGGCCTCGTCGGCCTCGCGCACGTGCAGGGCGTTCGCGTCGGCTTCGGAGTAGACGGCGATCGTGCGGATTCCCATCCGCTTGGCGGTGCGGAAGACGCGGCAGGCGATCTCGCCACGATTGGCGACCAGGACGGATTTGAACATGAGGCCGTTCTAGAGCGGTGCGTCGCGAGTGGCGAGGGCTAGTGCCCCGCCATCTCGTTGAAGCCGAGGTAGAGCCACAGGATGGCCAGGATGGCGAAGGTCACCGTGGTCAGGTTCCACAGCACGAACATGCGGACCAGGGTGCCGATGGTGCTGCGCTGGTAGGCGCCCTTCATGTGGATGAAGAGGTGCACCGGGGAGAGCAGCAGCAGCCACCAGGCCCAGGGCGTCAGGATGCCCAGCCCCATGATCACGATCAGCAGCAGCAGCTGGAACGACAGCGAGTGCATCGAGAAGATGACGTGGTCGAAGACATAGAAGCGGCGGTTGAAGGCGAACAGAACGGTCAGCATCAGGGCCGAGACGGGCAGGGCCAGAATGGCGACGCGGTGGGCCCAGATCTCCAGGATCAAGGCGAAGCGCGCCGGGTCCTGACGCACCTGCTCCATGCGCGAGTTGAACCAGTGATCCAGGTCGCGGATTTTCTCGGCGTCGGCGGTGTCGGCCATCTTCGGCGCTGCGTCGGCGCTCGCCTTGGTCTGGGCCGAGACGTCCTCGGCCAGATTGCGGCCGAAGGCGGCCCAATCCCCGCGCGCGGCGGCGATCTGAGTGCGCTTCTCGACTTCGCTCAGGTCCGGATCGGCCATGACCTCGGCTTCATAAGCTTTGGCGGCCTCGCTGCCGGGCGTGATGTTTCGGTGGTTCGTGTCGTCGCCGTCCGCTGTGGCGGCGCCGTGGGTCTCGGTCGAAGCCGCCTCGGCGCCGTGGCCTTCGGCGGCTTCGTGTTTGTCCGCGCCGGCCTTCATGGCGGCGTGGCCGACGAAGAAGGCGACCAGCAGGATGACCAGGAACATGCGGAAGGGCGCGACCTGGGAGGCGCGCTTGCCCTCCAGATACTCGCGGGTCAGCTTGCCGGGACGGCGCAGCAGGTCGGGCAGGGTGGAGAACAGCCGGCCGTCCAGGTGCAGCAGGCTCTCGACCGCCTCGACGGTCAGTTTCCAGATCGACTTGTGGAAGTCCTCGGCCAGCTGGCCGCACTCATGGCAGTGCGGTCCCATCAGCGGCGTCTGGCAGTTGGCGCAGGGCGTGCCGGGCGGGATGTCCGCGTGCTCGCGCCGCCATTTCAGCCAGCCGCCGCCCGAGGCGAGACCCGCCGTTTCCAGTTCACCCGACATGATCCCCCCGGCCGATTCTACTCGACTGATGGGAGTTCTAGGGACCGCAAGCCTAGCCGGAAAGGCCCAGAAGCATGACGCCTGTCAGGAAGGCGGCGAAGGCCAGCGTGGTCAGGACGCTCAGGGTCAACGCCCGCAGCACCGACTGGACCCATCCGCTGCCGTAGGCGCCCTTCAGGTGCACGGTGGCGTGGACGAAGGCGGCGATCATGATGAGGAAGGTCGCCAGGCCGGTCAGGACGGTCGGCAGCAGGCTGGCCAGGGCGCTCAGCAGGGCCAGGAAGCCGAGGCCGTACAGGGCGACCACCGCATGGTGATACAGGCTGAACCGCCGTCGCCAGGCGAACATCAGCCACAGTATGGCGACCGAGATCGGCACGGTCACGAACGACAGCTTGTAGCTGAGACTCTCGATCTTGTATCCGTAGTACTCGGGGTTCTTGCGCAGCTTGGCCAGCAGGTCGAAGAGCCCGGCCGCCGGACCGTTCAGCCCCAGCTCGCGCTTGAGGGCGTCGGGATCGCTGGGGTCGACGGCCGTGCGGGTGCCGTCGGGGTTGTCGACCCAGAAGCCGGTCTCGCGCCCATCCTCGGTGCTGTTGGCCTCGGTGCTGCCGGCCTTCGTGTTGTTCGCCGCCGTCGTATGGGCCGGCCCGGGCTCGGCCTCGGCCAGGCCCCCGAGGTTCATCATGTGTCGCCCGGTGAAGTTCGGGAACAGGAACAGCAGGAAGACCGCGAACAGGAACAGGTGCAGAGGCGCGACATAGCGCGCCCGCCGCCCGGCCATCCATTCACGGCTCAGCTTGCCCGGATTGAAGGCGAGCAGGGGCAGGGTGCGCCACAGGCGGCCGTCGAAATGGGCGATGCCCTCGGCGAACTCCTCGACGAGGTGTTTGAGCTTGTCGTGAAGGTGCGCCTTCTGCCCGCAGGCATGACAGAAGGCGCCGACCATCTCGGTTTCGCAATTGGCGCAGATCGGACCCTTGGGCTTCGTCTTGCGCACCCGTTTCGGCTTTTCCGCCGCGACCGCCCCCGCCGTCATGACCGTTATTCAGCCCATTTGGGTTTGCGCTTGTCGAGGAAGGCGCGGACGCCTTCCTGGCCCTCGTCCGAGACGCGGGCGCGGGCGATGCGCTTGGCGGTCTCGTCCATCAGGCCGCCGTCGATCTTGTGGCCCGAGACGTAGTGAACCAGCCGCTTGGCGTCGCCCATGGCTCCGGGCGCATTGGCGGAGAGGCTGTCAGTCAGCATGGAGACGAACTCGTCCACCGAGCCCTCGGGCAGGACCAGGTCGATCAGACCCGCGTGGGCGGCGTAGTCGGCGTCGAAGATGTTGGCGGTCAGGAACAGTTGGCGCGCGCGTCGGGCGCCGATGGCCTCGACCACATAGGGGGCGATGGTCGCCGGGATCAGGCCCAGCTTGACCTCGGAGAAGGCAAAGCGGGCGCCCTCGACGGCCACGGCCATGTCACAGGCGGCGACGATGCCGGCCCCGCCGCCCATGGCCGAGCCCTCGACGATGGCGCAGGTCAGGGCCGGCACCTCGTGCAGGGCCTTGAGCATCTTCGCCAGGCCCATGGCGTCGTCGCGGTTGTCGCCTTCGCTCCAGCCGGCGGCGTCGCGCATCCAGCCCATGTCTGCGCCCGCGCTGAAGGTGCCGCCCGCGCCGCGCACGAAGACCACGCGCACATGATCGGCGCCGTGCAGGGTCTCGAACGCCTCGAACAGCGCGGCGATGGTCGCGGCGTCGAAGGCGTTGCGCTTCTCGGGGCGGTTGATGGTGACGAAGACCACGCCGTCGGCGGTCGAGTCGATCTGCACCAGGTCGTCATTGGCGTCCGGCGCCGGATCGGCCAGCAGCGGATGGACGATGGCGTTGATCTCGGCGGCCTCGGCGTCGGTGATGTCGAGGGCGTCTTCGGGTTCGGTGGGGGTGGGCTTGTCGGTCATGGGGACTCCTTCGAAGACGTAACGCGCTCAACGCGGTCCTTATCAGACCGGGCAGCGGTGGACGACCCAATCAGGCGCGTCGCCGTAGGTGAAGGTGAGGGTCTGGCGGTCGTCGGAGAGGATCAGGGTGCGGTACTCCTCCTCCATACCCTCATAATCCTCGTACCGGACGTGGATGTTGACGCCGCCCAGCTCGGCCGGGCGGACGGTGAGGACCGTATCGGCCGCCTCGAAATAGGTGATGAAACCCGCTTCGATGCGGAGGTTCAGGCCGCTTTCACGGTCGCCGCATTTCGACAGGTCGCTGCTCCAGTCGCCGTGGAAGCGCTCGGGGATGGCGGGTTGCGGCTCCTGGGCCTGGGCGGCGGCTGACAGTGTCAGCGCGATCAGGGCGGTCAGATGGATCATTGAGGCTCCTTCGATGACCTAACGCGCCAATCCGGTTCCTTCTCCACAAGGGAAGGGGTCGCTACATCCGGAACACGCCGAACGTCGTGTCCGGGATTGGGCGTCCAATCAATAGGGGACCTGTCCCCTCAGCCGTCCACAGCCTCGCGCAGGAGAACATATTGCCAACCTGAACAAATCAAGTACGGTTAGGCGTGCACGGATCAGAGGCCCCACCATCCTCGTTCAAGGTACGCCTAATGCCGACAAATCTACCCGGAAACCGAACGGGTCATATCGGTTACGCCCAAGCGCTCGGCGGCTTCCACGCCACCCGTTACGCAACCAGCCGTGGCCGCCCTCTCACACGTCTGCTCTCGATCAACTTCGCTCGTCTCGACCTACCTGAGGAGGAATGTGCGTCTCTGTTCCGGGGTCTAAGAGATCGGGTCGCTCGCGCATGGAAGTATCGGGATTCCATCCTCGGCGGTTTAGGCTCGTTCGACTACGTGCTGGCGCATGAAAACCCAGGGGCGCGTCGAAACGTTCACTTCGCCGCTCACGTGCCGATCGACGCCATTCAGTGGTTTGACGATCTTGTCCGGCACCGCTTAGCCAAGCTCGTGGGCAGGCCGCTTCCCCAAGGGACCATCGACTTCGTCGCAATCACGACGCCGGGAAACATGGCCAAGTACATGCTGAAGGGTGTCGACCGCCAGTACATCGAGCACTTCCATATGAAGGACTGGGCTTCCGATCAGGGCGTCGTGACCGGACGGCGGTTCGCTACCAGCCGAAGCCTCGGACGAACTGCGAGACGCCACAACAACTGGCGACGCAAGTGACCCTTACATCCGGAACACGCCGAAGGTCGTCTCCGGGATCGGGGCGTTCAGCGAGGCGGAAATGGCCAGGCCGAGGACGTCGCGGGTCTGGGCCGGGTCGATGACGCCGTCGTCCCACAGGCGGGCGGTGGCGTAGTAGGGATTGCCCTCGTCCTCGTACTTCTGGCGCACCGGGGCCTTGAAGGCTTCGGCCTCTTCCGGCGTCCAGGTTTCGGCGTCACGGTGGACGGTGGCCAGCACGCTGGCGGCCTGTTCGCCGCCCATGACGCTGATGCGGCTGTTGGGCCAGGTGAAGAGGAAGCGCGGGCTGTAGGCGCGACCGCACATGCCGTAGTTGCCGGCGCCGAAGCTGCCGCCGATCAGGACGGTGAATTTGGGCACCTCGGCCGAGGCGACGGCGGTGACCAGCTTGGCGCCGTGCTTGGCGATGCCCTCGGCCTCGTACTTGCCGCCGACCATGAAGCCCGAGATGTTCTGCAGGAACAGCAGCGGGATCTTTCGCTTGCAGGCCAGCTCGATGAAGTGGGCGCCCTTCTGGGCGCTTTCGCTGAACAGCACGCCGTTGTTGGCCAGGATGGCGACCGGATAGCCCCAGATGCGGGCGAAGCCGCAGACCAGGCTGGTCCCGTACAGGGCCTTGAACTCGTCCAGCTCGGAACCGTCGACGATGCGGGCGATGACCTCGCGCACGTCATAGGGGGCGCGGACGTCGTCGGGGATGATGCCGTACAGCTGTTCCGGATCCAGCGCGGGCGCGCGCGGCTCGCGCACGTCCAGCGCCACGGACTTCACCGTGTTCAGGTTGGCGACGATCGAGCGGACGATCTCCAGCGCGTGCTCGTCGTTCTCGGCCACATGGTCGACCACGCCGGACTTGCGGCCGTGGGTCTCGGCGCCGCCCAGCTCCTCGGCCGAGATGACCTCGCCCGTCGCGGCCTTCACCAGCGGCGGGCCGGCCAGGAAGATGGTGCCCTGGTTGCGGACGATGACCGTCTCGTCCGACATGGCCGGCACATAGGCGCCGCCGGCGGTGCAGGAGCCCATGACGCAGGCGATCTGCGGGATCGACTTGGCGCTCATGCGGGCCTGGTTGAAGAAGATGCGGCCGAAGTGGTCGCGGTCGGGGAAGACCTCGGCCTGGTGCGGCAGGTTGGCCCCGCCGGAATCGACCAGATAGACACAGGGCAGGTTGTTCTGCTCGGCGATCTCCTGGGCCCGCAGGTGCTTCTTCACCGTCATGGGGAAGTAGGCGCCGCCCTTCACGGTCGGATCGTTGGCGACGATCATGACCTCGCGGCCCGAGACCCGGCCGACGCCGCAGATCATGCCCGCGCCCGGCGCCTCGTCGTTATACATGCCGCCGGCGGCCAGCTGGCTGACCTCGAGGAAGGGCGAGCCGGGGTCCAGCAGGCGCTCGACCCGGTCGCGGGGCAGCAGCTTGCCGCGCGAGACGTGGCGGTCGCGGCTGGCGTCCGAGCCGCCGCGTCCGGCCTTGGCGACCTTTTCGTACAGCTCGTCGCGCAGGGCGCGGTTGTGGGCGTCCAGCGCCTTGAAGGCGGCGCTGTGGGGATCGATGGCGGACGTCAGCTTGGGCATGTGCGGAGGTTTAGGCGGCTTCGCGGGCAGGGGGAAGCGGGGGTGTTCTCCCTCCCCCGCAGTGGGGAGGGGTGTCGGCGCGTCAGCGGCGACAGGGTGGGGGACCGTGCGGCCGCTCCCCACCCGTCCTCGCTTCGCTCGGCCACCCTCCCCATGAGGGGAGGGAGAAGTCCTCCTTATGCCACCTTTCCCTCAACCCGGGTTGACCTTCACCGTCCCCCGTGGCCTGTCGCGCGTCCCATGACCGTGCTCAGCCCCCAGACCCGCGCCACCCTGAAAGACCTTCTGAATCTCGCCTGGCCGGTGGTGCTGGCGCGTATCGGCATCATGACCATGGGGCTGACCGACGCGATCGTGGTCGGCCACTATGCGTCGCGCGAGCTGGCCTATCACTCGCTGGCCTGGGCGCCGTCCTCGGTAGTGCTGACCACGGCGGTCGGGCTGATGATGGGGGTGCAGATCCTGACCGCCCGCCTGCGCGGCGAGGGACGGCACGCCGAGATCGGCGCGGTCCTGAGGCGCGGCGTCGTTTATGCGATGCAGATCGGCGTCGCCGCCATGCTGGCCCTGGCGGTGTTCGGGCCGTGGGTCATGCAGAACGTCCAGTTCGGCGAAGGCCTGGGCGAAGGCGCGTCCGGACCGCTGGTGGTCTTCGCCCTGTCGATGCCCGCCTATCTGATCTCGATCGCCGGGCAGTTCTTCCTGGAGGGGCTGTCCAAGCCCAAGCCGGGAATGTGGGCCATGTGGGTGGCCAACGGCGTCAACATCGGCCTGAACCTGCTGCTGGTGCCCGATCTGCTGGGCCTCGGCGTGGACGGGGCTGTCGCCTCGGCCTGGGCGACGTTCGGCGCCCGGACGGCGCTGGCGGTCTTCCTGGTGATCTACATCCTGCGCCTGCCCGAGGCGAAGACCTGGAACCTGTGGGCCAAGCCGGCGCGCGACCGCGCGGTCGAACGCGAACAGGTCAAGGTCGGCCTGGGCGCCGGGGCGTCGAACTTCATCGAGGTCGGGGCCTTCGCGGCCATGACCCTGATCGCCGGCATGCTGGGGACCAACGAGACCGCCAGCTGGGCCATCGTGATCAATATGTCGGCGATCGTCTTCATGCTGCCGATGGGACTGTCGTCGGCGACGGCGGTGCTGGTCGGACGGGCGTACGGCGCACAGGACCGGGCGGGCGTGATGCGCGCCGGCCTGGCGGGCATCGGCGTGGTCGCGGTGCTGACCCTGATCGTGGCCCTGGTCATCTGGCCGACGGCCACGGTGGTGGTGGGCGCCTATACGGCCGATCCGGCCCTGATCGCCATCGCCGGACCGGCGCTGGTGCTGGCGACCCTGTTCTTCGTGGCGGACGGCATCCAGGTCGTGGCGGCCCAGGCCAATCGCGCCGCGGGCGACGTCTGGTGGCCGACGATCATGCATTTCCTGTCCTACGGCGCGATCATGATGCCGCTGGGCTGGGTGCTGGCGCACAGGATCGGCGTGGACGGACTGGTGTGGGCGGTGATCATCGCCAGCCTGGTCTCGGGCGCCCTGCTGGCGGGGCGGTTCCTCAGGGTCGCGCGGCGGCTGCCGCACGTTCTGTGAAACGCAGCGTGTTGCCGTCCGGGTCATCGACGTAGAATTCGCGCGTGCCCCACGTCTGATCCAGCGGACCCTGGTGGACCGGCGAGTCCGGCTTGCCCGAAGGATCAAGGCCGCGCGCCCGGAACGCCTCGAACAGGGCGTCGATGCCGGCGACCTCGACCACGACCGCCTGCCCGAAGACGCCGTCGCCCCGATGGCTGGACAGGTTCAGCACCTCGCCGTCCCGGGTCAGCCAGGCGAACCCGGGATCCGTCAGTTCGGACCACTCGCGCCGGACCTCGAAATCCAGCACGCCGGTGTAGAAACCGACCGAGCGGAGGATGTCGCTGCATTTGACGGTGGGGATGATGGCCATGGGCGAGAGCGTAAGCGTCGTCCCCGATCGGGTCGAGGGACGGGCGGCGAGGGTCGAGGCGGGGCGGGAACGGGTTGCGAAATCCGGCTGCACTCGCCACTAACCACTCACCGCGACCCTCGCTCCTCCACCCTCAGGCCCCAATGTCCCGCATCCTCATCACCTCGGCGCTGCCCTACATCAACGGCATCAAGCATCTGGGGAATCTGGCGGGTTCGATGCTGCCGGCGGATGTCTACGCCCGCTTCAAGCGCGCGCAGGGCCATGAGGTCCTCTACATCTGCGCCACCGACGAGCACGGCACCCCGGCCGAGCTGGCCGCCGCCGCCGCCGGGCAGGACGTGCGCGCCTATTGCGACGAGCAGCACGAGATCCAGAAGGCCGCCGGCCAGTCGTTCGGCCTGAGCTACGACTGGTTCGGCCGATCCTCGAACGATCCCAACCGCCGCCTGACGCAGCATTTCGCCAAGGTACTGGAGGAACGGGGCCTGATCGAGGAGCGGGTCGACCGGATGATCTATTCCGTCGACGACGCCCGCTTCCTGCCGGACCGCTATGTCGAGGGGACCTGTCCGCACTGCGCCTATGAGAAGGCGCGCGGGGACCAGTGCGACAACTGCGGGCGGCTGCTGGACCCGACCGACCTGATCAATCCCTATTCGGCGGTCTCGGGCTCGCGGAACCTGGAAGTGCGCGACACCCGTCACCTCTATCTGCTGCAGACCAAGCTGGAGCAGCCGATCCGCGACTGGATCGGGACCAAGACCGACTGGCAGACCCTGGCCAAGTCCATCGCCTACAAGCACCTGGACGAGGGCCTGATCGACCGGGGCATCACCCGCGACCTGAAGTGGGGCGTGCCGGTGGTCGGGCCTGACGGCGGGCCGCGCCCGGGCATGGAGGGCAAGGTCTTCTATGTCTGGTTCGACGCGCCCATCGAATACATCGGCGCCACGGAAGAGTGGGCCGACGCCAACGGCACGACCTGGCGCGACTGGTGGAGGACCGACGAGGGCGCCGACGACGTGCGCTACGTCCAGTTCATGGGCAAGGACAACGTCGCCTTCCACACCGTCAGCTTCCCCGCGACGATCCTGGGCTCGGGCGAGCCCTGGAAGACGGTCGACACCCTGAAGGCCTTCAACTGGCTGAACTGGTACGGCGGCAAATTCTCGACCAGCCAGAAGCGCGGCGTCTTCATGGACCAGGCGCTGGAACTGCTGCCCGCCGACTACTGGCGCTGGCACCTGACCGCCTATGGCCCGGAACACTCCGACGCGGCCTTCACCTGGGAGCAGTTCCAGTCGACGACGAACAAGGACCTGGCCGACGTGCTGGGCAATTTCGTCAACCGGATCGTCAAGTTCACGGAGTCGAAGTTCGAGGGTGTGGTGCCCCAGGGCGGCGCCCTGACCGAGGTCGAGCAGTCCTTCCTGGCCCAGCTGAAGGGCGGCATCGCGGAGGCGACGGCCAATCTGGAGGACATGGAGTTCCGCAAGGCGGCGCAGTCGATCCGCGCCCTGTGGGTGCTGGGCAATGAGTATCTGCAGGTCGCGGCGCCGTGGACGGCGTTCAAGACCGATCCGGAACAGGCCGCCACCGCCACCCGCTTCGCCCTGAACCTGGTCGCCCTGTTCGCCCGCCTGGCCGCCCCGGTCATCCCGGCGTCGGCGGAGAAGATCGCCGCCAGCGTCGGCTCGACCGACCTGTCGTGGCCTTCGGCGGACGAGGACCTGCTGGCCGCCGTGCCGGTGGGCCGGCCGGTCGCCGCCGCCAGCGTCCTGTTCGCCAAGATCGAGGACGAGCAGGTCGCCGAATGGAGCGCGCGGTTCGGGGGCGCGGAGGGCTGATATCGTCCGGCGTCGCTTCGATGCATTGACCTTGGGGCGGCTCACCGGCGATCGTGCGGGACGTCTGAGGAAGTGTTCGAATGCCCCTGCTTGCCATTCTTCTGTCAGTTGGCGTTCTCGCCGTTCAGGATCCGCAGGACGCCTGCGCCGATGTCGGCGGCCAGCTTGAGATGACCAGCTGCTACGCGGACGTGCGCGACCGAGCGAAGGCCGAACAGGGCGTGATCCTGTCGCGGATCAACAGGGCGCTGGATGCTCTCCCGGCGGATCATGGCGTTGAACCACGGGAGGCGAAACGGGCGTTCAGCGAGGCTCAGTCCCACTGGAACGCGTTCGCCACAGCGGACTGCGGGGCCGGCGAGGCCCTGTTCGGCGACGGCGGCGCCTTCGCCCTGGACTCTCTGGATTGCGAGATTACCCACCTTGAAGACCGCAATCGCCAGCTTCGCGATTTCGAGAGCAGATATCTCGGCCGCTGATTTTCCTAGTTTGCCCGTTGGAGGTCGCTCGTGATCACGATTATCGCCCTGGCCCTTCTGGCTTCGCAGGATGGTCCCTCCTTCAACTGCAGCCGCGCCTCGACCCCATCCGAGCACGCCATCTGCGCCGATCCGGCGCTGGGGCGGCTGGATCGGCGAATGGCTGACCGCTACGCCGCCGTCCGCCGCGCTCTACCGGCGGGCGCCCGCACCGCGCTGACGCAGGATCAGCGATGGTTCATCGGCGCCCGCGACGAATGGCAGGAGAACAGCACGCGCGGCGGTTTCCGGGACTTCTCCGGTCTGGCGGAGCGCATGAGGGGACGGGTGCAGTTCCTCGACAGCCTGCAGACCCGTCCGGCCACCGGACTGGAGGGGGAGTGGCGCAACGTGGCGGGCTCCGTGGATATCCGGCGGCTGGAGAAGGGGCAGCTTCTGGTCGAGCTCAACGCCGCCCATCCGGTCAATGCGCGCTGGCTCTGCGACGTGTCCGGCACGGGACGGATCATCGACAATGCGATCACGATCAACGCCGACGACGGGTGGCGGATTCGGGTATCGTTGCGCGGCGGCTATCTGAATGTGGAGGAACTGGCCCCTGGCGGCCAGGGCGGCTCTCGCCCCTACTGCGGGATGAACGGCCACGTCGACGGGTCCTATTTCCTGACGCGTTGAGCGTCAGCCCTCGATCACATGCGGCACGAAGCGCGCCGTGTTTCCCGTGATCAGTCCCGCCTCCCTCACGCCGATGCCGACGGCTGCGCCGTCGACGATCCAGCTGCCGATGACCGGGTGCTGGCCGTCGAACTCGGGCAGGTCGTAGAGGCGCTGCCAGACATAGCCCTCGCCGCCGTAGTCGCCGCCGGTGGCTTCGACCACCTTGCCGTCCCTGACGATGGAGATGTTGGCGCCCTCGCGGGCCAGGATCGGCTTGCGCGCATGGTCGCCGGGCAGGGCCTCGAAGGAGGCCTCCAGCAGGTTCGGATGATGGGGAAACAACTCCCACAGGATCGGCAGCAGGGCCTTGTTCGACCAGATCATCTTCCAGATCGGCTCGATCCAGACGGTCGGCGAATGGACGATGCGCGAGCCGTATTCCTCGTTGATCAGCCATTCCCACGGATAGAGGTGGAACAGGGACCGGATCGGCGCGCCTGTGGCGTCGGCGAAGCGCAGGCCGGTCCATTCGATCTGGTCGATGGGCAGGGCGATGCTCTGGACCCCGCCTTCGCGGGCGACGTCGCGCATATAGGCGACGGTGACGGCGTCCTCGGCCGCGCCTTCCTCGGCCCAGGTGAAGTGGACCGGCTGCGGCAGGGCGGGGGCGATCTCGGCCCAGCGGGCGATCAGGGCGTCATGGATGCCGTTGAACTGATCCCGGCCCGGGAAGACCGCCTCCAGCCAGTCCCACTGGATGACCGAGGCCTCCAGCAGGGAGGTGGGGGTGTCGCAGTTGAACTCGAACATCTTGGGCGGCGAGACGCCGTCGTAGCCCAGGTCGAAGCGGCCGTGGTTCAGCGCCGGCGGCTCCTCGTCCCAGGCCTTGCGGATCAGGGGGACGGCGAAGTCGGGGATGCCGAAGCGGTGGAACAGGTTCTGATCGATGATGTGCTGACCGGCCGCCAGGCACAGGGCGTACAGCTCTTCGGTGGCCTGCTCGATCTGGCGGACCTCGCGGCGGCTGAAGCGGTAGCAGGCGGCCTCGTTCCAGTAGGGCAGGTCCCCGGCGGTGTGCCAGACGAGGCCAAGGGCCTCGACCCGCTCGCGCCAGTCCGGCCGGGGCGCCAGCGGCAGCCGGTCCATCAGCCGCCCGAGGAGCCGCGCGCCGAGGCGCCGAAGCCGCTGCGGTCGGGGGCGGTGTAGCTGCCGCCCGAGGCCTTCTTGCCATAGGCCGTGCTCGCCAGCGCCGCGGCGCCGAAATACCAGAGGGCGCCGCCGCCCGCGCCGCCGCTGCGGTGGCAGTTCTGATCCGGGATCCGAGCGCCCGTCGGATCGGTGCAGATGCGGGTGGTCGCCTGTTGCTGCGGCGGTTGTTGTCCGCAGGCGCTGATCGACAAGGCCGCCGCCACGCTGGTGGCGAAGGACAGCTGGCGCACGGCGGCGTTCAGGGGCGTTTTCGGAGTGGCGGTCATGCTCAGGCCGCCGGAACCGTCAGTGGCGGCGGCAGATCGGCCGGGGTCGCCCCGGGTTGGGTCATGCAAATCCGCAGCTTGTCGCCTTCCTCAGCCTTGCAGTATTTGGCCACCTCCTTCGGCGTGATCTGCAGGAAGGCGGGGATGGCGGCGTTGTGCTGGGCCAGGTTCAGGGTGCGGACCACGGTGGCGCGGTAGCCGTCCCAGATCATGTGCAGCGCGACGTACAGGACGATGACCAGGCCCAGGTAGCCGATCCAGCGGAAGCGGTGCAGCAGCTTGGCGATATAGGTCGCCGCCACGCCCATCAGGCCGATCGACAGGACCAGGCCGAAGACCATGATCCACGGGTGCTCGTGGGCCGCGCCGGCCACGGCCAGCACATTGTCCAGCGACATGGTGATGTCGGCGATCATGATCTGGACCAGGGCGGCGCCGAAGGTCTTGCGCTTCAGGCCCAGTTCCTCGGGCGACGGACCCTTGCCGTGCTCGATGCTCAGCGCCAGCTCGAGTTCCTTCTCGGCCTCGGCCTGGTCATGGGTCGCCTGCTCGCGCAGCTCGCGCCACATCTTCCAGCACACCCACAGCAGCAACAGGCCGCCGGCCAGCAGCAGGCCGATCAGCCCCATCAGCCAGCCGGTGATCAGGGCGAAGCCGATGCGCATGACCACGGCGGCGATCAGGCCGATCAGGATCGCCTTCTTGCGCTGCTCCTGCGGCAGGGCGGCGGCGGCCAGGCCGACGGCGACGGCGTTGTCGCCCGCCAGCACCAGATCCATCATGACCACCTGGCCCAGGGCGGTCGCCTGCGAGGCCAGTTCGGGAGAGCTGAAGAATTCCATTTCCGCTCTCTAGCGTCGGTGCGGCATCCTGTCAGCCGCCCTGTTTGCGTACCGCTTCATAAAGCGCGATGGCGGCGGCGTTGGAGACGTTCAGGCTCTCGAAACCGCCCGGCATGGGGATCCTGGCCATGGCCTCGCAGTGTTCGGCCACCAGCCGGCGCACGCCGTCGCCTTCCGAGCCCATGACCAGGACGGTCGGCTGGGCGTCCAGGGCCTGTTCCAGTGTCAGCTCGGCCGCGCCATCCAGCCCGACCGCGCGCCAGCCCATGTCGGCCAGACGCTCCAGCGCGCGCGACAGGTTGGTCACCCGGGCGCAGGGCAGGCGTTCGGTGGCGCCGGCGGAGGCCTTGGCCAGCGCGCCGGCCAGGGCGGGGGAATGGCGGTCCTGGACCACGATCCCCTTGGCCCCGAAGGCCAGGGCGGAGCGGAAGATGGCGCCGACGTTCTGCGGGTCGGTCAGCTGGTCCAGCATGACGATGACGCCCGAGGCGTCCTCGGCGATGTCCTCCAGCGCCACGCCTTCCAGCGGCGAGACCTTGAAGGCCAGGCCCTGGTGCACGGCGCCGGCGGGCAGCATGCGGTCCAGCGCCTGCGGCTCGATCACCTCGACCTTGTGGCCGTGCGGAGCCAGACGGTCGCGCTCGATCTCGGCGGCGCGGTCCGGCGTGGCCAGCAGCCGGCCCATGCCCTTGCGGGCCGGATTGGCCAGGGCGGCCAGCACGGGATGACGGCCCCAGACGAAATTATCGGCGTCCGCCTTGGCGCGCGAACCGCGCGGGGCGGAATCACTGAAGGTCTTCGCGGGCGGATTGGGGTTCCATCCGCCGCGATCGGGTCCGCCCTTGCCGGCGGCCTTCGGGCCGTCGAAACGCCCGCCGGGCTTGCCGGAAGGGGCCGTTTTCTTGCCCGATTTCCGGTCGTTGCGTTCTGGATTTCTCGACACTATAAGACGCCCTCCGATTTGGAGCCCTGAGGGCTTTCGGGTCTGGCGCACCTCCTAAAGCAGGCGACGCGAGACCACGAGAGACTTTGTTGCGCCGGGGGTCGAAAGACCGTCGTCGCGAAGGTTCCGGCGGTTCGAAAAGCGCGTTTGGGGGAATGTCCCGAGCGGCAAAGGGGGGGGACTGTAAATCCCCTGCGTAAGCTTCGCAGGTTCGAGTCCTGCTTCCCCCACCACGCGCTTTCGAAACGACGGACGGGACCCCATATCGGGTCGGCGGTCGAGGGTCTTTCGGACCTGAGGCCGTCTCCGTGCGGGTATAGTACAATGGTAGTACAGCAGCCTTCCAAGCTGAATATGTCGGTTCGATTCCGTCTACCCGCTCCAAGGTTTTTGATCAGCATCGCGCCCCTCCGCTGACGGACCCGGGCCACAGGAGTTTTGGCCATGGCCAAGGAAAAGTTCGAACGCACCAAGCCGCACTGCAACATCGGCACGATCGGTCACGTTGACCACGGCAAGAC
>NZ_JBWKOL010000013.1:0-59267 GCF_059416065.1 Brevundimonas sp. GW821-FHT09G01
AATTGCGGACCGGCGTTTTGCGACACCAGTTCCAGGTCGTCGATGGTGTGGTACCCGGCGTCGATCGCCCCGTACCAACCATTCGGCTCGGCCGCCGCAGCGCCGGCTGCGAACAGCCCCGCCATCGCGACGCCGGCGAGAAGTTTCACCTTCATCATATCCCTCACTCAAGGTTTGCCCGATATCCCCACGCTTACACGGGGGGCTCCCGGCACCTAACCACAATGTACGGTTCCGGTTCCGCAATCTGGCTCTCAATGCGGCGACTGTGGCGCCGTTTCAACACAATGGGCGGGGTTTCCCTGATTGAAACGCCTGCTAGGAGAATACTCACCACAGGGAGAATGTTCGAATGACGATGAGTTTTGAGGGTCGCGTGGCCATCGTGACCGGCGCCGGGGGTGGTTTGGGGCGCGAACACGCCCTCGCGCTCGCCAAACGCGGCGCAAAAGTGGTCGTCAACGATCTGGGCGGGGCCCGCGACGGCTCGGGCAGCTCGGCCACCGCCGCCGAGGCCGTGGTCGCCGAGATCGAAGCCCTGGGCGGTGAAGCCATCGCCAACGCCGCCTCCGTCACCGACTACGCCGCGGTCGAGGCCATGGTCGCCGCCGCCATGGCGAAATGGGGCCGCGTCGACATCCTGGTGAACAACGCCGGCGTCCTGCGCGACAAGAGCTTCGCCAAGATGGACATCGCCGACTTCCAGTTCGTCATGGACGTGCACCTGATGGGCGCGGTGAACTGCACCAAGGCGGTGTGGGAGATCATGCGGACCCAGAATTACGGCCGCATCGTCATGACCACCTCGTCCTCGGGCCTGTACGGCAATTTCGGCCAGGCCAACTACGGCGCCGCCAAGATGGCCCTGGTCGGCTTCATGCAGACCCTGTCGATCGAGGGCGCCAAGAACGGCATCCAGGTCAACAGCCTGGCCCCAACCGCCCACACCCGCATGACCGAGGACCTGGGCGCCGCCCTGCCGCTGGAGGCCCTGGGGCCCGAGCTGGTCTCGCCGGGCCTGCTCTATCTGGTCAGCGAGAACGCGCCGACCCGCTGCATCCTGGCGGCCGGCGCCGGCGGCTTCGAGCGCGCCTACATCACCCTGACCCAGGGCGTCCGCATCGTCGGCGAGGACGCGCCCGAACAGATCGAGGCCCGCTTCGCCGAGATCTCGGACCGCGCCGGCGAGATCGTGCCGGAGATGGGCGCCGCCCAGGGCATCATCGAACTGACCAAGGCGAAGAAGGCCCACTCTTAAGAGAGCGCGCCTGCGGCGCGGCGCCTACGTTCGGCTCGCGGAGCCTCACTGCTTGAGGCGCAGGGAGGTTTCGGGGCCGGACAGGATTGCGTTGACGCCACGGCACGCGCCTAGACTATTCACCAGTCGCTGAACCGGCCGACAGAAGCCGGGGGCAAGTCCAGAGGAAATCGCGCTCAAGCAGCGAGGCCCCGCGGGCCGAGCGGTAGCGCACTTACAAAGAGAGATACTTCAGATGTCCCGCGAAGCCGTCATCGTCTCCACCGCCCGCACCCCCATCGGCCGCGCCTACCGCGGGGCCTTCAACGACACCCAGGCCCAGCAGCTCGGCGCCCACGCCGTGAAGCACGCCGTCGCCCGCGCCGGGGTCGAGCCGGCCGAGATCGAGGACGTGGTCATGGGCGCGGCCCTGCAGCAGGGCTCGACCGGCACCAACGTCGCTCGCCAGATCGCCCTGGCCGCCGGCCTCCCCTCCTCCGTCCCCGGCATGAGCCTGGACCGCCAGTGCGCTTCGGGCCTGATGGGCATCGCCACGGCGGCCAAGCAGGTCATCTTCGATCAGCAGAAGATGGCGGTCGGCGGCGGCCTGGAGAGCATTTCGCTGGTCCAGAACCAGCACATGAACCTGTACCGCGGCAAGGACGAGGAGCTGCTGAAGCTGGCGCCGCACATGTATATGTCGATGCTGGAGACCGCCGAGGTCGTCGCCCGCCGCTACAACATCGATCGCGACCGGCAGGACGAGTACGCCCTGCAGTCGCAGCAGCGCACCGCCCAGGCCCAGGCCGAAGGCCGGTTCGACGCCGAGATCGTGCCGATGACCACCACCATGCTGGTCACGGACAAGGCCACCGGCGAGACCTCGAAGAAGGAGATCACCCTCTCCAAGGACGAGGGCAACCGCGCCGATACGACGCTGGAAGGCCTGAAGTCTCTGAAGACCGTGTTCGGCTCGGGCGAAGAGATCCAGCAGGGCGAGTTCATCACCGCCGGCAACGCCAGCCAGCTGTCGGACGGGGCCTCGGCCTGCGTGATCATGGAGGCCGGCGAGGCGGTGAAGCGCGGCCTGCAGCCGCTGGGCGCCTATCGCGGCATGGCCGTCGCCGGCTGCGAGCCGGACGAGATGGGCATCGGCCCGGTCTACGCCGTGCCCAAGCTGCTGAAGCGCCACGGCCTGACCATGGACGACATCGGCATCTGGGAGCTGAACGAGGCCTTCGCCGTTCAGGTCCTGTACTGCCGCGACACCCTGGGCATTCCGAACGAGCTGCTGAACGTCTCGGGCGGCGCCATCTCGATCGGCCACCCCTACGGCATGTCGGGCGCCCGGATGACCGGCCACGTCCTGATCGAAGGCAAGCGCCGCGGGGCCAAATACGGCGTCGTGACCATGTGCATCGGCGGCGGCATGGGCGCTGCGGGTCTGTTCGAGATATACTGAGACGCGGCCGTTCCTCCCCCTAGGGGGAGGAACTACCCGTGCGGATCGGGCTTACCGGCGGCGATCCAGGCCGCCCGGTCGGCTTCCATCTTGGCGGTCCAGCGGGCGCGCAGCACGGCGGGCCGTCCAGGATAGCGCTCTTCCAGGAACTCGGCCGACACCACCCGGTCCGTGCGGAAGGTGCGGAAGTCGTCGCGCGCCTCGCACCAGCCGACCAGCAGCCGCGTCGTCTCGCGGTAGCCGACCAGGAAGGGCCAGATGGTGCGCGTGGTCTCGCGCCCCTGCTCATCGGCGTAATGCAGGGCCAGCTTGCGGCCCGCGTGAATCCACATCCGCACCTGCGCCATGTCCAGCGCGTCCGTCTTGCGTTCCCTGGTCCACACGGGCGGGCCGGCGACGGCGGGCTCCAGCACCACGGGCCGCAGGCGTTCCGGCACCGTGGCGGCGATCTTGGCGATCAGGTCGCGCGCGGCCCGGGCCAGCGCCGGGTCGCCCCGGCCGGCCACCCACTGCGCGCCCAGCACCGCCGCCTCGATCTCGTCGGAGGTCAGCATCAGGGGCGGCATGTCGAAGCCGCCCTCCAGCACATAGCCCAGCCCGGCCTCGCCCCGGATCGGCACCCGCTGGCCCATCAGGGTGGCGATGTCGCGATAGATCGACCGCTTGGACGTCTCCAGCTCGGCGGCGATCGCGTCGGCCGTCACCGGCTTGGACGAGCGCCGCAGCACCTGGATGATCTGGAAAAGGCGGTCGGCGCGTCTCAAGATGTTCTGCCCTATCACTCGCGACGCGGTCGCTCGCTGCTTGAGGGCAGGATGGCGAACGGCTGCTGACAGCATGCTGGCAGCAGGGTGGCAGTAGTCAATGGACTGCCGGCGACGAGGGGTCGTCGGGCGCAGGGCCCAGGTCGCGAATTGTCATCCCCACGAAAGGGAGGACGCGTAGCGAGCATCGCCCGCCACAATGGAGAGACACGATGCTGACCCTGTTTCACGCGCCCTGGTCCCGTTCGGGCCGCATCGTCTGGCTGATGGAGGAGATCGGTGCACCCTGCGAGATCGAATACGTCGACATCATCCGCGCCCAGACCGCCTCGGGCCGCCGCGACCCGGCCAACCTGCATCCGGACGGCAAGGTCCCCGCCCTGCTGCACGACGGCGCCCTGGTCACCGAATCGGCCGCCATCGCGCTGTATCTGACCGACCTCTTCCCCGCCGCCGATCTCGGCGCGCCGGTCGGATCGCCGGAGCGGGCCGCCTACGTCACCTGGCTGGCGTGGACGGCGGGCGAGATGGAGCCTGCCTACTGGGCCCGGATCAGCGGCCAGACGGAGACCGATCCGGTCGCCAAGGCCCGCTACGATCAGGTCAACGCCCGCATCCTGACCGCGCTGGAGCATGGCCCCTATCTGATGGGCCACCGGTTCACGGCGGTGGATGTCATGGTCGGCTCGGCCATGGCCTGGGGCCGCGAGTTCGCCCCCAAGAGCGAGCTGATGGACCGCTGGCTGGCCCGCATCACGGACCGTCCGGCCAACCTGCTGGCGACGGCCAAGGACGGCACGCCGCCGGTGATGGCAGAGGTCGCCTGACCGATCAGGCGGCGTGGGCGGCGCCGCTTCCGTCGTCCCCCATGCCGCCGCCCTCGTCCCCGGTCGTTCGCACGACCGCCTGCAGCGAGGCCACGAAGTCGTCGCGCCAGATGCCCACGTCGGTGTCGCGCACGACCTGCATCAGCGCCTGCCACTTCCGTTTGCGCTCCTCCAGCGGCATGTCCAGCGCCCGCTTGATGGCGTCGGACAGCTCCTCGCGGCTGAACGGATTGACCAGCAGGGCCTCACCCATCTGCTCGGCGGCCCCGGCGAAGCGCGACAACACCAGTACGCCGGGATCGTCGGGGTTCTGGGCCGCGACATATTCCTTGGCCACCAGGTTCATGCCGTCGCGCAGCGGCGTCACCAGCCCGACCCGCGCGGCGCGGTAGATCCCCGCCAGCTGGTCGCGGCGATAGGTGCGGTTGAGATAGCGGATCGGCTGCCAGTCCATGTCGGCGAACTCGCCGTTGATCCGTCCGGCCAGGCCTTCCAGCCGTCCGCGGATGTCCTGGTAGGTGTCCACGTCGTCCCGGCTGATCGGAGTGACCTGCAACAGGAAGACATCGCCCCGCTTGTCGGCATTGTCCTTCAGGAACTGCTCATAGCCCAGCAGCCGCTCCTCCAGCCCCTTGGAGTAGTCCAGCCGATCCACCCCGACCATCATCGAGCGGAAGGCCGACGAGGCCGCCATCCGGTCGTAGGTCCGGCGGCCGAAGGCCGAGTTGCGCGCCTTCAGGAAGCCGTCCACGTCGATGCCGATGGGGAAGACGCCGGTCTGGACCGTCTTGTCGAAAGCCTCCAGCGCGTCGTTCGGCAGCAGCCTGCCGTTCACGCTGGGCTCGGAGGCGACGTAGTCACGGAACAGGTCCAGCCACTCGCGGGTCTGGAAGCCGAGCAGGTCGTAGTCGAACATCGACTCCACCAGCCGCCGGTGATGCGGCAGGGTCACCAGCAGCTGCCGCGCGGGCCAGGGCGTGTGCAGGAAGAAGCCGATGCGGTTCTTGATGCCCAGCCGCCGCAGGTCCCGGGCCATCGGGATCATGTGGTAGTCGTGGATCCAGATGATGTCGTCCGGCTGGATCAGCGGCGCCAGCACCTCGGCGAACCGGGCGTTGGTCCGCTCATAGCCTTCGCCGTACGACCGCTCGTAGGCCGCCAGGTCGGTGCGGTGATGGAACAGCGGCCACAGCGTCTTGTTGGCGTAGCCGTTGTAATACTCGTCGACGTCCTGGGCCTCCAGATCGACCAGGGCCACCGTCACCCCGGCGCGATCCTCGATCTGCAGCTCGCCGGTGAAGTGCTCGACGGTCTCGCCCGACCAGCCGAACCACAGGCCGTCGTATTTCTTGAGCGCCGCCGACAGCGCCATGGCCAGCCCGCCCGCCGAGCCCGCGGCGGGGTCCTTGGGGGCCGAGACCCGGTTGGAGACGACGATCAACCTACTCATGGAAACTCACCGGACATCCGTCCACGACCGGCTCAGCAGCACGGCGCAGTTGATGATGCCCACCAGCGAATAGGTCTGCGGGTAGTTCCCCCACAGCTCGTCATCACCGAGAGAAATGTCCTCGCTCAGCAGGCCCGCATGGGTCCGGCGGCTCAGCATCTGTTCGAAGATCTCGCGCGCCTCCTCGGTGCGGCCGTTCTGGTGCAGGGCCTCGATGAACCAGAAGGTGCAGAAGTTGAACGCCGTCTCCGGCTCGCCGAAATCGTCCGGCTCGACGTAGCGGAACAGGTAGGGGCCCTTCTTCAGGTCCCGCTCGATGGCGTCGAAGGTCGCCACCTGCCGAGGATCGCGGGCGTCGAGGAAGCCGAGGTCGGTCATCTGGAGCAGGGAGGCGTCCAGCTCGCGGTTGCCGAAGCTGGCGGCGAACCGGCCCTCATCCGGCAGGAAGGCCTCCTTCTCGATCCGGGCGCGGATCTGGTCGGCCCGCGCGCGCCAGACCTCGGTCCGCGAGGTCAGCCCCAGATGGTCCGCCGCCTTGGCCAGACGGTCGCAGGCCGCCCAGCACATGACCGAGGAATAGGTATGGATCCGGGCGATGGTCCGGAATTCCCACAGGCCGGCGTCGACCTGGTCGTGCATGGCGAACGCCCGCTCGCCGACCTTCTCCAGCGCGTGGAAGTCGTCGATGGTGCCGGGGCGCAGCAGGCGCTGGTCGTAGAAGGCCTGGACCAGCGGCAGGACGATCTGTCCGTACACGTCATGCTGCAGGTGTTCGCGCGCCTGGTTGCCGACGCGGACCGGCTTCATGCCGCGATAGCCGGCGACGGTCTCGGTGATCCGTTCGTCGATGTCTTCTTCCAGGCCGACACCGTAGACCGGCTGCACATGGCCGCCGCCCGAGGCGTCGACCAGGTTGCGCAGATAGCCGAGGTAGTTCTCCAGCAGGTCGACCGCGCCCAGACGGTTCAGCGCCCGTACGACGTAATAGGCGTCGCGGATCCAGCAGTACCGGTAGTCCCAGTTGCGTCCGCTCTCCGGGAACTCGGGCACCGAGGTGGTCAGGGCCGCGACGATGGCTCCCGTTTCCTCATAGGCGCAGAGCTTCAGCGTGATCGCCGCCCGGATCACCGCCTCCTGCCAGTCCAGCGGCAGGTAGAGCTTGCGCACCCAGTCCTGCCAGTAGGCGATGGTGCGATCCAGCGCCGCCGAGACGCCCGGTCCGACATCCTGGTCGTAGCCCTCATCCGGCCCCAGGAAGAAGGCGTGGGCCTTCTCCAGCCGGAAGGTCCGCTCGTTCATCACATGCGAGACCGGGCAGTCGGTCGTCAGCCGCAGGATGACGTCCGTGCACAGATAGCGGATGTGGTTGGAGCCGCTGGTGCGTTCAGCCGGACGCGCGCCCCAGTCCGCCGAGGGCCGCAGCCGCACGCGGATGCGGGGCGATCCCTCCAGCGGCCGCACGATCCGGGCGAAGGCCAGCGGGCGATAGGTGCGGCTGTGCTTGGGATGGCGGGGAGCGAAGTCGAGAATCTCGACCATGGCCCCGTCCGCGCTGGTCAGCACGGTCCGCAGCACCGGGGTGTTGCGAATATAGGCCTGGCTGATGTGCTTCAGCCCCTCCAGCTCGATGTCCCAGAACCCGTGCTGAGGGTCATTGCCGTCCATCAGCGCCGAGAAGACGGGGTCGCCGTCCACCCGGGGGGCGCAGGCCCAGACGAAGCGGCCGCGCCGGTCGATCAGGGCGCTGATCGAGCAGTTGCCGATGGGGGCCAGGTCCAGGTCGGGTTGGGTCATGCCTCCACCTCGAGCTGCTCCAGCCAGTCCAGCACGGCGTCCACCCCGGACAGGCCGTGGCGGGCGGCGGTCTCGCGCGGCGGTCCGACCAGGACGCCGAAGCCGCCCAGTTCGCTCGCCGCCCGGAAGCCGTCCTCGTCGGTCAGGTCGTCGCCCAGCATGACCGGAACCGCCCCGGCGAAGGGCGCCTCGGCCATGAAGGCCTTCAACGCCGTGCCCTTGCTGGCTCCGGGCGTCTTCAGCTCGATGACCATATTGCCGGGCTGCAGCGTCAATCCGGTCTCGGCCGCCAGGCGGCGGGTCAGGGCCTCGGCGTCCCCCGCCGTCTCGGGCGCGCCGCGATAGTGCAGGCCGGCGGCCACGGCCTTGTCCTCGACCACCACCCCGGGGCGGTTGCGGGCGAACTCCTCGAAGGCCCGCACCGCGCCGCGCACGGCCTCCGAGGCCTCGGCGCGCAGGAAGGCGCCGTCGGCGCGGCGGCGCTCCAGCCCGTGCACGCCGGAGGCCGAAGCCATGCTGGAATCGGAGATCCGGTCGATCTCGGCGATGGTCCGACCGCTGATGATCGCCACCCGTCCACCCAGCCGGGGCGTCAGCGCCTGCAGCACCGCGGTGCGGCGGGCATCCGGAACCACGGCGTCGGGCGTCGGCGCCAGCTCGGCCAGCACGCCGTCCAGATCGAGGAAGAGGGCCGGTCGGCTCAGGCGCGCGGGCGGCGCAGGCAAACGCGGAATGGCGTCGACCGCCGCGGTGTCGGCGTCGAGAGTCAGGTCGGACGTGCCCATGGCCGTCCTAACGCGTCAGGCCCCACGGGTTTCCCTCAGCTTGGCCTTTTGTTTCGCAGATGCAGCAAACGACGGCGGCTCAGGGCGTTTCGGAATTCCCGGCGCGCAGGATGATCGGCTGGATCGAATCCACGAAGGTCCGCGTCCAGGTGTTCTCGGGCGTGCCGTTGGTCAGATAGACGATGATGTAGTGGTCGCTCAGGTCCTCGCCGCGGAACAGCAGCCGCACGCGCACCTTGACGCTCCCGTCGTGGCCGACCTCGCGATAGTCGCCGCTCTCGCCATAGTCCCAGCCCGAGGCGAAGCCGGTCCCGCCGTTCGGCAGGGGATAGGGCCGCCATAGCCGCGCCAGCGTCTCTTGCCGGGCGAACCGCCCCTGCGCCACCGCGGTCAGGAACCGTCCCAGGTCATCCGCCGTGGTGTAGAGCTCGGCATGGGAGACGCTGTAGTCGCGCCACTGGATCGGCCGATCCGGAACGAGGCGCCCGTCCTCGCCGTGATAGGGGCTGACCAGCCGGTCGCGGGGCGCGTTCTCGACGCCCAGATAGACATCCTTCAGCCCGAGCGGCTCGACGATGCGGCTGCGGACGATGTCCCGGTAGGACATGCCGTACACCGCCTCCAGAACGGCCTGCAGCACGACATAGTTGGTCTGGTTGTACCGGGCCTGCGTGCCCGTCGGGAAATCGAAAGGCCGCTCGCCCATCACGCGGAACATCTCGTCGCGGGTCGATGGGAAGACCGTCGTATCATCGGCGCCCGAGACGAAGTCGGGCAGGCCCGAGACATGGCTGAGCAGCTGGTCCACCTGCACCTCGCGCCAGGCCGCGGGCAGGGTCGGCATGTACCGGGCGGCCGGAGCCTTCAGGTCCAGCCGTCCCTTGTCGGCCAGTTCCAGGATCAGGGTGCTCGCGAACAGCTTGCTCACCGAATAGACGCCGTAGACGTCGTCCGGGCGCACGGCCCGTCCGGCCTCGACATCCGCCAGGCCGATCTGGTTGCGGTACAGCACCTCGCCGTTGTGCAGGACCAGCACCGACTGCGCCGGGGGGCCGTACCGTTCGGCGTTGGCCCGCAATTGGGCGTCCAGCGCGGCGCTCAGGTCCGAGCTCGCCGCGGGTCCGCCGCACGCCGAAAGGAACAGGCACAGGCCGGCCGCCAGATGCGCGAACTTCATGCTTTCCCCACCTGCGAACTGGAGCCCGGTCCTCGCCGGTTTGAGCAAGAGGCCGTTCCTTGTAAAGGCTTTCGTCCATGACCGAACCCACTCTGTCCGCCGATCCCGCCGTTATGGTCGCCCGCGCCCGCGAGGTGATCGAGATGAACATCGCGGCCCTGCAGCAGCTGGAGGCCGCCATCGACGACAGCCTGGCCAGGGCGGTCGAGATCATCCTGTCGCGGCCCGGCTATCTGGTGGTCACCGGCATGGGCAAGTCGGGCCACATCGGCGGCAAGATTGCCGCCACCCTGGCCTCCACCGGGACCAACGCCTTCTTCGTCCATCCGGCCGAGATGAGCCACGGCGACCTGGGCATGCTGCGCAAGGACGTGACGCTGCTGGCCATCTCCAACTCGGGCGAGAGCCGCGAACTGCGCGATCCGCTGATCTATTGCCAGCGCGAGGGCATTCCGGTCATCGGCATCACCCAGCGCCCCAACAGCTTCCTCGGCCGCTCCTCGGCCGTCTGCCTGACCCTGCCCAATGCGCCCGAGGCGCACCCGGACGGCCTGGCCCCGACCACCTCGACCCTGATGACCCTGGCGATGGGCGACGCCCTGGCCATGGTCCTGACCGAGCGGCGCGGCTTCACGGCCGAGGACTTCGGCCTGCACCACCCCGGCGGCAAGCTGGGCATGAGCCTGCAGAGCGTGCGCGACTGGATGGGGGACCGTCCGCCGGCGCCGGCCACAGTGCCCCTGACCGCGACCTTCGCCGAGGTCGTCTCGGCCATCACGGAAGGGCGCAAGGGCGCCGCCGCCGTGGTCAACGCCGACGGGACCCTGGCCGGGATCGTCACCGACGGCGACGTGCGCCGGGCCTTCGCGCGCGGCGACCTGTCGGGCCTGACCGCCGCCGACGTCATGAGCCCTCGGCCCAAGGTCATCGATCCCAGCGCGCGCATGAGCGACGCCATCGACCTGATGACCCAGAACAAGATCGCCACCCTGCTGATCGTCGAGGACGAGCGCCCCCTGGCCATCGTCCACATCGCCGAGCTGATGCAGGCGGGCTACGTCGGCTAGGCGACGCTCGGCTCCTCCAGGACCTCTGCGCGAGCAAGAGCCGCCGCCTTCGCCAGGCGATGACGGTGACGATGCTCCAGAACGATCAGGCACCCTATCGAACAGTGCAGGGTCGCTTCGATCAGTTCGTGGCCCGGGATAGTCACGACGGGCAGGAAACCCAGGGCGAAGTAGGCGGCGGAGTGAAGGCGAAACATGGCTGGCTCCTTTGAGATGAGCCAGACCGTGCGAAGGCGAACACCCGCCATCAAACCGAGTCTTGAGGCCTAGACATGTGGATCGCCTGCACACGCGATCCTCAAAGGCGCGTCAGCGACGCCTCGCCCAGGTTCCGTCTACTTTCAGACAACATCCAGCCAGGTCAGCGCCTTCGTTGGAGTGCTGTGGCGAACCGACAGGCTCGCCTGGCGACGGGGGAACCACCCCTTAACCCCTTCTTAACTTCCGAGGCGATGGGACACGCATGCGTGCGCCACCACGGACCGACCACACGCAGGGGTATTGCATCATTTGGGAGGTGTCTCACGCCCCGACGCTATGCCGACACGAGGAAGCACACCCTTGACACTTCGCTCTCACATGATGACGTTCGCCGGAACGGGGCCGATATGCCTAGACCAAACGACGCATCAGACCTGATCCGCTTTGAAGCGGGCGCGGAGGATTTTCGCGTCGGCGACTGGTGGAGCACGTTCAAAGAGGCTCGCCTCTTTCTGCCGCGCGGCTTCGCCGCGGCCATGAAGACTCTTGGTCTTCACACGGTCGATCCGTTGAACGAATTCGCGACGGACGCCGTCCAGGCCATCAATGGGACCGGGTGGAAGGAGCAGTTGCCGTCGAAGCACTGGAATGATTCCGCTCCGACACAATTCAAGAGCGCCGCGGGCGAGCACCCCATGCTCCTGCCGAAGATCGCGATCGCGATCGAGGCCCTGAACCTCTACGCGCAGAGAAAATGGGCAAATCCCAAGAACGAAGTCTTTGACGGCTACGCGGTCATCGATTTCTTCGCCGCAGGCTATTGGGCCGATGGGTGGACCGAAGAGGTCTATGGAGAGGCGAAGGAAACAGACGCCTACAAGAAGCTCATCAAATCCCTTCGGGCGATGAGCCAGACGCATCCTGACATCGTGCTGCACGACGTGGCCGCCGGGAAGCATGCGACGCACGGCATCTGCACCCTGATCTCCGCGGCATTCCCGGACAGGGAGTTGATTGTGCGCCCCGCCCAGCGCTTTCCAAGACGGGGCGTGGCGCCGGCAAGCGACATGCTTCGCCCCTATCCGGACTAGGCCACGCTCGTCGGCGGGCAGGTTTTGATCCGACGTCAGTAGGCCCGCATGCCGTCGATGTTGCCCGGCGGGGAGTAGCGGCAGTTCAGCACCGACCGGTCGCCGCGGCGGACGACGGCGCAGCCCACGTGGGTCGTGCCGCTCCACACCAGCTGGGTGTAGTGGCCGACGGCGGCCCAGTCGCCGGTCCGGCTGACGGCGGGGAAGGCGCCGTGGCGGTATTGCGCCTTCTCGGCGATCCACTCCCCGACCATCTCTTCGGGCGTCCAGCGGCGATTGCCCCAGCCGGTCCACAGGTTCTCGCCGTGGCCGTGCTGGGCGGGGTCGTGCGCGAACTCGCCGGTGTCGATCAGGTGCTGGGCCCAGGCCCGCGCCTCGCGCTCCAGCCCCTCGTCCCATATCAGCGCCGGCGCGCCGACCCGCGCCCGCTCGGCGTTGTGGGCCCGCAGCACCCGCACCTCGATCGCATCCGAGGGCAGTGCGTCCCGCGGCGGCCGGATCGGCCGCACCGTGCGCGGGCCGTCGCCCGGATCGGACGGGGCGGCGCAGCCCGGCGTGACGACCAGGACGCTCAAGGCGAGGGACAGGCAGGCGAGACGGCGCATCGGATCTCCGGACAGGACGGACCGGATCAAAGCGTACGCCGCCCGTTCGCGTTCCGCCTAGCGCTCAAGCGGCACGCCTTGTCCGTCCATCGGCTCGTCGGTCAGGGCGCTCGCCACGTCGTCCCCTTCCATGGTGCGCGTCTCAGCGGGCTTGCCGGCCTGGAACTCCTCCATCGCCGTCGCCTTGCGGGCGCGCATGCGGTCGGCCAGGTCGTCCATGTCCAGTCCGGCGTCGCGGGCCTGGCTGAACATGCCTTCAACGCGCTGCTCCTCTTCCTTGACGTGGTGCTCGATCATCTCGGAAAGCACCTTCACCTTGGCGTCGTAGAAGTCCTCCGCCGGGCTGCCCGCCTCGATCTCGTTGATCAGGGTCTTGGCCGCGTCGTGCTCGACGTAGCTCTCATCCAGCAGATCGTCCTCGATGCGACCGCGACAGGCCGGATAGAAGATCTCCTCCTCGATGGCGGTGTGGACCTTCAGTTCCAGGCAGGCCTGTTCGGCCAGCGCCTGCTTGCGGTCGCGGCTGGTCGCCTTTTCGAACGCCTCGAAGATTCCTTCCACCTTGCGGTGGTCGGCCTTCAGCATCGCGATCGCGTCCATCTCTTCGTAGGTCTGGGCCATGGGGTTCCTCCTGGGCAATGGCTTCGACCCCGGAAAGCCGCGTTCGCCGCGCCGTTCCAAAGGCCAAGCTAGCTGAGAGTCGTTCGCTCGAATTCAGCCCTTTGGGCGTCCGGTCGCTGACACAACGGCCCGTTTCGCGCGTTTGAAAGCGGACACAGGAGATCGCCCGCCATGCTCGACCACATCGGCCTCGACGTCGCCGACATCGCCGCCTCCCGCGCCTTCTATGAGAACGCCCTCGCCCCGCTCGGCTACGCGGTGGTGCACGAGATCGCCGAGGACGGGACTACCGTCGTCATGTTCGGCGTCGACGGCGAGATCGATTTCGTCATCGCTGACAAGGACCGCCCGGGCGAGGCCAACCACATCGCGTTCCGCGCCCCGACCCGCGGTCAGGTCGACGCCTTCCACGCCGCGGCGCTGGCGGCGGGCGGCCGCGACAACGGCGCGCCGGGCCTGCGTCCCCACTACGGCGCGACCTACTACGCCGCCTTCGTCCTCGACCCCGACGGCTTCAACGTCGAGGCCGTCTGCCACGCGGCGGAGTGACGCCGCCCACATCCCCTTGCGGACGCCTTCACGGTTGTTACTTGACGTTGACGTAAACGTACGCTTTCTGCTGCCCAAGTTTCAATTCCGCACCCTCCCCTCAAGCAGCGAGGCGCCGCGCGCCGAGCGTTAGGGGACCCAAGAAAGAGACCTCCTCCATGGCCGACGCCTACATCTACGACGCCGTGCGCACCCCGCGCGGCAAGGGCAAGAAGGACGGATCGCTTCACGAGATCACCGCCCTGTCGCTGGCCACCCAGGTGCTGGAAGCCCTGCGCGACCGCAACGGCCTGGACACCTCCAAGGTCGACGACGTCATCCTGGGCTGCGTCTCGCCGGTGGGCGAACAGGGCGCGGACATCGCCCGCACCGCCGTGCTGAACGCCGGCTGGGCCCAGACCACGGCGGGCGTCCAGATCAACCGCTTCTGCGCCTCGGGCCTGGAAGCGGTGAACATGGCCGCGGCCAAGGTGAAGTCCGGCGAGGCCGACTTCGCCGTCGGCGGCGGCGTCGAGGCCATGAGCCGCGTGCCGATGGGCTCGGACGGCGGCGCCTGGCCGGTCGATCCGTCCTCGGCCTTCCCGACCTGGTTCGTCCCGCAGGGCGTCTCGGCCGACATGATCGCCTCCAAATGGGGCTTCAGCCGCGACGACGTGGACGCCTACTCCGTGGAAAGCCACAAGCGTTCGGCCAGGAGCTGGGCCGAGGGCCGGTTCAAGGGCTCGGTCGTGCCGGTCAAGGACCAGCTGGGCCTGATCCGTCTGGACCATGACGAGACCATCCGCCCCAACACCGACATGCAGACCCTGGGCGCGCTGAACCCGTCCTTCGCCATGATGGGCGAGATGGCCTTCGACGCCGTGATCAACCAGCGCTACCCCGAGGTCGCGCGGGTCAATCACGTCCACACCCCGGGCAACTCCTCGGGCATCGTCGACGGTTCGGCCGGCGTGCTGATCGGCTCGCTGGAAGCCGGCAAGGCCCTGGGCCTGAAGCCGCGCGCCAAGATCCGCGGCGCCGCCTCGATCGGCTCGGAGCCCTCGATCATGCTGACCGGCCCGGAGTTCGTGGCCAACAAGCTGCTCGGCAAGCTGGGCATGTCCAAGTCGGACATCGACCTGTGGGAGCTGAACGAGGCCTTCGCCGCCGTCGTCCTGCGCTTCATGCAGGCGCTCGACATTCCGCATGACCAGATCAACGTCTGCGGCGGCGCCATCGCCATGGGCCACCCGCTGGGCGCCACCGGCGCCATGATCACCGGCGTGGTGCTGGACGAGCTGGAGCGCTCGAACAAGGAAACCGCCCTGATCACCCTGTGCATCGGCGGCGGCATGGGCACCGCCACCGTCATCGAACGCGTCTGATCCGGAGATCATGAACATGGAAAACTTCAAGATCGACGTCGACGTCGACGGCATCGCCCTGATCACCTTCGACGTCCCGGGACGCTCGATGAACACCCTCACCTCGGGCGTGATGCAGGAGATCCCCGAGTGGGTCGAACGCATCAAGACCGACGACGCCATCAAGGGCGCGGTCCTGACCTCGGGCAAGGCCTCCGGCTTCTGCGCCGGCGCCGACCTGGGCGACATGGCCGGCGGCATGCTGGCCGGCGGTTCGCTGCAGGAAGCCTATGACGCAGGCTGGAAGCTGAACGGCGCCCTGCGCGCGCTGGAGACCTGCGGCAAGCCGGTGGCCGCGGCCATCAACGGCCTGGCGCTGGGCGGCGGTCTGGAACTGACGCTGGCCTGCCACTACCGCGTCGTGGGCGACAGCTCGAAGATCCAGCTGGGCCTGCCCGAGATCAAGGTCGGCCTGTTCCCGGGCGGCGGCGGCACCCAGCGCCTGACGCGCCTGATCGGCGTGCAGGCGGCCATGATGGCCATGACCGAAGGCAAGTCCTTCCGTCCGAACGACGCCAAGGGCGCCGGCTTCGTGCATGAGGTCGTTCCCGTCGGGACCGAGGTCGAGGCCGCCAAGGCCTGGATCAAGGGCGGCGGCAAGGCCGTCCAGCCGTGGGACGACAAGTCCTTCAAACTGCCCGGCGGCGGCCCCTACCACCCGGTCGGGGTGCAGAACTTCATCGTCGGCAACGCGATGATCCGCAAGCAGACCTACGGCAACTATCCGGCCGCCACCAACCTGATGAAGGCCGTCTATGAGGGCGTTCAGGTCCCGATGGACGCGGCCCTGCGCATCGAGACCCGCTACTTCATCAAGACCCTGATGACGCCGCAGGCCCAGGCCATGATCCGCTCGCTGTTCCTGTCCAAGCAGGAACTGGACAAGGGCGCCGTCCGCCCCGCGGGCGTGCCCAAGTCGGACCCGAAGAAGGTCACCGTCCTGGGCGCCGGCATGATGGGCGCGGGCATCGCCTATGTGCAGGCCCTGGCCGGCATCGAGACCATCCTGATCGACCAGACCCAGGAAGCCGCCGACAAGGGCAAGGCCCACGTCGAGGAGCTGCTGAAGAAGCGCCTGTCGCGCGGCCAGATCGACCAGGCGAAGTACGACGCCCTGCTCGGCTCGGTCACCGCCACCACCGACTACGACCTGATCAAGGGATCGGACCTGGTCATCGAGGCCGTGTTCGAGAACCGTGAGATCAAGGCCGAGGTGACCAAGCGCGCCGAGGCCCAGCTGGCCCCGGGCGCCATCTTCGGCTCCAACACCTCGACCCTGCCGATCACCGGCCTGGCGGAAGCCTCTGTCCGTCCCGAGGACTTCATCGGCATCCACTTCTTCTCGCCCGTCGACAAGATGATGCTGGTCGAGATCATCCTGGGCGAGAAGACCGGCGAGGCGGCCATCGCCAAGTCGCTGGACTACATCCTGAAGATCAAGAAGACCCCGATCGTCGTCAACGACGGCCGCGGCTTCTACACCTCGCGCTGCTTCGCCACCTACGTCGCCGAAGGTCTGGCGATGCTGGAGGAGGGCTACGCCCCGGCCCTGATCGACAACCTGGGCCGCATGACCGGCATGCCGCGCGGCCCGCTGGAAATGCACGACGACGTCGCGCTGGACCTGTCGGTCAAGGTCGCCAAGCAGACCGCGCTGGACCTGGGCGACAAGTACCAGCCCCTGCCGGGCTCCGAGATCGTGCGCGTGATGGTCGAGGACCTGGGCCGCTACGGCCGCAAGAACGGCAAGGGCTTCTACGACTACGAAACCAAGCCCAAGACCCTGTGGGCCGGCCTGTCGGACCTGGCCCCGGTGAAGATCAACGACTCGACGCCCGAGCTGATCGAGGACCAGAAGCAGCGCCTGCTGTACCGGCAGGCGGTCGAGGTCGCGAAATGCTGGGACGAGGGCGTCATCGACGACCCGCGCGAGGCCGACGTCGGGGCCATCCTGGCCTGGGGCTTCGCGCCCTGGACCGGCGGCCCGATCACCTTCATCGACCAGACCGGCCTGAAGGCCTTCGTGGCCAAGGCGGACGAATACGCCGAACGCTACGGCGACCGCTTCAAGGTCCCGCAGTTCGTGCGCGACATGGCCGCCAAGGGTGAGACCTTCTACGGAAACTTCGAAGGCAAGAAGGCGGCGGCCTGACATGGAAGGGACGGCGGTCAATGCGGGTTTCGCGGCGGCCGCTGTCCTCTCCCTGATCACCTTCGCCGTGCATACCTTCGTGGGCGGGCGGTTCGCCGCCCGTCCGCTGCTGGACGCCCACGACTTCGACAAGGCCAGCCGCTGGCTGAACTACATGACCTGGCACATGGTCACGGTGCTGCTGCTGGTCATGGCGCTCGGCTACGGCGTCGCCGCCGTTCGTCCGGGCTCGGCGGATGTGGCGATCCTGCTGACGCTGGTCGCCGTCATCCTGTCCCCGCTTTCCATCTGGGTCGCGATGAAGGGCGGGATCGCGCCCTGGCGCTTCCCCTCGTCCTGGCTGTTCGCCTTGATCGCCATCGCGGCGGGATGGGGCCTGTTCGCGGCCCACTGAAGCGGGCCCTAGAGGTTCACCACCTCGAACCCGTCCTCGCCGGCCAGTCGCTCGGCCAGGACCGCGCGATGACACCCGGCGTGGTCGGCCTCGAAGCACAGCAGCGCGGTCCGCTTTTCCGACGCCAGCGCGCGCAGCTGCTGGAACGCCGCCTCTGACGCGGGTTCGGCCATATGGCCCGCGAAGATTTCCCGCATCTCGCCGATCCGACCCTTCTTCGCCGCCTCGCGCCCGGCCTTGGGCGTGCCCAGCGGACGCAGGTGGACGTAGTCGATCCCGGCCTCGCCCAGGCTGTTCCCCAGCACCGTCTTGGAGAAGCCGGCGCGGCGCGAGGCCGCGACCGCGCGCACATCGACCAGCACCTCGACGCCCGCGGCCTTGAGCCGGTCGATCACCGCCGCCTGCGGCTCGCCTTCATAGCCGATGGTGAAGAGCTTCATCCCGGGCTGACCCGCGCCATTCCCGGGACGGCCCCGGCGCTGATCGCCTCGTCCACGCACGAGCCCAGCTCGGAGTCGTGGCGCGCCCGGTCCTGCGTCCTGCGCTCGGCCAGCGTCCGTTCGAGCGCGGCTCTTTGTTCCGGCGTCAGGGTTCCGGCCTCGCCCGACGCAGGCGTCCGCTCCTCCCACCAGTCGCGGATGAACCAGCTGGGGCCGGCGACCCGCCCCGTCTCCCGCACGGCCTCGGCGATCATCACGTTCACATGGGCCAGGCAGAGTTCGGCCCTGACCGGCTCGGCCGGCGCCGTCTGGAACACTCCGGCGAACACGAGGATGAGCGGCGTCATGGCGTAGGTCCCTCGAACGATCGAAGTGTCGAGCTTGACGGGGCGGATGCAATAAGGCGAGTCCGAAGCCCCTTCCCGTAAGGAACGATCAGATGCGACGGACGCTCCTTCTCGCCCTGCTGCTGGCCGGAACCGCCACTTCGGCCCAGGCGCAGGACCTGATCATCCGGGGCGGTCCGATCTACACCGGCGTGGACGGCGCGCCGACCGCCGAGGTGGTCCAGGTCCGCAGGGGCCGCATCGCCTATGTCGGACCGGCCCGGGGCGCGCCGGACGCCGCGGATCTGGAGGTGGTGGACCTGCAGGGCGCGGCCCTGTTCCCCGGCTTCACCGACGGCCACGCCCACCTGGACGGCGTGGGCTGGCGCGAACTGACCCTGAACCTCGAAGGCTCGGCCTCGGTCGCGGATGCGATGGCCCGGCTGACGGTCTGGGCCCAGGCGCATCCGGACGGCCCCATCGTCGGGCGCGGCTGGATCGAGACCCGGTGGCCGGAGGGCCGCTTCCTGACCGCCGCCGACCTGGACGCCGCCGCGCCGGGGCGCATCGTCCTGCTCAGCCGCGCCGACGGCCATGCGGTGGTCGTCTCCTCCCCCGCCCTCGCCGCCGCCGGGATCGACGCCTCGACCGCCGCGCCGTCCGGCGGAGAGATCCTGAAGAGGCCGGACGGCGAACCCACCGGCCTGCTGGTCGACGCCGCCGAAGGGCTGGTCGCCCGCCTTATGCCCCAGGCCGATCCCGCCGCCACCCGCGAGGCCTATCGCGCGGGCTTCCGCGTCGAGGCCGCCTACGGCTGGACCGGCGTCCATTTCATGAGCGCCCCGTGGCGCGACGTGCCCCTGCTGGAGCAGATGGCCGAGGCGGGCGAGGCGCCGCTGCGGGTCTACAACAGCGTCACGCCCGACGGCGCCGCCGAGCTGATCGCCGGCGGTCCGCGCAGCGCCGCCGACGGCCGGATCATCACCCGGGCGATCAAATACTACGCCGACGGCGCCCTGGGCTCGCGCGGCGCGGCGCTGTTCGAGCCCTATGCCGACCGGCCCGACACCACCGGCCTGATGCAGATCACCGAGGCGGAGATCGTTCCCCTGTACGCGGCCGCGCTGCGGGGCGGCATCCAGGTCGCGACCCACGCCATCGGCGATCGCGGCAACGCCTCGGTGGCGAGCTGGTACGCGGAGGCCCTCAACGCCGTCCCCGCCGCCGCGCGGCCCAACGGCGCGGACGTCCGCTGGCGGATCGAGCACGCCCAGATCGTGCGCCCGTCGGACTATCACTGGTTCCACGACCTGCCGATCATCGCCTCGATGCAGCCGAGCCACGCCATCGGCGACCTGCATTTCGCCCCCGCGCGGCTGGGCGACGCCCGGCTGGACGGGGCCTATGCCTGGCACAGCCTGGCCGACCGGGGCGTCATCGTCGTCGGCGGCTCGGACGCGCCGGTCGAGCGCGGCTCGCCCCTGATCGAGTTCTACGCCGCCGTCGCGCGGCGCGATCTGGAGGGCTTCCAGGGGCCCGACTGGCGTCCCGACGAGGCGGTGGATCGCGCCACGGCCCTGAAGATGTTCACCCTGTGGCCGGCCTACGCCAGCTTCCGCGAGGCCGAGCTGGGCACCATCGAGGTCGGCAAGCGCGCCGACCTGACCGCCTTCGACGTGGACCTGATGACCGCGCCCCTGGCTGACATCCCCAAGGGACGGGCCGTGCTGACGATCGTGGACGGCTCGACCGTCCATGCCGTCATCTCGGCCACAGACGGCGTGGAGTTCCGTCTGCCTGGAACCCCCGCGCGCATCTCGCCTTGATGCACCGCGACGTTCCGCTTAAGGCTGCCTCCGGCTGCGCGGGCGTGATGTAGTGGTAGCCTGAAAGCTTCCCAAGCTTTTCGTGCGGGTTCGATTCCCGCCGCCCGCTCCAGTCCCCTACTCGACCCGCGTGGCGTGGACGCCGCGGCGTTCGAGGATCGACTGCACGCTGTCGTCCCCCGCCAGGTGCGCCGCGCCGACCGCGATGAAGACGGTGCCCGAGCCGTCCAGCAGGGTCTGGATCTGGCCCGCCCAGTTGACGTTCCGGTTGGTCAGCAGGGTGTCGTAGACGACCTTGTTGTCGTCCTTCATCTCCTGCACGCCGTAGCGCTCGATGGCCGCCACATCGCCCTCCGACCAGGCGCCGACCAGGCGGTCGAGCTCGACGGTGGCGTTGTCATAGGTCTCCAGCGTGCTGCGCAGGAAGTCCAGCTGGGCGTCGTCGGGCAGTCCCGCGATCAGGCCGACCTGTTCCTCCAGCGTCTCGAAGCCGTGGAGCGGCTTGCCGGCGGCCAGGGCGCGGGCCTTCAGCACCAGCTCGACGCCTGAGGCCGGATCGTAGCCCGCCTTGACCAGCGGGGCGACCGACAGGGTCAGGCCGGCCAGCCAGGGGCGGAAGATGTCCATCTGGGCGGCGGGCATGCCGATCGAGGCCGCGGCGGCCTGCAGGTCGGCGTTCTCCTCAGCGTTCAGCAGGCTGGAGAGGGGCGTCTGCGGCGAGAGGCCGAGGCGCTGCACGATCGGCATCATGGCCGCCTGATCGTCCGGGTTGGAGATCTCGAACCAGATCTGGTCGGCGCTGTCGAAGGCGGTGTCGATCCGGTCGGTCGCCCAGCCGGTGGTGGGGCGCAGCACATGGACGGTGCCGAACAGATAGATGGTCGAGTCCGCGTCGCGGATGACCCACAGGGCCGGACCGGCGCCCTCGGCGCGGGGCGCGGCGGCGACGGCGGGAGCGGCGGGAGCCGCGGCCTGGGCCAGCGCCGGAGCGGGCTGGAAGGCGATGGCGGCGGCCAGGCCCAGCCCCGCGGCGAGGCCGAAGACGGTGCGGCCGGTCAGGGCGGCGGTGGATTTCAGGCGCGAAGCGAGCGTCATCGGAACGGTCTCCTGGAGAAGGGCTGGATCGGGGAGGCGGGAATCAGGCGAGGCCGCGGCGGAAGGTCACGACCATCGACACGATGAGGTAGACGCTCATCAGGACGACATAGATGTCCCAGGCGGTGAGCGGCGGGGCGACCGCCAGGCGTTCGGCGGCGGCCCAGATGAAGAGCAGGCCCTGTCCGAGCCAGAAGGTCAGGGCGCCGGCCTCGACCACCACGCGGCGGAACAGCTCGTCGACCGAGCGGTAGAGGCGCAGGTTCAGCGCCGTGTGCAGCACCAGCAGAAGGCCGATCCCGGCGAGGGAGGCGGTCACCGGCAAGGCCAGGCCGGAGAGGATCATCGGCAGGATCATGATGATCCCCGACAGGCCCAGGACGGCGGACTGCCTGCGGGCGTCGCGGACCTCATCATCGCCGGCCGGACCTTCCAGCTTGAGAACGCGGCCCAGGCTCCGGCGATAGAAGGAGGTGATGGCCGTGCCGAGACAGCTGACCAGCAGCACCGCGGCGACCAGGCCGGCGACGATGTCGGCCCAGCGCAGGTCGGGCAGGTCCGGCTCGAGGCCGGGGAAGAGCTTGGCGGCGAACTGGCCGACGGCGTAGCCGACGGCGCCGAAGACGGCGCCCGCGAGGACGGCCTTGCTCAGCTGGCGGGCCCATTCGGGCGTGGAGGCGGGGAAGAGGCCGGACATCGCAGGCTCCTATTCCGAGAAGATGGATTCGATGGGCTGGTCGAAGACCCTGGCGATCTTGAAGGCCAGCGGCAGGGACGGGTCATAGCGGCCGGTCTCGAGCGCATTGACGGTCTGGCGGGAGACGCCCAGCGCATCCGCCAGATCGGCCTGGCTCCAGTTGCGCTCGGCGCGCAGCACCTTGAGACGGTTGTTCATGACAGGGTCCTCACCGACGCTTCGCCCACCACACCGCCCAGGCGATGCAGTAGCCCACCACCTGACAGGTGAACATCAGGGTCATGCCCGCGACCAGGACGTCGTTGGGCGCCATGGCGCCGAGCCCCAGGTCGCCGTCCCGGTGCAGGGCGGTCAGCAGGAGGGCGCCGCCGACGAGCGCGCCGGAGCAGCCGCCCCACCACCAGGCCCATTTATGGGCCTCGCGCGCGGCCTCGTCGATCCGGCGCCACCACCAGACGCAGAGGAACAGGGCCGCGGCCATGGCGGCGCCGTTGACGGCCAGCGACGCGGCCAGTCCCGGCGCGCCGGGAACCTCGCCGGCGAAGACGCTGCCGACGCCCGCGAAGACGCCGACGAGGATGGACAGCCCGAATACGAGGCCGAAGGCGGCGACGCCGGTCAGGGGGCGTTTGGGTTTGGCGGACGGCATGACAAGCTCCCCTGTCTGTTTGACAAGGGTGTTTTACATCACCAGCGAGACGTGTCAAGCGCCCTTGTCAATCGGCGCCGGGACAGGTCTCAACCGCCTTCGGTCAGGCTGAGGCGGGCGCTGTCGGTGAGTTCGGGGCGGCTGAGGGTGCGGGGCGCCTGTTCGACGGGGGCGAGCTCGGGGATGTCCTTGCCCTCGTGATCGACGTGCAGGTCCTCGAAGCGGCGGGCCGAGACCATGACCTGGCTTTCCAGCGAACCGACGAACTGGTTGTAGCGGCCCACGGCGGCTTCCAGCGCCTTTCCGACCGATGCGGCGTGGCCGCCCATGACCGAAAGGCGCTTGTAGAGCTCCTTGCCCAGCTTCGCGACCTCCTCGGCGTTCTTGGCCTGCTCCTCGGCGCGCCAGCCGTAGGCGACGGCCTTGCACAGGGCGAACAGGGTGGTGGGGGTCGCGATGAGCACGCGCGAGGCCATGGCCTGGGTGATCAGTTCGGGTTCGTGGTCCAGGGCGGCGGCGAGGAAGGACTCGCCCGGAACGAACATAACGACAACGTCCGGGCTGGGCTTGAACTGGTCCTGATAGGCCTTGGAGGCCAGCTGGCGCGCGTGGGTCTTCATGCTGGCCGCGATCCGGATCGAAGACGCCCGCGCCTGCGCCTCCTCGTCGCCATCGGCGGGATCGTCGAAGGTCAGGGGCACCTTGGCGTCGATGATAAACATGCCGCCGCCGGGCATGCGGACGATGAAGTCGGGGCGTTTCTGGCGCCCTTCCTCGTCGGCGTAGGAGGACTGTTCCTCGAAATCGAAGCGGCCCGCCATGCCGGCGGCCTCCAGCACGTTGCGGCAGGTCTGCTCGCCCCAGCGGCCGCGGCGGCCGGTGTTGCCGCGCAGGGCCTCGGTCAGCTTGCGCGCCTCGTCGCGGGTGGCGCTGGAGGCGGTCATCAGCTGGGCCAGCTGCTCCTTGAGTCCGCCGGTCTCCTCGACGCGGGTCTTCTCGAGAGCCGCGACCTGCTCCTGGAATTTCAGCAGGGTTTCGGCGACCGGCTTGAGCTGGGCCTCCATCCGTTGCTGGGCCATCAGCTCGCGGGTGCGGAAGGTCTCGTCGGTCCGCTTCAGCAGCGTCTCGGCCACCGTGTCGGCCTGCTCCCTCGCCTGGGCCTGAAGCAGGGCGGTCTGGGTGGCGGCCTGGTCCTCCGCATAGTGCAGACGGGCCTCGGTGGCGGCGAAGCGCTGCGACAGGTCCCAGGCGCGGGCGTCCGAGGCGGCCGCGCGGCGACGCTCCATCACCGCCCATGCGAGGGCGATGAGGGCGACGACGGAGGCGGCGAGGGCGGCGACGAGCGAGGCGTTCATGCTCCGTTCCTTATCCGGAGTCGCGGAAAGCCGCCACGTCCGACTGAAAACACCGTCCGATGCGTCCGATGCGTCCGATGCGTCGCCCTGGGAGGCAACCGGCGGCAGGATAGCCGATAGCTGCGTCAGAAACGGACGCAGCCCGCCCGATGGCCTCAGGCCGGGCGTCGCGCCCGCAGGGCCTGGACGATGGTGCCGTCGTCCAGCCAGTCCAGCTCGCCGCCGACGGGGACGCCGCGGGCCAGGCTGGTGATCTCGACCTGGCCGCCCGCCAGTCGCTCGGCGATGTAGTGGGCGGTGGTCTGGCCGTCGACGGTGGCGGGCAGGGCCAGGACGACCTCGCGGGTCTCGCCGCCGCGCACGCGCCCGACCAGCTCGGCGATGCGCAGGGCGTCGGGGCCGACCCCGTCCAGCGCCGACAGCAGGCCGCCCAGCACATGATACTTGCCCCGGAAGGCCCCCGACCGCTCCATGGCCCACAGGGCGCCAGCCTCCTCGACCACGCAGATCAGGCCGTTGTCGCGGGACCCGTCCGAGCAGATGGAGCAGGGGTTGCGGGTGTCCGGCGCGCCGCAGACCGAGCAGGACGACACCTTCTCCGCCGTCTCCGCCAGGGAGGCGGCCAGCGGGACCAGCAGCTGGTCACGCTTCTTGAGCAGGGCCAGGGCGGCGCGGCGGGCCGAGCGGGGCCCCATGCCCGGGAGCTTGGCCAGCAGGCTGATCAGCCGCTCGATCTCGGGTCCGGCGGAGGCGGCCATCAGGTGCGCAGCCAGTAGGGTTCGGCGGCCGTCATGATCGGGCCGCCCTGCATGTCGCGGCCGTTCTCGAGCGGCCGCCATTCGGGGTCCGGCTCGTCTTCGGCGGGCGCGCGGACGTGGGCGGAGAAGCGGGGATCGCTGACCCCGGCGCTGATGAAATACAGCTGCGCCTCGGCCAGGCTGACTGAGTTGGCGCCGTCGCGCAGGAGGGGGTTGGCCAGCTGCTGCCCGTCGTCTTCCCACCAGCAGATGGGGCAGACCTGGAACGAGCCCCAGCCCTCAGCGAGCGTGCGGTAGCCGCAGCACGGGCATGTGGTCCCCTCCCCGCCGTGCATCAGAACAGCTTGGGCATGCCGGGAATGTTCATCCCCGCCATCGGACCGGCGGCCTCGCGCATCAGGGCGGCGTTGACCTCGTCCAGCCGGCGCTTGGCGTCGGCGTGGGCGGCGACGATCAGGTCGGCGAGGATTTCGGTGTCGCCGGGGACCATCAGACTGTCGTCGATGGTCACGGCGGTGATGTCGCCCGGCCCCTTCAGGGCCACGGTGACGAGGCCGCCGCCGGAACTGCCGGAGGCGGAGGTTTCAGCCATCTTGGCCTGGGCGTCCTGCAGCCTTTGCTGCATCTGCGCGGCCTGTTGCATCAGGGCGTTGAGGTCTTTCATGGCCCCTAGATAAGCGGTTCGCGCGCCCGGCGACAGGGGGCGGCGAAATGACGGATCCGCCATCTGCAACAGAAAGTGTTCCAGAGCCCTTGGCGCCGCCTTCAGGCCCTCCTATTTAGCACCCGCTGCTGTTGCAGTTCTATATCTGGAGGGACCACACGATGGCCTTTGACGCTCTGCCCGACCGCGACGCCCCGCTTAGCGAAGCGGCGCTGGCGCAACTCTTCACCGAAGCCCGCACCCGCAACGCCTGGACTGACCGTCCGGTGTCCGAGGCGCTGCTGCGCAAGCTGTACGACCTGACCAAATTCGGCCCGACGGCGGTGAACAACACCCCCGCCCGCTTTGTCTTCGTGACCTCGCCGGAGGCGAAGGCGCGCCTCGTGCCGCTGATGGCGGAAGGCAACCAGGCCAAGACCGCGCAGGCGCCGGTGACGGTGATCGTCGGCCAGGACCTGGATTTCCCCGAGCATCTGTCGACGCTGTTCCCCCACGCGCCGGGCGCGAAGGACTGGTTCGCCGATGAAGCGATGCGCCGCGAGAGCGCCTTCCGCAACGCCTCGCTTCAGGGCGGCTACATGATCCTGGCCGCGCGGGCGCTGGGGCTGGACGTCGGCCCGATGTCGGGCTTCGACCCGGCCGCCGTGAAGGCCGAGTTCTTCCCGGACTCGAACGTCGAGCCGAACTTCATCATGAACATCGGCTACGGCTCGGACGAAAACCTGTTCCCGCGCTCGCCGCGGCTGAGCTTCGAGGACGCGTCGCAGATCCTGTAGGGGCCGGAAGCCGGAGCGGCGGTTGACACCCGCCGCGTCCCCAAACTAAGCATGCTCCATATGTTATGTTATTACATAACAATCGGGGGTGTTCATGAAGAATGTCGTTTTGAACGGGCTGGCGCTCGCCTCCCTGGTCGGGGGTTTGGCGTCCGGAGCCGCCGCCCAGGAGACGCGGCCGGCGGGCGCGCCCGTCGAAAGACGCGAAGACCGCGATGAGGAGGCCTACGCCGTCGGCGACATCATCGTCACCGGCTCGCTGATCCGCGGCCTGCCGAAGGAATACATGGCCAGCCCGGTGTTCACGCACGGCCGGGACGACATCGTGCAGTCCGGGGCGGGGTCCGTCTCGGAATACATGCTGACCATCCCGCAGAATTTCGCGGGCGACCTCAGCGAACTGGCCACCACCGGGGCGGGGATCGGCAGCCCCCTGGGCAATGCGACGCCCTATAACCAGTACGACGGCTTCGCCGGGTTCGCCTTGCGGGGACTGGGTTCGGACGCGACGCTGACGCTGCTGAACGGCCGGCGCATGCCTTCGGTCGGCATGAGCGAGGCCCCGACGGTTTCGGTCATTCCGTCGATGCTGATCGAGCGGATCGACATTATTCCCGACGGCGCCTCGGCGACCTACGGGGCCGACGCGGTCGCCGGCGTCGTCAACATCGTGACCCGCCGGCCGACGCACGGCCTGGAGCTGCAGGTGCGCGGCGCGACCGCCACCCAGACCGACAAGAAGGACCTGCAGATCGGCGTCCTGGCCGGTCACGACTGGAGCAGCGGCAGCGCCTACGGCATGGCCATGTACCAGGACCGGTCTCCGTTCGTCGGCGACCCGGTCGTGGCGCAGGGCGAGACGCTTCAGATCACCCAGTTGCCGAACGAACGGCTGACCGGTCTCTACGCCGGGGCGGAACAGGCGGTCGGCGATATCACCCTGACCCTCGACGCCTCCCACTTCCGGCGCGATCGGGATGCGCAGCAGCTGTATCTCGACCACCCCGCGTTCAGCCGGGCGTTCCGGACACGGACCGAAGGCTCGTCGGTCTACAGCGGCGCGCACTGGCAGGGCGGCGATTTCACCAGCCTGGACCTGACGGTCGACTACCACCGCAACCAGACCGACAACAGCGTCGGCCGGATGGGGCGGCCGCCCGGCACGCAGCGGGACGTCAACACCCTGTTCGTCGCCGAACTGCGCGGCCAGACCACGCTGGCGACCCTGCCGGCGGGGCCCGTCTTCGCGGCGGCGGGCCTGCAGTACCGCAAGGAGAAGCTGCACACCGACGCGACCATCTTCTTCAACCGCAACGGCGGCGCGCGCGAGGTCAAGTCGATCTTCGGCGAAGTGAACGTGCCGATCGTGGGCGCGGAGCAGGCGGTGCCGCTGATGCGGTCGTTGGCCCTGTCCGTCGCGGCCCGGTACGAGGATCTGAGCTTCGACACCGCCCTGTCGCCGAAAGTCGGCCTGCGCTGGCAGGTCGACCGATCCTTCACCCTGCGGGGCACCTATGCGCGGTCGTTCCTGACGCCGCGGTTCCGCAACACCATCGGCATCGCGGAACAGGTGTCGTTCGGGATCTACGACTACGGCTTCCTCGCGCCCGGCGACCAGGATCCCGCCCTGCCGCCGGGACAGGCGCTGGTCATGTTCCGGGCGGGCGCCAATCCGAACCTGAAGACCCAGAACGCCGACACCCTGACGCTCGGCTTCGACTTCACCCCGACCTTCATTCCCGGCCTGACGGTCAAGGCCAACTATTACCGGGTCAAGATTTCGGACCGGATCGGCACGCCGTCTCCGGACGACAGCCTGTCCGTTCCGGACCTGCAGATCTTCAACACGCTGCGGCCGACGCCGGCGCAGGTGCGGGCCGTCGTGGACAATCCGGCGGTCTTCCGCCGGTTCGCGGAGGTGCCGTCGATCAACGGCGGGGACCTCACCTTCTTCGATTCCGCGGGACAAGTCCCCGCCGGCCTGCTGTCGCAGGTGCAGCTGATCGCCGACATCCGCGCCCAGAATTTCGCGGTGGAATCCACCGACGGCTTCGATCTGGACTTCGGCTATCGCGGCGCGCTGTTCGGCGGTTCGGTGGCCGTGAACGTCAGCGGCCAGTACATCCTGAACCTGGAGATGAAGGCGGGAGGCTCGACCGCTATCTCGCGGCTGGACGGATACGCCAAGCCGGCCGATCTGCGGCTGAACGGCTCTGTCGTCTGGGGGCGGGACGGCTATTCCATCGGGTCGGTGGTGAACTACGTCGACGGCTTTACCGATGACCGGCCGGGGAAACCCCGGCGGAAGGTGGGCGCCTTCACCACCGCCTCGCTGTTCGTCGGCCTGGACCTGGGCATCCTGTCGGCGGCGCCGTGGCTGTCGGACAGCGAACTGCAGGTGACCGTGGCCAATGTGTTCGACGAGCAGCCGCCGCGCATCGTCGACGGCGTGATCGGCTTCGACCCGTACAACAACCCGCCGACGCCCCGCACTGTCGCGCTGGTGCTCACCAAACGCTTCTGGTGACCTAGTCCTCGTCGTCCGCCTCGTCCGGGATGACCGGCAGGTCCACCGGCGCGGCGGTCGTGCGGATCTCGCCGATCTTCGCGCCGGGGAAGGCCTCCATGATCGCCTTGACGAAGGGATCGGCCTCGACCTCGGCGCGCTCTTCGGAGCGTTTGCGGCGGTCGATCTCGATGATGGTCTCGCCGCCGCCCTGGCCGTTGGCGGCGATCAGCCAGGTGCGGCCGGTCCATTCCCTGAGCCGGGCGGACAGTTTGCGGGCCAGGTCGATCGGCGCGCCCTGCACGCTCTCATAGGTGATGGCGCCGGGCTTGAAGGCCACCGGGCGGACGAAGCGCTGGACGTCCATCTGCAGGCCGACTTCGCGCTTCTCGCCGATCAGGGCCACGACCTGTTCGAAGGACTGGGGATCGGGCAGGGCCGGGGCCGCGACCGGCCGCGCGGCCAGCTGGGCCCCCAAACTGGCTTGGGCGCCGCCGCCTCCACCACCACCGCCGCCGCGCGGGGCCGAGCCGCCGCCGCCGACGGGGTCGCCGTCGCGCAGGGCTTTCAGAGCCTCTTCCGGTCCCGGAAGGTCGGCCGCATAGGCCAGGCGGATGATGGCCATCTCCACGGCGTCGGCCGGATTGGGCGCGCGCCGGACCTCGTCCAGCGCCTTGAGCAGCATCTGCCAGACCCGCGCCAGCGTGCCCGCCGAGATGACCGCGCCCAGCGCCGTCAGCTTCTGGGCCTGATCATTGGGCAGGCGGGTGGCGTTGGGGCCCAGCATCTTGGCCACCGAGGCGGCGTGGCAATGCTCCAGCAGATCGTTGGTCACCTGCACCGGATCGGCGCCGTAGCCGTACAGGGTGCGGAACAGCTCCAGCGCCTCGGGCGTGCGCCCGGCCATGATGGATTCGAACAGGGCGATGGTCTGGGTGCGGTCGGCCAGACCGAGCATGTCGCGCACGATCTCGGTCTTGACCGTCTCGCCGCGCTCGCCCTGGACCAGGGCCTGATCCAGCAGGCTGAGGCCGTCGCGGACCGAGCCTTCGGCGGCGCGCGAGATCAGGGCCAGGGCCTCCTGCTCGATCTTCATGCCTTCGCGGTCGGCGACGCGGCCCAGATGCTCGACCAGGATTTCCGGCTCGACGCGGCGCAGGTCGAAACGCTGGCAGCGGGACAGGATGGTCACCGGCACCTTGCGGATCTCGGTGGTGGCGAAGATGAATTTGGCGTGGGGCGGCGGCTCTTCCAGCGTCTTCAGCAGGGCGTTGAACGCCTGCGTCGACAGCATGTGGACCTCGTCCAGGACGTAGACCTTGTAGCGGGCCTCGACCGGCGCATAGCGGACGCTCTCCAGGATGTCGCGGATGTCGTTGACGCCGGTGTGGGACGCCGCGTCCATCTCCATCACGTCCATATGCTGGCCGGCCATGATGGCGGCGTCGTGCCGGCCATGGGCCGTCAGCTCCAGCGAGGGCCGGTCGATGACGTCGGTCTCGTTGTTCAGGGCGCGGGCGAGCAGGCGGGCCGTGGTCGTCTTGCCGACCCCCCGCACGCCGGTCAGCATGAAGGCGTGGGCGATGCGGCCGGTGGCGAAGGCGTTGGTCAGGGTGCGCACCATCGCCTCCTGGCCGATCAGGTCCTCGAAGGTGCGCGGCCGGTATTTGCGGGCCAGCACCTGATAGGCGGCGCCGTCGTTCTCATGCGCCGGCTGTTCGGCCGCGAGCGCGGGCTTCGGCGGCGAAGGCGCGGCGGCCTCGGCCAGGGCGACTTCCTTCTCGGGCTCGGGGGCCACGGGCGGAGCGCCGAACATGTCCTCGGTATTGGGGTCGCGCTCTTCCGCCGCCCCTTCCGGGGCGTCCTCGTCCCACGGGGGGCCTTCGAGACTCGGGTCGATGTCGCTCATGGGATTGTCTTAGCGTGGGCGGAGAGATTCCGGGAGGGCGGATGTGCGTGCATCCGGCGCCCCTCCACCACCGGCTCCGCCGGCGGTCCCCCTCCCCCATGGGGGAGGAATGCGCTCAAGCAGCGAGGCTCCGCGAGCCGAGCGTTAGCGCACCAAGATGTCAGGAGAAGGTGGAGACCGCGACCCGAAGGGGAATTCGTTGTGGCTGCTGCCTTCCGGCCCTGACCAGATTGGCGAAGCCTTCGCCCGCGATCTCCGATCGGGGATATGACGATTCCGGCTCGCGGATGCAAGCGCCGCCTTGCTAGAACACCGCCATGCCCCTCCCCGCCCTGAACACCTTCGCCGGCAATCCGCTCGATCGGGCGGGGGATCGGCGGAACGATCCTGAATGGCTGATCGAACAGGCCGCCGATCCCGAAGCGCTGGCGCTGGTCATGTGGCAGGGCAAGCCGCTGGTCGAGGACCATGCCGAGGGACCGCGCCTGCAATGGCTGGCGCTGAACCACGCCCGGGCCGTGGTCCCGGACCGCGAGGTCTTCCTCGGCCTGTGGAAAGCCGCCCCGGTGTTCGCCGTCGAGGTCGAGGGGCCGGTCGATCCGACGGCCGGGCCGCTGCAGGGGCTGGGCGCCTTCCCCGAGATGCGCGAGGCGGCGGGGGTGCTGTCGGACGCCGACGCGGCCATGGCCGGACTGGCCAAGAGCCTGTTCGACTGGCGCGCGCGGCACGGCTTCTGCGCCGCCTGCGGCCAGGCCAGCGACACGGCGTCCGGCGGCTGGAAGCGGATCTGTCCGGCCTGCAAGACTGAGCATTTCCCGCGCGTCGATCCGGTCACCATCATGCTGGCGATCTACAAGGGCGGGCCGGAGCCGAAATGTCTGTTGGGCCGCCAGGCGGCCTGGCCGGAGGGCCGGATGTCAGCGCTGGCGGGGTTCCTGGAGCCCGGCGAGACCATAGAGGAAGGCTGCGCCCGCGAGATCGAGGAAGAGGCCGGCCTGACGGTGACGGCGGTCCGCTATCACTCCAGCCAGCCCTGGCCCTTCCCGTCCCAGCTGATGATCGGCCTGTTCGCCGACGTGGACTCGGACGACGCTCGGCCGGACCAGACGGAGCTGGAGGCGGTGGCCTGGCTGACACGGCAGGAGGCGGCCGACGTGCTGGCCGGCCGCCATCCCTCGATCAAGGCTCCGCCGAAGATCGCCATCGCCCGCAGCCTGCTGCAGGCCTGGGTCGACGGCGCCGACGATCAGGCCGCCTGACGGGCGCCCCGGATCGCGAAGACCTGCAGGCCGGCGAAGACCGCCACCGCCGCCGCCTGAGCCAGGACGAAGGCGACGCCGAGCCCGTTCGGCTGCAGCCAGCCCAGCACCAGGGTCATGACGCTTTCGATCACCCACAGGGCGTTGACCGCGATGACGGCCATGACCAGCGGCCGGGCCGGGCGGGCCTGCAGGGCGAGGGCGGCGACGCCCAGCGCCCAGGCGACCAGGAACAGGCCGGCGGGCCGGGTGAAGGCGGGGTCCAGGCCCAGCAGGTCGTCCAGCGGGCCGGAGCCGAAGGCCAGCAGCAGGCCGGTGGCGCCGCTGGCCAGGGCGTCGAGGCCCAGAACGCGACGCAGGAACAGGGGGGTGTTGGCGGTGGTCATGTCGTCCTCCTCGGTGTTGACGATCCGAGATTGACGGCCCCGCTCAGGCCGGTCGATTACGCGAGAGGTAATGGCCAGACCCACCTCGGAGGGATTGGATCGTCGTCATGCAGAACATCACCGACACCACCCCGACTTCTGGCCCGACCTTCGGCCACGCCCTGCGCGACTGGCGCCGCCGTCGCCGCCTGAGCCAGATGGACCTGGCCATCGAGGCCGACATCTCGACCCGCCACCTCAGCTTCCTGGAGACCGGCCGGGCGCGGCCCAGCCGGGAGATGGTGCTGAACCTGGCCGAGCGGCTGGAGGTGCCGATGCGCGAGCGCAACGCCCTGCTGAGCCTGGCCGGCTTCGCCGCCGTCCACGCCGAGCGCGCGCTGGACGCGCCGGACATGGCCGTGGCCCGGGCGGCGATCGAGCGGCTGCTGAAGGCGCACGAGCCCTACCCCGCCCTGGCCGTCGACCGCGGCTGGAACCTGGTGATGGCCAACGCCGCCGTGGGGCCGTTGCTGGCCGGCGCCGCGCCGCACCTGCTGGAGGGACCGATCAATGTGCTGCGCCTGAGCCTGCACCCCGAGGGCCTGGCGCCGCGCATCCGCAACCTGCCGGAGTGGCGGGCCCATGCGCTGGAGCGGTTGCGGGCGCAGTTCGCGGCCTCGGCCGACCCCGGCATCCTGGCGCTTCTGGACGAGCTGTGGGCCTATCCCGCGCCGCCGGGGCCGCGCGCCCACCCGGCGCCGGGCAGCGCCATCGCCACGCCGCTGGTGCTGGACGGACCGGACGGGCCGCTGTCCTTCCTGACCACGACGACGGTGTTCGGCACGCCGCTGGACGTGACCCTGTCCGAGATCGCCATCGAATCCTTCTTCCCGGCGGACGAGGCGACGGCGCGCGCCCTGGGCGGGCGGTGATTCTCCCTCCCCCGAAGTGGGGAGGGATGTCGGCGCGCCAGCGACGACAGGGTGGGGTCCGTATCCGAGCGCTCGGTTCCCCACCCGTCTCGCTTCGCGAGCCACCCTCCCCATGAGGGGAGGGAGAAGATTGGGTCAGGCCAGCCTTCGGGCCGCCTCGAGGTCCGCCGGATTGTCGACCGACAGCGGAGCCTCGTCGATCACCGCGGCCCAGATCTGCAGGCCCATTTCGAGGGCGCGGAGCTGTTCCAGCTTTTCGCGCTTCTCCAGCGGCGAGGGCGGGGCGGCGCAGAATTTCAGCAGGGCCTCGCGGCGGTAGCCGTACAGGCCGATGTGCCGCCAGACCGGGGCGTCGCCGTACAGGGTCGAACGGGTGAAATAGAGGGCCTGACCGTGGCGCTCGCCTTCAGGCAGGGCGATGACCGCCTTGACCACGTCCGGATTGGAGCGGTCCGAGACGTCGGCCTCGCGCGCCACCAGGGTGGCGATGTCGCAACGCGGCTCGCCGTGCAACAGGGCCGCGCAGGCGACAGCCAGGCCCGGATCGGCGAAGGGCATGTCGCCCTGGAGATTGATCACCGCATCGTGGACGCCGTCCGGATCGATGGCCTCCAGCGCGGCGCGGATACGGTCCGAGCCCGAAGGCAGGTCCGGATCGGTCAGGACGGCCACGCCGCCGATGGCCTCGATGGCGTCGACGATGGCCTGATCGCCCGCCGCCACGGCCACCGGCAGGCCCGACAGGGCGGCCTGCTCATAGGCGCGCACGATCATGGGCTTGCCGCCGATGTCGGCCAGCGGCTTGTCCGGCAGGCGGGTCGCCGCCATGCGAGCGGGAATCATTATCAACGGATTCATCGGTCTGCCTCGCTGCCTGCGACGCCGGACCGCCTGAAAGGTCGCTCCGGCCCGGTTGCGAAGGCCGCGCTAGCGTGTAAGAGACGCCCACGCAAGAATTCGCCCGCCGTCCAGACGGTCGGGCCCTAATGTACGGGATGCGACGAGACGCATGAGCGGCAATCTGAACGGCAACAAGATCCTGGGCGCCGCTCTGGCGACCGCCTTCGTCATCATCGGCGTGCAGCAGGTGACGGGCGCGATCTATCATACCGAAGCTCCTGAAAAGATGGGCTACTTCGTCGACGCTCCGGAAGAAGCCGCGGGCGGTCCGGCCGAAGTGGTCCTGCCGCCGGATTGGGGCACGGTCCTGCCGGCCGCCGATCTGGCCGCCGGTGAAGCCGCCTTCGCCCGCTGCCAGGCCTGCCACGACGCGCACTCGGGCGGCGCCGACAAGATCGGCCCGAATCTGTGGGGCGTCGTCGGCGGCCCGGTCATGCACCGCGCCGGCTTCGCCTATTCGGACGCCATGGCGACCCATAAGGCCGAAGCGCCGACCTGGGGCTATGACCAGCTGGACCAGTTCATCACGGCGCCGGGCCGCTACGTTCCGGGCACCAAGATGTCGTTCGCGGGCATCCGCGACCAGCAGACCCGCATCAACCTGATCGCCTGGCTGCGCTCGCAAGGCTCGGGCGGCTTCGCCATCCCGGCGCCGGACCCCGCGCGTCAGCCCGGCGCGGCTCCCGCCGCCGCTCCGGCGGAAGGCGCGGCTCCGGCCGAAGGCGCCGCCGCCACCGAGGGCGCGGCTCCGGCCGCCCCGGGCGCCGCTCCGGCGACGACCCAGGCCACGCCGGCGGCTCCGCCCGCCGCGACCAGCCCGGCCCCGGCCAACCACTAGGCTCGGTCACAGATACGGAAAGGCCCCGCCGGCGACAGCGGGGCCTTTTTCGTTCTGGCCCGCTATCGTCATCCCGGCGAAGGCCGGAACCCAGCGGCGCGCGAAAGCGCGAACCTGTGGGGAGCTCGAGTATCGGCGACAGCGAGCTTGGTTGACGGCTGATGGTGTTTCACCGCAGTCGCGGCGCCGCTGGGTCCCGGGGTTCGCTTCGCGCCCCCGGGATGACGATAGCAACGGAGTTGTGGCTCAGAGCCTGCGGAAGCGCGGCGCCTTGAAGCCCTCGGCGGCGTAGCGGGCTTCCGCCTCGGCCAGCGGCTCGATGACCACCGCGCCGTGGTGGCCGGTGGCGTGCAGGACGCGGTCGGCGTCGATCAGGATGGCGGAATGGCCGTTCCACGGCCCCATGTCGTCATGCAGCCAGATCACCAGGTCGCCGCGACGGGCCTGCGCGCGCGGCGTCTCGGCGCCCAGCTTGACCTGCTGGTCCGGGTAGCGCGGCGCGGCGCGGCCGCAGGCGTAGAGCGCCTGCTGGACCAGGCCTGCGCAATCGGTGCCGCGCGAGGAGCGGCCGCCGGGAACGTGCGGCACGCCGAGCAGGCGTTCGGCCACGGCGACGGGATCGGTCTCGAACACGCCGACGGGCTGGAAACTGGGGTCTTCGCCCTCGAGGACGAGGGCGTTCAAGGGCAGGGCGGCGTCAACCGCGGCCACCCGGGCGCGGGCCAGGGGCGCGCCCTCGGTCAGGTTGGAGGCCTTGACCCAGCCGACCACGCCGTCGCGGCGGGCGCGGCCCCACAGGCGGTCGCCGTCGGCGTCGAGGATGTCGAAGACCTCGCCGAAGACCAGCTGGTCGATGCGGGATCCGGTTTCGCCATGGATGTCGGCCACCGGGGCGGTGCAGCGCATCGCCCGGGTCGCGCGGTAGGCCGCGGCGCGGACCACGCCTTCCAGCGCCTGCTCGGCCAGATCGGGCCGGGCCAGGATGGTGCGGGGGTCCAGAATGTCGGCGGCAGCGGTCAAACGAAGCTCGTCTGGTTGAGCCGGTGTTGTAGCGCGCGGTGGTGGAAGGGCCGTTAACGGGAGGAATTTAGGCGGTAGGCGGTAGGCAGTAGGCAGTAGGCAGTAGGCAGTAAGGTGCAGACCGTCGGCGGAGGGAGCAATCGTCCCTATTGCCTACTGCCTATCTGCCTACTGCCTCACCGCGAAGCGGCGCTTCAGCATCTCGAACGACGCCCGCAGGCCTTGCGCCTCGCCGCCCTCGGGCCAGCCGGGGCGGGCGCGGGGGTTCCAGGCGAAGATGTCCATGTGCGCCCAGGCGCCGGTCTCGGGGGCGAACTTCTGCAGGAACAGGGCCGCGCAGACCGAGCCGGCCTGCGCCCAGGCGGAGGAATCGTTCTTCAGGTCGGCGATCTCGGTCTCCAGCGCCGACCGGTAGCCGGCCCACAGCGGCATGCGCCACAGCGGGTCGCCCACGGCGGCGGCGGCGGCCAGCATGTCGGCGGCCAGAGCCTCGTCGTCGGTATACAGCGGCGGCAGCTCCGGTCCCAGCGCCATCCGCGCGGCGCCGGTCAGGGTGGCGAAGTCCAGCGTCAGGTCGGGGTTGTGCTCCGCCGCCCGGGTCAGGACGTCGGCGAGGATCAGCCGGCCCTCGGCGTCCGTATTGCCGATCTCGATGGTCAGGCCCTTGCGGCTGGACAGGACGTCGCCGGGGCGGAAGGCGTCGCCCGACACCGCGTTCTCGACGGCGGCGACCAGCACCACCAGCCGCACCGGCAGCCCGGCCTGCATGATCAGGCGGCCGAGCGCCAGCACATGGGCCGAGCCGCCCATGTCCTTCTTCATGTTGCGCATGCCCGCGGCGGGCTTGAGGTCCAGTCCGCCGGTGTCGAAGACGACGCCCTTGCCGACCAGGGCCACCAGGGGCAGGCCGGTCTGGTCCAGGTTCCAGCCGATCTCGATGACCCGGGGCGCGCGGTGCGGGGCGGCGGCGCGGCCGACGGCGTGGACGGCGGGGTAGTTCTCTTCCAGCAGGGCGTCGCCGGTGATGACGCTCAGGGCCGCGCCGTGGGCCTCGGCGATCTCGCGGGCGATGGTCTCGATCTGCAGGGGGCCCATGTCGCCGGCGGGGGTGTCGACCATCTCGCGGGCCAGGGCGCAGGCGGAGACGATGTTCAGCAGGGGCTGCGCGTCCACGCCGGGGGCGGCCAGACGCGCGCCCTGGGCGGGACGGCTCTTGTAGCGGTCGAAGCGATAGGCTCCCAGGGCGAAGGCCAGGGCCGCCTGCGAGGCCGCCTCCCCGTCCACGCCGTCCAGCCGCCACAGGCCGGCGGGCAGTCTGGCCGCCAGCCCCCGGGCGGCCATGGGATCGAAGCGGTCGCCGGCGCCGAACAGGGCGCCCGCCACGGCGCCGTCCGCGCCGGGCAGGACCAGCAGCTGGCCGGCCTTGCCGGTGAAGTCATTGGCGGCGGCCCAGGCCGCCTCGGCGCCGCTCAGAACCGCGTCCTTGCCGACCACGCGGACCGGAAGCGCGCCCGTGGCGTCGGCGGTCAGCACATCGGGATGGAGAACGGACATGGAGTCGGCCTTTGTTAACCAGCAGTTGACGCGGAGGGCCGATTCTATGGCCGACCTTTCCGGAGCGCCTTCTCATGTCGCGCACGACCGCCTGTATCGCAACCGTCGTCCTGTTCACCGCCCTCGCCGCCCCGGCGCTGGCGCAGGTCACGCCTGTGCCTCAACAGGCCGCCGAGCCCGCGCCGCCGCGCACGCCCGCGACCGCCGAGGTGCGCGCCGCCTATGAGCGGGCCGACGCCCTGTCGCGGTCGGTGTTCTGGACCCAGGAGGCCGAGATCACGCCGCTGGACCCAGTCGCCGGAGTGAAGGCCTCGCAGGCGCTGCGCGAACTGGGCCGCCACGACCAGGCCGCCGACATCGCCCAGCGCGTGCTGCTGGTCCAGCCGGGCAACTACGACGCCATGCTGGAGCTGGGCCGGGCCCATATCGCGCGCGGCCAGGCCTTCTACGGCATCCTGGCGCTGGAGCGGGCCCGCGACATGAAGCCCGACGACTGGCACCCCTGGTCGCTGCTGGGCACGGCCTATGAGCAGGTGCGCCGGACCGACGACGCGCGCGCCTCCTGGGCCCAGGCCCTGGCCCTGTCGCCCGAGAATCCCGACGTGCTGACCAATATGGCCGTCTCGGCCATGACGCGCGGCGACAACGCCTCCGCCGAGCCCCTGCTGCGCCGCGCCGCCGCCCAGCCGGGCGCCTCGCTGAAGGTGCGGCTGAACCTGGCGCTGGCCCTGGGCCTGAACGGGAAGATGGGCGAGGCGGAGCAGATCCTGCGCCGCGACCTGCCGCCGGACCAGGCCGACAGCAACCTGGCCTGGCTGAACGCCCGCAACGCCGCGGGCTCGCAACAGGCCGCCGCCCGCACCTGGACCTCCCTGCAAGGTAGCTGAGGGGCGGTTGATCCCCTACATTGGGTTCCATGATCGACGAGCTCTACAGCACGCGCATCCTGACGCTGGCGGCCAACCTGCCGCACAGCGGCCGCCTGCCCGCGCCGGAAGGCACGGGCGAGCGGGTCGCCAAGCTGTGCGGATCGAAGGCCGTCGTGGACGTGACGCTGGACGCCGAGGGCCGCATCGCGACCTTCGCCCAGGACGTGAAGGCCTGCGCCCTGGGCCAGGCCGCCGCGGGCGTGCTGGGCGAGGCGGTGATCGGCGCGACGGCGAATGAGCTGTCCGCCGCCCGCGACGCCATGCTGGCCATGCTGAAATCCGGCGGTGAAGGCCCCGAGGGCCGGTTCGAGGGCCTGCGCGCCCTGAAACAGGTCGCCGACTACCCGGCCCGCCACGCCTCCACCATGGTCGCCATCGAGGCGACGCTGGACGCCGTCCGCGAGGCGCTGGAGCGCAAGGCTCCGGACACCCGAACTCGCCTCGCCGGCTAGGCGGTTGCTCCTTTATCTTTGGCCTATCGCGCGGTCGCGCTACTTGAGGCCAGGCCCTTCACGGGGGATAAGCGCGGCGACATGGCTTCCGGCGGAACTCTCTACGAACGCGGCGTCCGATTGGCCCATCGCGGGTACAAGGTGACGCTGTCGCCCCTGATCGGGCAGCAATGCCGGTTCCGGCCGACCTGCTCCGACTACGGGCGGGACGCGCTGATCCAGCACGGACCGCTCAAGGGGGGATGGCTCACGGTCAGACGCCTCTGTAAATGCCACCCCTTCAGCGGCATGGACTGGACCTATGATCCGGTGCCTCCGCCGCCCGAAAAGACAGACCGATGATCGAACTCAAATTCCCCGACGGCGCCAGCCGACAGTTTCCCGCCGATGCGACGGGCCGTGACGTGGCGGCCTCCATCTCCCCGTCCCTGGCCAAGCGCGCGGCGCTGGTCGAGATCAACGGCCAGCAGTGGGACGTGGACCGCCCGCTGGAAGTCGGCGGCGACTTCAAGCTGATCATGCGCGACGATCCCGACGCGCTGGAGACCATCCGCCACGACGCCGCGCACATCCTGGCGCAGGCCGTGCAGGAGCTGTTCCCCGGCACCCAGGTCACCATCGGCCCGGCCATCGAGGACGGCTTCTATTATGACTTCTTCCGCGAGGAGCCGTTCTCGACGGACGACTTCGCCGCGATCGAGAAGCGGATGGCCGAGATCGTCGACCGCGACGAGAAGCTGGTCCGCGAGGTCTGGAACCGCGACGAGGCCATCGCGATGTTCGAGGCCAAGGGCGAGAGCTTCAAGGCCGAGCTGATCCGCGACCTGCCCGCCAGCGAGACGATCACCGTCTACCGGACGGGAACCTGGGCGGACCTGTGCCGCGGACCGCACTTCCCCTCGACGAAGTTCGTGGGCAAGGCCTTCAAGCTGACCAAGCTGGCCGGCGCCTACTGGCGCGGCGACCACCGCAATCCGCAGCTGCAGCGCATCTACGCCACGGCCTGGGCCAGCCAGGCCGACCTGGACGCCTATCTGCTGCGCGTCGAGGAGGCCGAGAAGCGCGACCACCGCAAGCTGGGCCGCGCCATGGAGCTCTTCCACATGCAGGAAGAGGGCCGGGGCATGGTCTTCTGGCACCCCAAGGGCTGGGTGCTGTGGCAGGTCATCGAGGCCTATATGCGCCGCCGGCTGGACGCCGCCGGCTATGTCGAGGTCAAGACGCCCCAGGTGCTGGACCGCACCTTCTGGGAGAAGTCGGGCCACTGGGAGAAATACCGCCCCAACATGTTCGTCTGCGAGACGGTCGAGGGCGAGACCCTGAGCCTGAAGCCGATGAACTGCCCGGGCCACGTGCAGATCTTCGGCATCGGCCAGCGCTCGTACCGCGAACTGCCGCTGCGCATGGCCGAGTTCGGCGCCTGCCACCGCTATGAGCCGTCGGGCGCCCTGCACGGCCTGATGCGCGTGCGCGGCTTCACCCAGGACGACGCCCACATCTTCTGCCGCGAGGACCAGATCGTCGAGGAGACGGAGCGCTTCATCCGCCTGACGAAGATGATCCACGCCGACCTGGGCATGGAGACGGCCTACATCAACCTGGCCACCCGCCCCGAGATCCGCGCCGGGTCGGACGCGTTCTGGGACAAGGCCGAGGGCATGCTGGCCGAGGCCGCCAAGGCCGCGGGCGTCGATCCCGTCATCGCCGAGGGCGACGGCGCCTTCTACGCGCCCAAGCTGGACTTCGTGGTCAAGGACGCCATCGGGCGCGAGTGGACCTGCGGCACGCTGCAGCTGGACTACGTCCTGCCCGAGCGGCTGGACGCGACTTACATCGGCGAGGACGGCCAGAAGCATCGGCCGGTCATGCTGCACCGCGCGATCCTGGGCTCGTTCGAGCGCTTCATCGGCATCATGATCGAGAACTACGCCGGGGCCTTCCCGCTGTGGCTGGCGCCGACGCAGGCGGTGGTGGCGACCATCGTCTCGGACGCCGACAGCTACGCCGAAGAGGTGGTGGCGAAGTTCAAGGCCGCCGGGCTGCGGACCGAGATCGACCTGCGCAACGAGAAGGTCGGCTACAAGGTGCGCGAGCACTCGGTCGGCAAGGTCCCGGTCATCGCCGTGGTCGGCAAGAAGGAAGCCGAAGAGGGCATGGTCGCCCTGCGCCGCCTCGGCTCGCAGGCCCAGGAACTGGTCACCGTCGAGGAAGCCATCCGCATGCTGACGGAAGAGGCGACGCCGCCGGATCTGCGGCAGGGCTGACACACGCTTGACGTGCATGGATGATCGGATTTAATTCCGCTCATCCCCGCGAAGGCGGGGACCCAGGTTTTAGCCGCGGTCTCCGCCTTTGGCCTTTTTCACCTACATCGTCGCCAGCAAGCGGAACGGCACCCTCTATACGGGATCGACCGACAACCTGCTGGTGCGCATCACGCAGCATCGAGACAAGATGCGACCGGAGAGCTTCACGGCGAGATACGGCGTCGCCCGGCTTGTCTGGTATGAGGTCTACGAGAGCCGCGCCGGCGCATTCCGGCGCGAGCGCCAGATCAAGAAATGGAATCGGCTGTGGAAGCTGAGGCTCATCGAAGAGATGAACCCCGGCTGGCACGACCTGTTCGACCGGCTGCGCGCTTAGCTCAAGCCTGGGTCCCCGCCTTCGCGGGGATGAGCGGAGGTGGGTGCGGTTCTCAGGCTCAGAGCAGCCGCTTGCGCATGGCCTGGGACAGCATGTCGATCAGGGTCACCGCCACGACGATGATGATCGCGATGGTCGAGACCTTGGAATATTCGAACGCCTGCAGGCTTTCGAACAGGGTCTGGCCGATGCCGCCGGCGCCGATCAGGCCCAGCACGGTGGCCGCGCGGCTGTTCGATTCGAAGCGGTAGAGGGCGAAGGACGTCCACAGCGGAGCCACCTGCGGGATGACGCCCCAGGCGATCTCGTGCAGGCCGCCCGCGCCGGTCGCCTTGACGCCCTCGATGGGACCCTTGTCGATCGACTCGACCGCTTCCGAGAACAGCTTGGCCAGCACGCCGGCGGTGTTCAGGGCGATGGCCAGCACGCCGGCCAGCGGGCCCAGGCCGACAGCGACGATGAACAGGGTGGCGACCACCAGGTCGGGCACCGAGCGCAGCAGGTCCATCACGCGGCGCACCGGCCAGACCAGCCAGGCCGGCGACAGGTTGCGCGACGCCATGAGGCTGAGCGGGATGGCGATGAAGACCGCCAGGAAGGTGCCCCACAGGGCGATCTGAACCGTCAGCCACATCTGGCCGACCAGCATGCGCCACTGGCTGAAGTCCGGGCTCAGGAAGGCCTGGCCGTATTTCTGCATCTTCTCCGGGCTGGAGAAGAGGTTGCCGATATTGGGCAGGCCGACGTGGCCGACCGCCGCCAGCAGGATGATGGCGAAGCCGCCCCACAGCAGGATGTCCAGCGACCAGGCGGCCATGGACTTCTTCGGCGGCGCCGGAACCACGGCCGGATCGCTCGGCGCGGGAGCCGGCTTGGGCAGGACGTTCAGACCGATGGCCAGCAGCACCAGGACGCCGATCAGGGCGAACGGCCCCCAGCGGGTGATCTGATCCTTCCTGGACGGCGGCGCAACCTCGGGCGGACGGCCTTCGCGGCGGGCCTGGTCGGCCTTCATCTCGCGGATGGGGTCCAGGTAGCTGTTATCGGCGGCGCGGAACTGGGAATAGTTCAGCTTGGTCATCACCGCGCGCTGTTGCTCGACGTCGGGGCCGTAGCCCTGGCCGTAGGTGACGAAGAACTGACGAATCTTGGCCTTCACGTCGGCGGGAAGGTCGCCGCGGATCAGGATGCCCGATTCCGGGATCGGCGGGGACTGCCAGATGACCTCGATCTGGTCGGCGATGGCCGGGTTCTCGCGGCGCAGGAAGATGGTGTTGACCGAGTTGGAGGTCGCCACGTCGACCAGGCCGTTGGCCACGGCGAAGGAGTTGGCCTGGTGGCTGGCCGAGCGGACGGTGGCGAAGCAGGCCGACGGCGTGATGTTCCGCGGGCTGAAGAAATAGGTCATCGGCGCCAAGGTGCCCGACGTCGACTGGGCGTCGCCGATGCCGAAGTCGTAGCGCTTTCCGCAACGCTCGACGTCGGCGAGCGTGATGCCCGAGCCCTTCTTCACGATCAGGGACGAGGTGTAGGAATCCTTGCCCTCGATATCGACGGTGCGGGCGATGACCTCGGCGCCGGCGCGGTCGATGGCCTGGACGGCCGGCAGGGCCGAGAACCAGCCGATCTGGGCCTGGTCGGCGCTCATGGCCTCGACCAGAACGCTGTAGTTGGAGCCGAAGATGGGCTCGACCGGAATGCCGACCGCGCGTTCCAGATCGTCCAGCAGCGGTTGCCACATCGGGCCGGACGAGGCCTGGCCTTCCGCCGACAGGATGGTGAAGACCAGCTTGGTCGGGCGCTCGGCCCGGGTCTGGGCGGCGGCGGGGACCGAGGTCAGTCCGAGGACGACGACGGCGAGCGCCAGGACGGCGGCGAAGACGGTACGAAGGCGGCTCATGCCCATGGCTTTCCGGAACGCGCCCGAACGGGCGGCGGTTGTGGTCTTGAGGGGGTTCACGGCTGAACCTCGCGTTTCGCCCGCAGGCGTTGCAGTTCCTGCTCGGCCTCGGCGACGCCGGCGGCGTTGCGCTCGGCGCGGGCGGCGATCAGCCGCTGGTCGGCCATCATTTCCCGCACGGGGTCCAGATAGTCGTCGTCAGCGGCGTTGAAGCGTGAATAGCGCAGTCCGGCCAGCACGCGGCGCTGGCGCTCGGCCTCGACCCCGGCGCCCTGGCCGTAGGTCAGGAAGAAGCTGCGGATCTTTTCCTTCAGCGCCGGGTCCAGGTCCTCGCGCACCACAATCCCGCCCTCGGGGATCGGCGGCGACTGCCAGATGACCTGGATCTGCTCGGCGAGGGTCGGGTTCTGGCCCTGTAGGGCCGCGCCGCTGACGGTGTTGGAGGTCGCCACGTCCAGCACGCCGGAGGCGACCTCGAAGGCGTTGCGCTCATGGTTGGCCGAGCGGACGCTGCTGAAGCAGCGCTCCGGATCAATGCCGCGCGGCGTGAACAGATAGGTCAGCGGAGCCAGGGTGCCCGAGGTCGACTGGGCGTCGCCGATGCCGAAGCTGTAGCGCCGCCCGCAGGCCATGACGCCGTCCAGGGTGATCCCCGAACCCGTCTTGACGATCAGGGTGGCGCGATAGTTGTCCTGGCCCTGCTGGTTGACGGTGCGCGCGATCAGTTCGGCGTTCGCGTCATCGATGGCGTCGATGGCGGGCTGGGCCGAGAACCAGCCGGCCTGGACCTCGCCCCGCTTCATGTCCTCGACCAGGGCGGCGTAGGTCGAGGCGAACTGCGGCTTCACCGGCGCGCCGACGGCCTTGGACATGTCGTCCAGCAGAGGCTGCCACAGGGGGCCGGCGGACGCCTGCCCCTGGGCGGAGAGGATGGAGAAGGTCACGGTCTCGGCCGGCTTGCCGGACGCGCCGTTCCGCTCGCCGCAGCCGGCCAGAGCCACGCCGGTCAGGCCCAGCGCGGCGACGGCGAGAGCGCCGATCCCGGAACGGCGAGCCCAGCCGGAAAGGATCATGCCTTGGTTTCCCAGAAGGCGTCCTCGAACTCCGGGCCGTAGATTTCGATCAGGCGGGCCGTGTCCAGACCGGTCGACGGGCCGTCGTAGACGATCTTGCCGCCCTGCAGGGCGATGACGCGGTCGCAATAGCGGATGGCGTAGTCGACCTGGTGCAGGGTGACGATGACGCCCATGCCGTCGCGCTGGTTCAGCTCGACCAGCAGCTCCATGACCTTGCGGGCGGAGACGGGGTCCAGCGAGGCGACAGGTTCGTCGGCCAGGATGGCCTTCGCGCCCTGCACGATGGCGCGGGCGATGGCGCCGCGCTGCTGCTGGCCGCCGGACAGGGTGTTGGCGCGCTGGGCCGCATAGTCGGACACGCCGACGCGGTGCAGGGCGGCCATGGCGAGTTCCTTGTCCGCGCCCGGCCAGGCGCCGAACAGGCCGCGCCAGCCCGGAACGCGGCCGAGCGCGCCCAGCATGACGTTGGAGAACAGCGACAGGCGGCCGACCAGATTGAACTGCTGGAAGATCATGCCCAGCTTCTGGCGCGCGGCGCGGACCTGACCGGTCACGCGGCCGTTCTTCTGAACCACCTCGCCGAAGACGGTGATGGTGCCCTTGCCGCCGTCGATCGATTGCAGGCCGGTGATCGAGCGCAGCAGGGTCGACTTGCCGGAGCCGGACGGGCCGATCAGGGCGACCATCTCGCCGGCGCCGACCTCGACGGAGACGCCGTTCAACGCCTTCCGGGCGCCGAAGGTTTTGGACACGTCCTTGACGGACGCGACAGCGGCGGGAGCTGAGGTCATGAGCACGCGAATTTGCGGTTGCAAGGGCGCGCCGCATGGCCCGACAGGGCCCGCGAGGCAAGTCTTAATGGCACGTCCGCGACGATTTCGTCCAGCGGAACGGCGCCGCGGGCACGCCCTGCCCTACTGCGCCGTCCGGACTTCGACCGGCAGGCCGAGGGCTTCCAATTGGGGCCGGACGGTCGCCGCATCGCCCACGACCACCCAGACGAAGGGCGCTTCCCCCAGAAGGCGGCGGGCCTCGGCGTCCAGCGCGGCCTGGTCCAGCCCCTGATAGCGGGGCGCCAGGGTGGTCCAGTAGTCGTCAGGACGGCCGTAGAGGGCGTTCGAGCGCAGGGCGCCCAGCAGGGCCGCCGAGGTCTCGAACTGGCCCGGGATCTGGCGGACGTTGGCGTTGACGATCCGCTCGCGCTCGGCGGCGGTGACGCCCCGGTCGGACAGGAAGGCGCGGTACTGATCGATCAGGACCTGCACCGACTCGCCCGTGCGGTTCGACTGGACGGGGGCGGAGATGATGTAGGGCACCTGCTGTTCCAGCCCGGCGGCGGAGCCGCCCAGGCCGTAGGACCACCCGCGCGTCTCGCGGATGTCCTGATTGATGCGCGACAGGAAGCCGCTGCCGATCGCCTCGTTGGCGGCGGTGAAGACCACCCGGTCCTGATGGCCGGTCGTCGGCAGGACCATGGCGCCGAGGATGATCGACTGGGGCGACTGGGGCCGGTCGACCAGGATGATGCGCGGCTGGGCCGTCGGGACGGCGGCGGCGAAATTCTTCTCGCCGCGGGCCGAAGCCGGCGGCGCCCACTGACCGAGATGGGCTTCCAGAAGGGCGGCGACCTCCGACAGGGGCTTGTCGGAAACGACGAAGATCTGGGCCAGGTCGGGGCGGATCCAGCGGGCATGGAAGGCCTGCAGATCCTCGCGGCTGATCGCGCCGACGCTCTCGGGCGAGCCGAGGCCGGTCATGGGACGGCCGTAGGGATGGCCGGCGCCGAAGACCAGGGCGGGCCAGGCGCGCCCGGCCATGCCGTTGGGCGAGCTGCGCTCCTGGGCGATCTGGGCCAGTTGCTGGGTCCGGCGGCGCTCGATATCGCCCGGCCGGAAGGCCGGACGGCGGATGATGTCGCCCATCAGGGCCAGGGCCGGGTCCAGATTGGCGGTCGGCGACATCAGGCTGATGACCGTGCGGTCCATCGACGCGCCGGCGCTGATGCTGGCGCCCAGCTGTTCCTCGCGCTCGGCGATCTGGGCGGCGTCACGGTCGCCGGCGGCTTCCTTCAGCAGGCCCAGCATCAGGGTCTGGGCGCCCAGTTCATCGGCCGGATCGGCGGCCAGGCCGGCGTTGAACTCGACCGCCACGCGGGTGATCGGCACCGTGGTCGAGCGGGCGTAGACGACCTCCATCCCGTTCGACAGGCGCAGGCGTTCGGTGGCCGGGAAGACCAGCGGGCGCATCTCGCCGACAGGCGGCATGGGCGCGCGCGGGGTGATCGTCAGAGGGGCGGCGGGCGCCGGGGCCGGACGGTTATCGGCGGCCTCGGCATAGGCTTCGCGCTCGCCCGGCTCGACGCGGACGGCCAGCACCGGACGGGTCAGCCAGCGCTGCATGGCCGCCTTGACCGAGGCGGGCGTCACCGCACCGTAGGCGGCCAGCTGACGACGGTAGAAGCCGGGATCATTGGCGTAGAGCTCGCCTTCGGCCAGCGTCACCGCCTTTCCGCCGAAGCCGCCGGTCGGCTCAAGCGCCTGCAGCACCCCGGCGATGCGGCGGGTCACGGCGCGCTCGACCTCGGCCTGGGTCGGGCCGCTGGCGATATAGTCGGCCAGCAGCTGGTCCAGCCGCGCCGAGACGGCGTCCGCGTCGCCGCCCGCCTTCACGTTCACATCGATGTCGATCATGCCCAGCCGCTGGAACGGCTGATAGGAGGCGCTGACCGAGGTCGCCGTCTCGTCGCCGCGCACCAGGGCGTTGTCCAGGCGCGAGCTGGCCAGGCCGCCGAACACGCTGGCGGCGATGTCCAGGGCCGCCGCCTCGTCGGACACCAGGCCGGGGACCACCCAGTTGCGCGACAGCTGGGTGTTGGGCACGCGGTCGTGCAGCACCTTGTCGACGCGCGCCGCCAGGGTGGGGATGTCGGCCTGGGCCGGTTCGTTCACCGCGCCGCTGGGGATGTGGCCGAAGTATTTCTCGACCAGCGGCCGCGCGGTCGCCGTGTCGATGTCGCCCGCCAGCACCAGGACGGCGTTGTTGGGGCCGTAGTTGTCGCGGTGCCACTGGCGCAGATCTTCCAGGCTGGCGGCGTCCAGATCGGCCATCGAGCCGATGGTCGAGTGGCGATAGGGGTGCCCCTCGGGGAAGAGGGTCTCCAGCACCGTGTAATAAACGAGGCCGTAGGGCTGGTTGTCGCCCTGGCGCTTCTCGTTCTGGACCACGCCGCGCTGGTTATCGAGCCGCTCCTGGCTGAGCGCGCCCAGCAGGTGCCCCATCCGGTCGCTCTCCATGTAGAGCGCCTGGTCCACCGCCGAGGTCGGCACGGTCTGGAAGAAGTTGGTGCGGTCGAACCAGGTGGTGCCGTTCCAGTCTGTGGCGCCCATGGCCCGCAGGGGCTCCATCAGGCCCCCGGGCACGTTCTCGGTCGGATTGAACAGGCCGATGTGCTCGAACAGGTGGGCATAGCCGGTCTGGCCCGCCGGCTCGTCCTTGGAGCCGACGTTGTACCAGGCGTGGATGGCCACAACCGGCGCCTTGCGGTCGGTGTGGACGACGACCCTCAGGCCGTTGTCGAGGGTGAACTCTTGGAAGGGGATGTCGACGCTGCGGGCCAGTTCGGAGGCCGGAACCTGGGCGAAGGCCTGCCACGGCGTGACGGCGAGAAAGACGGCGGCGAGAAGAGCGGCGCGGCGCATGGAACAGTCCCCCGAATGATATGCGGAGGGGACGGTATCAGCGCTCCGCGGCGCGGCAAGTTACGGCTGAGTCATGCCGGGCGGCCAAGCTCGTTCCGCACGCGGACAAATCTCGAGCAAGATCAACGCCCGCCTAGAAAAAACCTCTTTACATGACAGTCGTATGACCTCATATCGCGCCTTCCGGCGGACCCCGTAGGTCTAACGTTGCGCTGCTAACGCCGGTCTGGGTTTAACAATTACAGGGGTTTACGTGAATTGCGCACGTATCCATTTCCCCTGGACCTGGTCCGCGAGCGGTCCCCTGAACGTCCCGTCGCCCTCGTGCGACCGCGTTCGGTTTCCGTAGCGGCGCGCTGGTTCCAGGACAATCTGAACGCTGACGTCTTCTATGCGGTGAAGGCGAACCCTTCGCGCTGGGTCATCGAGACCCTGATCGAGTCGGGCGTCACCGCCTTCGACGTGGCTTCCATCGGCGAGATCGAGCTGGTTCGCTCGGTGAGCGTCGACGCACGCCTGGCCTTCATGCACCCGGTCAAGAGCCGCGGCGCGATCACCAAGGCCTATTTCGACCACGGCGTCCGCACCTTCTCGCTCGACAGCCATGACGAGCTGCAGAAGATCATCGAATCCACCGGCGGCGCGACCGACCTGAACCTGCTGGTTCGCATGGCGGTCTCGGCGGACGGCGCGGCCTATTCCCTGTCGGGCAAGTTCGGCGTCTCGCCGGACCAGGCCCCGTCCCTGCTGCTGGCCACCCGCCAGGCGGTGAAGGACGGCCTGATGGGCGTCTGCTTCCACGTCGGATCGCAATGCATGCGCCCGTCCGCCTATGAGGCCGCCATGGCCCAGGTCGGCCGCGCCATCAGCCGCGCCGGCGTCTTCGTGGACATCGTCGATGTCGGCGGCGGCTTCCCCTCGGTCTATCCGGGCATGGTCCCGCCGGACATGAGCGAATACGCCGACGCCATCCATCGCGGCTTCCGCGAGATGCCCGTGTCGGAAACGACCGAGCTGTGGTGCGAGCCGGGCCGTTCGCTGGTCGCCGAATCCTCGTCGGTCCTGTGCCGCGTGGACCTGCGCAAGGGCGACGCCCTGTATCTGAACGACGGGTCCTACGGCTCGCTGTTCGACGCCACCCACTCGCGCTGGCCCTTCCCGACCAAGCTGGTCCGGGACGGAGACGCCTCGTCTGACCTGAAGCCCTTCCGCTTCTACGGCCCGACCTGCGATTCCATCGACCACATGCCGGGCCCGTTCTGGCTGCCGGCCGATGTGCAGGAAGGCGATTTCATCGAGATCGGCATGCTCGGCGCCTATGGCGTCGCCATGACCACCGGCTTCAACGGCTATGGCGAGCATGACATCGCCGCGGTCGAGGACGCCCCGATGGCCTCGCTCTACGGCCTGGCGCCGCGCTCCATCCCGACCGTGCGCACCTCGGCGGAAGAGCAGGCCCGCAAGATCGTCCGCCTGTCGCGCCCGAAGGGCAAGGCGGGCCAGCGGAAGAAGCAACGGCGCTAAACCGTCGCTTTTGCGTTGTAACAAGCAGCGGCCCGTCGCTCCGTCCGGGCCGCTGTTCTCTTTTGACGACGGGCGCTCAAATCAAAGGGAAACCCTTGCAATGAACGCTCCCGTTCAATCGAACCAAAAAGCCCAACTGCTCCAGAACACGGTCGAGCACGTCGACATCACCTCGTTCGACGCCCGTCCGATCATCGACAGCATGCGCAAGATGTCGTTCTCGTCGCGCGACACCGCCCGCGCCGCCGACATCTTCAACATGGCCATCGAGGACAAGGACTGCTCGCCGTGGCTGATCCTGGCCGGCTCGACCTCGGCCGGCGGCTGCATGCACGTGTACCGCGACATGGTGAAGTTCGGCATGATCGACGCCGTGGTCGCCACCGGCGCCTCGATCGTCGACATGGATTTCTTCGAGGCCCTGGGCTTCAAACACTACCAGGCCGCCGGGGAAGTGGACGACAACGTCCTGCGCGACAACTACATCGACCGGATCTACGACACCTACATCGACGAGGAAGAACTCCAGGCCTGCGATCACACCATCCTGGAGATCTGCAACCGTCTGGAGCCGCGCGGCTATTCCTCGCGCGAGTTCATCTGGGAAATGGGCAAGTGGCTGTCGGAAGGCAACGCGAAGAAGCCCGGCTCGCTGATCCAGACCGCCTATGAAGAGGGCGTGCCGATCTTCTGCCCGGCCTTCGTGGACTCCTCGGCCGGCTTCGGCCTGGTCAAGCACCAGAAGGAGCGGATCGCCGAGGGCAAGCCCTATCTGATGATCGACGCGGTGGCGGACTTCCGCGAACTGACCGACATCAAGATCGCCGCGGGCGTCACCGGCCTGTTCATGGTCGGCGGCGGGGTGCCCAAGAACTTCGCCCAGGACACGGTCGTCTGCGCCGAGATCCTCGGCATCGAGGCCGAGATGCACCGCTATGCGGTCCAGATCACGGTCGCCGACGTCCGCGACGGCGCCTGCTCGTCCTCGACGCTCAAGGAAGCCGCCTCGTGGGGCAAGGTGCAGACCACGCACGAGCAGATGGTCTTCGCCGAAGCCACCACCGTCGTGCCGCTGATCGGCTCGGACGCCTATCACCGCGGGACCTGGAAGAACCGCGACAAGCGTCGCTGGAACAAGCTGTTCGGCAAGGACGAACGCATCCTGATGCCCGCGGGCTAGACCCGGCGCACGAGAGAGAGACACGAAAGGCCGGGAGCGATCCCGGCCTTTTTCTGTTTGGGAACAAGGGTCGGACCGGATCATTCAGTCCGCATGAGCCAGCGCCCGCCCAAGCCCGATGACCTGATTGTCGATCCCCTGACCCCGGCGCCCGTGGACGGCGTGGTCGTGATCAAGGATCCGCCCGAGGCGGCGATGACCTTGACCGCCGACGCGGCCGAGATTTCCGCAATTCGGATGCTGGACGCCGCCGACCGGGCCCGCAAACAGCGCTGATCGGCCAGACCGGGCATGAAGAAGGGGCCGCGAGCGATCGCGGCCCCCTTTTTCCTGTCGGTGTTCGCCTATTGGCCGCTGATCTCGCGGACCGCCTTCATCAGGCTTTCGACCACCCGCGCGGTTTCCGGATCGCTCCAGTCGCCGGGCTTGGTGACGATGGCCTGACGCAGGGTGTGCAGGGCCTCGCGCACCACTTCCGGAGCCTGTTCGCCCGAGACCATCCGGGCCGCCAGCACCATGCGCTGCATGACGCCGTCCACGGCCGTGCGGTTCTCGTCCAGCCAAGCCTGGCCCGCCTCCGTCACCGAGAAGACCTGCTTGCCGCCGGCTTCGACACCGGCGATCAGGCCTTCGTCCGAGAGCAGAGACAGGTTGGGGTAGACCACGCCCGGCGACGGGGCGTAGCCGCCGCCGAAGGCGGTCTCGATGGCCTTGATCAGGTCGTAGCCGTGGCGGGGCTCCTGCTCGATGAGCGCCAGCAGCACCAGCCTCAGGTCGCCCGGGCCGAACATGCGCCGGCCTCGGCCGCCGCCCCGTCCGCCCATGCCATGGCGCCCGCCGGGTCCGCTGCGGCCGAACATGCCCCGACCGAAGCCGCGGCCTTCGCCGTCGCCCCGGTCCGCGCCGCAGCGGGCGCCGCGGCCCCATTCCCGGTCGTGATTGTGGTGGCGGCCGTGGTGGCCGCGTTCGTCTTCGTGAAATCCAAACATCATGTGTCCTTTCGTTTTCATGCGGCAAAGATATATCTTAAAAATCACTACGCAATAGTCGTAAGATATATTTTTACGGGCTGCTCCCGCTTCGGAACCTCGCCCGCCCCCGACCGCTATGTTCGGGAAGGAGTTTTCCATGACCGAGCAGCAACAGCAGACCGAAGACGCCCGCGAAGCCGACGACATGGGTGAAAAGCCGGACCTGGGGCGCACGCCGGACGCCCTGACCGAGGCCCTGTCGGGTTCGGACATGGGATCGGACACGCGCGCTGGCTCCCTGCAGGGCGGGGCCGCCACGGGTTCGGACGACGACCCCGACCAGGACCTGATCAACGAGACCCTGGCCAGCGAGGGCATGGCCTACGCCGATCCCCAGTCTCCGTCGGGTGTGGAACCCAATGCGGTGAAGAACACGGGCAAGGATCTGAAAGGGCCGGCGGGCGATCCCGCCGAGGGCGGGCGGGGAGAAGCCGACGCGGCGACGGGCTGACACACTCCGGCGCTCGGTCGCCGAACCGGCCTCTTGCCGCCTTGCCGCCGCCGCATGGTTGGGCCACGGTGAAGCCAACAACGCAGTCTCAAGGACGGATACGGGATGAAGCGCATGCTTTGGGCCGCCACGATCACGGCGGCCATCGTCATGACCGGTTGCGACAGCAACGCGAAAAAGGATGACGCGGCCGTCGAAGCGACGCCGACGGACGGCGCCACCGAGGCCACGACGGCGGCCGGCCCCGCCGTTGCGCCCCCTGCGACAACCGCCGAGCCCGCCGCGGCTGACGCTCCCGCGTTCGCGGTCATCTACCCGGGCGGCCAGCCCAAGTCTGCGGCCATCTCGGCCCAAGGGCCTGCGGGTCCCGGCGGCATGCTTGATTTCACCACTGACGCCACGCCGGACGAGGTCGTCGCCTTCTATCGCCAGCGCGCTGAAGCCGCGGGCCTGAAGCCGATCAACAGCCTGAACCGGGGCGAGGCGCGGGCCTATTCGGCCGGCGACGGCGGAACCCGCCTGCTGACCGTGGTCGTGACCCCGGTCGACGGCGCCCCCAACGACGTCCAGCTGTCGTGGACCGGCGGCCACTGATCCGGACGGCCGCCGTCGCGGCTATGATCCTGCTGCCGGGGGCCTGCGCCACGAGCGGCAGGAGCGGCCCGGCGGCCCTGCCCGTGTCCGGCTATCTGGACGCCGGCGCCCTCGACGCCCTGTCCGGCGCCTTCACCCCCTCGCTCACGACCCTGACCTGGACCGGTGACGAGACGCCGGGCGCCGCGCCCGGGTCCGACCGCTGGTGGATGGCCACAGCCCAGGCGGAGTTGCGTCCGCCCGAAGCCGCCCAGCATTTCGACTGCGCCCTGGGGACCCGCCTGGCCGGCGCGCCCCGCCCGGCCCTGACCCGGCTGATGAACCGTCTTCTGGTCGACGCCGACAGCCTGACCCGCCGCCTGGCCGCCGGGCACGCGCGCGCGCGTCCCATCGCCGTCGACCCGACCCTTCAGCCCTGCCAGCGCGTCACCGACACCATGCGCGACAGCCCGTCCTGGCCCGCCAACGGCGCGGTCGCGGGCGCCGCCTATGGCGAAATGTTCGCCGACCTCGCGCCCGACCGGGCCGAGGCCGCGCGCCGAGAGGGGGCCGAGATCGGCTTCAGCCGCATCGTCTGCCGCATGAACTGGCCTAGCGACGTGCGGGACGGCGCGAGCATCGGCCGGACGCTGTACGCCCGCGCCGCCGCCACGCCGGATTTCGCCGCCGATCTGGAGGCCGCGCGCGCCGAGGTGGCGGCCGCCCGGGCGGAAGGCCTGACCAATCCGTCGTGCGCCGCAGAGCGCCGGGCGCTCAGGCAGGCCGGCTCCTAGGCCGGGCGCGGGCCGCTGATGACGCCGTAAAGGTCGGTGCGGCGGTCGCGGAAGAAGCCCCAGGCCGCGCGGTGGCGATCCAGGAAGTCGAGGTCGAAGGTGTGCACCAGCACGCCCTCCTCCCGCTCCAGGCTCTCGACCAGGTCGCCGCGATGGTCGGCGATGAAGGAGTGGCCGTAGAAGGTCTGGCCCGCCTCCGTCACCTGCTCATGACCGATGCGGTTGGCGCCGACGACCGGCACGACGTTTGACACGGCATGGCCCTGCATGGCGCGGCGCCACGGCGCGGCGGTGTCCAGGGTGTCGTCATGCGGCTCGGTGCCGATGGCGGTCGGATACATCAGGATCTCAGCGCCCTGCAGCATCATCGCGCGGGCGGTCTCCGGGTACCACTGGTCCCAGCAGATGCCGACACCGATGCGGCCGAACTTGGTGTCCCAGACCTTGAAGCCGGTGTCGCCGGGCCGGAAGTAGTACTTTTCCTGATAACCGGGGCCGTCGGGGATGTGGCTCTTGCGATAGACGCCCATCAGGGTCCCGTCGGCGTCGATCATCACCAGCGAGTTGAAATAGTGCGGCCCCTCGCGCTCGAAGATCGAGACGGGAATGACCACGCCCAGTTCCCTGGCCAGCGGCTGCAGTTGGACGACGGCGGGGTGTTCACGCCACGGCCAGGCCGTGCCGAACCACTTCTCCTCCTGCGAGACGCAGAAATACGGCCCCTGGAACAGCTCGGACGGCAGGATCACCTGCGCGCCCCGGGCCGCGGCCTCGCGGATGAAGCCGACCGTCTTGTCGATGTTCGTCTGCATGTCCTCGCCATAGGCGGTCTGGATGGCGGCGACGCTGATCGTGCGGCTCATTACGCAGGCTCCTGCTGGCTGATGCAGTGGAAGGATCCCCCGCCGCTCAGGATGGCGAGCGACGGCAGCGGGATGATCTCGCGGTCTGGATAGACGGCCTTCAGGCCCTGGCAGGCCAGGTCGGCGGCCCGGTCGTCGCCGTAGGTCGGGACGATCACCGCGCCGTTGGCGATCAGGAAATTCATGTGGCTGGCGGGAATCGGCTTTTCGTCCTCGTCCAGCACCAGGCCGGGCGACGGCAGGCGCAGGACCGTGATCGGCCCGCCGGCCGCATCCGTCATCTCCGACAGGGCCTTGGCCACCGCGTCATAGACGTCGTCGTTTGGATCGTTCCGGCCCCAGGCGATCGGGCAGGCCACCACGCCCGGCGCGACGAAGCGGGCCAGGTTGTCGACGTGGCCGTCGGTGTGGTCGTTCAGCAGGCCGTCGCCCAGCCACAGCACCTTGCGGGCGGCCAGCGCCCCGGTCAGGGCGGCCTCGGCCTTGGACTCAGTCCAGCCGGGGTTGCGGTTGGGGTTCAGCAGGCACTGGCGGGTGGTCAGGATGGTCCCCTGCCCATCGTGGTCCAGCGCCCCGCCCTCGAGGATGAAGTCGTTGCGATCGAGCGGCACGCCGGAGGCCGCGCCGATCTGGGTCGCGACGGTGTCGTCGTGCTCGAGTTCGTACTTGCCGCCCCAGCCGTTGAAGCGGAAGGCGGCGGCGCGTGCCGAGCCGGCGCCGAAGATCGGGCCGGTGTCGCGCAGCCAGATGTCGCCGAAGCGACCGTCGATGACCTCGACCCCGTCCACGGCGGCGAAGCGGGCGCGGGCATCGTCCAGCGCCTCGGCCTTGCCGACCAGCAGCTTGACGTGTTCACGCCCCGGACCGGCCAGGGCGCGCACGAGAGCCTCGACCTCGGCCTGCGCCGGTTCGAGGTTGTCTTCCCACAGCTCGCCATGGCTGGGCCAGCCGACCCACATCGCGCGGTGCGGCGACCATTCGGCGGGGACGGGCGTGGTCATGGGCGGAAGCGATCCTTGTGCGCGGCGAAACAGGCCAGCCGCGCCAGATAGACATGCGCGGCCCCGACTTCAACGTTCCGGCCGTCGCGGGTGACGTGCAGGCCCAGGCGATGCGAGGCGGCGCGCAAGAAGAAAGGGCGGCCCGTTTCCGGACCGCCCTCCATTCAGTCTGAACCGCGTGAGCCTTAGAAGGCGACGCGCAGGGTGGCGACGACCGAGCGCGGAGCGCCCAGGTTGGCCGTCTGGCCCGAGCCCGACGGAGCCGTCGAGGTCGCGATATCCGACAGGTACAGTTCGTCGAACACGTTCAGGGCGTTGATCTGCAGGTAGGTGCCTGGACGGATGAAGTCGAGGTCGTAGCGCAGATCGACGTCCACCAGGGTGTAGTCCTTGGTGTAGTCGTTCGAGCCCGGCCCCTGGCTGACCAGGGTGGTCCAGCGTTCGCCGACGTACTTGCCCTGGACACCCAGGGTCAGCGCGCCGACTTCGTACTGGGCGCGCAGGCCGTACTGCCATTCCGGCACTTCGAACAGCTCATTGCCCTTGGTGGCGAAGGTGCTGCCGGCGGTGGTGCCGGGGATGTCTTCCTTGATCTCGCTGCCCAGGTACGAGGCCGTGGCGTAGAGCGAGAGGTTGTCGTTGACGAAGTAGCCGATCTGGCCGTCGACGCCCCAGCGGTCCACATCACCGGCGTTGGTGGTGTAGGCGATGGTGTCCAGCAGGTTGCCGTCGTCGTCGCGAACTTCTTCGTAGGCGCGAACGATGTAGTTCTGGAAGGCCGAGTAGTAGGCCGAGACCGAGGCGATCAGGCGGCTGGACTGGTAACGGTAGCCGATGTCGTAGTTGTTGGTGGTTTCCGGTTCCGGGTTGGCCGGGATCCGGTCGTACAGGTCATCGGTACGCGGAGCCGACAGGTTCTTCGAATACGAGGCGAAGAGCTGCTGGTTCTCGGCGAAGCGCCAGGTGACGTTCACGTTCGGCAGGACGTCGTCGTACTTGCGCTCGAAGGCGACCGGGGCGCCCGGGGTCGGGGTGATCAGCACGCCCGCCGAAGTGCGCGGGGCCTGGGCCGAGCAGTAGGCGTCGAAGGTGTCGAGCTGATAGCAGAAGTTCTGCAGGTTGCGCTTGAAGAAGGGCATCCGCACGCCGAGATCGAGGGTCAGGGCGTTGTCGAAGTAGTCACCGACGTACTGCAGCGAAACCTGGTTCAGTTCGGCGGTCGAACGACGGTTGCGCTTCTGGAAGACGTTGCCGTCGCGCGTCAGGATCTGCTGGCCGTTGTTCATGACGCCGCCGAACCAGTCGGCGGGCAGGCCGCCCAGGTCGACGCGGCTGTATTCGCCGGTCTGACGGTGCACACCGAAGTCGTGGGTGTACGACACGCGGAAGCGGTGATCTTCGTTCAGATCATAGATCAGCGAGCCGTTGACGCTGGTGCGGTTGGTGCGGGTGTTCGACGGCGAGTACAGGCGGATCCGATCGAGGATGTCGCCGTCGCCGTTGAGATCGACGCCGTTGGCGACGCGGGTCGCGGCCGTGGCGGGGTTGTAGATCAGGCCCTGCAGGCGCTGATCGGTTTCCTCGATCGCCTGAATGCCGCCGCCGTTCGCCAGGGTGTAGGAGAACTGCGGGTCAACCGTCAGGGTCAGCTTGTCGGTCAGGGTGAAGCGCGACTGGCCGCGGACGTTGAAGCTGTCGGTCGGGTTGAAGAAGGTGCCGTAGAAGCTGCCGCAGCCCGGGTTCAGGGCGGCGGTGCCGTGGTCCTGACGGCCGGCGCCCGGAGCCAGAAGCTGGCAGGACTGGGTGTTGCCGGCTTCAAGCACGCCGCCGTTGTTGAAGTTGCGGACGTTCTTGCGGCCGTAGGTGTTGTTGCGGTCTTCCTGATAGCGGAAGGCCACCGACACGAAGTCGCCGTTGTCGCCTAGCGGCTGATAGATGCGGCCGTTGACGGCCTGGCGCTCCAGGTCGCCCGGGTTGGTCACGCCGTCACGGTCGAACTGCTCGTAGCTGTTGGCCGACAGGGCCAGCCAGGCGGTCGTGCCCCAGGGGCCGATGGCGCCGGTGTCCAGCATCGCGAAGATGCGCTGGTAGTTGTCGGTGCCGATCGACGGCTGGACGATGATGCCGAAGTCGTTGCTCGGACGACGGGTCACCAGGTTGACGGTGCCGCCGGTGCCGGCCGCGGTCGGGCTATCGACGTCGGTCGTGCCCTGGTTGACGCTGACGCGCTCCAGCAGTTCCGGTTCGATCTGCTGGGTCGGATAGATCTGGTAGTTGCCGGTGTCGTTCAGCTGGATCCCGTCGAGGTTCATCGAGATGCGCTGGGCGTCGAAGCCGCGGATGGTCAGGTCGCCGCCGGAGTTGCCGTAGGCGTCATTGTTGTTGAAGTTCACACCCGGCTGCAGGTTCAGCGACTGCAGGGTGTTCTGGCCGGGCTGCTGGCGGGCCAGGTACTCTTGGGTCACGGTCGAGCGCGACTTGCCGATCTGCTGGGCGACGATCGCGCCGTCGATGCTGCGCGGACCGCGCGAACCCGTGACGACGACCTCGCCCAGGTCAGTTTCTTCAACCGCGGCGGAGCCGGTCGATTGGGCCGAAGCGGCGCCGGCCAGAAGCAGGCCGCTGAAGAGGGCCGTGGTGGCCCAGAACACGCGTTTGCGGTTCGTCATTGTCATCTATCCCCGATGAGCTGGGCGGAAGCGCCCTCGTCCGGCGGCGGCCGGTCGAAATCACGCCCCCCTTAGGCGCGCCGTTGGAAAGTGGGACGACATTGATGTGACAGTGACATGACAGTCGGCGGGGGTGGCCGTCGGGACACACCATGTTGCAACGCACAACTGTGGATGGTTTTTCAGCCCCAGACCTGACGAAGCCGCTCGGGCCGGCCGCAGAATCGGCTGTAGCCGCCGTATCGAACGGGATTGCGGCGGGCGAAATCCTGATGCTCGGCCCCGGCGGGCCAGAACCGGGCGGCGGCGCGAACGGGTGTCACAAACCGATCGGCGCCGATGATCCGGACGGCGGCCGCGCGCGAAGCCTCCGCTGTCGGACGCTGGGCGGTCGTGGCGAAGACGGCGGTCCCGTAGCTGGCGCCCCGGTCGCAGAACTGGCCCTCCGCATCGGTCGGATCGATGGTGCGCCAGAAGCGATCGACCAGGGCGCGATACGAGATCCGGGCGGGATCGAAGGTGACCTGGACCGCTTCCAGATGTCCCGTGCCGCCGCGCACGACCTGATCATAGGTCGGATTGGCGGTTCGCCCGCCGGCGAAGCCGGAGACCGCGGCCACCACGCCGGGCATGTGCTCGAAATTGGATTCCGTCGACCAGAAGCAGCCGCCGGCGAAGACCGCGACCTCGCGGCGGCCGCTGTCCTGTTGCACGGCGGGCGGAGCGCCGCCCTCGGCCCTGTCGCCGCCGGAGCAGGCGGCGGCGGCGAGGATGGCGAGGATCAGAAGGAGACGGCGCGGCATGGGACAGCCTCGTTCGGCGATGATCGTCATACGTAGGCGCTGCATCGGCGGATGTCGCGCAAAGCAAAACCGCCGGCCCTCTTTGGAGGACCGGCGGCTCTGTAGTCTTGGCCTACCGGCCTTCGGCCTGCTTGAGGCCGAAGGCTTCGGATCGCCTTCCGTTTTTAGCGGAAGTTGATGCCGATGGTGGCGCGACGGTTCAGCGGCTCGCGAACGCCGTCGGCGGTCGGGC
>NZ_JBWKOL010000014.1:0-42399 GCF_059416065.1 Brevundimonas sp. GW821-FHT09G01
CACTCGAACGTCGGCTGGTTCAGGCCGATGGAGGTGACCTTGCCCGCGGCGTCACGGCCGTAGGCGAAGCTGGTCGACCCCGGCCCCGTCCCGGCCACGAAGGCATGGGTCAGGCCGGTCAGGTCGTTGTCGATGTCGTAGGCGTAAGTCGTGTCCGCCGCCGCGCCCGGACGGTCGACACCGGTGCGTTGGCCGAGCGAGCCGTGGCTGATTTGGCAACAGGTAACCCTACGGATTCCAAGTCACGTTGAGTGTGTTTGAAGTGATCCGCCGCCCCGTCGCCGAAACCCCGTCCAAATGGACGCAGATTTCGCGCCCGCTTACGGGCGCAGACCGCACTTGTCCACCATCCCCCAACACAGCAATCCTCAAATCTTTAGGTAAATAAATCTCAGTCAAAACCGACGAATTATTACGATCTCGCTGTTCGGACGAGAAATATCGACGCCATGAAATACCCGCAAGAAACGCTTCTCCACTTAGTTCTCCTTCAGAAATACCGCAATCGCCAAGAGCAAATCCGCCATTTGATCCATTCATTTCCGCGCCATTAAAACTCGAAAAATCTGAATGAAAGGATACCTTCAAAATTTCCGAGGGAGATAATGTTGAGTACTGATTAGATATAGAGTCAGGCAAAGAGGAAACATCAGATACTGAAGCATTCCGTATCATCAACGATGGAGAACATGCCGACAGGGCGAAAATCAGCATCAGAAAACTCAAATAAATTTTCATTTTGGCACCGCATAAGTTTCATCGAAGGCTTGGGAGACCGATTTCGCATCCGGACCAACTTGCGTCATCATAATTTCCGCATCAGCATGATTTGCTTCGGCAGCGTAGGAAACATCCGCCCCTGAAGAAGGGAAAGCGCCAGACCTGCTCTCACCCATACTCGCAATAGTGTCGCTGAAGTTGCGATGCTCTGGCTCCGCTTCCACATTCCTCCAACTACTCACAAGTCCGTCTAGGGTCTCACCGTCGGATATCCCAGAGCCCCCCTGCCCGCCCTGCGCCACTGGATCAAGCGTCGCTAGCACGTCTACCTTTGTCCCCGTACTCACGATGCCAGCAATAGCGGTGTTACAGCCCCGGCTGTGACAAGCTACATTGACAGGTCCACCTGCGGCCGCAGCAGCTGTCAAAGCGGCAGCCATTGCTCTCGTATCGTTGTGCCGAACAAAAATGACTGGACGTCCCGCCCGAGAAGGATTGGCTCCGTGATTGATCGATGCAGATCGCATGGCATTGAAGGCCCTATCAGCTTGGCCGCCGACAAAGATGTCGGTCAACCCCGTGGGGTCAGTCCTATTCGCCGGATCCAGCCCGACGTACATATACAGGTTGGGATCGTCCTTGGTCCCGATGGGATCGCGGGTGAGGAACTGCCCTAGGTAGGGCGAATAGTACCGCGCCCGATAGTAATAGAGCCCCGTCTCGGGATCGTACTGGCGCCCGGTGTAGCCGAACGGGCTCTGCGCCGGCGGCGCGCCCTCGCCGTGCGGCGAGTAGGTCGTCGTCCCCACCGTCTTGCCCGTGCTGTCCGAGGTGGCGATCACTGAGCCCTGATGGTCGGTGTGGTGCCAGTAGACGACGCCTGACGACGTCACCGTCGCCAGACGGGCGTCCATGGTCGGGTTGCCGTCCTTGTCCACCGTCCCGTCGGGGATGAACCGGCGGATCAGGTCGCCGTTGACGTCGTACTCCGCCAGCTCGTCCGTGCCGGACCACAGCGTCCGCGTCGTGACCCCGTTGACCACCTTCTTTGTGCGGCGGTCATCGCTGTCGTAGTGGTAGCTGGCGGTCAGCGGCGAGACCGCATTGTTCTCCACCGCCCCGAGCCGGTGGCCGTAGGTGTAGTGATAGGTCCAGGTCACCGACGCCCCGCCGCCGACCGGGGTGCGCACCTCCTGGTACAGGTTCCCATCCCCGCTCCAGGTCAACGCCCGGCTTTCGGTCGCGTCGCTGACCGAGGCGATCCGGTTCATAATGTTGGCCGGGCCGTAGGTGCGGGCATAGGCCAGGGTCGGCATCCACTCGAACGTCGGCTGGTTCAGGCCGATCGAGGTGACCTTGCCCGCGGCGTCACGGCCATAGGCGAAGCTGGTCGACCCCGGCCCCGTCCCGGCCACGAAGGCGTGGGTCATCCCGGTCAGGTCGTTGTCGATGTCGTAGGCGTAAGTCGTGTCCGCCGCAGCGCCCGGACGGTCGACACCGGTGCGCCGGCTCAGCGAGTCATGCGCGATCGTGACCGTCTGGGTCCCGGAGGCGCCCGGGAAGCTGACCGTCTGCACCCGGTTGGCCAGGTCGAAGCCATAGATGATGGTCCAACCGCCCGGCTGGGTGATCGAGGTGCGGTTGCCGCGCCCGTCGGCATAGCCGTAGCCGGTCGTGAAGCTGATGCCGCCCACGCCTTCGGGCCGCCACTGCTCGGCCGTCAGCCGGCCCAGGCCGTCGGCGTAGGTATAGTTGCGCACGTCGCGACGAAGGCTGTCGTCGAACGTGGCGGTCGTGGTCTCCTGGTTGGACATGTCGCGCCAGACCGGACGCCCGGCCAGGTCATAGGAGGCCCGGCTATTGCGGCCGGTCCATTGGTAGCCTTTCTCGGACTCCGCGTGCTCGCGCACGTGGAAGTCCCGGCCCATGGCGTCATAGAACAGGCTGGCGCGGTGGCCGCTGGGCTGTTTGCGGACTACGACCTGCCCGCGTTCGTCCATTGCCGTCCATTCCTCGAGGGTGTCGGCGTAGATCGTCTTGGCCGCGCGGCCCAGGCCGTCATAGACCTGCTGGGTGATGTTGCCGTTGGCGTCGATCTCGGCGCTCTGCAGGCCGGCGCCGTTGTACAGGAAACGCCGCCAGCGGGTCTCGGTGAAGGTCGCGTTGTCCGGCAGCTGGGTTCCGATCTCGCAGCTGTTCGCCGTCGCCCGCTGGAAGCGGTGGATCTCGGTCGGCTGGCCGGCGGCGTTGTAGACCGTCCGCGTGGCCCGCAGCTCGGGGTCGATCGTCACGACCGGGCGGTTGACCAGGTCGTAGCAGGTGCGGGCCGTGTCGCCCGACGGATCGGTCACGGCCAGCGGCTTGTGCGTCAGCGAATAGGTCGTCGTGGTCGTGCGCCAGGTCGCCGCCGTAGCGTCCCACGACTTGACCTGGGTCAGGTCGCCCGCGTCATCATAGACCCATTCCGTCCGGATGTTGGTGACGGTCGGCCCAGCCTCCTTCGTCTTGCGACGCAGGGTGTCGTATTCCGTCGTGGTGGTCGCTCCGCCCACGGTGGCGCTGGTCACATTGCCCACCGCGTCGCACACGAAAGTGCTGGCGATCCGGTCGGCGGGGCTCTGGGAGCCCTGCACGCTCTCGCGCAGGCAGAAGGCCGGCAGGCCGGAGCCGCCATAGGCCATGGTCGCCTCGATCCCGGTCGGATCCTGCGTCCGGGTCGGACGGCCGTAGCCGTCGAACCAGGTGCGCCACACGGCCTGGGCGTTCGTACCCGTCAGGCCGTTCTGCACGGTCGGGCCGGTCATCACATCGACCAGGCCCTGGCTGTTGTAGTGCAGCGTCCACTCGGGCCGGGTCGGATCGGCCGCCGTCGCCGGCAGGATGATCTTGGTCGGCTTGTTCCAGGTGGCGTCGTACTGCGCCTCGATCTCGATGGTCTGGCACCACCATTGGACCTGCTCCGCCGTCAGGCCGGCCGAGCAGTTGTCGATCGGGGTCTGGCGGCGTTTGATCAGGTTGCCGCGCGGATCGAAGGTGAAGGCCGTTCGGTCCCCCCACGGCGTCTGGATCTCGGTCGTGCGGCCGGGTCCGTCATATTTGGCCCGCGAGGTGCGGCCGAGGGGATCGGCCGAGGCGATCAGACGACCGTCCTCGTCATAGGCCTGACGCACCGTCCGCTTCTCCGGGGTCGTCGCGTTCTGCGCATCCAGGGCCGAGGAGAAGGTGGAGGTCGACGAATAGTAGATCGTCTTGCGGTTCTCCGCGTCGAAGGCCTCGGCCACATACGGGGCCACCTGGCCGCCCACCGCCCGCCAGTCGAAGCGCGCCACCGGCGCGACGACACCGGCGTCCCGCACCTCGGTCAGCAGGTGCTGGTACTCGGTGAGCGCCGGGTTCACGCCCAGGGCGCCGGTCGGGGCGGCGTAGACATAGGTCCGCTCCCGCACGCCCGTGCGCTTGGCCTTGGTCAGTTGAAGGGCGCAGAAGTTCACGCCCTGCGGACACTCCCGCTCCTGGGTGAAGTCGACCGTCGCGGTTCCGGCCTGGACGCGCATCAGCCGGCCGCCGTCGCTCGCCTCCCTCTGGCATTGATCCACCGCCTGCCAGTAGCCCGCGCCCCGCTTCGGATACACGGCCAGTGCAGAGCTGTTGCACTGGGCCGTCCCCGCGGTGCTGGCCGACTGGCTGTGCGTGAAGGTCAGGACGGCGCCCAGATTGTTGGAGACCGTCTTCAGCATCGGCGGATTGGTCGCGTTGTAGTCGCCGTAGGCCAGGGTGATGACCACTCCGGTCGGGAAGGTCCAGCTGGTCGCCGCGCCGCGCAGCTCCTGCGGCGCCGTGACGTTGTCGTCCGGGTTGTCGATGTTGCGGAAGGTCATCACCGACCGGTCCGACAAGGTCCAGTTCAGCTCCGTGGAGCGCGGACCGATCGCCGGCTCGCCGACCGGGGCCAGGCTCTGGGTCGGCGCGGCCGGATTGCGCCAGCTGCCGTCCACCAGCCGCACGAAGCTGCCGGTCTGGCCGCCGCCGGAGACGGTGACCACATTGTCGACGGCCTGGGCCTGCAGCCAGTCCATCGCGATCCCGGACACGACGGAGGCCTCGAGGGTGTCGGCGCGCCCGGCTTCCAGCGCGACCAGCGCCGCCATCAGCATGGGCGCCGCGGTCACGGTTTCGGCGTCCGGCAGAAGCGCTCCGATGTCGGTCGTATGGCCGACGGAGCTCTCCCAGTTGTGGGTCCAGCCCATGCCCAGCCCGCTGCCGTCCTGCACCGGACCGGTGGAGACATAGCTGCGCGAGAAGCTCAGCGAATGGGGGAAGTCGCCCTGCCCGATCGACAGCTCGGTCCCTTCGCTGAAGGACATGCTGCCGGTGCGCAGATCCACCGCGCCCAGCAGCGAATGCGAGACGTTGGCCGCGATACGGCGGCCCTCTTCCTTGCCCAGATAGTCGAGCGGATCCGGCGTCTCGCCGGCGGCGCCCTTGAGCAGGAAGGCCGGCGTGCCGTCCGCGGCCGCCGCCTGCTGCATGATCCACGCCTGTTCCGACCCGTCGTTGCGGCGCGCGAGGAAGGCGTTGTTCCCCGTGGTGGCGACGACTGTGAAGCCTCTCGCCAGATAGCGCTCGATCTCGGCCTTGGTCTGCGCCGTGATCGCGCCCGGCAGAGCCGAACTGGACCCGGCCGTCGTCAGCACCTGCAACCCGGATGCGGCGCCGAGCCGCCGCGGCGCCGTGGAGAATTTCCGTGTCTGGGGCGAACCCAGCACATGCTCGGCCTCGGTCTGCATCAGCGCCAGCGCCTCGCCCGTCACCGACAGGGCGGCCAGGGCCGACAGGATATGATGCGGCTGGTCCGTCCCTTGCGTCCCGATGGCCACGGCGGTGTCGATATCCAGGGCGATGTCGCCGCCGGGATTGCTGGCCAGACCGATCGAGTGTTGGTGGAAGATCCGCGCGCCCGACAGCGGCTCGATGATCCGCACGGTCTTGTCGAACAGGTCCGTCCAGGCGTTGACCAGTCCGTCCTTACGCCAGGAGAGTTCCGTCACCAGGCTGAGGTCGCTGAACCGGTTCTGCGGCGGCGTCCCGTCCGCCCAATATCGCCACGGCTCGACGATCTGTCCTTCGCATTCCTCGGCCGTGAGAATGGGATCCTCGCCGACCGGATGGTAACAGTCAGCGTATCTGGTGCTGTCGGTCGGCATCAGACGATGCAGATGGATGGGGTCGTCCGCCGTCGCCCACGCCGCCTTGCGACCGCCGTTCCCGCCCGCGGTCCGGACAATCAGGTCCTCACGCCGGGTCGGCTGCAGCGTCTTGGCGACCGTCTCATCGCCGAAGGTGCCCGCGGACCAGGGCTGGCTTGAGCCGTCCACACCGGTGCGGCGCGCCGCGTACGGGTGATTGATCGAGATATCCAGCCGCCGCGCCTGGGCGTCGAAGGCCGTCTGCCCCGGGTCGGTTCCGCAGATCACCTGCGCGCCGTCGCACTGGGCGGGGTCGAGGCCGCCTCCGAAGTAGGCCGTCGCGCGTCCGTCGATATGTTCGCGCTTGCGCACCGCCACGACCAGCGCCCGCCCCTGAAGCTGCGCCTGGGTGCGCCAGCCATAGATGCTGGGCAGGTCGAAGGTGTGATCGAAGCCGGCGGTCTGCAGGCGCACAGTCGCGCGATAGGGCGCGGGCACGTCGCCCGCCCAACGCGCGGACACGCTCGCCTGATAGGGCGTCGCCGCCACACGGGGCGCCGCCTCCGTGCGGTTGACCTCCCAGCCCCCGGCGAGCTGCTTGAGCGTCCTGCCGCTGTGGTCCGTGATCAGGGTGTTCTGCAAGGTCGCGGCGTAGCCGGCCACGTCGTTCTGGATGTTGGTCGCGTTGACGCCGTTGAGCGCGCCGCCGCTGACCGACACCCCGGACGAGACGTTGGTCCAGGCGGCGGAGCGTGAGGTACCCGCGGCGTCCCACAGGTCGATGCCGGCGACCTTGGTGTTGGTCTTGAGCGAGGGATCGAAGGCGTACCAGGTTCCGCCGATCTCGGCCTCGACCCACAGGTGCAGCATGGCCACGCCGCTGACGTCGCCGGACATCGCGCCGCAGTCGGTCGCGCCGTTGACGGTCGCCGGCGTGCCCGCCGCCGCCAGCAGCAGGCAGGCCTGCTTGGCGTTGTCGACGCGCAGGATCGACTTGGCGTCCGCCCCCGACAGATTGACCTGTCCCAGCACGAAGCGCGCCTGGTAGCCCGAGGCGCGCAGCAGTTCGGCCATCAGCTGGGACTGGTCGAACGACCCGCCCGAGCCGTCCAGCAGCACCCCATCGGCGCCCTTGTGCAGGCCGAACTGCGGCTCGAACAGGATCGAGTTGTAGACGAACTGGTAGATGCGGTCGGGGTTGTTCTCGAGCGCCCGGGCCAGGGCCGTGATCCGCGCGCTCGGCGCCGTCGCCGTCGGCGAGGCCGGCGAACCGTAGACGCTCGTTACATCCGCGCTGACCGGCGACGTCAGCGTCTGTTGCACCGACAGGCGGAAGCCTGGAAGGCCGGAGGTGTCATAGCCGGAGAGGGTGTAACCCGGAGGGGTCTGCGCCCGCGCCCCTAGCCGCGAAGCCGAGAACAGCACCCCAGCTGCACCGCCGGCGGCGACAATCCCGGCAAGTCCGCCGATCAGTACCCGACGAAGACCAATCCGGCCCGCAACACGACGGACGCCCCCAACACCAAACACCAAAACGGCTTCCCCCGAACGCTACCGCAACGCTTGGACACAAGCCGATGGCGGCGGTGGTGGGAAGCGAAAACTTCACCAAGTGATCATCGGGCACGTTCAATCGAGACGCAATTGCGCGCCGTCGGCATAATCGTAGCTGGAGCCAGTTGCGCCCAACGCTCCACTCTCAGCCAACGCTCTAGGGTATCTGGGCTTTGATGTGCTGACGTGCTGTCGCACTTCGCCCACGAGGCGCGACCTATACACATCAGCCGACGCGATTACGTGGTCATCCTCGTCAGGTCGAGCGCATGAGCTCGCCTTCAGCCTCGCAGGCCGAAGAGAAGGTGAACTGAAAGGTCGAAGGGAGAATAGCAGCTCCGTCTATTGCGTGGATTGCGCCTAAAAGAAACTGGGAGAAACGTTCAGCATATTACGCGTTCCTCGATCAAATCGATAAACTAGGCCGGGCAGACTCTCAAAAGCCCCACCTGAGCCGACCGAGCCAACCCTCACAATCACAACAAAGTCTTCAGATCTAGATACCATTAATACAGCATAATCGACACTAGATCCGCTCAAATTCAACATATTATCGGCCAAATCATCTTTGAAGCGATCGTTTATTACAGATATATACCCGTCCAACAATGCACGATCATTCTCAACTCTTAAATCACCACCTCTGACGTCTGCATTAATTTCAACAAATCGCTCTACAGAAATATACACATTTCTATCAAGAGCACCGCCGTTCGGATCAGCACCTCGAATAGAAGACGCCTGATCTGCCATGGATACGCTGGATATACTCCAAAGAGAGATCAGCACCGCTGCAAACAGAATCCTCATGACTATTTACCTGTGTGGAGGAATGGGCGGAATTCGACCTGTTACCCGAGCGCGGCCAGTTTCGGGGGCCCCGGGAAGCCGCTGAGAAGTACCGTCGGGGAAAACCTCCATCGTTCCCGGCTGCCCGATGTACGTAATCAGGCGCCCCGTAGGCCCATCAATTATAGTTCTGTCGTAGGGCCTACCAAGCTGCGATGCCCTGGTATCCGCTCCATCAACATCGCCTGTGCTCAACGGGTTCCCAGTTTCGGATATATAAGGCCCGTTTGGGGTTGGATGACCGTGTTGATCGCCAACCGGATTTGAAGACTGTTCATAGAGCTCTCCCATATTGACGTTTCCTTCGTCTCCTTGACTGACGGAAACGCTTACCGTCACAGAGCCATCCTCATTGCCGTTAAAGATGCTTCCGTATTCGTGTCCGGTGGCGGCGATTAGAGCCGCGTTATGCGGAGCAACTGCAGCGTTTGCATCACGCAGTGCGTCTGGCCCCGTGAACGTATCGCCCGCCGCCGGGGTCTGCACGCAGGTACTGCTGATATTCTCACAGGTCGTTGGCGTACCTGCTGGATCTTGCATCTTACCTGTTGGATCGGTCGCGTTTGCCGGATCCAACCCGACGTACATGTAGAGATTCGGATCGTCCTTGGTGCCCACAGGATCCTTGGACAGGAAGGTTCCTAGGTACGGCGAATAATACCGCGCCCGATAGTAATAGAGCCCTGTCTCCGGGTCATACTGCCGTCCGGTGTAGCCGAAGGGACTTTGGGCCGGAGGCGCGCCTTCACCGTGTGGTGAGTAGGTCGATGTGCCAACGACCTTGCCCGCGCTGTCTGAGGTAGCGATCACCGAACCCTGATGGTTGGTATGGTGCCAGTAGACCACGCCCGATGACGTCACCGTCGCCAGGCGACCATCCATCGTCCCCGTCCCGTCCGGAATAAACCGCCGGAGCACGTCACCGCTAACGTCGTATTCTGCCAACTCGTCGGTCCCGGACCACATCGTCCGGGTGGTCACCCCATTGACCACCTTCTTGGTGCGACGATCATCAGAATCGTAAAAGTAAGCCGCCGTCAGCGGCGAGACCGCCGCGTTCGTGGTCACGACCGCAAGACGGTGACCATAAGTCCAGTGGTAGGTCCAAGTCACGGATGCCCCACCGGTAACCGGTGTGCGCACTTCTTGCGAAAGATCGCCATCCCCGTTCCATGCTAACGCCCGGCTTTCGGTCGCGTCACTGACCGAACTGATCCGGTTCATGTTGCTGGCCGGACCATAGGTGCGGGCATAGGCCAAGGTCGGCATCCACTCGAAGGTCGGCTGATTGATCCCGATCGAGGTGACCTTACCGGCGGCGTCACGACCGTAGGCGAAGCTGGTCGACCCCGGCCCCGTCCCAGCCACGAAGGCGTGGGTTATCCCGGTCAAGTCACTGTCGACATCATAGCTGTAGCTGGTGTCCGCCGCCGCGCCCGGACGGTCAACGCCGGTGCGTCGGCTGAGTGAGTCGTGAGTGATCGTCACCGTCTGGATCCCGGACGCGCCTGGGAAGTTTATCGTCTGGACCCGGTTCGCCAGATCGAAGGTGTAGTTGATGGTCCAGTTGCTCCCGCCCGATTGGGGTTGGGTGATCGAGGTGCGGTTCCCTCGACTATCCGCATAACCATAGCCGGTCGTATAGCTGAGCCCGCCCACACCCTCGGGCCGCCACTGCTCGGCCGTAAGCCGGCCCAGGCCGTCGGCATAGGTGTAGTTGCGCACATCCCGACGTAGGGCGTCATCGAACGTGGTGGTCGTTGTGGTCTGGTTGGATACATCGCGCCAGACCGGACGTCCGGCCAGATCATAAGATGCCCGGCTGTTGCGGCCAGTCCACTGATAGGCCTTCTCGGAGTCCGCGTATTCCCGGACGTGGAAGTCCCGGCCGAGAGCGTCATAGAACAGGCTGACACGATGGCTGCCGGGCTGCTTTCGGACCACGACCTGGCTGCGCTCATCCATCGCCACCCATTCCTGCAGGGTGTTGGCGTAAATGGTTCGGGCTGCACGGCCTAAGCCATCATAGACCTGTTCGGTGCGGTTGCCGTTCGCGTCGACCTCCGCCGATTGCAGACCGCCGGCATTATACTCGAACCGCCGCCAGCGGGTCTCAGTGAAGCTGACGTCCGAGGGCAATTGGGTCGCCGCGGTGCACGTCCCAGCGGTCGCCCGCTGGAAGCGATGGATCTCGGTCGGCTGGCCAACGGCATTGTAAACAGTCCGGGTCGCCCGAAGCTCGGGATCAATCGTCATGATCGGCCGATCCACCAAGTCGTAGCAGGTGCGGGTAAGGTCACCCGAGGGATCGGTCACCGTTAGCGGCTTGTGCGTGGCCGAATAGGTGGTGGTGGTGTTGCGCCAGACCGCCGCGCTCGAATCCCACTGCTGGACCTGGACCTCATCCCCATTCAGGTCAAAGATCCATCTGGTCTGGATGTTTGTCCCAGCCGGACCTGCCTCTTGAATCTTACGGCGCAGGGCGTCGTACTGAGTTGTGGTCGTAGCTCCACCCACGCTGGTGGTGAGCACATTGCCGACCGTGTCACAGGTGAAGGCGCTCGTGATCCGGCCCGTTGAGCTCTGCGAACCCAGGACCTGTTCCGTCATACAGAAGGTCGGATTGGCACCGCCGCCATAGCTCATGCTTGACTCGATTCCGGTAGGGTCCTGCGTCCGGATGGGGCGGCCATACGCATCATACCAGGTGCGCCACACCGGGTTGGCGTTCGCGCCCGTCAGGCCGTTCTGGACGGCGGGACCTGTCATCACATCGACCAAACCCTTGGCGTTATAGCTGAGAGTCCATTCAGGCCGAGTGGAGTCCGCTGCGGTTGCCGGAAGGATGATCTTCGTCGGCTTGTTCCAAGTGGTGTCGTATTGTGCCTCGATCTCAATGGTCTGGCACCACCAGCCGATTTGCTCCGACGTCAGACCGGCCGAGCAATTCGCGATCGGGGTCTGGCGCCGCTTTACCAGGTTGCCGCGCGGATCGAAGGTGAAGACGGTGGTGTCGCCCCAGGGGGTCTTGATCTCGGTCGTACGACCAGGGCCGTCATATTTAGCCCGCGACGTCCGCCCCAGAGCATCCGCCGAAGCGATCAGCCGTCCGTCCTCGTCATAGGCTTGGCGCACGAACCCGCCCTCGGCGTCCGACGCCGAAGAGAAGGTGAACGTCGAGGCGTAGTAGCGCGTCCTGCGGTTTTCGGCGTCAAACGATTCCACCACTGTGGGCGCCACTTGGCCGGCGACCGCGCGCCAGTCGAACCGCGCCCGAGGCGTCGCGACGCCGTCGTCGTCCACCTGGGTCAGAACCTGCTGGTAGTCCAACGCGGTCGTATAGCCCGCCACGGCGCCCGTGGGCGTGCCATAGGTATACAGACGGTTGCGCATACCGGGGCGGCTGGCGCCCGCCAGCTGGAATGCGCAGAAGTTCACGAACTGCGGACAGATGTAATTGTGAGAGAAGTTGATTTCGTCCGCGCCCGCGACGACGCGGATCAGACGGCCGCCCTTTCGAGAGTCCTCGTAGCAGGCCTGAACGGCTTCCCGGTACCCCGGCTGGAAGTTCGGATACATCTGGCCGGCTGAGGTGTTGCAGGCCTGCGTATCGCCCCAGCTGGAGGACTTGCTGTAGCTGAAGGTCAGCGACGCGCCGACGTTGTTAGCCACTGTGGTCAACATAGGCCGATTAGAGGAATCCTGTCCGCTGTATGTCAGGGTGATGATGACACCGCTGGGGAAGGTCCAGCTGGTTGCAACACCACTCCGTCCGAGCGGCGTGGTTCCAGAATGGGGGTTTGCAATGTTGCGGAAGGTCATCACCGACCGATCCGCCTGTGTCCAGTTCAGTTCCGTGGTGTAAGCGCCGATGAAGGGCTCCGTCGCCGGAGCGATCGACTCCGTCGGCGAAGCCGGATTGCGCCAGGCGCCATCGACAAGGCGCACGAAGCGTCCCGTGCGTCCGCCGCCCGAAACAGTCACGACATTAGCGGCGACCTGCTCCTGCAGCCAATCCAGCGCCACGCCAGACACGACGGAGGCTTCGATAGCGTTTGCCCGTCCGGCCTGAAGCGCTGTCAGCGCCGCCACCAGCATGGGGGCGGCGGTTACGGTCTCAGCGTCCGGCATCAGCGCTCCGACATCCGACGAATGGCTGACCGAACTCTCCCAATTATGGGTCCATCCCATGCCGAGCCCAGTGTCGCTCTCGATCGGACCGGTCGAGACATAGCTGCGTGAGAAGGTCAGCAGGTACGGGAATTCGCCCTGCCCCATGGACAGTTCCGTGCCCTCGCCGAACGACAGAGATCCTGTCCGCAGATCAACGGCGCCCAGATGGGATCCAGCCACGTTGGCGGCCAACCGGCGCGCTTCTGCGGAACCGAGGAAGTCGAGCGGGTTGGGCTTCTCGCTTTCAGCGCCCTTCAAGAAATAGGGATGGGAATCGACATCCGGATTCTGGCCCATGCGATGAGACCGAAGAATCCACGCCTCTTCGGAGCCGTCATTCCGGCGGGCCAGGAAGGCGTTGCCGCCGGCGACCGTCGAACTGGCGACCGTGAACCCGCGCGTGAGATAGGCTTCGATCCGGGCCTTCGTGTCGGCGGAGACATCTGACGGCAAGGCGGCGGTCGAACCAACCGCGGACAGCACCTTCAGACTCGTTGACCCGCCCAGACGCCGCGCCGCTGTGGTTTGGGTCGAGCTTCCCTGGAACATCGGCCGCTCAGTAGCCATTTGGCCGATCGCCAGCGCCTCCTCAGTGACCGCCAACGACGCGAGAGCGGACAAGACATGGTGCGGTTGATCCGTGCCGCCGGCCGCGATCCCGACCGAGGTATCGATATCCAGCACGTTCTCAGTCGCGCTCGGCGTGATGGCGAGGCCCACCGAGTGCTGGTGGAAGATGCGCGCGCCGGACATCGGCTCCATCATGCGAACCGTCTTGTCGAACAGGTCGGTCCAGGTGTTCAGCAGGCTGTCCTTCTTGGTGCCCATCTCCGCGACGGCGACTTCGCCGCGCGGAAACAAACGGAAGCCGCTGGGAACGTTGGAGAGCGTGTCCTGAACCCAGTATCGCCAGTCCTCGGCATTCTTTCCGTCGCACTCTCCCTCCATGACCATGGTGTTGTCGTCACGCGCGAAACAGTTGTTGTAGTCATCGCCCGCGGGGACAAGCCGGTGACCCTGGATCGGGTCGTTGGCCGCAGCCCAAGCCGCCTTGCGCGCGCCTCCTCCGCCCGCGGTGCGGATCAGCAGGTCCGCGCGCTTACCAATCTCGAGATGCTTGGCGACCGTCTCGTCCGCGAAAGTGCCTAACGCCCATGGCTGGCTATTCGCGGGATTCAATCCCGATCGCCGAGCGGCGTAGGGATGGTTGATGGTGATGTCGAGACGGCGGGCCTGGGTATCGAAAGCTGCCTGCGTCGGGCTGGTCCCGCAGAACACGCTGACATTGTCACACTCAGCGGTGCCGAAATTGCCCACGAAGTAGGCCGTCGCAGCCACGTCCTCATGCTCGCGGTTGCGTACGGCGACCTTAAGGGTTCGCACCTGAAGCTGCGCCTGGGTCCGCCAACCATAGATGCTGGGCAGGTCGAAGGTATGGTCGAAGCCGGCGGTCTGCAGGCGCACGGTCGCGCGGTAGGGTGCGGGCACGTCGCCGGTCCAACGCGCGGAGACGCTCGCCTGATAGGGCGTTGCGGCCACACGGGGCGCCGCCTCGGTGCGGTTGATCTCCCAACCGCCGGTCAGTTGCCTGAGCGTCTTGCCACTATGGTCGGCGATCAGTTCATCTTGGAGGGTGTCGGCATAGGCCGACATCTTGTTCTGGATGCTGACCCGGTTCAGTCCGGTCAGATCTCCGCCGCTGACGGACACGCCGGATGAGATATTGCTCCAGGCTGAAGCGGCGCTGGATGCGCCCGCAGCGTCCCACAGGTCGATGCCGGCGACCTTGGTGTTGGTCTTGAGCGAGGGATCGAAGGCGTACCAGGTTCCGTTGATCTCGGTTTCGACCCACAGGTGCAGCATGGTCACGCCGCTGACGTCGCCGGACATCGCGCCGCAATCGGTCGCGCCGTTGACGGTCGCCGGCGTGCCCGCCGCGGCCAGCAGCAGGCAGGCCTGTTTGGCGTTGTCGACCCGCAGGATCGACTTGGCGTCCCCGCCCGACAGGTTGACCTGCCCCAGCACGAAACGCGCCTGGTAGCCCGAGGCGCGCAGCAGTTCGGCCATCAGCTGGGACTGGTCGAACGACCCGCCCGAGCCGTCCAGCAGCACCCCATCGGCGCCCTTGTGCAGGCCGAACTGCGGCTCGAACAGGATCGAGTTGTAGACGAACTGGTAGATGCGGTCGGGGTTGTTCTCGAGCGCCCGGGCCAGGGCCGTGATCCGCGCGCTCGGCGCCGTCGCCGTCGGCGAGGCCGGCGAACCGTAGACGCTCGTTACATCCGCGCTGACCGGCGACGTCAGCGTCTGTTGCACCGACAGGCGGAAGCCTGGAAGGCCGGAGGTGTCATAGCCGGAGAGGGTGTAACCCGGAGGGGTCTGCGCCCGCGCCCCTAGCCGCGAAGCCGAGAACAGCACCCCAGCTGCACCGCCGGCGGCGACAATCCCGGCAAGTCCGCCGATCAGTACCCGACGAAGACCAATCCGGCCCGCAACACGACGGACGCCCCCAACACCAAACACCATAAACGCCCCCACGCTATAGTCACGCTTGCAGACAAGCCCATGCCCGCTTCCCTGAAAAGGGGAATCTTCGCGGATAGAGCGAAATACGGCTTTACCCCCTTACAAGGCTAAGCTTTACTTTCAGCGGAGTGTTCGGGGGGAATGATGGACGGGGTGCGCACGATCTGGCGGCAAGCAGTGTTGCGCGCCGTCGCCGCAGCAGAGTGGCTCCTCGGTGAAGCCCGGCAGGTTCTCGACATCGACGCCTTTCGATCAGCCACCGACTGGCGGGGGCGATTGGACGCCGTCTCCTGGCGGCGCGCGGCCGTAGCCGGCGGCGGCGTCATGGCGATCGGCTTGGCTGTCGGTTTGGGCTTCTGGTTGGCGCAACCGGAGTTCGGCGGTCGTCCGCCGCGCCTTCCGACTGAACAGGAATGGCGCGCAAACCAGGCCGCCGGACGGGCGATGGAAGGGGAGCTTTCCCCCGCCCTCGCCAAGGCCAACGCGTCCGTCACCCCGTGAGTATGATCATGAAGTTCGGAAAAACCTTCACCGCCGCACTCGGCGCCCTGATGGTCGTCGCGGCCGTGCCCGCGCATGCCGACGTCCAGTACATCTACGACAGCTCCGGTCGACTGATCCGCGCGACTTACTCGAACGGGATCACCATCCAGTACCGCTACGACGCTGCGGGGAATCGCACGCAGATCGTCACAACCAATACCCCCAATACGGCTCCGGTCGCCGTCAACGACACCGCCTCGGTGCAAAGCTCGGCCAGCGTCGACATCCTGGTGCGGGCCAATGACACCGACGCCGACGGCAATACCCTGACCGTCACCGGCGTCGGTTCGCCCGTCGGCGGCGGAAGTGTCAGCATCCAGGGTGGTGGAACCCACGTCCGCTACACCGCGCCTGCGACCGCCGGGACGAAGACCTTCACCTATACGGTGTCGGATGGCGCCGGCGGCTCCTCCACAGCGACGGTCACGGTGACCGTCTCGTCCGTCAACCAGGCCCCGGTCGCGGCCAACGACGACGCGAGCGCCACGGTCGGCGCCTTCCAGTCCATCTACCCGCTGTTCAACGATACGGATGCGAACGGTCACACGCTCACCATCACTGCGGTAACGACACCGACGGGGGGAAGCGTCAACATCGGATCCGGCGGCGGCTACGTGAACTACTATGCGCCCTCGACCCCCGGAACCTACACCTTCACCTACACGGTCAGCGACGGAAACGGCGGCACGGACACCGCTGTGGTCACGGTCGAGGTGACGCTGGGCGAACAGGGCTGCGTCCCCACCCCCGGACATATGTGTCAGATCGATCCCTGAACCTTGCAGGGGGTAACGTTCTGCAGACGCCTGTAGTCGTGAAGCGACCAGCCGGTCTGCGCGTCCGTGAAGCGCGCGCGCAGCCACAAGACCGTCGAAGACTGGCCGGGGATGGAAACCCTTAGATCGACCTGGTCGCCAGGCGCGACCGCGAAAGCCCGCGGCGTACTGGTCGCCCTCGCCTGCCCACCCCGACCGTAGGTGAACACCTGCCTCAGACAATCTTCCGCCGAAGCATCCAGGCGCAGGCGCGCCGACAAGGCCGCGAGCCCTCCAGCCGCCTTGGCGACCTCCGGATCGACGTTGAGGCCAACTCTTGAATCGGCGCTTTTGAGGGTGGCCGCTTCATCCGACACCAGATCAGCGCGCACGCTGGTGGGGGTGGTGAGGACCTCGACCGTCCGCCCGCCGATATTCACGGAACCGCGCGATGCCATGGTGTCACCCGCAGCAAGCTGCGCGAGCACGGTATAGGCCGCGCTTTCCAGTACAATGGATTCCCGGATGAAACGCTCCTCCGAAGCAGTCGCCCGGATATAGGACATCAGGCTGACCGAAAGAGCGCCGGCGAAGATGGCCAGGCCGACGGTGAAGCTCATCGCCAGAAGCGAGACGTATCCTTGCCGTTGCGGGCGTTCAGGGCGCGGGGGATTGTTCAATAGGCAACCCCAAGGTCCGCAGCCGGCCCACCATTTCGTCGGTGACCGCATCGATGTCCCGGCGGGTCCGAATGACCGTCGGACGAAGGAACATGACCAGTTCGGTCTGGCGCTGGTTGTTGTCCCGCGAGCGGAACAGGGCCCCGAGGGCCGGGATGCGGCTCAGATAGGGAACCCCGGTGTCGCCGAGATTGGTGCTGGACCGCAGCAGGCCGCCGAGCACCACAAGCTGGCCGTCCTCGACCTGGATGCGCGTGGATAGGCGTCGTTGCTGGATCGTTGGCGAGTCGATGTCCGACGTCGTCGTCCCGGCGACTTCGCTGACCTCCTGTTCGATCTCGATGAACATCCGACCGCTTTCGCTGACCCGAGGCGTCACGGAAAGCACGACCCCCGTATCGCGGTACTGCACGCTGTTCAGGATACGGCTGTCATCATTCAAACCGACGGCGGTCTGGGTGATGATCGGCACCTGATCGCCGACCTGAAGCTCCGCCGTCTCATTGGAGAGAACCAGGACACGCGGTGTCGAAACCAGTTGCACGTCCGTGACCGTCGACAGGGCGTTCAGCACCGCGCGGACGTCGAGGTTGGCATAGCGCAACGAGAAGCCCGGGAAGCTCGGCGCGGCGTCGTCATTTGAGCCTGAGGAGAAGCCCCCGGTCAGGTCACCGTCGTCCAGGAACCACTGCACCCCGAAGCGCAGGCGATCGTTCAGTGTCACCTCGGCGATCGTCGCCTCGATCAGCACCTGGGGCGGCGGGGCGTCCAGCTCCCGGACGATGTCGAGCACGTTTCGATACTCCGCATCGTCCGCCAAGAGGATCAGCGCATTGGTGCGGGGGTCGGCCGTCAATCGAAGCGATCCGATTGCGCCGCTCGCCACCGTTGCCGGCCCGGAGCCCGCCTCAGTTTGTCCTGCGGAAGGATTCTGGGCAGGCATCGTAGCGGCGGTCTGGGACGTCGTGGCCGACGAGGCCCCCGCGCTCACGCCAAGCAGCGCCGACAGGGTGGTGACGAACTGCTCGGCTTCGAGATTGGCCAGGGGGATCGACCGCAGGCGCCGGGAAGCGGGCGGCGGAGCGCGGTCAAAACGCGCGATCCACTCGCTCGCCCGGTCCAGACCGGCCGGCGACCGAGCGATCACCAGAAGACCGTTGAGGCGGTTGAGCTCGATGAACTGGATCTGACTGCCCAAGGGACCATCCGGGCCGCCGAAGACCTGACGAATCTCGCCGGCGATGTCGGCGGGCGTGGCGTAGCGGACAGGGAAAAACTGCAGGCTCTTGCCTTGAAGCCAGTCCACATCCAGCGACCGGGCCGTCCGCACCAGCGCATTGACCGTCGTGGGGTCGCCCGTGATGAACACCTGTTCGCGACCACCATCGGCGCGCACTGTGGCCCCCTCGCCGGCCAAGGGTTCGAGAAGACGCGCGATCTCCGCGGCGCTGATTGCGCGTGCTTGGTAGACGGCGGATCCCGCGAGAATCTCGACACCGTCCTGCGCCGCTACGGGCGGACCATTCAACCGGGCCGCTTGCGCCGCCGGAACGATCGCATAGCCCGCGCCCTCCGGCACGACAGCGCCGCCGATGCTGCGCAGCGCCCGATCGAAGCTGGCGAGGGCCTGGGCTTCGCTCATCCGTCCGGTCAGGCTGAGGGTCAGGTTGCCCTGCACGGCCGGATCCAGCCGATAGGAGCGACGCAGGGACTGGCCCACGACAGCGTCGACAACGGCAGTGACAGGCGCCTGGTCAAAGACCACGTTGAAGGTTCGTTGGGGCGACGGCCGGGCCGCGGACCGCGACGGCTCCAGGGTCGCGTTCTCAAGACGCCAGGCGAGCGCATCCGCCTCTACGATCGGCGTCGGATCAACGATCTCCGGGCTCGTGAGTACAGGGCGGTTTTGCGGGATCACCGCCAGATCCTGGCGAATGGCGCGGGGCGTCTCGCAGCCGGAGAGCACAGAGAGCGCCGCACAGGCCAGAACGCGGGTCTTCAATTTCATTCGGACGCCTGCAGAACAATATCACGCTTGAAGCCGGACCCGCCCGCGGCTTTGTCGGAGCCATAGCTGGTCAGGCTGAACCGTTCGCCGTCCTGAGGCGGCGGGGCGTAGACGATGGAGGCGCCCCACGGATCCTTCAGGAGAGATTTATCGGAGAGGTAGGGGCCCGCCCAATCGGCGACGCCGGCGGGCGGATCGGTCAGGGCGCCCAGCCCCTCCTGCGCCGTGGGATAGCGGGACAGGTCGGCGGAATACATTTCCAGAGCCGCCGCGACGCTTTCCATTTTCAGCCGCGCGGCCCTCACCTTGGCGCGGTCCATCTGGCCGAGGGTCTGAGGCACGACGATCGCGCTGATCAGTCCGATGATCACCAGAACGACCAGCATTTCGGTCAGGGTGTAGCCTTCGCGACGCGAAGACTTTGCCCAACGGCCACCTTTCGGCCTATCCCCCATGGCTCCCCCCGAACCGACGCGCTAGTCATGCGACTATAGGGGAGCGGGGGCCGAGTCTACCGGCGCGAGCATGGCTGTATCTGCCGACGAGTTCGAGATGCCGGCGCCGGCGCACGCGCGTTCGGATCTGGCTGAAGCGTTGAGTTTGACGGGCGGCGCGGTGGATCGCGCCCTGCGCGCCAGCCGCACCTCCGGCCAGCCGCTCGCCGTCGCCCTCAGCTTGCTGGGCATGGCGACCGAGGACGCCATCGCCGAAGCCTGCAGCCGCCTGCATGCCGCACCGCGTTGGGTCGATGATCGGCCTTTGGAGCCGGTGGAGCTTCCGGGGCTGAACCCCAGATTTCTCCAGGACCGCTATGCCGTCGCCATGGCGGACGAGAACGGCGGATGGTGTCTGGGGCTCGTGGATCCCGGCGACGCCGCCACGCTAGAAGCGCTTCGCTTCGCCCTCGACCGCGAGGTTCCTGTTCGCACCATCACGCTCAGCGCGTGGCGGCAGACGCAGGGTTCCGCGGAGCAGATCGATTCCGGCCCTTTGGCGGACTCCGCCAGTTCGGCGACCTGGCTCGACGACGCCGAACGCCTGCGCGACATCGCGCGCGACGCGCCCGTGGTGCGGATCTCGGAACAGATTCTCGAGCGCGCCTTCCTGCTCAATGCGTCGGACGTGCATATCGAGCAGAAGATCGACCATACCCGGGTGCGCCTGCGCATCGACGGACAGCTCCAGGATCAGGAGCCACTCGCGAGCAATCTCGGGCCGGCGCTCATCGCGCGTATCAAGGTGCTGTCCGATCTCGATGTCGCCGAACGTCGTGCCCCGCAGGACGGGCGTACAACGATCAATGTGCGCGGCGTGCCGGTGGACGTGCGCATATCCACGACCCCGACCGTCTTCGGCGAGTCGTTGGTGGTGCGCCTGCTGACGCGTCGTGATGTGGAATATTCGCTCGAACGGCTGGGCCTGCGAAGCAACGTCGCAAGCGGCCTGGATCAGCTTCTGGCGCGTCGCCATGGCCTTCTCCTCGTCACTGGACCGACGGGCAGCGGCAAGACGACCACCCTCTATGCCGGCCTGCGCCGCCTCGCGTCCGGCCGTCAGAAGATTCTGACGATCGAGGACCCGGTCGAATATGTGTTCGAGGACATCCTGCAGAGCCAGGTCAATGAGGCGGCGGGCTTCACCTTCTCCACGGCGCTACGGTCCTTCCTGCGGCATGACCCGGATGTGATCCTGGTCGGGGAAATTCGGGATACGGAAACCGCGCGGCTGGCGGTGCAGGCCAGCTTGACCGGCCACCTGGTGCTGGCGACGGTCCACACCAACGACGCAGCCACCACGCCGTCCCGCCTGATCGATATGGGCGTGGAGCGCTACCTTCTGGGCGACGCCCTCATCGGGGTGATGGCCCAGCGGCTGGCGCCCCAGCTCTGCACCGTCTGCAAGACGACCAGCCCGCTGGACGAGACCGAGCGCGACGCTGTGGCGGCGGCGGGCCTGCCGACATTCAATAAGGTCGGTCGGGCGCAAGGGTGTCAGACCTGCAGCGGGTCCGGCCGCCGGGGACGGCGCGCCGTCAGCGAACTGATGATTTGCACCCCGGATATCGGCGAACTGATCGGCTCCGGCGCTCCCGCCGCGGCGATCCGTGACCGTCTGTCGGCCACCACTGGCTACACCACCCTGCGCGAAGACGCGCTCGGCCAGGCCGCGACGGGCCAGGTCGACTGGGGCGACGCCTGGCGGATCGCCGACCGATGAAAGCGTTCCACTATCAGGCGCTGGGCGCCGACGGCCGGCGCATGCGCGGCGTCACCTACGCTTCGTCCGCCGCCGCGGTGCGCGACCGGCTGATCGAAGCCAGGCTGCACCCACTCGCCATCCGCCCGGCGCTTCTGCAGCACAAAGGCTCCCTGAGGATCACCGGCGCCGAGGCGGCCCGGCTGGGGCGCGATCTGGCTCAGCTCATGCAAAGCGGCATGGCCATCGCCCAGGCCCTCAGCCTGCTGGAGTCGCGTGAGACCGCGAAGATGGCCGCCATCGTTCGCGAGGTCCGGCAGAAGCTGATCGCGGGCGAGCCGTTGTCAAAGGCGCTGGAAGCGGCCGGCGGACCATCGGCCCGGTTCCTTCAATCGCTGGCGCGCGGCGGCGAGGCTTCCGGCCGTCAGGCCGAGGTTCTGGCGGCCGGCGCGACTTCCTTGGGCGCGATGGATCAACTACGCCGCCGGCTGATCACTCTGAGCGTCTACCCGGGGTTCGTGATCGCCGTCGCCTTCGGTGCGATCGCGGTCTACGCCTATGCGGTCCTGCCCTCCCTCGAGCCGGCGTTCGAGGGACTCGGCGACGGAATTCCTGCCCAGACCCAGGCCGTGCTGACCTTCGGCGTCGTGGTCCGCGCCCTGACTCCGATCCTGGCCACGCTGATCGGGCTCGCGACCGTGGCCCTCGTTCTCTCGGCGCGTTTGCGCCGCGCGACGACCGACCTCCTGGCCAGGCTGCTCATGCGGGGCCGCACCTCTCCCTTGCGCGACTTCGTCTTCGCCAACCTGGCCACGCGGCTGGGCGTCATGCTGCAGGCCGGCGTGCCCCTGTCGCCCGCCTGGCGGTTGGCGCGCGAGCCCGTCGGCATCAGTTGGCTGAGTCAGACCCTTGCAAGACAGGACGACCGGCTCATGGAAGGGGTCCGGCTGTCCGATGTTCTGCGCCGCGTGCCATACGCTCCCGCGGACCTGTTGCATTACGTCACCCTGGGAGAGCAGTCCGGCCAAGTGCCCAAGGCGCTCGCGGACAGCGCGGCTCTGCTGGCGGTTCGCGCCCAGGAATCCATCGAACGGACTCTTTCCCTGCTGACTCCTCTGGTGATCGTCATCGTCGGCGGGATGGTCGGCCTGATCACGATGATGGTGTTCCAGGGCTTGCTGGCGATCGGCGACGCCGTTGCCCTCTAGCGCCCCCCCTGGTCGCGGCGGCTATCTGACCGTCGACGCCCTCGTGGGGCTGGCGGTCGCCACACTCGGCGTCGCCGCTGCTGTCGGTCTGGCCTCGACCGCCGTCACCCGGCTGGCCCAGGCGAAGGACCGATTGACGGCGGTCCGGATCGCCGACGATCTGTATGAAGACCTCTACGCGGGCGACCGCCCTGACGGACAACAGTCCGGCGCCACCGATGGACGATCATGGACCTACGAGAGTCAGAAGGACGACACCTCCCTCGCCCGGCGCGTCCGCATCGCCGTGGACCGGCGGTTCGGCGGCGACCTGGTCATCGAGGCGGTTCTTCCGCCCGCGCCGGCTACAGCGTCCTCGAACTGATGATCGCCATGGCCGTCGCCTCCATCATGATCGTCGGCGTGGGCGCCGCCTACTCCGCCCTGGGACGGGCCGGGCATCGGCTGGCCGTGGCCCAAGCCGGTCTCGCCGACCGCAGTCCTCCGCGGTGCCGGGCGCCAAATGGTCCGGCTCCTTCCCGAGACACGGACGCCCGATACCGATGCACCCTCCCCGAACGCTGTGAATACGATACCGTCAGTCAATCATGCCGCTCGACTCCGTCCCCGAACTGACCCTGGACCGCTCGTCCCCCGCCCGCCAGGTGGAGGTGATGACGCGTGTCCTGCGCCTGCCGACGGACTCGGTGCGGCAGGCGCGCGCCATCGTGCGCATGCAGCTCGACCGGCTGTCGCCCCTGCCGGTCGACTCGATCGTGTTTGATTTGGTTCGCCTGCAACGGGCGGGCGGCGAGACCACCTTCGCGTTGGGCATTCTCAGGCGCTCCGCCTTGCTCGACCCGGCCTTTTCCAACCGGCGAATAGTCGCGCTCGCGCGGTCCGCTGACGGGGTTGAAGTGGTGTTCCGGTTCCGGAACGCCTCCGCCGTCGACGATCGTGAAACCCGCTGGCTGGCGCACGCGCCGAAGGCGGCGGCCGTGGCCCTCGGTCTCTCCGCCGTTCTTTTGGCGGGCCAGATCCGCGCCGACCACTGGCGGGAAGCACGGTTGCCTGCGATGGCAGCCGAGCAACGCATCGCGGCGCGTGCAGCGCGCGACGCACGCGACCAGACGGCCGCCCTTGTGGAGTGGCGCTCGCTCGACCGGTCCGACGCCGCGACGCGTCTGCTGTGTATCGCCAGCAAGATCACAGCCGGGGACCCCTCTCCTCTGGCTCTGGCCGGAGCGGCTTCAGATGCGACGCAAGTGAGGCTCACGCCCCTTGATGCTGGAGGCGCGGCGCGCCTTGCCGCCGCGGGTGGAGAGTCCGCTCCTGCGGGAGGTGCAGCCGGCGCCCCCGCGCCCGTCACCTTCGGTCCGGAGGTTTGCAGTTGAACGCCCGGGTCTGGATCAACCGGGCGGCGGCGGCGGCCTGCGTACTGCTGCTGGGCCTCGCGTTCGCCTCGGCGGTGGCCATTGCAGGCGATGTAGCCGCGGTCAACGCCGCCCGCCGGACAGATGCCCCTCCCCCGGAGACCGGTTCGTCGATGACGGCTCCCGCGGCGCTCAAGCCGCTGCTTCGCGCGAACGCCGCGACGCCCAATGTGGCGGTGGGTGAGTTCATCAACCTGCGGCTCGGCGATCTCGGACTGTTCGTCAGCGCGGTCGACGTCGCCTCGGTCCGTCCGTTCGGAAACGGGCTGAAGCTCGCCGAGGTCCGGGTCACCGCCGCCGGAAGCCTGTCCGACATCGCCTCCGTCGCCAACTGGGTCGCGATCAACCGTGAAGCGGTCCGGCTGAAATCCATGACGGTCGAGCAGGGCGCGGACGGACGGGGCGGCTGCACCCTGGTGCTGCTGATGGTGGTCGCATGAAGCGCCTCCGTGCCTATTGGCTGCATGGCGTACTCGGCGCCTGTGCGCTCATCACGCTCGCCCTCATTCTCGTTCCTCAGTCCGAAGGCGCTCCCGCTGCGCCGCCGCAGGAGAAGCGCTATGCCGGGCGCGACTTCGAGGCCCGGCCCGCCGCCCGATTCCAGACCTTTGTGCTGAGCCTGTCGGCTCCCGCCGCGGCAGCCTCGCCCGCGAACGCCGAACCCCTGCCGACCCTTGTCGGCATTGCTGGACGTGCAGTTTATCTGCGCAGCGCCTTATCAAGCGAGACGGAGCGGCTTTCCGTGGGCCAGGAGTTCGACGGCTGGCGGCTGGTCGCTGTCGGAGCCCGCGCCGTGACGCTCCGCGGTCCGGCAGGCGACCGGCGGCTGGAGCTCTTCGCTCTCCCCGATCCTGAACCCGAGGAGCCTGCTCAAGCTGGCGTATCCAGCGCGCAGCCCGTCGGCGGATGACGCAAGCCGCTTTGCTGCCCATCGCCCTTGGGATCGTCGGCCTCGTCGTGGGCAGCTTTCTCGGCCTGGTCAGCCTGCGCCTTCCAGCCGGGCTCGACATCGTCGCCGGGCGTTCCCGCTGCGGTTCGTGCGGTGAAACCCTGTCACCACTCAGGCTGATTCCGGTGCTGAGCTACGTCTGGTCACGGGGACGCTGCGTCGACTGTGGAACCTCGATACCCGCGCGCTACCCTCTGCTTGAGATCATGGCTGCGGCTATCGGGGTTGCCGCAGGCCTCTCACAAGCCGGCTTGTTGACGGCCAGCCTTTTGGCGACCGCAGGATGGCACTGGCTGATATCGCTTATTCTCTATATTGAGCACCGCCGCATTCCCGGAATATTCGGCGCGTCCTTGCTTGCCACTACGACAATAGCGGCAGCTTTGATCTTGGCTAATATTCCCTGAAGACCACCTCGGAGACGCGGTCGTTCGGGTGAGGTTCTCCGCCTTCTGGGAGCGGGCGCCGCAGCCGAAATAGATCGTCAGCACGTCGTTGGCGTGGCTGACCGTCGTCGCCTGCGGCGCGACGTCGGCGCGCAGGGTCGCCACGGCCAGATCGCGTCCCTTGTCGAGGATGTCGACGATCTCGCGCCGAAGCCGATGGTCCATGGCCGTCCCCTTCACGCACCTGCCGCTCCCGGCAAGGTGGGACAGGGTTCGCGCCCGGCCGGGGCTCGCGCCTTGATCGGGATCAATTCGCGCCGACGCGCCCGAACGGGACCGGTCAACCCCCTGAGCTCCCACCGTAGGTCGCCCACGGCGAGGACGCGGGTCGATCTCGGCGGCTCCAAACGCTTGGCTGGACACCCCGATGGAGCCCCTCATGACGATCTCCCGCCCTCTTCACGTCCGCCGCGTCGGCGCGACCGCCGCCGTCGCCCTGGTCGTGAGCTTCGGCCTCGCCCAGCCCGCGTTCGCCTCGGCCAATGTCGAGGGGTTGCTCCAGAACGTCGTCGACATGCTGACCGGCAACACGGCCCGCCTGCTGGCGGTGCTCGCCGTGGTGGTCGTCGGCATCCTGTGGATGTTCGGCCTGTTTGATCTGCGTCGGGCCGCCATTGTCGTGCTCGGCATCGTCGTGGTCTTCGGCGCGGCCGAGATCGTCAATCTGATCACTGGCGGCGCCTGATGACCGCCCCGGCGCCCTGGCTGGTGGTGGGGGTGGCCTCGGCCGGCCTCGCCCTGGGCCTGATGCTCGGCCTGAAGCTGATCTCGCCCAAACGCTTCGCCCAGATCGCGGCCGGCCTCGCCTCGGGCGTCGCCATCGGCCTGGCCTTGTCGCGCCTGTCCGCGGGCGGCGCCCATGGCTGACGAGCGACTGACCGAGGACCCGCTGTTCCTCGCCTGCACGCGACCGGCCATGATCCTGGGCGCGCCCATGGAGGCGATGGGCGTCAACGTCATCCTGTCGGGCGTGGTCTTCCTCGTCGGCGGCAGCCTGCTCTACCTCCTCGTCGCGCCGGCTTTGCACCTGGTGTTCCGCGCGATCTGCCGCGCCGACCACAACGCCTTTCGGCTGCTCTTCGTCTATGTCGACACCAAGGGCCGGTCGCGCAATACGGCGCTCTGGGGCGGCAGCTCGGCGACGCCCCTCCCCGTGGTGCGCCGCTATCGCGCGGCGGAGCTGTCCCGTGGCTGAGGGCGGCGCCACCGTCGCCCATCTGCGGCGCGAGGCCGACGCCCGGCCGCACCTGCCCTATGCCCGTCACGTCTCTGACCAGGTGGTCGCTCTCGACAGCGGCGCCCTGATGATGGTGTTCCAGATCGACGGCGCCGGCTTCGAGACCGCCGACGCGCGGGACCTCAACGCCTGGCACGTCAAGCTCAACCAGGCCTGGCGCAACCTCGCGGACGACCGTCTGGCGGTCTGGCACCACGTGGTGCGCCGGCCCGTCGAACTGGAGCGGTCGGCCGGCTATCGCTCGGCCTTCGCCGAGGAGCTGGGCGCCCTGTACGACGACCGCGTAGCGGGGCGCCGGCTCTGGATCAATGAGCTGTTCGTCACCCTCGTCCTGCATCCCGGCCGTGACGCCGGCGACCGCGCCGCGGCCCTGGCGCAACGCCTGAAGGCGGCCCGACGGCGCGACGCTGAGGTCGAGAGCGCCCTGATCCAGCGGATCGAAGAGGCCGGCCGCGATCTTGTCCAGTATCTCGGCCGCTATGCGCCACGCAGCCTCGGCCTCTATGAACGCGAGGGTCTGTGGTTCTCCGAGCCGATGGAGGTCATGCGGCTCGTCCTGACCGGGCGCCGGTCGTCGGTCCCGATCGTCAATGGCCACCTCGGCTCGGCCGTCTACACCGTGCGCGCCATCTTCGGCCGCGAGACCCTCGAGCTGCGGGACGCCGCCGAGGCGCGCTACGCGGGCGTGCTGGCCATCAAGGAATATCCCGCCACGACCCGGCCGGGCCTGTGGGATGATCTGCTGAGCGTCCGTTTCGGTTTCGTGGCGACCCAGTCCTTCGCCTTTCTGTCCAAGACCTCTGCCCGGGCGGTGATGGAGCGCAAACAGAACCAGATGGTCTCGGCCCGGGATCGCGCGGCCTCGCAGATCAACGGCCTGTCCGACGCCCTCGACGATCTCGTCAGCAACCGTTTCGTGATGGGCGAGCACCAGGCGTCGATCCTCGTGCACGGCGACACGCCCGCGGCCCTGGCGGATCACCTCTCCAAGGCCCGCGCCATCCTGGCGGACTCCGGCTTGGTGGTCGCGCGAGAGGATCTCGGCTTGGAAGCCGCCTTCTGGTCCCAGTTTCCGGGCGCCTTCGCCCGCCGCACCCGGCCGGCCGCGATCACCTCGCGCAATTTCGCGGCCCTGGCGCCGTTCCACGCCCATCCCGCGGGCAAGGCGCGCGGCAATCACTGGGGCGAGGCCGTCGCCGTGCTGCGCACCACGGCGGGCTCGCCCTTCTGGTTCAACTTCCATGTCGGCGATCTCGGCCACACCTTCATCTGCGGGCCCTCGGGCGCGGGCAAGACGGTCATTCAGAACTTTCTGCTCGCCCAGTTGGAGCGGTTCGGCGCCCAGCAGCTGTTCATCGACAAGGACCGGGGCGCCGAGATCTTCGTGCGCGCCTGCGGCGGGACCTATCTGGCCCTGCGCAACGGCGAACCGACCGGCTTGGCCCCGTTCAAGGCGCTCTCCCCCAGTCCCGCCAACCGCGCCTTCCTAATCCGGCTGGTGCGGACCCTCGTCGCGCGCCCCAACGAAACCCTGACCGTGCCCCAGGCCCGCGCGATTGATCAGGGCGTGACGGCGCTGGAGGCCTTGCCGCGTGAGCGGCGATCCATCGCCGCCCTGCGCAGCCTGCTCGGCCAGGGCGACGCCGGCGGGGTCGGGGCGCGGCTGGAGCGTTGGCAGAGGGGCGGACCGCTCGGCTGGGTGCTCGACAATGACGAGGACGCCCTCAGCCTGGAGGCCCGCTTCGCCGGGTTCGACATCACCCAGGTGCTCGACCACGACGAGGTCCGCACGCCAGCGATGTTGTATCTGTTCCACCGGATCGCCGAGCGCGTCGATGGTCGTCGCCTCGTCCTCGACATCGACGAGTTCTGGAAGGTGCTGGGCGACCCGGCCTTCACGGATCTGGCCCAGGACGGGCTCAAGACCTGGCGCAAGCAGAACGCCCTGATGGTGTTCGGCACCCAGTCCCCCGCCGACGCGCTGCGCTCGCCTATCGCCCACGCCATCCTCGAGCAGTGCGCGACCAAGATCTTCCTGCCCAACGCCCAGGGTCAGGCGCGCGACTATATCGACGGCTTCGGCCTCACCCGGGAGGAATTCCGCCTGATCCGCGAGGTCCTGACCCCGGAGTCGCACCGCTTCCTGGTCAAACAGGGTCACGACAGCGTCGTCGTCGAACTGGACCTGACCGGCATGGACGACGCCCTGGCGGTCCTGTCCGGCCGCACCGACACGGTCGCTCTGCTGGACCGGCTGCGCGCCGGGATCGGCGACGACTACGCGCTGTGGCGCGCCCCCTTCCACGACCAGAGGAGGTTCCTGTGAGAGCCCGCATCCTGTTCGCCGCGGCCGCCGCCGCGGTCGCCCTCGCCGCCGCGCCGACGGTCCAGGCGCAGCAGATCGTCCATGATCCGAGAGCCTTGGCCCAGATGGTCGACGAGGCCCGCACCACCCTCGAGCAACTGAAGGCCCTGCAGGCCCAGCTCGAGCAGGGTCAGCGGCTGTTCGAAAGCCTGAATGACCTGTCCGACGTCAACGCCCTGGCCGCCGAGCTCGGCTGGCCCGCCGTGCGAAATCCTCTGCCGGACCTGCGCGCGCTGCGCGCGGCGGCCAACGGCGATCTGTCCGCGCTCGACGACCTGGCGGACCGCGCCGACGCCATTCGCCGCGACACCCGGCTGTATACGCCGCCGGCGGGTGATCTCGGACCGGCGGAGGCCTGGTATCGCGACAGCCTCGAGCGCGCCGGAGCCCGGACCGCGCGGGACCTCGCCGTCGGCGAGGCGGTGGCCGACGCCGCGGATCGGCGCCTGCAGGGTCTGGAGACGCTCCGCGCCGCCCTGGACACCGCGCCCAATGCCCGGGCGGTGATGGATCTCGAGGCTCGCCTCGCGGCGGAACAGGCGCTGATCCAGAACGAACAGGTCCGACTCCAGGGGCTCGCCCTGATCCAGGCCGCCGAGGCGCGTCTGGAGGAACAGCGCGCCCGGGAACGGTCCGAGGCCGCCCGGGCGGCGCGCATGGATATCTATCAGCGAGCCTTCCAGTGACGCGGAAGGCCCTCCTTGCCGCCCTCGGCGTCATCGGATGCGGCGCGCCCGCGCGCACCGCCGACTCCTTCGCCGCCGATCCGCAGGCGGCGGCCAAGGTGGCCGCCGATTGCGACGCCGGCCAGGCCGAGACCGAATGCGAGGCGGCGCGGCAGGGCCTGGCCCAGGCCCGGCGAGAGGCGCGGATGCGCGCCTACGCGCGGGCCTTCTGAGGATCCGACGATGAGCTTTCGCGTCTTCGAGCCCAGCTACGACTTCGTCGATGAACGACTGAACGTCTTTCTCGGTGATCGCCTGTCCTCGGTGATCGCCGAGGTCGAGGGTCCGCTGCGCATCGCCTTGGTCCTCTATATCGTGCTCTACGGCGTCGCCATTCTGAGGGGAGCGATCAGCGAACCGGTGATGGATTTCGCCGTCCGATCGCTGAAGCTGGCCTTCCTCTATCTGCTGGCCACCACGGCCGCCTATTCGACCTTCGTCACCGAACCCCTGTTCACCGGTCTTCCCAACGCCCTGACCCGGGCGGTCAGCGGCGCGGACACGCCCAGCGTCGGCGCCGCCTTCGACCAATTCTTCGCCTATGCGGCCTGGCTGGGCGAGGACATCTCGCGCGACGCCTCGGCCTTCAACCCCGGGCCCTATATGGTGTCGGCCGCCGTCTTCATCATCGGCGCCCTGGCCGCGGCGCTCGGCTTCGGCGTGGTGCTGGTGGCCAAGCTGGCGCTGGCCCTGCTCGTCACCCTGGGCCCCATCTTCATCGCCTGCGCCCTGTTCGACGCGACCCGCCGCTTTTTCTTCGGCTGGCTCAGTCAGGCCGTGAACTACCTGGTTCTCTTCGCCCTGATCATCGTCATCTTCCAACTCGTCCTGTCGCTGGTCCGCGACCAGTGGGGCGCGATCCAGGGGGCCGACCCGATGATCGGCGGGCTGATCTTCATCGCCCTGTGCCTGCTGGGGGCGATTTTCTTCCTCCAGACCCCGGCCATAGCCGCCGGCGTCGCAGGCGGCGCCAGCGCCGGACTGGCCGATTTCGCCAACGCCGCGACCCTGGGCGGAAACGGTTCGAGCCGAAGCCAGGGTCCGCAAGACGCCAGCCGCCAGCCTCCCAGAGGCGGCGGCTCCATCCGACCGAGAGGCGCCTGACATGACCTATCGTTCCCTCCTGATCGCCGGACTGATGCTGCTGGCCGGCTGCGTCCACCGCGGCGATCCCGCACTGCCGACCTGCGACGGCTCGGCCCGGCGACCGGCCAATCCCCATGGATCCGTGCTCGCGTCCCCGCCCGCCCCTCACCGGGCCGACCCGCGACAGGCGGATTCCGCCGCCGCCTCCGGCCGGGGAGGCTGCGCATGAGCGGCGTCTCCTCCTCCGAGCTGAAGCGCTATTTCGCCGAGGCGCGACGTTGGGACCAGGACCGTCTGGCCTCGGCGCTGCGGTCGCGCCGTCTCGCCTGGTCGGCCGCCGCCGTGGCCGCGGGCCTGGCGGTGATCGCGACCGGAGCGGTGGCGATGCTGACGCCGCTGAAGTCCAGCGAACCTTTCGTCATCCGGGTGGACCAGACGACGGGCGCGATCGACGTCGTGCGCGGCCTTTCCGCCGAGGACGGGCCGGTCCGCTACGACGAGGCGATCAGCAAATACTTCCTCGGCCAGTATGTCCGCCAGCGCGAGGGCTATCTCGATCCGGCCGCCGAGGACGCCTTCCGGCTCGTCTCCATTCTGTCGGCTCCGGCGGAACAGCGCCGCTGGGCCGACCTGTTCCGCGGCTCCAATCCGGACAGCCCGCAAAATCTGTACGGGCGCAACGGCGAGGCGATCATTTCGATCCGCGCCATCGGCTTCATCAGCGACGGCGTCGCCAACGTCCGCTTCCACCGCACGGTCCGTCAGGCCCAGCAGACGGTGGAGAGCGACTGGATCGCCACCATCGCCTTCACCTACACCCGCGCGCCGATGTCCGAGGCGGACCGGCTGAGGAACCCCCTCGGCTTCCAGGTGACGTCCTACCGCGCCGATCCGGAGGTCATCCGATGAGACGCCCGCTTCCCCTCCTCACGCTGATCGCCGGCCTGGCCGCCGCCCTCCCGGTCGCGGCGCAAGCCCCGCTCGACCCGCGGATTCGCGAGCTCACCTATGACCCGGCGGCCGTCTATCAGATCGCCGGGGCCTTCCGGACGGCGACCCAGATCGTCTTCTCGCCGGACGAGACCATTCGCCATGCCGCGATCGGCGACAGCGTCGCCTGGGAGGTGGCCGCGGAAGGATCGGTGCTCTTTCTGAAGCCTCGGGAGCGCCATCAGGCGACGAATCTACTGGTCGTGACCGAGCGCGGCGACGCGGTCCGGCACTACGCCTTCGAACTGCTCGCGCGCGAGCCCAATGACCGCACCGCCATCGCCTATCAGGTCCGCTTCCGCTATCCGGCCGACGAACAGGCCCAGGCCGCGCAGGCGCTGGCCGCCGGGGCCGAGGCCGTGGAGCGGCGCCTGATCGGTCTGGAGCTGGAGCGCGGCGTCGTCGAGGGCCCCCGGAACCTGTCCTGGTCCGCCCAGGGCGACGCCGCCCTGCAGCCGAGCGAGGTCTCCGACAACGGCCGGTTCACCGTGCTGCGCTTCCCCGGCGTCCAGGCCCTCCCGGCCCTGTTCGAGGTCGCCGAGGACGGGTCGGAACGGCTCATCCCGTACGATGTCCGCGGCGAGTTCGTGGTGATCCACGGCGTTGTGCGGGGTTTGCGGCTGAGGCGGGGTCCGTCGGTCCTGTGCCTGTTCAACGACGCTCATGACGCCCGCGGGGTCGGGTCCGGCACGGGCACGGCCTCGCCCGCCGTCGACCGGGCGCCCGTCGGGGGTCGGTCATGACCGATCTCGATCCGGCGCCTCCCGCCCATGAATCTCGCCCGGAGCCGGCGGCGAGCGATCGCGGCGTCTCGCCGATCGCCGGACGACTCGGCGGGCGCCAGGGCAAGATCATCACCGTGGCCGCTCTCGCTCTTGGCTGCGGCGTCTTCCTGTTCGCCAGTTGGGACCGGGGCGACGCCGACAGCGCCGAACCGATCCGAGACGAGCCGCCCCGGCAGACCGCGCCGTTCGAGCCCGCCCGCCACGAGACCCCGCCGCTGCTGGGCGACGTCGCCGTCGATCCCGAGGCGCCGAGGCTCAGCGACGGCGAAACCGTCCCGGCGCTCGAGACGCCCCCCCGCGACGGGGCGACGGGCCCGTCCGGCCCCTCGCCGGCGGACCAACGTCGCGCCCTCGCCGAAAGCGCCCGGCGCGCGCCCGTGCTGGCCTACAGCCGACCGGGCGGCGCCGGCCGGCCGGCCTCGCCGCTCACCGCGGCGACGGCGACCCCGGCCGCGGGCGCCCCGACCTCGCTTGATCAACTGCGTCAGATCAGCCCCGTCGGTCAGGCCCGGGCCGGCCGCCTGCCCGACCGCAATCTTCTGATCACGGCCGGGACCAGCGTGCCCTGCGTCCTGCAGACCGCCATGGACAGCACCACGCCCGGCTATGTGACCTGCGTCCTGTCGCGCGACGCCTGGTCGGACAACGGCGCCGTGCTCCTCATGGAGCGGGGCACCCGGGTCCTGGGCGAATATCGCGGGGGCCTGCAGCAAGGCCGCCGCCGGCTCTTCGTCCTGTGGACCCGGGCGGTGACGCCGACCGGCGTCGCCGTCGCCCTCGCCTCGCCGGCCGCCGACACCCTAGGCCGGTCGGGTTTCGACGGGGTGGTCGACACCCATTTCTGGGACCGGTTCGGCGGCGCCCTGCTGCTCTCCATCGTCGATGACGGCGTCTACGCCGCGGTGGGCGACAGCGACGGCGCGGCCTCCACGGCGCGTCTGCCGTCAGACGTGGCGGGCGTCGCCCTCCAGCGATCGGTCGACATCCCGCCCACCCTGCGCAAGGGCCAGGGCGCCGAGGTCTCGATCTTCATCGCCCAGGACCTGGATTTCGCCGGGGTCTATCAGCTGCGGCCGCGCTGATGGACGACACTTCGGTCCTGGATCACTACCTCGCGCCGCTCCGTCCTTTCCTGGAGCCGGCGGCGGTGACCGAGGTGGTCATCAACCGGCCCGGGGAAGTCGGGGTCGAGGCGGACGGGGCCTGGCGCTGGTCCGAAGCGCCCGAACTGACCGAGGCCTGGCTGCGCACCCTGGCGGTGGCGGCGGCCGCCTACACCCGGCAGGATGTCGGGCCCGAACAGCCGATCTGTTCGACCACCCTGCCCGGCGACGTGCGCTGTCAGATCGTGCTGCCGCCGGTGGCGGCGGATGGGGGCCTCTCCCTGACCCTGAGAAAGCCGTCGCGGCGACGGTTGGGTCTGAAGGCGTTCGCGGCGGCGGGCCTGTTCGACCAGGTCGCCGACGCCCAGTCGGACGCCACGGACCTCGTCGATGCTGAACTGGTGCATCTGCGCCAGGCCGGCGACTGGCCGGGCTTTCTGACTCTCGCCGTCGCGGCCCGCCGCAACATCCTGATCTCCGGCGCGACTGGCTCAGGCAAGACGACCCTGGCCAAGGGGTTGATCGAACTCATCCCAGCGCATGAGCGTCTGCTGACCATCGAGGACACCCGTGAGTTCGTGGTCCCGCATCGCAACGTCGTCCACCTGGTCTATTCCAAGGACGGCCAGGGGCTGGCCCGGATCGGCCCCAAACAGCTTCTGGAAAGCGCCCTGCGCATGCGGCCGGACCGCATCCTGCTGCAGGAGCTTCGCGACGGCACGGCCTTCTTCTACCTGCGCAACGTCAACTCGGGGCACCCCGGCTCGATCACCACGGTGCATGCGGATTCCGCCGCCCTGGCCTTCGAGCAGCTCACCCTGCTGGTGCGGGAATCCGAAGGCGGGCGCGACCTGCCGCGCGAGGACATCCGCGCATTGCTGCATCTGCTCGTCGACGTCGTCATCCAGGTGAAGAAAATCGACGGGCGCTTCCGTGTGACGGAGGTCTGGCATGACCCGGCTCGCAAGCGCCAGCCCGGCGGCTAGGGCGGCGGCGCTCGTCGCCGGCGCACTGGCCGCCCTGACCCTGCTGGTCCTGCTCGCCGCCCTGATCGCCCTGGTCGGCCTGGGCCGGTTCTCCGGCGACATCGACCCGGCCCGCGTCCCCGGCTGGTTCTGGTATTATCGCCAGGATCCCGACGTACGGCGCTGGCTGACCGTCGGCCTTTCCATCTCGGCGCTCGTCGGCGGGAGTCTCGGCGCGGCCGTCCTGCTCAACCATCGGCGGCCCCTGCACGGCGCCGCGCGCTGGGCCTCGGGATCGGAACAGCGACGCGCGGGTCTGCGGGCGCGGACCGGCGTTGTACTGGCCCGGGCCGACGGCGGTTTCCTCATCGCCGACGGTCCCGAGCACGTCATGCTCTACGCCCCGACCCGGACCGGGAAGGGCGTCGGCGTGGTCATCCCCAATCTGCTGGCCTGGCCGGACTCCGTGGTCGTGCTGGACATCAAGCGCGAGAATTTCCTTGCCACGGCGGGCTATCGCGCCGAGGCTGGCCAGGCCGTCCATCTGTTCGATCCACTGGCGCCGGACGGCCGCACGGCCCGTTTCAATCCGCTGGGTCACATCGATCGCGGCGATCCGATCACGGTGCTCGACGAGCTGCAGCGCATGGCGGTCATGCTGTTCCCGGTCCACGATCGGGCCGATCCCTTCTGGGCGGAGGCGTCCCGGACCGGGTTCATCGGCGTGGGCGGCTATGTCGCGGCCACGCCCGAGCGGCCCTTCACCCTCGGCGAGATCTTCCGCCAACTGACCGCCGGCGACGCCCGGACGCGCCTGCCCCGGATCATCGCGGCCCGCGACCGCGAAGGCCGTCCCTTGCCGGGACCGGTCGCGGCCGCGCTCACCGACTTCACCAGCTCCAGCGAGAACACCTTCGCCTCGGTGCGTCAGTCGATCACCACTCGGATGGGACTGTGGCTCAATCCGCGGGTCGACGCCGCCACCTCCGCCTCGGATTTCGACCTACGCGACCTGCGACGCGGCGCGCTCTCCCTCTATCTGGGGGCCACGCCCGACAACATGCTGCGGATCCAGCCGCTCTATGCGCTGCTCTTCCAGCAGTTGGTCGATCTGAACAGCCGCGCCCTGCCGGGCCCCGCGGACCGTCCCGCCCTGATCGTGCTCGACGAGTTCGCCCGCCTCGGGCCGGCGCCGGTCCTGGCGCACGCCTTCGCCTGGGTCGCCGGCTACGGGTTGCGGCTGCTCGCGGTGCTGCAGAGCCCGTCGCAGCTGAGGGCCATCTACGGCCCGGATGTCGCCGAAGAGGTGATGACCAACTGCGGGATCGAAATCGTGTTCGCGCCCAAGGAGCTGAAGATCGCCCAGGAGCTCAGCGATCGGCTGGGCGTCTACACCACGGACGGCCGCAGCCGGAGCCGGCCGGCGGGGCTCAGTCCGGGCCGCCGCAGCACGACCGTCTCCGACCAGCGGCGGCCGCTGATGCTGCCGCAGGAACTGATGCAGCTGCCGCGGACCGCCCTGCTCGTGCTCAAGGCCGGCCTGCCGCCCGTCCGGGCCCGCAAGATCGCCTATTTCCGGGAGCGCGTATTCCAGCGCCGGCTACGGCCCGCGCCCGACCTGGCCCCAATCGCCGCCGCGCCGACATCAACCCCGGCGCCGGAAGAGAATCCCCTGGACTTCGACGTCATCGCCCGCGCCTTCGCCGCCGAAGGCTTGCCGCCGCCTCCGTCAGGCGCGGACGAAGCCGCCGTCGGCGCCTGGCTGGATCGCGTCGTCGATACGGCCCCGCCGGAGCGCGAACCATGACGACGCCCGACCCTGCCGCGCCGCCCAACCGCCTCGGCCCCGCGCCGGGCCCGGCCGGCCCGCGACGCTCCACCGCCAAGGGTGATGTGCCCGAGGCCGTGCTCGACCGCTATCTGGTCGAGCGCGATCTCCGAGGCCGGCCGGAGCGCTTCTTTCGCGATCATCGCGCGGCCGAGCCGATGTTCCGCGACCGGGGCGGCGCGCTGGTCTCCCACCAGGCCTATCCGGACGCCGTCATCGACATGCTCAGGATCGCGCGCCACCGCGGCTGGGACCAGGTTCGAGTATCCGGCGACCCGGCCTTTCGTCGCGAGGTCTGGATTCAGGCCCAGGCCCTGGGGATTGAGGTGCAGGGCCATCGGCCGCGTGAGCGCGATCGGCAGGCCGCCGGCTTCGACCGACCATCGTCCCGGCGAGACGCCGAACCCTCGAAGGCGCGCGACGCGCTCGCCGAGCGCCTGGCGCGGGCGGCCATCGTGGTGGCCCGCCTCGTCCCCGAACCCGCGATCCAGACGCGTTTGCTTGAAGCGGCATGGACACGCGCGGGACGCCCCCGCCATACGGAGCGTGAGCCCACGCGCGACCGCGACCGGCAGCGCTAGCGCCGCGCCGCCTGCGGTCGCGGCCGGTCCGTCCTCGTCGCATCCGCATCCGCAAACCGGTCGAGTTCCAGCTTCAGCAAACCCAGGCGGCCGCTGAAGCCGGCGAAGATCGAGTTTGCGAGAGCTTGGGGGAACCCACGCGGCAGGCGGGCTTTGGTCGCCCGGACGGCCTCGGGCGCGTCCGCGACGAGTTGGGCGAACAGTCCGCGAAGGGTCCCTTCATCCAGGCCCGCCTTTGCCCCGGTCTGGTAGAAATGCCGGGGCAGAATGCTCTCGACCCGGTAGTGTCGGCGATCCCCAACGGCCATCGCCATGCGATAACGGTTTCGGGTGAGTTGGCGGGCGTCGACGACGGGCTGAACGGACAGCACGTCATAGAGGGGTGTAAGGCGGAAGCCGCCGCCCGGGTACAGGAAGACGCTGAAGTTCTTGGCGTGCCCGTCGGTCGCGCCGAGCAGCCAGAAGGCGATGACCGTCTTCATGAAGGCCTGACGGTCCAGGGTCACCTCATCACTCGCCCCGAGCAGTTCGAGGCAGTCGAGGATCCCGGGTCCGCCGTCATTCTCGTACTTCTTCGCCCAAGGCACGGAGAGCGCCTGGCAGAAATCCTCCTGGGGCCGGCGCAACAGGCGACCGTCCCGGGCGTAGGCGCGATCAAATCTCTCGACGACAAGAACCCGCTTCCCGCCGAAGGTCTGGATCTCGACATTGGCGGTGTCGAAGCCGAGCGCGCGCAGGAAGGTCAGGCAGAGATATTCGTTTTCGACGCTGTTGGAGAAATCGATGGCGCTGCCCGGCGCCTTGCCGATCTGCGGCTTGAAGATGTGGGTGGTCGGTGTGGTCCCCGCCGGCTTCAGCCACTGGCCGTCATGACGCAGGAAGGCGGTCTTGTCCTGGACGCCGGCGAGCGAGATCCGGAAGTGTTCGCTGTCGTCGAGCCCCAAGGGTTTGGCGGTCAGGTCATCCAGGATTTTCGCGATGGCGCGGTCGCTGACCGGCTCGCCCTCGATCTCGCCCAGCCGGGGCGCATCGCTGCCTTCGGGGAGGAACTGCAGGGCGCCCACACAGTCGCGACCGATGGCGGCCAGGAGGCTGTAGGCGTCGATCCCATCGGCATCGACCCGCGCTGCGACCCGACCGCGGATCGTCTCGTTGTCGGGAAGGAGATTGTCGAAGACGGCGACGACGGGCGCCCCGATATAACGATCTTCGCGAAGCGGCAGCGAAAGCGACGCCGGGATCGCATGTTCCCAGGCCAACCAGGACGGATCGTACTGAAAGTCGATGGCGCCGCTGGTTTCACGGCGAAGGCGACCGACGAGCCTGCCATTGAGATAAACGAGAAGAGGCGCGGCGCCCCGTCTGCGGGCCATCAGAACAGGTCCCCCATATCGGGCGCCCGCCCCCCGCGTCTGCGCCGCACGACGATTTCCAGCTCAAGCGCGCTCAGCGCGGCGAAGAGGGTTTCAAGCGTGCCGGAGCCGCTTTCCAGATTGGATATGGTCGCCTGACGTTTGCTCGCCTTGGTCGCGAGGTCGCCCTGGGTCATATCCGCCAGTTTCCGGAACCGGCGAAGGGCTGCGGCGAGCTGTTTTTCACTGCGGACGATGGGCTCCATGTGAAACTCCTTCCATCTCGATATACGAAAATCCGCATCACCCGTCAATATACGTTTATGCGTATAGATATATTATATTCGGAAATACGTATAATCTCACATCATACGTAAACCCGTATGACGGGTCATCCTCGATCGCGACGGGGCGAAGGCTATCGCTCACGCGTTTGGCCTTTGTCGCGTTGGGGATCCACCCCCTTTCTCCGCAGCATTTGATCGCGCGTCATCGGCGCCGGCCTGTCCCGCACGAACCGCTCCACCAGAGCGGCAAGGGCGCGATCCCCGGCTCGCTCCGATCGCGACAGACGCAGGGCCTCGGCCACTAGGGCGCGCCGGAACGCCAGCTCGCGCGTCCGGATCGCCTCCAGCCAGGGGCCTTGGCCGCCGCCGTTCCGGATCACTTCACGGTAAGCTTCGGCGAGCACCTCGGGCAACGCGCCCCGCCCCGCCACGAACCGCTCCCGCATCTTGCGGATCGGCGTGCGTTCGGCCTTGCGGGTCACACCGCGTGTCCGCCGCGGGGTCGCCTCGGCCTCGATCGACCGGTCGCGCAGCGCGCGGGCGAAACCCTCGCGCCAGATCTGCAGATCCGCCTTGCGCGGATTCAGCCGTTCGCCGTCGCGCCCCAGCCGGCGCACCGTCAGATGGACATGGGGATGCCGCCCCTCGTCGTGCAGGGTGAAGACATAGGGGAAGCGCTCGCCGAACGTCTCCGTCGCAAAGGCGCGGGCCGCGTCCTGCAGGCGGGCAGGATCGGTTCCGGCCGGCATGCTCAACACGATCGACAGGGTGATCGAGGCGTCCCGCCTGCGTCCGGGCTCAAGCGCGAACTCCCCGGCCCAGTCGCGCGCCAGGTCCTGCACCGGCCCGCGCCCTGGCAGGCGTTCCCCATCCGGCCCTTCCAGCGCCAGGGCGCCGTTACGGCTGATGTAGTCGAGGTGCGCTTTCAGGTGCGCGCCGTCCCGGGTCCGACCTGTGATCTTCACCATCACCTCCGGCGCCCGACGCGCGACCCGCATGAACCGGACGGCCGAATCTTCGCCGCCGCCGTGCGGGGGGCTAAGCACGGCGGTCGTGAGGCGGGCGCGTCGAATATCGACCGGCGGACGCAACACCGCCTCGAACCCGCGCACTGACCGAAGGTCGGTCACGACGCCGGCTCCCAATAGGCCAGATTGCCCTCGAAGGCCTCGCCGAGAGCCTCGACCCAGGCCGCGATCTCGGCCTGGAAAGCGCCTAGCTGGGCGACCTCCAGGTCCAGGACGACCCCGTCCATCACGGCCGTGTTCAGCGCGCGGGCGATCTGGTTGACGTTGACGCCGATGCGCCGGAGCTCGCGCCGCACCTCGATCAGCGCCAAGGTCTCCGCCCGGCTGAACTGCGGCTGATCGTGCAGGCGGCGCCGGATGAGCGCCACGCTCCACTGGGTGCGCGACAGGCCCATGGCGGCCGCCTCGACTTCGAGGAGACGCAAGTCGGCCTCTCCCAGGCGCAAGGTCAACTTGCGGGACCGGGGCTTGCCCGGCGCCTTCGTCGGCGCAGGCAAGGACGCCTGAGCGGCGGTCTCCATGAGCCCCCGCAGGAGCCGCGAGCGTCCGCCCTGACGGGACGCGGCGGCGTCAAACCGGCGGATGAGATCGGGCGAGAGGCGAAGGGTGATGCGGTCCATCGAAGAGCGGGTCTGTCAGACATTGCCGGCGCAAAGCCTATCCTGCCCTAAACCGTCCCTCCCTCTCGCCCCGTAGGTCTCCGGGGCTGCCCGCCCTCCCCTCGGCGTCCGCTTCACGGCCGCTCGCCCGCCGCCCTGAAGGGCGCCCCAGCCAGGCGGCCGGGTCTCTTGCAGCGACGCCCTTGCTCGTCCATCCAAGGCGTCTCCCACGCCCCTGGAGCCGTCATGTCACATCCTGCCCTCAAGCCCGGCGCGGTCGCCGTCGTCACCGGCGGCGCGTCCGGCATCGGGCTGGCCGCCGCGCGCCGCTTCGTCGGTCTCGGCGTCACCGTCTGCATCGCCGATCTGGGCAAGGACCGCGTGGCCGAAGCAGTGAAGGCCATCCGCGCCGAGGCCGCTCAGGGCGCCGATGTCGCGGGCTTCGAGGTCGATGTCACGGACCGCCTGGGACTGGAGTCCCTGGAGGCCGCCGTCTTCACCCGCTTCGGCGGCGCCGACGTGCTGATGAACAATGCCGCCATCCAGATCCCCACGGACGCCGTGGGCCCCGCAGCGGACTGGCGCCGTCTCATGGACGTCAATCTTTGGGGCGTCATCGACGGCTGCCAGGTCTTCCTGCCGAGGATGATCAAGCACAAGCGGCCCGGTCTCATCATCAACACCGGCTCGAAACAGGGCATCACCACCCCGCCCGGCAACCCGGCCTACAATGTGAGCAAGGCCGGGGTGAAGGTCTATACGGAGGCGCTGCAGCATCAGCTGCGCAACACCCCGGGCTGCGCCCTCAGCGCCCACCTGCTGATTCCCGGCTTCGTCTTCACGCCGCTCGCGGCGGGTGGCCGCACGGAGAAGCCGGCCGGCGCCTGGACCGCCGGGCAGACCGTCGATTTCATGCTGGACCGCCTGGCCCGTGACGACTTCTACATCCTGTGCCCGGACAACGACGTCGATCGGGCACAGGACGAGAAGCGGATCGCCTGGGCGTCCGGCGACATCATCAACAACCGGCCCGCCCTGTCGCGGTGGCATCCCGAATACGCCCCGATCTTCGACGCCTTCATCAGCGGCGATAACGAGGAGACGGCGCGCGACGCCTAGAGCCTCGCGCGCCGCTGCGTTCTCAGCGGGACCAGATCAGGCTGTACCCGCCGTCCATCTCGACCAAGGAGGCGTAGATCGGAGCGGGGAAGCTGGGGTCGTCGAGCTTGACCGACAGATACTCGCGGTTCTGCTGGCTCGTCTTCTTCCAGGCGGCGCCGAACTCGGTCTGGCCGGAGAAGATGCGGAAGTCGGGAGCCTTGTCGTCAGTCTTGTCGTTGGCCCGCAGCTGGGCCGCCTTGACGTTGAGGGTCAGGGTCTTGATCGAACCGCTGTAGCTGCCGTCCGCTTGCTGGGTGAAGGAACCGATGGTGGCCATGGAAGTCTCTCCTTTGCTCTCGGGCCACGCCTGCCGCGGCCTCGATGGCGATCGGCGGACCGGAGACCGGACGGCCCGCAGGGCGAGCTTGGCGAGACCCCGCAGCGTAGCGGAGGACCGGGAGAGCGACTTTCTTGCCTCGCGAGGAAGGCCGTCAGGTCGGGGAAGAAAGTCGAGCGAGCGGTTGCGGAGGCCGGACGGGCTTTGGTCAGATCAGGCCATTGAGAGGCCGCGCAAGGCTGGCCTGTAGCAGGAGAGACGGATGTCACCGCCGCCTGAACCCCGCGGGCCAGTCAAGGCGGTCGTGGAGATCGTACCGCCAATGCCGGCGCAGCCGCTCCGCCGCGAAAGGCTACCCAAGCCTCGCACCGCACAGCGGCGCCCATGCAGTCATGGCGACGCTTGGAGGTTTGAGTCACCCGCGGCGTAAACGCATCCAAGCGGTTCTGTACTGGAGTTCGGCCCTCCCCGCTCGCGCCCAGAAAGCGTCGAGAGGGGCATCAGGCCGAGCCCACAAAGGGGATAGTCGCCGCGCCTAGCTTGAACGTCCGCGCGTGATCCTGAGCGGACGCGGCAACCCTCTCCCTACCAGTCGAACTTGACGCGGATCTCGCCGCCGTGGCTCGAGCTCGCATCGCCGAAGGCGCCGCGGTAGCCGACCCCCAGCACCAGCCGGTCGTTGACCGACCAGTCAGCGCCCAGGTCGAGCCGCAGGCTGTCGCGCGACCAAGCGTCCAGCGGGACCAGATAGGTCGGGCTGGCGGCCCAGTCGGCGTAGCGCACGCCCTGGTCGCCGATGTCCTCGAACTCGTGCGACCACTCGAC
>NZ_JBWKOL010000015.1:0-23449 GCF_059416065.1 Brevundimonas sp. GW821-FHT09G01
GGCTACCGCGGCGCCTTCGGCGATGCGAGCTCGAGCCACGGCGGCGAGATCCGCGTCAAGTTCGACTGGTAGGGAGATGGGACCGTTTCGGCGGTTCCTGATCCACTCGAATGCGGAGGGCCGCCCCGGCGACGGGGCGGCCCTTCTGCTGCGCAGGGCGCGCGGGGCGTCGTCAGGACCTTAGCCGCATCGGGTTCAGGGTCGCGGACCGCACCTGTAGGTGGCCGACCGCATTCTCGCATGACGCGAGAAGTCCTTGGTCGCTTCGCCGGCTTCCCATAGGCTGGTCGGATCAATGTTCCCCGGGGGGCGGAATGGCGGAATCCCACGAACGCGGCAGCGCTTTCGAAACTGCGGCTGAAGAGCTCTTCCGGGCGGCCGGTTTTCGCGTCGATCGGTGCCGGGAGCTGCGCGGGCAGGAATACGACGTCATCGCCTCGCGTCACGAGATCGGAGGTTTCGAGACGCGCATCGCCGTCGAGTGCAAATCCAGGAACGGGAGCGCGGTCTCGAACGACGACGTCTACAGCTTCATCAATGCGTTCCAGGCCACGCAGGCCAGGCTTGGTTTCACGCACGGGATCATCGTCACGGACAGCAAGTTTTCCCGCCAGGCGAGCGAAGCCGCCGCGGATGTCCCGCACATCCGGCTGGTGAGCTTCGCAAGCCTCGAGAGCGAACTCCTGGGGTCCCGCCTTTACCTCGAAGGCGCGATGAAAAATTACAGATCACAGATCAAGCGCCGGCTCATCGATCCGTCGGCTGATGAGGTTGTGGAAGGTCGTCTGGCGCCTGTGCCGCGCCTCATCGACCATCTCCTGGCCGGCGTTGACGACGGCAGGGAGAGCTTTTCGTTCCTGCTGGGAGACTTCGGCAGCGGCAAGACGACGGTCGCTGAGCAGGTGCACAAGGCGCTGGCCGAGCGCTACCTGAACCAGGGAACCGGACTGTTTCCGATCATCCTTTATCTCAGGAATCTGGCCCAGTTCGATACGGACCGCTCCTTCGTCGCGGCGCAGTTGTCTCAACATTCGCCCAGCGCCTCGTTTGAACTGTTCGAGAGAATGCAGAAGGGCGGCAGGTGCGTCCTGATCCTGGACGGATTGGATGAGGTGGCGACCCACGCCACGCAGGATGAGCGGTTTCGCCTGTTTTCACGCGTCATGCGGATCACCCAGCAGGCGAACCACCTGCTCATCACGTCCCGACCCACCTACTTCAACAATCTTGCGGAGCTGAACGGGCTGATCCGCGATCTGACCAGTCGCGACTTTCAAACATCCGAGCAGTATCACGTGGGGATCAGGGAACCGTCCAAGCCGAGAGGGTTCGCCAACCTTGGCCGCCGGGGCCCCGAGGCGGGCGCGTATCGTCTCTTCGGCCAATGGAACACAAGGCTGTTCTACATAAGGCCCTTCAGCAAAGCGCACATCATCGACTACCTGTCGGCCTTCGAGGCCGAGTTCAATGAGCAGCACGGGCTGAATGTCGACCAGGTCTATGACTTCTTGTCCAAGACCTACGATCTGACGGATCTGGTGACGCGGCCTCTGCTGCTGGAAATGCTGGTCGAGGTCATCATCGCCCCCGGCGCCGTCAGGCTGGATGACCCCAATATCGAAATCGGTCCCGCCAGCCTCTATCGGGATTACGTGGCGCTGCATCTCAACAGGGATTGGGCTGTCCGCCAGTTTTTGAGACGGGAGGAGCGTCTCTCGTTCGCCAGGGCGGCGGCCATCGCCATGCTCGACAACGCCGCCGGCCTCGAAGCCACATACGAGAGCGTGGAAAAGGTCGTGGTGAGCGGCCTGTCCGACATCGCTGACTGGCGGGTCTCGGTCCTGGCGGGGCAGATGGAGAGCGTGGTCAACGATGTCCGTGTGTGCGCCTTCCTGAACGTCACCGCGAACGACAGGATAGAGTTCTCACACAAGTCTTTCATGGAATACTTTGTCGCTGACGTCATCGTTGAGAAGATGTCGAAGCGAACAATCGTCGACGAGTTCGGAAAGAATCTGAACTACGAGATCCTGTACTTTGTCGGAAGTCACAGCCTGATCGATATCGATTACGCGATTAACCTGAGAGATCATCTTGAATTGGCGAGCGCGTCGCAGTCTGAGCGCTATCTCTCGAACGTCAGGATGGCCTTGCTTTATTCCGAGCGGGTATCGGAGTCTAAAAAGTTCTCCGACATTTCCCTGTCCCGCGCCCTTATCCGGAAGAGGCGGTTCGTGGGGTGCCGTTTCGAGCGTTTCAGGATTTCCCAGTTGAGCCTTGAGGAGGTCGAGTTTGACGCCTGCCAGTTCAGCGCCACGTCCTTGACCGGCGAGATTGCGGACACCGCGTTCAAGTCTTGCGTCGGTGAGCTTCAGCTCGGTTCTGTTGTCAGGCGCAGTGCGATGAACGGATGCGCCCTCGCTGTCATCGGCCATGAGGCCAGGTTGCGTCTCGACGAAGTCACCCTGACCAACTGCAGGCTCGCCATCGATGCCGACGAGATCACCCTCTCGCGCGTGACGATGGAGGATGTCGAGATGGCCATCACGGGCGACGGGTCCGTCCGGCTTGAGAACGTGGGAATGATGCGTTCCCGGTTGACGGGGCGAGCCTCGGCGACGGGGTCTCAACCCCCGACGATCAGCATCGACGGAACATTGGACGACTGTTTGATCGCCGGGTTCCGCGTGAGCGCCGGCGCCTTTGAGGAGATCGCTGAAAGGCTGGGGAGTTGCTACGGGGTGGTGATGGTCCACGGCTCGCGCGATGCGTTGGCGAAGATTTTCAAGAGGAAACTGGACGGCGGGCAACGCCCGCCGAAATGGCTGATCGACAAGCGAATGGTCTATCTCGCCGGCACAAAGTGGAGCCTGCTTGGGGCGGGTGAGGAGGAATTGACCGATATCGCAAGATCGGGCGACGCCTCCGCGATCCGGAAATGGCTGGGGCGAAGACTCGAAGCGATGGATACGGCCGAATAGCGCTGTTGGTCGCGCTGGTATTGCACAGGTCCGTCTCTGCGTAGCTCCTGGTTTGCGCACCAAAACCAGTGTCTGCATCTGGCGCAAAGCCGAAGTTCGGAATGTCGGTTGTCTGCCTGAAGGGCGCCCGAAGCATAGAAAACCGGCCCTGACGCGCAGCGCGCGCCGGACGTGGCGAGGATCGTCCGGCTGTCCGGGGTCGTGAGACCTAAATCCCCGCTGTCAGAGCGGGGAACGTACTTGCGCAGTTGAAAGCGCCTGTTCGCCGGCCCCGGCAGTCAAAACGATCAAAGCGTACGCAAACGCCTCATTTTGGGATTCCGGGCCATGGCGGCAGGCGCCCGCCCATGCAAGATGGCTAGGGGAAACGGCGTGCTGACTGATCAACTGTGCGAAAGACTGCTGGAACGCAGTGACCGGCCGTTAATCACGGTTTGCGGTGGCCGCACGGGTCAGCGGGACCGCGTCCTGACCGGACGTCAGCTGCACGAACGGGCCCTGGCGCGCGGTGCGGCTCTGGCGTCGATCCGTAAACCTGACGACGGCCCGCTGGCGCTGATCATGCCGTGCGGCGTCGAGTTTGTCGTCACCCTGGTCGGGGCCCTCTACGCGGGTTTCACGATCACCGCCGTGGCCGCCCCCCGTCCGGGTGTTCAGACCCTGCGGTTCAATCAGATCATCCGCGACTGCACGCCGGCCGCGATCCTGTGTTCCGACGGGCTTGCCGGCAAAATAGAGGCGGCGCTGACGTCCGGCGGGATAGCGGGCCTTTCCGTCGTCGACGTTGAAGCGCTCGAGGCGGCCGAGGCGCCTCTGATGGCGCCGGTCCAGAGCGGCGACGGGACGCGCCCGGTCATCCTCCAGTACACGTCCGGCTCGACGCGGGCGCCGAAGGCGGTGGCGCTCTCGGGCGCGAACATTGTCGCCAACGCCCAACTGGCGAACGGCACCTGGGGCCTGGACGAGGATGGGGTCGTCCTCAGCTGGCTGCCGCATTTCCATGACCTGGGGCTGATGGGCGGCATCTTCTATCCGATCCTCGCCGGAGGGCGGACCGTGTTGCTGGACCCGCTGCAGATGATCCAGCGGCCGGAGCGCTGGCTGCGCCTGATCAGCGAGCACCGGGCGACCTTCAGCGGCGGCCCCGCCTTCGCCTTCTCGCATTGCCTGCAGAACGTCACTGACGAACAATGCGAAGGGCTGGATCTGTCCCGCTGGCGCAGCGCCTTCTGCGGCGCGGAGCCGGTCCCGGCGTCGCTACTGGCTGCTTTCCGCGAGCGTTTCGGCCCATGGGGTCTGAACCCGAGCGCCGTGTTCGGCTGCTACGGTCTGGCCGAGTTCACCCTGATGGTGGCCGGCGGAAATCCGGACCTTCTCGACGACCGGCCCGCCCCCCCGCCCGGATGTGGCGATATCGAGCCCTGCCGGGTCTCGCCCGAGATGGACGGTGATCTTCGTCTCGTCGATCCGGAGACCTTGAGGATCGCGGCGCCGGGCGAGCCCGGCGAAATCTGGGTCCGGGGGGCTTCGGTCGCGCGGGGCTACCGCAACGCGCCGGCGGAAACGGCGGCGTCGTTCAGCGTCGCGATCGCCGGTGACGGCGCTGGGGGAGACTGGCTCAGGACGGGCGATGTCGGCGTCCGCCAAGGCCACTGGCTGTACGTCACCGGACGTCTGAAGGACCTGCTGTTCTCCAACGGACGCAAGATCCCCGCGACGGATGTGGAATGGCTGGCGGGAGAACAGGATCAGGCGCTCAATCCCATGGCGGCCGCGGCGCTGATGCCGGACGACCTCGCCACGGGAAAGGCGGTGCTGCTGATCGAGCTCAGGCGCCGGGAGAGGGTCGCGGACGAAGTCGTCACCCGCGGCTTGATCCGGCGGGCCGTGGCGGGCGCCTGGGGGATCGAGCTGACGGATATCCGCATCCTGCCCAGCGGAGCCCTTCCGCGCACCAGCAGCGGCAAGGTTCAGCGCCGCCTGCTGGCGAACGCTTGGCGAGACGGGCGGATTGAGGATGCGCTTCAGTGACCGCCACGCCTCTTCGGGACAGGACGTCCGCGTCTTCAGGACCTCGTCCGGACCGCGCCCGCTTCGTCGTCGACACGGCGGAGGAGGCGACGGAGGTCTTCCGCGACCGGGCATGGGGCGTGACCGCGGTCCTGCCCTATCTGGCGAAGCTTCAAGCCGCGACCGGCGAGGACCTGTCCCTGCTGGCCGACGCCGCGCGCGCGTCGCTGATCTACCAGACCGACGCCGATCACCTCATGACCCGCCGGGCGCTTGCGGCCTTCCTCAGCCCGGCCGGGGTGGACGGTTGGGCGCCGGTGATCGACGGCCACATCCGGGCGGCTCTCGACCGGTTGGCGACGCAGCCGGCGCCGGATCTCGTGCGCGATTTCTCGGACCCGGTTTTCATCGCCTGCATGCGCGATGTGTTCGGACTGGCCATCCCGGATGACGCGGCCTTCCTGCGCGCCGTCTACCAGGCGCGGGTGTTCACCGAACCCCTGCTGCGCCTGCGCGACCTACTGGCGGTCCAGGACGGCTACCGGCATCTGATCGCCGCGGCGTCTGTCCCGACCGCGCTGTCTGGTGATCCCGGGACGCCGGCGCCGCTAGTCATGGCTCTGGCGCGGGGCAAGCTGCCCGCCGGGGTGGACGACGCCACCCTGATCGCGTCCATCACGGTGGCCGCCCATACGGCGGCGGAATCGCTGGCCTTCGCCCTGTGGGGCCTGCTCGGGGACGGCGCACCGACCTGGGGCGAGGTGTCGCGCGAGGGCTGGGCCGAGGCGCATCTGGACGCTGTCATCCGCGACTATCCCTCGACCTTGAGGCTGTACCGCGTCGCCCGAACCGGGACGCTGCTGAACGGCCGGCCGGTGCAACCGGGCGATCTGGCGGCGCTGGACATCCCCGCGGCCAACCGGTCGCTCTGCCCGCACGCGGCGGGGGAGGGCGGTCGGACGTCGCTGTCGTTCGGCGACGGAGTGCACAAATGTCCCGGGGCGGCTCTGGCCCGGCTGATGCTGAGCCGGGCCTTGCCGTTGATGGCCGCGCGCTTCCCGGACCTCCGTCTGGATGAGGCGGGCGTGCGGATCGAGCGGACCCACATGGTGCAGGCGCCGACGGCCCTGCCGTGCCGCCTGACGCCGCCGCTCCAGAAGCGCGCCGCCCGGCTGTGGGAGATTACCGAGCCCCGAACCGCCCGCGCCGTCGCCGTCGACGACGCGCGCTTCAGTCCGCCCGGCATGGAGCCGCACCTGATCGCGCTCCAGGCGGCCAGCGGACGCGACCTGTCGACCGCGATTCGGGTCGCCCGCAACGCGCCTTTCTTCCAGTCCGGCCCGCGCCACGCGCGCATGCGCCTGCTGGGGTTCGAAGCCCTGGGCTCCAACCGTCTCGTCGCCTGGACGCCGCTGATCGACGCGGAGATCGAGCACGCGGTGCAGGCCCTTGAGGGGCGAACGGACGTCGATCTGGTCGCGGATTTCTGCGAGCCTCTGTTCCGGGCTGTCTGTCAGCCGATCATGGGGCTTCGGCCGCATGATCCCGCTGTCTTCAACGCACTCGCGCCACTCCTTCAGGAGGTGCTGGAGCCGCTGCGATCGCTGCGGGCCATCCTGAAGGTCCAGGCCATGGTCGACACCCTGCTTGGCCAGTTCGACGAAGATCCCACAGGTCCGGCGAGCGACGGACCGACCTCCCTGCTGTCCCATCTGGCCGCCAGCGGCTGGGACCAGATGGACGTGCAGGATCGCAAGGCCTTCGTGCTGGTCCTCTACGGCGCCAGCTTCAACGTCTCCCACACCCTCGCCAACGCGGTGCTGGCTCTCGCCTCGGCGCCCGTCGATCAGCGCGGCGACCCCGCCGATCCGGCCTGGGTGGCGGCGCATCTCGACACCCGGATCGTGCCCGCCGCGGCGTCTCCGCGTTTCATCTACCGGGTTGCGCGGGCGGAAGGGGAGATCGACGGCGTCGCTTTCCAGCCCGGCGACACGATGCAGCTGCGGTTGGCGGACATCAATCGCGACCTCGGCGCGGGCCATCTGGCGTTCGGGCATGGCCTTCACCGCTGCATCGGCGCGGCCCTGTCGCGCCTCCTCATCCGCAAGGCCGTGCCCGCCCTGTTCGCCCGCTATCCCGATCTGCGTTTCACGGGTGGACAGCCCCGCTATGTCGAAAACTCCCAGACGGTCATTCTGGCCGAACTGCATTGCCGTCTCGATTGACCTTCCAGAGTTTGAAAGTGTGTTCATGACCCCGCCGACCGTCGAACAGGTGACTGACTTCCTGCGCGCCCACATCAGCAGGCGAACCAAAGTCCCGGCCGATCAGATCCTGGGCTCCACCGTGCTGGTCGACTTCGGTCTGGAATCCATCGACGCGGTGCTGATCTCGGGTCACATCGAGGACGAGTTCCAGATCGAGGTCGAGCCGTCGCTGATGTTCGAATTCCAGACGCTGGACGAGGTCGCGGCGGCGGTTGTGGCGCTGTTCGACACCCCATGAGCCGGTTCTATCTGGGTCTGTCGACCTCGGGACATGACCCGGCGTTGGCGATCGTGGATGAGGCCGGCTGCATCCGCTTCGCCGAGGCCACCGAACGCTTCATCCAGGACAAGCGCGCGTGGGGCGCGGCGCCGGATCATGTCGGCCATCTGGAAAGCGCCCTGTCCGCCGTCGGGTTTGACGCCGCCGCCGACGAACTGATCGTCTCGACCAGTTGGGCGCGGGTGAAGGCGGACCTTCCGGTGTCGGTGTCCAACGCCTTGCTGCCGGGCTCGGACGGCTTGTGGCTGCGGGGCCTTCAGGCCCACGCGCAGGCGTCGGCGGGCGAGTCCCTGCTGCGCCTTGGGCTCGCCGAGACCCCCCCGGAGGTCCGGCATTTCGACCACCATCTGTCCCACGCCGTCGCAGCCTGCGGCAGCGCGCCGTTCGCCGATGGCCTCTGTCTGGTCATCGACGGGGAAGGCGAGGTGGGCGCCGCGAGCCTGTTCCGTCTCTCCCACGGCAGGCTGAAGCGGCTGTGGCGATCGTGGGGGCCAGGCAGTCTCGGAACCTTCTACGCCTGGCTGACCGGCCTGTGCGGCTTCGACTGGCGCGCCGGAGAAGAGTGGAAGGTCATGGGCCTGGCCGCCTTCGGCACGCCCGATGCGGGTCTTGTGGACGTGTTGGAGACGATGCTCAACATCGTGGACGGGCGGCCCCAACTGCCGGAGCAGGCGGTGATCGACGCCGTGGTCGCCCGTGCAAGGGCGCATGCGCGCAGGCCCTCCGATCCCATCCAGCAGGCCGCCGACCTCGCCGCCAGCGGTCAGGCCGCCTATGGGCGGCTGGTCGATCGCATCCTGCGAAGCTGCTCGGAACTCGGCGAGCGTAACCTCGTCCTGAGCGGCGGCTGCGCGCTCAACTCCTCCTACAACGGCACGATCGGTGGCCGCTTCGGCTTCGAGGCGGTCCATGTTCCGAGCGCGCCCGCCGATGACGGCAACGCCTTGGGCGCAGCCCTTCTGTCGTGGATGCAGGATCATCCCGAACAGTCGGCCGCGACGGGGCGGATCACGCCCTTCCTCGGAACGACGCCGGACCGGCGGGTCATCGACAGAACGGTCGCGAACTGTGGCTACGGTCACATCTCGGATTGCACCGGCCCGCAGGGGCTGGCGACGCTCGCCGGTCGGCTGGCGGCGGGCCGGATCATCGGCGTGATGCGCGGCGCGGCCGAGTTCGGTCCGCGCGCCCTTGGCCATCGCTCGATCCTCGCCGATCCCCGCCCGTCGGACATGAAGGACCGGCTCAATCAACGGGTCAAAGGGCGCGAACCCTACCGCCCGTTCGCGCCGATCATTCCCGCGCACCGGGTGAGCGAGTGGTTCGACCGTCCTCAGCCGTCGCCCTACATGTCCTTCACCCTACCGTGGAAGGCGGAGGTCCGCGACCGTGTCCCGGCGGTCGTCCATGCGGATGGGACTGGTCGGCTTCAGACCGTCGAGGCGGCTTCAGATCCGTGGATGAGCGGCCTGCTCGACGCCATGGAGGCGCGGACCGGCGTGCCGATCGTGCTGAACACCAGCTTCAACGTCATGGGCAAACCCATCGTGCACAGCGTGCAGGACGCGATGGCCGTCCTGGCGACCACGGGTCTGGACGGCGTCCTGCTGGATGACGTGCTCGTCGAGAAGGCGGCGTGAAGCCATTTCATTCGTAAGCCTCCAGTTCCTCATCCTCTGGCTGCCGGTCACGGTGGGGGCGTTCGCGCTCGCCTGTCGCTGGCGGCCCACGGCGGCGGTGGGATTGCTGGTGGCCGTGTCGGTCCTGTTCTGCGCGCAGGCCGGGCCGATCGCGCTCGCAGTCCTGACCACATCCATTCTCGGCAATTTCGCCGCTGTCGCGCTCATTGGCCGGCTGGCGCCCGGATCGACGATGCGCAGGCTTGCCGTGGCGGGCGCGATCATCGCGAACTTGGCTCCGCTGGTGGCCTTCAAGGTGGCGCAGCAGGTGCTTCCCGTGGCCCTGCCGCTCGGTCTGGCCTTTTACACCTTGCAGCAGATCACCTTCGTGATCGACGCGCAGAAGCCGGGCGTCGAGCGGTTGGGCCTGCTACGTTTTGCGGCTTGGGGCTCCTTCTTCGGGCAGCTTCCGGCAGGCCCGATCGGCGCCTACGGCCGGATAGCGCCCCAGTTCGGCCGGTTGGGCTTCACAGCGCCGACGGGGGCGGATATCGCGCGCGGAGGCGCGCTGGTGCTGGCCGGGGTCGTCAAGAAAACCTGGCTGGCCGATCCCATGGCGCGAAAGGTCGACGCCGTCCTGACCGCGGTGGATCTGGGCGCCGTCACCCCGGTCGAGGCCTGGACCGCCGCCTGGGGCTATACGCTCCAGCTCTACTTGGATTTCTCGGCCTATTCAGACATCGCCATCGGCGTGGGCCTGTGCTTCGGCCTGCTGCTGCCGATCAATTTCAACTCGCCGCTGAAGGCCTCGTCGCCCGGTCAGTATGTGATGCGCTGGCACATGAGCCTGATGACCTTCGTGCGAGATTATGTTTTCGAACCGGTGTTCCGGATCGCCCGGAAACTGCCGATCCAACCGACCGTTCGCCGCTATGGCGTCGCGTGGGCGCTGGCCACATTGGTCGCCTATCTGGTTGTCGCCGCCTGGCACACCGCCGCCCTGTTGCCGTTGCTGCAGGGGCTGGGCGTGGCGGCGCTGCTGATCGTGCTCCAGTTCGCCCGCCAGAACGCCCGCGGCGCGCCTCGACCGATCGGCGTCGTTGAACAGCGCGCGCGGCAGGTCGCTGGTCAGGCTCTGATCCTGATCGCCGTGGCGGTCATCGCGCTGATGCTGAGGGTCGGCGACGGCCAGACGCTGGGCCGGGTGCTTCCCGCGCTCGTCGATGTGAAGGCCATATTTGCGGGCCTGGCGCAGGGCATCGATCTGGCCGGCGCCTATCCCAATGCGCGCCTGCCAAGTGTGCGTACACTGGCGATGATGGGCGTCGTGACGACGATAGTCCTCGTCTGCCCGAACACCATGCAGATTTTCGGTATCCCCGGCGCCATGCCCGCCCCGGACTGGCTCCGCTGGCGACCGACCCTGCTGTGGGGCGGGTTGACGGTCGGCCTGCTGCTCCTGGCCCTGATCGGCGTCACCCGCCCTGTGCAGCAATACGGCTTCATCTATGCCCAGTTCTGAACCGGACAAGTCGCCCGCCCGGCTGACCCGAGGCTGGTGGATGGGGCTCGGCGCGGGGCTGGCGATCCTCATCGGATATGCGCTGTTCAATGTCGTGGTCGATCCGACCGGTGAATTCGGCCAGTCCGGCCGTCATGCCTTCAACCGAAGCCCTCCGCCCGGCGTGATCGCGCAAGGGGTCGCCGGCGGTAACCCGGCCTTCTTCACGCGCGCCATTCGCGAGCACCAGGGAGACACCTTCCTGATCGGCTCGTCCCGAGCCTGGCGTGGCTTCAACACCTGTTCCCGGCCCGATATCCTGCGGGTCGCGGGATCCGCCTGGGGCGTGCGAGAGATGACGCGGGTCGAACGGGCGATCCTGAACAGTCGCACAGCGCCTGCCACCATGTTGATCGAGGTCGGATTGCCGACGCGCGAACGGCCCGCCATCGTAGATCCCGCGCAGGCTGCCCTGTCCACCGCGTTGTCGCCCCGCACCACCCTGCAGTCCGCGCAGACAGTGGTGCACAGCCTGAACGGCGCTGAGGCCTACCCGGCGACCTACGCGCCTTGCGAGGCGCTGGCTCCCGGTGCACGCGACTGGATCCAGGCCGAGCGCAGCCTTCGCTACACGCTGAGTCAGCTCGATACGTCGCCGGCCTCGCTTGCGATGGGCCGCAGGAACCTCGCCGGACTTGCGGACCTGGCGGACAATATTTGTCGCCGAACCGGTCTTCGGCACCGGCTCGTCTTCTTTACCCTGCCCGCGACACCCGCCGATGCGCCCGTAAACGGACACGATCGATTGGTCCAGGCCAACGCAGCGCGGATCGCGGCGATGTTCGCCGGGCGTCCGTCGACCGTTGGGGGGTGCGACATTCGTTACCTGAACTTCGCCTCAACCCCGCTGGGGAACGAAGCCGAACAAGCGCTATGGCGTGATCGCGAGCAGTGGACCGACTATTTCCACTTCTCCGCACGCCTCGGCGAAACGGCGCTGAACGCGCTTTTGAGCGCGTCGCCATGAGGCTCGTTTCTTCTGGCGCGTTGCTGACCTGAGTTGGTCCGGCGATGAGTTGGACTCTCTCGGCTAAGAAGCCATTGCTGTGATGGCGACGCCCTCACCGGCGTTCAGCGTCGCCGTCAATGAGCGTGGCTGGCCGACAGTGACTGTGGACGCGATGCCAAGTCCGCCGGTTCGCAGCCCAACTGCTGCGCGAGTTCGAACACCGCGACTGCCGTCGGGTTCTGCTTGCCGTGCTCGAGCGCGCTTGCGTACTGCTGCGTGAACCGAAAGTTTATCCGGTTTACGCGTCAAACATTTCAAATAACGGGAAGAAAATCGCGGTGTGGCGGACAGAGAGGGATTCGAACCCTCGGTACGCTTTCACGTACACACGCTTTCCAAGCGTGCGCGATCGACCACTCCGCCACCTGTCCGTTTCCACGACGCGCGTGAAACGCCGGACGGTCCATCCGGCGAGGGGCGCTGATTAGAACAGTCGGACCCCCTCGGCAAGCGCCGGATGATGGCCCATATGGGCGGCGTACGATTTGTCCGGAGTTCCGCCATGCTCTCGCAGAAGACCACCATGCCCACGCCCGGGTCCGCGCTGCCCGGCCGGGCGACGCCGGTGACCACCGATGAGGTCCATTTCGTCACCGGCCGCCCGCTGAAAGGACCGCATCCGGAGGGCTTCCAGACCGCCGTCTTCGGCATGGGCTGCTTCTGGGGCGTGGAGCGGGTCTTCTGGTCCCTGCCGGGCGTCTGGGTGACCTCGGCGGGCTATACCGGCGGCTACACTCCCAATCCGACCTATGAAGAGACCTGCACCGGCCTGACCGGCCACGCCGAGGTCGTGCAGGTGGTCTTCAATCCCAAGGAGATTTCCTACGCCGACCTGCTCAAGGTGTTCTGGGAAAACCACGACCCCACCCAAGGCATGCGCCAGGGCGGCGACATCGGCACCACCTACCGCTCGGCCATCTACTATCTGGACGAGGCGCAGCGCGAACAGGCCGAGGCCTCGCGCGACGCCTATCAGGCGGCCCTGACGGCGGCGGGGCAGGGGGAGATCACCACCGAGATCACCCCGGCGGGCGTCTATTATTTCGCCGAGGATTATCATCAGGGTTATCTGGCCAAGAACCCCGAGGGCTATTGCGGCATCGGCGGGACGGGCGTGACCTGCCCCATCGGCGTCGGCGTCACTTCAGGTTCCGGGGCCTAGGATGGATCGCGCGGGGATCGGCAAGGCCTGTCTGGCCCTTCCGGGGGCGACGCTGGATCACCCGTTCGGCGACCATCACGACGCCTACCGCATCGGCGGCAAGATGTTCGTCATGGTCGGCGAGCAGGGCGGGGTGTCGTTCAAGGTCTCGGACATCGCCTATGAGGTGCTGACCGAGGAGGGCCGCGCCCGCCCGGCCCCCTATCTGGCCCGCGCCAAGTGGGTGAACCTGCCAGACCCGTCCGCTTGGCCCGATGACGAACTGGCCGAGCATTTCGCCATCGCCCATTCCATCATCGCGGCGAAGCTGACGAAGAAGCAGCGGGCCGAACTGGGGCTCTGACGGGCGTTGCGCCACCGGCGCGTTGCACGAATCCGCCAAACGTTGTTCTCTGCCTGTCTCGGGGGAGATCATCATGACCGGCAGACATCTCATCATGGCGGGCGCCTGCGCGCTCGCGCTCGGATCCTGCGATCAGGCGCGGGTCAACGTCACTACCTCGGACGGGCCGCAGGTGGTCGCCGCCACGGATATCGAAGCGGGCCGCTATCTGGTGCGCGTCGGCGGCTGCAACGACTGCCACACGCCCGGCTATCCCCAGGGAGGCGGCAAGACGCCCGAGTCCGAATGGCTGAAGGGCTCCGGCATGGGCTTCATGGGGCCGTGGGGGACCAGCTATCCGCACAACCTGCGCCGCACCGTCGCCGGCATGACCGAGGACGCCTGGGTCGAGATGCTGTCGACGCGCGAAGGCCTGCCGCCCATGCCCTGGCCCAGCGTCCGCGCCATGGCCGACGCCGACAAGCGGGCGCTGTACCGCTACATCAAGTCCCTGCCGCTGGAAGGCGACCCGGCTCCGACGGCCATGCCGCCCGGACGGACCCCGACCACGCCCTACGAGAACATGGCGCCGGTGATCCCGGGAGCCTAGGGCGCGGTCAGCGCGCCTTCTCCTCGGCGATCCAGCGGTCCATCCGCTCGTCCAGCAGCGCCATCGGCAGGGGGCCGTCGACCAGCAGGGCGTCGTGGAAGCGGCGCACGTTGAAACGGTCGCCCAGTTCGGTCTCGGCGCGGGTGCGGACCGCGCGCAGGCGGATCTCGCCGACCTTGTAGGCCGTCGCCTGGCCCGGCCAGCCGATATAGCGCTGCAGCTCGGTCTCGATGTTGTGCGGGGCCAGGGCCGAGTTGTCGCGGAAGCAGGCGCGGGCCTGTTCGATGTCCCAGCCCAGCCAGTGAATGCCGGTGTCCGCCACAAGGCGGCAGGCGCGCCACATCTCGTAGCTGAGCCGCCCGAACCGCTCATAGGGGGTGCGGTAGAAGCCCATCTCCTCGCCCAGGAATTCGGCGTACAGCCCCCAGCCTTCGGTGAAGGCGGTCACGTCCACGCCGCGGCGGAAATAGGGGCCTTCCTCGGCCTCCTGCTGCAGGGCGATCTGCAGATGGTGGCCGGGCACCGCCTCATGCAGGGTCAGGGCCGGAAGCTCGTACAGCGGCCGCTGGTCCAGCCGGCTGGTGTTGACGATGTAGCCGCCGGCGATCCCGTTCTCCATCGAGCCGGGGAAGTAGCGGCCGGTGGTGTAGTTGGCCTCGATCTCCGCCGGCACGGGCCGCACGCCATAGGGCGTCCGCGGCAGGGTCCCGAACAGGGCGGGAAGGTGGTCGTCGGACCGCTTGGCCATCTCCGACGCCTTCTCCAGCAGGTCCTCGCGCGTGGTGGCGTAGAACTGCGGGTCGGTGCGCAGGAAGTTCAGGAAGGAGGCGAAGTCGCCGGTCCAGCCCGCGGCCCGCATCTCGGTGTCCATGCGGGCGCGGATGCGCGCCACCTCCTGCAGGCCCAGCTGGTGGACCTGATCGGGCGTCATGTCGGTGGTCGTGTAGCCGCGCACCAGGAAGGCGTAGAGCTCACGCCCGCCTGGCCGGTGGACCAGTCCCAGCGTCTCCGGCGCGCGGGGCAGGTAGTCGTCGCGCAGGAAGCGGACCCAGGCCTGGCGACGCGGCATGATCTGCCGGGCCACCACGCCCTGCGCCCGCGCAAGCAGTTCCGCCTGCTTGTCCGCCGGGATCGAGGCGGGCAGGGCGGCGAACGGCTTCAGCAGCGGGTCGGTCGCGGGCGTCAGCGCGGCTTCCGGCTCCATCAGGCTGAGCGCGTTCTCGACGATCGAGCGGGGCTGGACGAGGCCGGTCGCCAGCCCGCGCCGGGCGTTGGCCAACTGGTCGTCATAGAGGGCCGGCATGGCCTCCAGCCGGGCGATATAGGCCTCGGCGTCGTCGATGCTGGTGATCCGGGTGACGCTGGCGACATAGCCGAGGCTCTGGCCCGGCCCGCCCTCCGAGCTGAAGGCGTCGATCCGGCCGGTGTCCAGCGGGATGCGGTCGCGGGCGCGCTTGATCACATAGGCCATGAAGGCGTGGTTCAGCCGGTCTTCGTCGTTCAGCCGCGCCGGATCGATGGCCGCCAGCCGGTCGGCGAATCCCTTCAGCGCCGGCTCCTGCGCCACTTCGAACGCGCGCGAGGCGTCGGGCAGGCGGCGCAGGGCGTCGCGGTCGCCCTCCATCCCGGCCGAGATCGGATCGACCGACCGCAGATAGATCTCATAGTCGTTCAGCAGGGCCGCCAGGGCCGGGTCCTGGGCGTTGCGCGTCGCGGCGGGCTGGGCCGGGGTCTGGGCCCCGATCTCAGCGAAGGCGGGGGCGGCGCAGGCGGCCAGCAGGGCGGCGCCGGCGACGGCGAGAACGAGCTTCATTTGGGGTCCCTCCCGGATGCGGACGGGACTGCACCGGAGCGCGGGCCTCGCGTCAACCGCAGAAGGCGAAGAACCGCTCGACCCGCTCGTCCGAGCCCGGATGCGGGGCGTAGGCGTGACGGGTCTCGCCCTCCCACACCGCCAGCCAGCCGGTGCGGCGGAAGCGCTGGAACACCGGCTCCCGCGCCTTGGCCTCGGCGGTCAGGAACAGGCCGTCATTGACCTCGGACGCCTCGGCCTCGGCCGGGAAACGCTCGGTCTCGCCGCCGGACTCCAGATGGATCTCGGACGCCGCGCCGACCGCGGCCAGGGCGCTCAGGGCCAGCTGACCCGAGTGCTTGCGGCAATCCAGGCCGATCTTCAGGTCGTCGCTGGCCTCGGCGCCGTAGGCCAGCCGCGCCTCGTCGCCGTCCTGGTTCAGGTGCCAGTCATAGCCCTGCACCGGCGCGGGCGAGCCGGACGAGGCGGGAGACAGCCCCATGCCCGGCTGGGAGGTGGTGTTACACGCCGCCAGCGCCAGCGTCAGGCCGGCGGCGGCGATCAGGACGGTCAGGCGCATGGGAGAACTCCGGCTCAGCCGGAGCACAGTTCGGCGAAGCGGCGCAGCTTGGCAAGGTGCGCAGTCGGGACTTCGATGGTTCGCCGCTGCTCCCCGACGGCCACGCCCAGCCGTCCGCTGACGCCGAAGGCCGTGAACACGGGGTGATCGGTGCGCAGCGCCAGCTTGATCCCGCCTCCGCGCGCCGCCTCGGACTGGGCCACGGCCGAGGCGTCGCCGGCGGTCACCCGCGCCATGCCCGCGCCGGGCTCGCCGCCGTACAGGGTCAGGCGGGCGACGCTGCTGCCGGGATCGCATTCCAGGGTCGTGCGCAGATTGGCGGTGTCCGGCACCTCATTGGCCAGCACCACGGGCGTGTCGGCGTACAGGGTCCAGGTCCATGCGGTCTCGGGCGGAGCCGCGGCCGCGTTCTGGGCGCCCAGTATCAGCGCCGCCGCGGCGGCCAATATGGCGATCATGCGTTCAGCCCCCGCTGCAAGCCTGTCTGTAAAAGGTGGTCAGGCCTGTTCCGTTCCGCAATAGGCGAAGAAGGCGCCGATCAGGGCGCGCTCCTTGTCGGTGGCGGTCAGTTCGAACCGCCCGGCGTCGCCCTCGACGGCCAGCACGCCCTTGCGGGCCCAATCGCGCAGGGTCGGATCGTTCAGGGAGATGCGGGCCTCGTCGGCCAGCTCGCCGTCCAGCGGGTCGATGGGGGCTTCGGTCATGGAGGCGTGGATCAGGCGCGGGGTGGCGGGCTGCACGTCGCCATAGACCACGGCCTGGGACCGCCCCGGCTCGCAGGTCATCATCAACGCCAGCTGGTCGGAGTTCTCGACCCCATAGGCCAGCTTGGCCATCCGGCCCTCATGGCTCAGGTGCCAGCCCATGGCCCCAGACGCGGACTGGGTGTCCGAATTCGACGCGCTGGACTGTGCGGCGAACGCGATCAGGCCCAGGGCGGCGACAGCAGGGACAACGAACTTCAGCATGGGACGGACACTCACCTCTGATCGGCAAACGTTGATGTCCGTTAAGAGTTCACAGCTCAGCTGAACGGCGGCTGACCGCCGTGTCCCAAACGCGACACGCCCGCCGGGGTCGCCGGCGGGCGATCAGGGTGACGGTCGGGGCCGGCTAGTCTGCGCGAAGCGCCAGGCCGCGTCGGGTCGGGAGGTCCCGAAGGGCCGACGGTCCGCGGCCCGCTAGAATGGGCTGAAGCGCTCCACCAGCGACTGCGCCGCCGGGGTGGCCTGCATGCGGCTGATGTCGCCCCGGCCGCCGTAGCTGATGCGGGCCTCGGCGATCTGGGTGTGGTTGATGGTGTTGGCCGAGGAAATGTCCTCGGGGCGCACGATGCCGGCGACGGTCAGTTCGCGGACCTCGCGATTGGTGCGCACTTCCTGCCGGCCCTGGATCACCAGATTGCCGTTCGGCAGGACGTCGGCGACGACGGCGGCGATGGTCAGGCTGACCTTTTCGGCCCGGTTCACCGAGCCGGAGCCGGTGGCGTTGGCCTGGCCTTCGGTGCCGATCATGTTGGCCGGGTCGAAACCGCCCGGGAAGGCGCGGCCCAGGCTGTTTTCCAGCCCGAAGAAGTGGGTCACCCCGCCCGAGGCTTCGTTGGTGCGGTTGCGGGTGGTGGAGTTGTTCGTCTGGGCGCGGTCGTCGATGTCGATGTTGACGGTCACGATATCGCCGACGCGGCGGGCGCGCTGGTCGCCGAAGAAGGTCCGGGCGCCCGCGCGCCACAGGCTGTTGGCGCTGGCCGCGCGGTCAGCCGCCTGCTGCTCGGGCGAGGGCAGGTAGGTCTGGCTGGTCGGCACCAGGGCCGCCGGATAGCCGATGGGGGCCAGCTCTGGGCCGCGCACCGCTTCGATGGCGGTCGAGCAGGCGCCCAGCGAGAGGGCGGCGACGGTCAGGATCAGGGCGGTACGCATGTGACTTCCCCTAGCGGGCGGCGAACTGTTGGGTGCGGATCGATTGGGCGGCGGGGCCGGCGACGGCCTGCCCCGGGCCGGTGGCCACGGCGTCGATGACGCGGTTGGATTGCAGGTTGCGGATGGCCACGCGCTGGCCTTCGGCCGCATTGCCCTCGGCCCGGCCGGTGATGGTCAGGCGCACGCCGCCGGTCTCGTACAGGACCTCGACGATGTCGTTGCGGGCGATGACCCGCTCGGCGGCGCTCGGCGCGCGGGATGCGGTGCGCACAGGGGCGGGGGAGGCCGGGCCGGCGGCCGCGACGGCCTCCGGTGCGCTCGCGGACGGAGCGGAGGCGGCGTGGCGCACCACGACCCGGCGCAACCCGGTCGGATTTGCCCAGTCCAGCCCCGCCTGACGGGCCATGCCCTGCAGCTGGGCGGCCTCGAACACGATAGAAGGGCCCGCGCGGCGGCCGACGACGACGTTCGCCGCCCCGCCCGCGCCGTCGAAGATGTCGCCCAGGGTCACCTGGCCGTCGTCGTCCACCGGATTGGCCCTCAGCGTCACCGGGCCCGCCAGCGCGGGACCGGCCAGGGCGAAGGCGCAGACGGCGCCGAGGATCAGGGCCCTCACGACTTCACCTGCGAGGCGACCGACAGCATCTGGTCGGCGGTGGTGATGACCTTGGAGTTCATCTCATAGGCCCGCTGGGCGATGATCAGGGCCGAGATTTCCGACACCGCGTCCACGTTCGACGACTCGGTGAACTTGTGCAGGATCTCGCCGAAGCCGACCTCGCCCGGCGTGCCGACGTTGGCCGCGCCCGAGGCGGCGGTCTCCAGCAGCAGGTTGTCGCCGATGGCTTCCAGGCCCGCGTCGTTGAAGAAGGTCGCCAGCTCCAGCTGGCCCACGACCGCCGGGGTGGTGCTGCCCTGGGTGAAGACCTGCACCTGGCCGGACTTGGAGATCTGAACGTCGATCGCGTCCTGCGGGATGGTGATGTTGGGCTGCACCGCATAGCCGTCGTCGGTGACCAGCTGGCCTTCGCCGTTGATCGCGAAATTGCCGGCCCGGGTGAAGGCCGTCTCGCCCGAGGGCATCAGGATTTGGAAATAGCCGCGGCCGTCGATGGCCATGTCGTACATGCCGCCGGTGTTGCTCGGGGTGCCTTGCTCGGTGACGCGATAGACCGCCCCGGCCTTCACGCCGGCGCCGATCTGGATGCCGGTCGGGACGACGGTGCCCTGGGTGGACGACTGCGCGCCCATCCGCTCGACGTTCTGGTACAGCAGGTCTTGAAACTCGGCCCGTTGGCGCTTGTAGCCGACGGTGTTCATGTTCGCGATGTTGTTGGAGATGACCTCCACGTTCAGCTGCTGGGCGGCCATGCCCGAGGCGGCGGTTCTGAGCGCGCGCATGTCTCAGTGCTCCCTTATGACACCCGGCCCAGCCGCTCGACCGAGCGGCGGGACAGGTCATTGGTGTTTTCGATCATCCGCGTGACGCTCTCGTAGGCGCGCTGGATCTCGATCAGATTGGTGATCTCGAGGATCGGATTGACGTTGGAGCCCTCCAGCATGCCCTGACGGATCTGGGCCTCGGGGGCTTCGGTGGCCGCGGCGTTGGAGGCGTTGCGGTACAGGCCGTCGCCGCCCTTCTCGAGCGCGCCCAGGCTCTCGAAGCGAACCACCGCCAAGCGGCCGACGACTTGGTCATCCTGGGTGATTGTGCCGTCGGCGCCGACCGAGATCTCGCCCAGGGTGGTGTCCAGGACGATCTCGCCGGCTTCGCCAAGCACGGCCTGGCCCTGCTTGGTGGTCAGCCGGCCCGTGGGGTCCAGGGTGAAGGCGCCGTCGCGGGTGTAGGCCTCGCCGTTCCCGTCCTGCACCTTGAAGAAGGCGCCGTCGCCCTCGATGGCGAAGTCCAGGCTGCGGCCCGTCTGCGACAGCGCGCCCGCCGAGAAGTCGCGCCCGACCCCGTTGTCCAGCACGAAGCTGACGCCCGGGCGGACGAAGGCGTTGCGCGCCCGTTCGCCGACCTCGGAGCCGACCAGCAGCTGCTCGACCTTGAAGCCGTTGGTGTCGGCGTTGGCGATGTTGTTGGCCACGACATCGAGTTCGCGGCGCAGCGTCATCTGGCGTGACAGTCCAACGTAGGCGGCGTTTTCCACGGGCGGCTCCTTTCAGCCCATCCCGTCGCAACGGTCGTGCCAAGAGGGTTAATCCAGTGGTGGCGGGCGTTCGGCCCGATTTACCCCCTGCGGCGCCCGGCAGGATTTGCCGGTTCTAAACGGCTCGTTAACCAAACCCGGCTGAATTGGAGGCTGAGATTCTCAAGGCTTGGGGCGCATGCTGAAGTTCGGCAAAAAGAAGGACGCAGGCGGCGACGCCAACCTGCCCGCCGTGACCGACGGGGAAACCGTCGACGGCGAAGGCGCGCCCGCCAAGAAGAAGCTGCCCCTGCTGTTCATCATCATCCCGGCGGCCCTGGTCGTGCTGGGCGGCGGCGGCGCGGCGGCCTTCGTGATGATGCAGCCCAAGTCCGCCCCGGCGGAAGAGGGGCATGGCGAGGCCGCCGGCGGCCACGGCGCCGAGAAGAAGGGCGGCGGTCACGGCGAGGAGAAGAAGAAGGGCGGCGGCGGTCACGGCGGCGGCGCCGAAGGCGAGGCCAACCCCGCGCTGGGTACGATCGCCGCGGGTCCGGACGGGGTCACCTTCTACACCATGCCCGACATGGTGATGAACATTCAGTCGTCCGAGGGCCGTCCGACCTACCTCAAGCTCAAGCTCACCCTGGAGATGCAGGACGCCGAACTGGCCACGCATCTGCAGGAGGAGATGCCGCGCATGAAGGACATGTTCCAGAGCTTCCTGCGCGAGCTGCGCCCTGAGGATCTGGCCGGATCCGCCGGCAGCTTCCAGCTTCGGGCCGAGATCCTGCGCCGCGTCAACCTGATCGCCGCCCCCGGCAAGGTCGACGCCGTGCTGATCGAAGAGATGTTGGTTCAATAGATGACCGACGCCGCCTTCGCCGACGACGCCGACCCGTTCGCCGAGCCCCTGGCCGACGAGCGCCCGGTTGCGTCCGAGCGGGTCCTGAACCAGGACGAGATCGACAGCCTGCTGGGCTTCGACCTCGGCGACGACGACGGCTCCGAACGCTCGGGCATCCGCGCCATCATCAACTCGGCGCTGGTCTCCTACGAGCGCCTGCCGATGCTCGAGATCGTCTTCGACCGCCTGGTGCGGCTGATGACGACCTCCCTGCGCAACTTCACCTCGGACAACGTCGAGGTCAGCCTCGACAACATCTCGTCGATCCGTTTCGGCGACTATCTGAACTCCATCCCGCTGCCCGCCATCCTGGCGGTCTTCCGCGCGGAGGAGCTGGACAACTACGGCCTGCTGACGGTCGATTCCAACCTGATCTATTCGATCGTGGACGTGCTGCTGGGCGGCCGCCGGGGCACCGCGGCCCTACGCATCGAAGGCCGCCCCTACACCACCATCGAACGCGTGCTGGTGCAGCGGATGGTCGAGGTCATCCTGAACGACGCGCGCCAGGCGTTCGAGCCGCTGACCCCGGTGCATTTCACCCTGGACCGGCTGGAGACCAATCCGCGCTTCGCCGCCATCGCGCGCCCGGCCAACGCCGCCATCCTGGTCAAGCTGCGCATCGACATGGAAGACCGCGGCGGCCGGGTCGAGCTGCTGCTGCCCTATTCGACGCTGGAGCCCATCCGCAAGATGCTGCTGCAGCAGTTCATGGGTGAGAAGTTCGGCCGCGACAACATCTGGGAAGGCCACTTGGCCACCGAGCTCTGGACCACCGAGACCGAGGTCCGCGTCGTCCTCGACGAACAGCAGGTGCCGCTGTCGCAGGTGCTCGATTTCAAGGTCGGCGACACCCTGATGCTGAACGCCACGCCGGAGTCGCACGTCTCTGTGCGCGCCGGGACCCTGCCGCTGACCATCGGCCGCATGGGCCGCAAGGGCCAGCATATCGCCGTGCGTATCGAGGCCCCGGTGAACGTCGAGGCCGCCTCCAGTCTGGTGAAGGGAAAGCGCTGATGACCGGCATGATTCTGGACGGCGTCTTGATGCTGCTGCTGGTCGCGGCCCTCGGCTACGGCGTGCGGCTGGAGCGCAAGCTCAGCGCCCTGCGCGCGGGCCAGCTGGCCTTCGCCTCCGCGGTGACTGATCTCAACGCCGCCGCCGGCCGCGCCGAGGCCGCCCTGGCCTCGCTGCGCGCCTCGGGGCAGGAGACCGATCTCCTGCACGACCGGATCATCAAGGCCCGCGAAGTGAAGGCCCAGCTGGAAGCCCTGATCGTGCGCGGCGGCGAATACGCCCCGGCCCGCGCCGTCGAGGCTCCCCGCGCCGAGCCGCGCACTGTCGTCCCGGCGCCGAAGCCGGTCGCCGCCCCGGTGTCCGAAGAGGACGCCCGCGCCGCCCGCATGCAGGCCCTGGCCGAACGCATCCAGGGCATGGCCGCCCCGGCCCGCCCCGCCGCCTCCAGCAACGTCCACGCCATTCTCGGCGCGCTCACCGCTAACCAGTCCGCGAAGCAAAGCCTCAACCAGGCGCGCCGTAGCCTGGACGACGATCTGTTCGCCGCCTGATTTTCCCCTGAGGAACTGAGTAACCCGCATGGCCAGGATTCCGCGCCTTCTGCCCCTGATCGCCGTCGCCATCGGCGGCGTGGTGGTGATCCGCGCCATTGGCGTGGCCCCTGGCCTGTTCGAGGGCGCCAAGGCCTGGGCCGAGGAAGCCGTGCCCGCCGGCGCCGCCCCCAAGCCCGCCGCCGCCGTCTGCGCCCTGACGCCCGAACAGCTGGCCCAGCAGGCGGGCATCTCCCCGGCCGAGCTGCGCATCATCCAGTCGCTGTCGGCCCGCCGCGCCGAGCTGGACGCCCGCGACACCGACATGGCCTCCATGCTGCCCCTGCTGACCGCCGCCGAGCAGAAGCTGGACGCCCGCGTCCAGGCGCTCGAAGCCGTGAAGGCCGAGGTCGCCGCCATGCTGGGTCAGGTGGACGAGAAGCAGAAGGCCGAGACCGACCGTCTGGTCGCCGTCTATTCGGCCATGCGTCCGCGCGAGGCCGCTCGCGTCTTCGCCACCCTCGATGACGATGTCCGCCTGCCGGTCGCCGCCGCCATGCGTCCGCGCACCCTGGCCGCCGTCATGGCCCAGATGGACCCCGCCGCCGCCCGCGTCCTGACCGAGAAGCTGGCGCGCCGCTTCGCCGCCCAGCAGGCCCTGGCCGCCCGCGCCGCCGCGGCCTCCAGCGAGGCTCCGGCTCCGGCCCCTGCCGCAGACGTCGCCGCGCCGCCCGCCGCGACCCCGACGCCCCAACCC
>NZ_JBWKOL010000016.1:0-1754 GCF_059416065.1 Brevundimonas sp. GW821-FHT09G01
CTGACCGGCGGCGGGGGCAACGACCTGCTGGACGGCGGAAACGGCATCGACACGGCGGACTATTCCGGCGCGGCGGCGGGTGTCACGGCCCAGCTGAACACGGGCCAGGCGTCCAACGACGGCGACGGCGGCGTGGACACGCTGATGGGGATCGAGAACCTGACCGGTTCGGCCTTCAACGACGTGCTGCTGGGCGACGGGGGAAGCAACGTCCTGCGCGGCGGAGCCGGCTATGACGTGCTGATCGGCCTGGCCGGGAACGACGTCATCCACGGCGGCGCGGGCGCGGCCAACGAGCTGTACGGCGGCGAGGGCGACGACCGCTATGTCGTCGAGGCCGAGGACACCATCGTCGAACAGGCCGGCGAAGGCGTCGATCTGGTCGAGACCGGCCTGTCGCGCTTCCGCCTGTCGGCCAATGTCGAGAACCTGACCTACACCGGCACGGCCGGTTTCGAGGGCCAGGGCAACGCCGGCGACAACGTCATCCGCGGGACCACGGGCCGCGACGTGCTGATCGGCTTCGGCGGCAACGACATCCTGTACGGCGGCGCCGGCACGGCCAACGAGCTCTACGGCGGCGCGGGCGACGACTACTATGTGGTCGAGGCCAACGACACGGTCGTGGAGGCCGAGAACGACGGGATCGACACGGTCGAGTCGCGGCTGGATACGTTCGTCCTGCGCGTCAACATCGAGAACCTGGTCTATAACGGAACCGGGAACTTCACCGGCGTCGGCAACGCGTCCAACAACCTGATCATCGGCGGGGCGGGCAATGACCGCCTGGTCGGCGGGGCCGGCCTCGACACCCTGAACGGCGGCGACGGCCGCGACATGGCGGACTATTCCAGCGCCGCGGCCGGGGTGACGGTCCGCCTGGACCGCAACCAGGCGTCCAACGACGGCGACGGGGCGTCCGACGTGCTGAACGGCATCGAGGACGTGCGCGGCTCGGCCTTCAACGACGTGATCTTCGGCGACGCGGGCGCCAACACCCTGTGGGGCGGGGACGGCTATGACGTGCTGGCCGGCTTCGACGGCGACGACGTCATCCACGGCGGGACCGGCGCGGCCAACGAGCTGTACGGCGGGGCGGGCAACGACCGCTACGTCGTCGAGGCCGAGGACACCATCGTCGAACAGGCCGGCGAGGGCGTGGACCTGGTCGAGACCGGCCTGGCGCGCTTCCGCCTGTCGGCCAATGTCGAGAACCTGACCTACACCGGCACGACCGGCTTCGAGGGCCAGGGCAACGCCGGCGACAACGTCATCCGCGGGACCACCGCGCGCGACGTGCTGATCGGCTTCGACGGCAACGACATCCTGTACGGCGGCTCCGGCGCGGCCAACGAGCTCTACGGCGGCGCGGGCGACGACTACTATGTGGTCGAGGCGGGCGACACGATCGTGGAGGCCGAGAACGGCGGCGCCGACAGCGTCGAGGCGCGCCTGAACGTCTTCTACCTGGGCGCCAACATCGAGAACCTGGTGTTCGGCGGGGTGGGCGATTTCGTGGGGACGGGCAACAGCCTGAACAACCTGATCATCGGCGGCGGCGGCGACGACGTGCTGGCCGGTGGCGGCGGCTCGGATCAGATCCAGGGCGGCGGCGGTCACGACCGGCTGCTGCTGCGCGGGGTCCAGGCCGACTACACCATCACCGCCGAGGGCGCCGGCTGGCGGATCATCGACAACACCGCCGGCCGCGACGGCTCGATCCTGGCCACCAGCATCGAGGTCCTCGAGTTCGG
>NZ_JBWKOL010000017.1:0-620 GCF_059416065.1 Brevundimonas sp. GW821-FHT09G01
TAGGTCGGGCTGGCGGCCCAGTCGGCGTAGCGCACGCCCTGGTCGCCGATGTCCTCGAACTCGTGCGACCACTCGACCCGCGCCGACGGCCGCAGCTGGCCGAAGCGGCGGTTGTCGATCGTCCAGCGCCACGCCGCGCCCAGGTTGGCCGACAGGCTGTCCTGGTCCACCGCGTCCCAGGCCAGGGACGCCAGCCCCGCACCCGTCTCGGTGAAGCCGTCCAGCGAGATCGAGCGCGCATCGACGCGGGCGTAGATCTCACGGGTCTGACCGTCGCCGCGCAGAATGCGGCCGAAGGCGGCCGACACGAAGCGGGTGTCCCCCGACCGTTCGCCTTCGGCGTAGGCGTCCGGCTGGCCGCCGAGCCCGGCCGTCCAGCGGCGCGAGTCGAAGTCCAGGTTCGACCAGCCGATGACGCCGTCGATGTAGAAGGCCTCGGCCGGACGCCAGCTGGCGTACAGCGCCCCGGTCAGGCCGCTGCCGTTGGAGACCGAGCCCTGGTCGCCGATCTTGGTCTTGTCCTCGCCATAGCCCAGGCCGCCGCCCACGATCAGCTGATCGGAGACACGCACGTCGAGGCCGGCGGTGACGCCCTGGGTGGTGAAGCGGTAGTCGCGCTG
>NZ_JBWKOL010000018.1:0-603 GCF_059416065.1 Brevundimonas sp. GW821-FHT09G01
CTTCCGTTTTTAGCGGAAGTTGATGCCGATGGTGGCGCGACGGTTCAGCGGCTCGCGAACGCCGTCGGCGGTCGGGCGGGCCAGCTGGGTTTCACCCTTGCCGTCCAGCGAGATCACGCCGCCGTTGACGCCCGAGGCGACCAGGGCGTCAGCCACGGTGCGCGCACGGCGGTTCGACAGGCCGATGTTGTACGCCGCGGAACCCGAGGTGTCGGCGTGACCGACGATCAGGATGCGCGTCGGACGACCCGACTTGGCGTAGTTGGCGGCCTGCGTGACCACCGATTGGGCTTCGGCCGTGAGGTCCGAACGATCCCAGTCGAAGTACACGATGAACTCGCGGTCGGCCGGGACCACCGGGCGCGGCGGAGGCGGCGGCGGCGGGGGAGGCGGCGGGGGCGGCGGGGGCGGCGGCGGCGGGGGCGGCGGGATGTACGCCGGCTCGTCGGCGCCGAACGCGTAGCGCAGGCCCAGGGTCAGGGTGTGGCTGTCGTCGTAACGGCCCGCGAAGTCGCCGGTCAGCGCCGTGTTGGTCGCGTTGACCGGGCTGACGAAGGAGGCGAACTCCATGTTCGACATCAGGTAGCGGTAGGTCAGGTCCAG
>NZ_JBWKOL010000019.1:0-518 GCF_059416065.1 Brevundimonas sp. GW821-FHT09G01
ATGGCCAAGGAAAAGTTCGAACGCACCAAGCCGCACTGCAACATCGGCACGATCGGTCACGTTGACCACGGCAAGACGACGCTGACGGCGGCGATCACGATGACGCTGGCGAAGGCCGGCGGCGCCAAGGCGATGAACTACGCCGACATCGACGCTGCGCCGGAAGAGAAGGCGCGCGGCATCACGATCAACACGGCGCACGTCGAGTATGAGACGGCCAACCGTCACTACGCCCACGTCGACTGCCCGGGCCACGCCGACTACGTGAAGAACATGATCACCGGCGCCGCCCAGATGGACGGCGCGATCCTGGTGGTTTCGGCCGCTGACGGCCCGATGCCGCAGACGCGCGAGCACATCCTGCTGGCCCGTCAGGTCGGCGTGCCGGCGCTGGTCGTGTTCATGAACAAGGTCGACCTGGTCGACGACAAGGAACTGCTCGAGCTGGTCGAGATGGAAGTGCGCGAGCTGCTCTCGTCGTACCAGTTCCCGGGCGACGACATTCCGATCACCATGGG